>CAWEUW010000008.1:0-711882 GCA_963812375.1 uncultured Acidimicrobiia bacterium | reverse complement strand
CGGGTTGTACGTCAGCGGCAGGTCGAAGTCGCAGCTCATCGCCCCCCGCGTCCTCGACCAGGCTGGCCCCGGCTATGCCGGATCTTCCTGCGGCAGGCACCCGCCCGCGGCGGTACGGAGATCGACAGCAGTGTGGGCACAACCACCTTCAGGGCCATGGCACCGTCCCTCGCGCGAAGCGCAGCGAAAATCCTGCGCCGGCCGATCCTCAGGGGCCTGTCCATGACTGACAATCCGGAGCAGCCCTGGAGCTCCCCCGCGCTCGGTCGTCAGCACCGTGGCGTTTCCGGATCTTGGGATTTCCCTTAAGGGCCTGATGGGAAATCACCGAGTGGCCCTGCCCCGCGACCCGCAGTAGCTTGCGGCCAAATGCTGGGCGAGGCCGAAGCACGGCGCCGAAGCGATCGGCCAGCGAGCTCCCTCTGTCGCCGCCGCCGCTGTTGCGGCAGACCATCGCGGGGATCGCGCTCGGCGATCTGCTCGAGCGGCTGGTGCTCTCGGTCGAGCGTGCCATCCCCGGCTCGATTGCGTCGGTGTTGCTGCTCATGGACGGCCACCTGCGACTCGGTGCCGCTCCCAACCTGCCGGAGGCGTACAACCGCGCCGCCGACAACCACCCCGTGGGTGAAGGGTTCGGTTCGTGTGGCACCGCTGTGCACCGGGCAGCGCTGGTGATCTCGGCGGATTCCGGAGATCGATCCTCTGCTGGAGGAATCACCGGAAGATCGTCCGCCGGTACCAGTTGGCCGGCGGCCTGTCGACGCCGGTCATGAACCAGGCGGGACAGGTGCTGGCGACGCTGGCGGTCTACAGCCGCAACCCGCGCGGACCCGTTCCCCGGCAGCTCTGGGTGATGCGCTATTACGCCGACCTGGTCGCGGTGGCCCTCGAGGCCCATCACACCCAGGCGGCACTGGCCGAGAGCGAGCAGGGCTTTCAGGAGCTGGTCGACGCCCTCGACGGCCTCGTCTGGGAGAGCCAGGCGGGGGGGACGCCGCTGTTTTACGCCTCACGTGAGCCAGCGCGCCTGAGCAGCTGTTCGGTCATCCGGCCAGGCGCTGGCAGGAGGCGGAGTTCTGGGTCTTCGCCGATCCACCCCGACGACCGGGAGATCACCTTGCGGCGGATTGAAGGAGGCGGCCAGCCGCCCCGGGGCGTACGAATCGCAATACCGGCTGCGAGCCGCCGACGGGAGCAGACCGTCCGGGTGCGGGACGTCGTCACGGTTTGGCTGATCGGGTGGACCTGGTGTCCGGCGCGTGCGCGGGGTGATGATCTACATCACCCGCCAGCGTCAGGCGGAGGTCGAGCGGGAGGAGGCGTTCCAGCGCATCGACCGGCCGTTGCAGCGGGCCGAGGCCCGCCTGCCCCGCGCCTCGGCGGAGACGCCGCCCGAGGAGCGCATGCTGATCGAGGCAGGGACCACGCTGGGCACGTCGCTGGAAGCCGGAGGTCATCGCCCGCAACCTGGCCGGGCTGGTGGTGTTGTCAGCTGGCGGACTGGTCGCTGGTGCTGCTGACCGGCGAGGCAAGCTGCGCTGTGCAGCCCCCGCGCACCGGATCTCCGGCGAGATGTCCGCCGGGAAGAGTTCGATTGGGTTGCTGGATCAGCCGGGAGGGGTCCCGTTCCGGGTCGGGACCCTGCTGGACGGCGGCAAGGGCCAGGTGTTCGCCGAGCTGCCTGGCGAGGCCTTCCCCGACGGCGCGGTCCGCCCCGGCGCCGCGGCTGCTGCGTGGGCTGGGCGCGGCTTCGGCGCTGACCGCGCCGCTGCCGGGGCGCACCGGGGTGTTCGGGGCGCTGGTCTGCGTGTCGGCCTCACCGGCGCACCGCTACGGCGAGCGCGACCTGGCGCTGGCCCAGGAGCTGGGTCGGCGGGCGGCGCTGGCGCTGGAGAACGCCCGGCTGTTCCGCGACGCCCAGAGCGCGGTCCGGCGGCGCGAGGAGTTTCCGTCGATTGCCGCCCACGAGCTGATGACCCCGGTGGCCAGCCTGCTGCTCACCGTGCAGACGATCCTCGAGGGGCTGCATTAGCAGCCGCTGGACCTGGAGTTCGTGCGCGGGCGGGCGGTGGCCGGCGAGCGCCAGGGCGTGCGGCTGGGACGGCTGATCAACCAGCTGCTGGACGTGTTGCGCATCCGGGCCGGGCGGCTGGAGCTGGTCCGTAACGAGATGGACCTGGCGGCCGCGCTGCACGCGGTGGTGGGTCGGTTCCGGGACGAGGTCACGCGCAAGGAGATCGACGTCGCCCTGCACGCGCCGGCGCCGGCGCGCGGGCACTGGGACCGAAACCCGCGCATCGAGCAGATCGACCTCGGCCTCCGCCGTCGAACGCGATCGAAGACGGGATATCGACAGCCGGTGCTGGTCACGCTGTCGCAGGACCGGGACAAGGTGACGCTCCAGGGCCCCGACCGGGGCATCGGCAATGACCCTGGTTCTCCTCCCGCGCCTGTTCAACCCGTTCGAGCGGGCGGTTTTGCTGGGCACGTTGGGGCCGGCATGGGCGCGGACATCGCCGCGCAGGCCGCCCAGGCGCACGGGGAGAAGATTTCCGTGTGCAGCGTCCCCGGTCAGGGCTCCACGATCCTCGATGGTCCGCATGTTGCTTGCCGGGGTGTCGGAGCCGGCGGCGGCGGGCTTGCACAGGCCGAGCGATTTGCGTGTATTCCGACCGCTGAAAGTGTTGCGCGCACCCATCGTGCCTCGACGGCAGGAGGTGCCCGATGAGTGTGACCGAAGAGAGCCGCTGGCTGGAGGCCTGTGCTCGCAAGGGCGAGTGCCCTGGAAGAAGTGGGGCCCTTACGTGAGCGAGCGGCAATGGGGCACGGTCCGCGAGGACTACAGCGCCGACGGCCACGCCTGGGATCACCTCACCCACGACCAGTCGCGCTCCCGGGCCTACCGCTGGGGCGAGGACGGCCTGGGCGGCATCTGCGACGACAAGCAACGGCTGTGTTTCGCGCCTGGCGCTGTGGAACGGCCGCGATCCCATCCTGAAGGAGCGCCTGTACGGCGTCACCAACGGGGAGGGCAACCACGGCGAGGACGTCAAGGAGTACTACTTCTACGTCGACAACACGCCCACCCACTCGTACATGAAGTTCATCTACAAGTACCCGCAGGCGGCGTTCCCTACACCAACTTGTCCGAGACCAGCAAGTCGCGCAGCCGGCAGGAGTGGGAATACGAGCTGTTGGACACCGGCGTGTTCGCCGATAACCGCTACTTCGACGTGGTGGTCGAATACGCCAAGGCGTCGCCCGATGACGTTCTGATCCGGATCAGCGCCTTCAACCGTGGTCCGGACGCCGCCCCGCTGCACGTCTGCCCACTTTCTGGTTTCGCAACACCTGGGCCTGGGGCACCGACGGCGCGGAAGCCCCAGGCCCCAGCATCCGGGCGGGCGGCAATGGCAAGCCCGGGCTTTCGATCCGACACCCCCAGCTGGGTGAATACGTCGTCCACTTCGAGGGCGAGGTGCCGTTGCTGTTCACGAGAACGAGACCAACCAGCAGCGGCTGTTCGGAAAGCCCAACCCCGGCTTGTACGTCAAGGACGCCTTCCACGAATACGTGATCCAGGGACGGCAGGACGCGATCAACCCGGAGCGGATCGGCACAAGGCGGCCGCCCACTACCAGCAGGAAGTGGCCCCTGGCCAGGCGGCGGTCATCCGCTTGCGGCTGACCCGGGGAAACGCCGGATCGGTGCCGGAGCTGTCGCAGACACGCGTTCGACGCCGTGCTGGCCGATCGGGTGTCCGACGCCGACGACTACTACGATGCGCATCAGCCCCCCGCTCTGGACACCGACCAGCGGTTGGTGATGCGGCAGGCGCTGTCCGGGATGTTGTGGAGCAAGCAGTACTACTACTTCGATCTCGATCGCTGGCTGGCCGAACACAACCGCCTGCCGGGCGGCGATCGGCAACCGCCACTGGAACCACATGGTCAACGACGACATCCTGTCGATGCCGGACAAATGGGAATACCCCTGGTACGCGGCCTGGGATCTCGCTTTCCACACGGTCGCGCTGGGCATGGTCGATCCCGCTTTCGCCCGTGACCAGATCGAGCTGATGCTGTCCGAGCGCTACCTGCACCCCAACGGCCAGATGCCGGCGTATGAGTGGAACTTCGGCGACGTGAACCCGCCGGTTCACGCCTGGGCGACGCTGTTCTGCTACCACACCAGCCCCAAGCAGGCCGACGGCAGCGACCGCGCGTTCCTGGCCAAGGCGTTCCAGAAGCTGCTGCTCAACTTCACCTGGTGGGTGAACCGCAAGGATCCCGCCGGCAACAACCTGTTCGAGGGCGGCTTCCTGGGCCTGGACAACATCGGGGTGTTCGACCGCAGCGCCAAGTTGCCCGGCGGGCGGGCGCCTGGAACAGGCCGACGGCACCGCCTGGATGGCATTCTTCTGCCAGAACATGCTGGAGATGGCCCTGGAACTGGGCCGCGACGACCCGTCGTACGAACCGATGGTGGTCAAGTTCGTGGAGCACTTCCTGTGGATCGCCTCGTCCATGGATTGTGTCGGCGATACCTGCGACGAGCTGTGGGACGAGGAGGACGGCTTCTTCTACGACGTGCTCCGGCTGCCCGACGGGAGCGCCACGCGCCTGAAGGTCCGGTCGATGGTCGGCCTGCTGCCCCTGTGCGCGACCACCGTCATCTCCGGGCGGACGCCGAGCGCTACCCCGAGGCGATGGAGCGCATCCGGGCCTTCGTGAACAAGCGCCCCAACATGACGGCCACCATCGCCCCGCTGGACCGGCAGCGGGGTGAGCGGTGACTTCCTGCTGGCGGTGGTCAACGAGAACAAGCTCCGGCGCATCCTGACCCGGATGCTGGACGAGGAGAGGTTCCTCAGCCCCCACGGGATCCGTTCGCTGTCGAAGTGGCACAACTGGAAATGGCGCTGGTCGGGCGAGGTCGGACTCCCGTACTTCCGCGGCGGCATCGTCGAGCACGGCGGTGCGGGGCAGCCGATCATGGAGGCGATCCACCTCCCCGCCGGCGAGCTGCACAGCCGGCTCATGCTCGACTCGCCGATGCGCGACGGCATGGCCGTGTTCACGATGCAGGGCGAGGACCTGCCGCAGGCCACGAACCGCGTCGATCTCGACCCCCACGTGAAGCGACGTGTGGGGTCAGCCGGCCGGCCGGGTGACGTATTCACCACATCGTTCACGAACGGCCTGCGCCCCATTGGGCGCCGCGGCTCGAGGCGGTGATGCGTGAAGCCGGGCGCACACACGACGTTCTGGGTGACGTCGCCGCCCATGCCCGACCAGCGCAACGCCGGCGGTGACCCCACCCCGATCTCCCGCCACGTCATGGGCACGGCGCGGATGGGCACCGACCCCCGCCGCAGCGTCTGTGACCAGCACCAACGCCTCTGGGACGTCGACAACGTGCTCGTCACGGACTCGTCGGTGTTCCCCACCTCCACCGGGCTACGGTCCGACGCTCACGATCGTGGCCCTCGCCCTGCGCGCCACCGGGCTGCTCGCGAGCCGAACCCGGGTGTGATCCCGGTCACGCCATCGGCACTCGGGGAACAGCGCCGAGGATTCGCCCGGTTCACGGCGTTGACAACAGCCGACGACCACAGAGCGCGGTCGGGATGGCCTCCGGAGCGGCCTAGAATGGCCGAGTGGAGCCGGGGGTACAAGGGGACGGGTATGCACCGGCGTACGCGGGACGGCACGGCAGAGGAGCGGGGTGTGGGGACCTTCAGGGGACGTTGGCGCAGCACGGCGGTGATCACCGCGGGTGCACTGGTGGCGTCGCTGTGCTTGGTTGCGGCTCCGGCCGGCGCGGCCACCAAGCCCACCGGCACGCTCGCGGTCGAGGCGCCCGGCGTGACGGTGCTGAAGAAGGGCGCGGAGCAGCTTCGCCAAGGGCAAGTCGAACCAGAAGGTCGGCATCGGCGACACCGTCCAGACCGACGCCTCCGGCCTCGCCGAGATCAAGTTCAAGGACGGCTCGCTCACCCGCCTCGACCACGACACGATCTTCACGCTCGACAAGCTGGTCAACACGACCGGCAAGCGCCAGGTCGAGGGCACGGTGAGCGCCGGCCAGACCTGGAACCGCGTGCAGAAGCTGTCCGAGAGCGAGACCTTCCAGCAGAAGGGCAACGGCGCAACGGCGGCCGTGATCGGCACCGCATTCGTCACGAAGTGCAGCCTCCCGACCGGGCACCGCGTTCAAGGTCGTCAAGACGAAGAAGCAGCTGAAGAAGCTGCAGAAGTCGTCGAAGTGCGACTTCACCCTCGTCGACGGGAAGCTGACGCTCACGTCGCTCGGCAAGGCGGTCGGCGTGAACCGTGGCCAGTCGGCCAGCGTCGACGCCGCCGGCAACGCGGGCGACGCGACCACCGTGCCGCCCGACATCTTCTACAACGACGTGTGGATCCTCACGAACCTCCAGCGCCGACGCCCAGGCCGGTATCGCCGAGGCCACGGGCACGGCCGACCGCCGAGGACCTCAAGCACGCACGGATCGAGGGCTCGTGGCCCGTCACGCTCACGGTCACGAGCACCACCGGGTTCCGTGACCTCACCGGCGGCACCACCAAGACCCGCACCTACACGTTCACCGGCGGCGCGCGGTGGCGGGGTCACGCTCACCGCCGCAGACCGCCGACGGCGTCGGTCACGATCCCGCTGACCTACGCCGACGGCACCTACACGGGTGACGGTCCCGACCTCGGGGTCCAGAACTGCGTCCTCGACAACGGCACGGTGGCCGTGGCGAACGGCATCCGGAACAGCCAGACCGTCACGCTCACCGTCTCGAGCGCGGTGCCGGACGCGGGGCTCTGGCGGGCCACCGG
The DNA here is from genome assembly GCA_963812375.1 of uncultured Acidimicrobiia bacterium. Lineage (GTDB taxonomy): Bacteria > Actinomycetota > Acidimicrobiia > Spongiisociales > UBA5794 > JACDBE01. The sequence goes on along the minus strand of CAWEUW010000008.1, from coordinate 705,037 downwards.
CCTCGCGGGCACCGTCCTCGAGACCGCGACCCAGATCGCCGGGGCCGCGGGCCAGTGCCGCACCGGCTCGGCTACCTTCGGCCTCGCGTCGTCACGATGAGGAGCTTGACGATGAAGACCGCTTCCGTACGCTCCCGCATGGTCCGCAAGTCGGCCACGGCGCTCGTGACGCTCGGGCTCGCCGCCGGGGTGCTCGGCGTCGGCTGGTCGGGTTCGGCGGGTGCCGACCTGCCCAAGCGCGTCGGCACCCAGACGGCCACACCGCCGCCCCCCGGCAGTGGCGTGACCGTCGTCGTGGAGGAACCCCAGCCGATCGGGCCCCGGTCCTTGACGTGATCTCGCAGATCGTGAACCGGCGCCGCCGGCTCGCGCGGCGCCTGCTCTCGGCGGTCGCGGTCGCCGCGGTCGCCGCGATCCTGGCTTCGTTCGGGCTCTCGAGCGGCGCGTTCGCAGGCTTCCAGGACCGCTCGATCGACCGGTTCTTCCCGTCGGCCAAGACCGACCGTGCCGTGGTCGTCGTCGGCATGGACGACAAGTCGATCGGTCAGTTCGGTGCGCCGCCCTGGCCTCGATCGGTCATGGCCCAGACTCGGACGTCAGCTCGGCGGCGGCCGGCGCCGCGGTCGTGGTCTGGGACGTCGTGTTCTCCCGCCCGCGACGGCCAACAGCGTGCGGCCCGACCAACAGGCGGAGACCGCCGACCTCGCCGACGCGATCAAGACCATCTCGGCCGAAGGGGTCACCACGGTCCTGGGCGTCGGCGGCTGACCTGCACCGGCAGCGGGACTCGGACTTCCGACTGCTCGATCCTCCGACACCACCGACGCCCGAGATCGGCGACGTCGCATCGGTCCTCGCGCACGTGAAGGTGGAGACCGCCGACAGCGACGGAGTCGTTCGCACCGTGCCGCTCGTCGTCGAGGCAAGGGACGGACACCTCTATCCGTCGCTGTCGCTGGCCGCGGTGCTCGCGTACCGCGGCGCGCAGCTGCAGCCGGTGGTCGAACGCCAAGGGTGTCCAGGCCGGCGGTCGCTTCGTTCCCACGGAGAAGGACACCGAGCTGCGCCTCAACTTCGCGCGCGGGCTCGACGCGACCTCGAACAGCCCAGCCCTCGTGTCGGCGCTCGATGTCTGGGACGGAAGCGCCAACCCGGATGACTTCACGGGCAAGATCGTCCTCATCGGCGCCACCGCCGAGACGTTGCGAGACAACTTCGACACGCCGGTGAACAAGTCGGGTGGCATGCCCGGGGTGTTCATCCACGCGAACGCGATCAACACGATGCTCACCGCGTCGTACCTCGACGTGAACAGCAACACCGAACACGGTGCTGTGGGCCGCCGCGCTCGCGTTCCTGGTCGCGCTGGCCGTCCTGTTCCTCCCGTTGTGGCTGTCGATCGTCATCACCGCCGCGCTCGTGACCGGCTACCTGCTTCTCGCCGCGTTGCAGTTCGACAACGGCCACATCATGAACCTGATCTACCCGTTCCTCGCGATCCTCTTCGCGTTCATCGCCGCGCTGATGATCCGGTACTTCACCGAGACCCGGCACCGCCAGCGGGTGTCGAAGCTGTTCGCGCAGTACGTCCCCGAGACGGTCGCGCAGCAGCTGGTCGAGGAAGGGCGCGTCGAGCAGGCGGCCGAAGGTGAGCGTCTCGACGTGAGCCTCTTCTTCTGCGACCTCCGCGGGTTCACCGCGATGTCGGCCAACCTCACGCCGCAGCAGGTCCGGATCATGCTCAACGAGTTCTACGACGCGCTCACCGACATCATCCTCGAGCACAAGGGCACGGTGCTGAAGTTCGTCGGCGACGAGGTGTTCGCGGTGTTCGGCGCGCCGCTTCCGGTCGAGCACCACCCGCAGGTCACGCTCGACTGCGCGATGGCCATCCAGCGGGCGGCGCCCGCGCTCAGCGAGCGTCTGGCCGAGATGGACATCCCGGAGGTGCACTTCGGCATCGGGATGAACTCGGGCGAAGTCGTGGCCGCGCACGTGGGCGGCGGCAAGCGGCGCCAGTACGACATCGTCGGCGACACCGTCAACATCGGCAGCCGCATGTGCGGGCAGGCCGGCAAGGGCGAGATCGTCATGCCGATCGACTGCTACCAGCTCCTCGACGATCCGCCGCCCGCCGAGTCGATGGGGCTCGTCGCCCTCAAGAACGTCGAGCACCCGATGGAGCTGATGCGCATCCGCATCGACGGCCCGACCGAAACCGAGTCGCCGCTCGAGACCCCCCGGGAAGCCCCGGTCGAGGTCGCGGCCGGACGATGCGACAATGAAGGCGTGAGCTCGACCCCATCACGCTCGGCCCCATCTCGCTCGGCCCAATCTCGCTCCTTCGACACCGTCGTCTTCGACTTCTACGGCACCCTCGGCCACGCCACGCAGTGGCTGTCGCTCGACGTCGTGCTCGCCGAGCACGGCTACGAGCTCACCGACGACGTCCGGCGCCGCTGGTGGTTCGAGAGCGAGCACGACGGCATCGACCACCGCGAGCACTCGCACGACGAGGACGCGTACGCGGCAGTGGCAGCGCAACCGCATGCTCGGGATGCTCGCCGAATGCGACGTGCACCCCGGCGAGTACGAGGTGATCATCGACAAGCTCCGCACCGGGAAGAGCACGCGCGTGCTCGAGGCGTATCCCGAAGCGGCCGACGTGCTCGCCGAGCTGCGCGCCCGCGGCCTGCAGCTCGCGGTGTGCTCGAACTGGGACTGGGACCTCGCCGAGGCCGTCGCCGAGGTCGGCCTCCTCGACGCCACCGACTTGCTCGTGTCGTCGGCGTGGGCCGGGCGCGCGCAAGCCCCACCCGCTCATCTTCGAGCACACGCTGGCCAAGCTCGGTGCCGATCCCGCCCGCACGCTGTTCGTCGGCGACACCTGGGGACCCGACGTCGTCGGGCCGCGCGCCGTCGGCATGACGCCGCTGTACCTGCTGCGGGTCGACCACTGGCCCGACCCCACCTGTCCCGAGGAGCCCGCGGCCGAGGCGCACTGCGCCAACGACCTGCGGGCCGTGCTGGAGCTCGTATGCACCACGACCGCCACCTCCACCGCCTTCGACGCCGCCGAGCTCGTCGCCCGGCTGCGCGCCACCTTCCGGACCGGCCGCACCCGCGCCGTGGAATGGCGCAAGGAGCAGCTCCGCGCGCTGGCAGACGATGCTGGACGTGCGCGAGGCCGACTTCTCTCGACGCGCTCGCGACCGACCTGGGCAAGGCATCGGCCGAGGCGTACGCCACCGAGGTCGGCTTCGTGAAGAACGACGTCGCGTACGCGCTCGCCCACCTCGACAAGTGGCTGACGCCCGAGCGGGTGCACGCACCGATGGCCACGCAGCCCGCGCGCGGCGTGGATCCAGCGCGACCCGCTCGGCGTCGCGCTGGTCATCGCGCCGTGGAACTATCCCGATCCAGCTGTCGCTCGCGCCGCTCGTCGGCGCGATCGCGGCCGGCAACTGCGCGGTGGTGAAGCCGTGCGAGCTCGCGCCCGCGTCGTCGGCGCGCGCTGGCGCGACTGGATTCGGCGAGTGCCTCGACCCCGACGCGATCGCCGTGGTCGAGGGCGCCGTCGACGAGACGCAGGCGCTCCTCGCGCAACGGTGGGACACGATCTTCTACACGGGGAACGGGCGGGTCGGCCGGGTCGTGATGGCGGCCGCCGCCGAGCACCTCACGCCCGTCACGCTCGAGCTCGGAGGCAAGAGCCCCGTCGTCGTCGACAGCACCGCGAACCTGCGCGTCGCCGGGCGTCGGATCGCGTGGGGCAAGTTCCTCAACGCCGGTCAGACCTGCATCGCACCCGACTACGTGCTCGCCGACGACGACGATCGCCGACGAGCTCACCGAGCGAGATCAACGACGCCGTGCGCGCGTTCTACGGCCTCGACCCGCGCCTGAGTCGCGACTACGGGCGCATCGTCAACGACCGTCACTTCGAGCGGCTCGTCGGCTATCTCGACGACGGCGCGTCGCGTTCGGCGGCGCGCACGACGCACCGACTCGGTACGTCGCCCCCACCGCGCTGCGCGAGGTGCCCGACGACGTGCCGGTGATGACCGACGAGATCTTCGGGCCCGTGCTCCCGATCCGAACCGTCAGCGAGCACCGATGACGCGATCGCGTTCGTGAACGACCGCGACAAGCCGCTCGCGTTGTACGTGTTCACCGGCGACGACGCCGTCGCCGAGCGCGTCCTCGCCGAGACGTCGTCGGGCGGCGCCGCGGTGAACGCGACGCTGTTCCAGGTGAGCGTGCCCGGAGCTGCCGTTCGGCGGCGTCGGCGCGAGCGGCATGGGCGCGTACCACGGCCGCGCGAGCTTCGAGGCGTTCAGCCACGCGAAGAGCGTGCTGCGACGGTCGACCCGCCCTGATCCGGACCTGGCCTACCCTCCGTACACCGCGTGGAAGGAACGGCTCCTTCGCCGGCTTGTCTGTAACGAGGTGCACACGGATGCCGGAACACCTCCCCGACGCCTGGGACGCGGCCTCCCGGCCGACGACAACCTCATCAAGGACGTACGTCCTCGGCTACGCCGACCTGATGGAGGCGATGGCCACCGCGCTCGGCTGGCCGGCGGTGCGCACCGACCGGTTCGTCGCCGTCGACGCGACCACTCCGTTCCCGTTCCAGAACTGCGTGGTCCCGCTGCGGCCCTTCGGCACCGACGAGGTCGACGACGTGATCGGCGAGGTCGAATCGTTCTTCCGCGGCCGCGACGGGCGGGCCGTTCCTGCTCTGGTGCGGGTTCCCCGTCCCCGACCTCTCCGACCGCGGGCTGGACGCTCATGGGCCACCCGCCGCTGATGCTGCGCCCGGCCGGCGGCGAGGCGCCGCCGCTCCCCGACGGGCTCGAGATCGCGCCCGGTGCGCACCGTCGACGACCTCGACGACGTTCACCACCACGCTCGTGGAGGCGTTCCCGGTGCCCGAGCTCGCGGGCCTGCCCCTCGGCGGCTACGGGCCCGCGCTGCTCGACGTCGACGGCTGGAACATGTGGGTCGGCCGCATCGACGGCCGCGCCGTCGCCACGGCGGCAGCGTGGGTGCACGGCGGCGTCGTCGACGTGGAGTGGATCTCGGCCCGGCCGGAGACACGGGGACGCGGCGTCGGCGCGGCGGTGACGTGGGCGGCGACGATGGCCGACCCGGCGCGCCCCGCGATGCTGATCGCGAGCGATCTCGGTCAGCCCGTGTACGAGCGCATGGGCTACCTGCGGCTGACCCGCTTCACCCTCTGGGTCGGCTCGCGCTCGACGCGAGCTCGCGGCAGTGTCAGCCGACGACGCGGACGGTCTTGGCCTCGGGACCCTTCTTGCCGGGGCCGACGTCGAACTCGACGCGCTGACCCTCCTCGAGGCTGCGGTAGCCCGTGCCCTCGATGGCCGAGAAGTGCACGAACACGTCGGGCTCACCCTCGCGGGCGATGAACCCGTAGCCCTTCTCGTTGTTGAACCACTTGACGGTGCCGGTTGCCACGTGGGGGGCTCCCTTCGGTGGTGCTGAGGGAGCTTGCGGTGGTCCCTCGGCGCTTCGCGGGGAAACGCTAGCAAGTTCCTCCTCGGTGGCGACAGGCCCTCGCTCGGTCACGGTGTACGCACGAAGTTCGATCACATGGCCGTCGGGATCGCGGACGTAGAGACTGCGCGCGAACCCTCGCGCGCCGAACAAGCCGTCGGCCGGGCCGTCGCCCACGATGTCCCACTCGCCCGACGCGACGATCGCGGTCGAGCTCCGTCGCCGTCGTCGATCACGAGGCACACGTGGTCGACGTTCGTACCGGTCGGAACGCCGTCGAGCAGGTCGATCAGCGTGTGCTCATCGATGCGCACCGACGGGAACAGCACCTCACCGCGTCGCCACTCGTCGACGCGCTCGCCGCGCAGACCGAGCGCGTCCTGGTACCACGCGAGCGAGCGTTCGACGTCGGCGACCTTCAACACCACGTGATCGAGGCCGACGACGCGCATCGCTCGATCACCCCCGCGGCAAACCGAGGATGCGCTCGGCGACGATGTTCTTCTGCACCTCGGACGTGCCGCCGGCGATCGAGCCCGCCTTGCTCCACAGCCACTGACGCTGCCACTTGCCGTCGTCCGGTACGTCGTGCGCGCCGCGCCACAACGGCGCCGCGGGCCCGCACAGCTCGAGGGCGGTCGTCGCCATGTGCTGGCGTCATGTCGGTCCACGCGAGCTTGATCCAGCTCGACTCCGGACCGGGCTCGATGTGCTTCGCGAGGCGCGACAGCGTGCGCCAGTTGTGCAGGCGCAGCACGCGCAGCTCGACGAACGACTGCGCGAGCGCGTCGGCACGCGTCGACGTCGTCGAGCAAGCCGTCCCGCGCGGCGAGGCGGTACAGGTCGTCGAGGTACACCTCGTGCACGACCTGCTCCTTGAACGGGAACGTCGTGCCCCGCTCGTGCGCGAGCGTGGTGTTGGCGACCGCCCAGCCGTTGTTCAGCCCGCCGACGAGATGGTTCTCGGGCACGAACGCGTCGTCGAAGAACACCTCGTTGAACTCGTGGTCGCCGGTGATCTGCTGCGAGCGGGCGGATCTCCACGCCGTCGGCCTCCATGTCGACGACGAGGTACGAGATGCCCTTGTGCTTCGGGCAGCTCGGTGTCGGTGCGGGCGAGGCAGATGCCCCAGCGGGAGTACTGCGCGTAGCTCGTCCACACCTTCTGCCCGTTGAGGACCCAGCCGCCCTCGACCGGCGTGGCCGTCGTGCGCAGCGAGGCGAGGTCGGAGCCCGGCCTCGGGCTCGGAGAACAGCTGGCACCAGATCTCGTCGGCGTTGAGGATCGACGGCAGCCACTGCGCCTTCTGCTCCTCGGTGCCGTGCGCGAGCAGCGTGGGCCCGGCGAGGTTCACCCCGGTGCGGTTCACCAGCTGCAGCGCACGCGACCGCCCGTACTCGAGGTTGTAGATCGCCACCTGCACGGGCGACGCGCTGCGCCCGCCGTACTCCGACGGCCAGTGGATCCCGACCCAGCGGTCGGCCGCCAGCTTGGCCTGCCACTTGCGGCCCCAGGCGATCTCGTCGTCGAAGCTCTCGAACGACGGCGGGAGCTCGAGGTTGCTCGTCGAGCCAGGCCCGGAACTCCGCCGCGAAGGCGCGCTCGTCGTCGGTAAATGCCAGGTCCATCTGCTTCGGAGGCTACCCAGGCCCGGCGATGCGGAGCGATTCCCGTGTGGCTCAGGGGACCTTCCGGTCGCCGACGTCGTCGCCGTCGATCGTGATGTCGGCGACCACGGCCGCGCCTGGGTGCTGGATGCTCGACCCGCAGCTCGGGCGAGGTTCGCCTCGGTCGCCCGGGAGCCACTCGTAGACCTCGATTCGGGTCGATGGCGGTGTCGTAGACGCCACCGGTGCCCTCTACCGTGCTGCGCCACTCGATCGGCCAGAACGTTTCGGCGTCGACCACGAGCCAGCTGCCGTCCTCGTCGGCGACGATGCGGATCGCCTCGCGCCCGCCGACCGTGAGGCGTTCGGCTTCGCGCGCGCCGACCCGACTCGAGCAGCGAGCGCATGCTCTGCACGAGCCGCGATCGCGACGTTGCCGACGCCGCGGCCGCTGGACGCCGCGACGGCACCCGGCGCCGCGAGTGTGGATCGTGTTCGTGCGCGGGTCGTAGGACACGGGAAGGCCGTCGACGGTCGCGAACTCTCGCAGCGACGTGGAGCTCCGCAACCGTCCTGCATCACCTCCCGGTGGTTGTCCGGGGCGCCGTTCTGGTCCCACCTCTCAGTGCGGTGCGTGTCGGTGGCGCCCGCCAGGACCCGTCAACGTCGTGCGTTCCACGATGTGCAGGATCTCGCCGTCGGCGCCCGTGAGGGCCGCCTGGGCGCGCTCGATCGCCGACGCCGACGGGCGGCTCGGCCGCGACGAGCGACCACGGTGGTCGCCGCCGTCGCGATGGCCAACACCAGCGCCGCGGCCACGCCCGCCCGGATCGATCGACCGACGTCGTTGCGCGTGACGGCGCGTCGCCCGCTCGAGCTGGGGTCCGAACCGGACGAGAGACGGCGGAAGGGTGCTCATCGTGCGCACTGGTCCCCCTCGATCACGAGCGACGAGACGGCGGAGCCTCGCGAGACGTGCAAGCGGGCCGCCGCGGGTCGGATGGCAAGTCGGTCGGCAACCTCGTCGTACGGCAGCTCGTCGATCACGCGCAGGACAACGGCGTGCCGCTCGTGCTCCGGCAGCGTCGTCGAATGCGCGGATCGAGTGCACGGCGCGGCGACAAGCGCGCCTCGACGTGCTCGTAGCCGTCCTCGCGTGAGAGGTCGAGCGGGAAGACCGAGCTTCTCGCGCTGCGGGTCTCGATGCGGTCGCGGCGCGCCGACTCGCGCAGCACATTCATCGCGATGCCGAGCAGCCACGGCCGCGCCGATCCCGCGCGTTCGATCGTGGAAGCGGCGCCGGTGCAACCACGCGTGTGCGAAGGTCTCGGCGGTGAGGTCGGCCGCGGCCCATTCGAGCCGGCGCCGGAACCACGCGTGCACGGCGTCGACGTGCCGCCGGTAGAGCTCGGAGAAGTCGGCCGGGTCGGCCCGGGTGAGGAGCTCGACGTCGGTGACGTCGTGCCGAGGTTCAGTCACATCCCGTAGATGACTCGTCGGCCCGTCTTTGTATCCGAGCCCCGACGGGATCGAGGAACACGACGGGGATCGTGCGGGTCGTCGCCCCCTCGTAGTCGGCGTAGCCGGGGACCAGTGCGACGAAGCGCGGGTACTGCTCGTCCCGCTCGGCGCCGTCGGCGATGCGAGCCCGCACCGCCACTCACGTCCGCCGACGGTCACGGTCGCGTCAGGGTTCGCGACCAGGTTGAGGTACCAGGCGGGGTGCTGGTCATGGCCACCGTTCGAGCCGGTGACCACCCACCCGTCGCTCTCTCGTCGCCGCGGTGAAGGGCGAGTGAGCGGCCACGTACGCGGCTTGCCGGTCTTCCGGCCCGTCGTCGTCAGCAGGATCATCGGCTCGCCGCGGTGGGCACCGAGGAACCGCCCACCGCTGACATCCGCAGATGTTGCGATGGATCGCCGACACCCCCGGATGCAACATCGCCGGGAGATCGGACGGCGGCCACGAACGCGAGGTAGTGCCCGGCTCCGACGACGGTCCTAGGATCCCGCGCGTGGAAGACCGACTGACGCCCGTGCTCTACCTCGAGATGACCGAGGCCACCCCCGAGGAGTACGCGGCGAGCCGGGTCGGCGAGGTGCTCGCGCAGCCCGGGGTGCAGCGGGCGACGTGGTGGCGCAACGTCTACCGCGACCGGCCCGACCTGCCGCGCGAGCTCCCCGAGTTCGACACGCTCGGCGTCTACGAATGCGACCCGAGCTTCGTCGCGCCCGTCACTCCCGACGGCATCACCGGCCACCACTTCCTGCGCACGCCGCGCCCGGGCCAGGGCCGCCTCACCGGCAAGCCCACCGTGTCGCTCTCGCTCGTGCTCATCAGCCCGACCGACGGACGCCGAGGCGCAGCCCTGCGCGACTGGGGCGACTTCGTGCACATCAACCACATCGTCGAGGCCGGGCATCCCCGGCTTCACGATGATCACGCCCTACGAGAACGCCACCAAGGGCGACCCGCGCTACATGCACTTCTACGAGTTCGACGACCCCGACGCCGAGGTCACGTTCAAGCGCATGCGCCCGCTCGTGGAGGCGCGGCTCGGCCCGTGGGGCTCGCCCGAATGCGAGGCGTGGGCCTTCCACCCCGCGCTGCGGATCATGTACGTGAACTCCTTCTCGCTCGTCGGCGAGAAGACGCGCTTCGGTGAGCGAGCGCCCGACGGCGGTCCGCCGTTCTTCGACGTCGTGTTCGCGCAGCGCGCGTGTCGCGAGTACTCCGACGCGCCGGTCGACGACGCCACCATCGAGCTGGTCCTGCGCGCGGCCACGCACGCGCCGAGCGCGGAGAACAAGCAGCCGTGGGAGTTCGTCGTCGTGCGCGACCCCGACGGCGCAGAAGGTGATCCACGACCTCACCGAAGCCGCGTGGGTCGACGCCGGGCGCGCGTTCTCCGAGGACCCGCATCCCGCCTGAGCTGCTCAAAGAAGTCGACTACGGCGATCGCGGGCGGCGGCTACCGCACCGCGCCGGTCTCGTGGTCGTGCTGCGTCGACCTCGAACGCGGCATGCAGGCCACCGTCGGGATCGTCGATCTTCCCGTGCGTCCAGAACCTCCTGCTCGCCGCCGAACGCGCTCGGGCCTCGGCTCGGCGCTCACCACCCTCGGCGCCCAGCCGACCGACGAGCTGCGGGACCTGCTCGCGCTCCCCGACCACGTCGATCCCGATGGCGATCGTCCCGCTCGGTGTTCCCGCCCGGCCGCTCGGTCCGCCGCGCCGCGAGCCCGCCGCCGCACACATGCACCGCGACCGGTACGAGCACGGCCTGGTAGGCCGCGGCTGCCGCGGCCCGACTGCAAGGCCGCCTACAGTCCATCGCCGGTCCGCGGAGTCCCGCCTCCGGGAGTCCGGATGCGTGTCGTCGGATCGTCGGCGCTGCGTGGGCCGTCGCAGCGCTCCCGGCGTCCTGCTACGGCGGCGCGGCAGTCCGGACCCGAGGACGTCAGCCGAAGGCCAAGAACGCATGCGGCCTGCTCACCGCGGCCGACATCACCGTCGACTCTTCACTGACGCGCCGCTCGATCCCGGCCCGAAGAAGGTGCCCGCGGTTCGAACCGCGCGAAGAACTTCACCCGCTGCGCATGGGACGACAAGCGCACGAGCGGCCAGCCGGTCCCGCAGCTCATCGCCTACGCGTAACCTCGCCCGCGACATCACCAAGAGCCCAGGACAGCTGCTCACCACGATCCCGAACCCGGCGCGAACGGCCCGCGCCACTCACCGGCGACCGAACTCGACGGGCATCGGGTCCAAGGGCGTGATCGAGATCCAGCCCGACGGAGCGTACGCCGACCGTCGGCGGGCTCAAGGACGACGACTACTGCATCGTCGAGCGTTGGCTACCTCGGCGCGCCGCCGCACGCGCCGATCACCGACGCCGAGTTGCTCGCCCTTGCCCGCACGGCCGCGCACCGCGTCTGAGGCACCTGAGCGTCAGCAGCGCGACGACCGCGCCGTCGGCCGCGGCGGACGCGCGGATCGCGTCGAGCACGTCCATGCTCGCCACGCCGTCGGCGAAGGTCGGGACGGCGACCGGCGCGTCGATGGGCGGCCGTCGACGCCGGCGCGCAGCACCTCGCAGAGCCGCGTGTACGGCCCGAGCTCGAGGTGCGTGAACCGATGGCGCGGGTCGTCGCTCTCGTCGGGGGCGCCCGGCAGCGCGAGGTCGGTCGGGCACCGCGAGCTGGCGAGTGCCGTCGCGGTCGGCCACGAACACCGCGTTCCCCTTCGGTCCAGAGCGTGCCGTCGGTTCCGGCCACGCGGGTGATCCCGGCGTACGGCCCCCACGCCGCGGCCGTCTGCTGCAGCACGCCCTCGACCCCGTTGACCAGCGGAAGCGCACTGAGAACGAGTCCTCCGCCACCGCCGCTCGCGCTGGACACCACCTGATGTCGTCGCGCTCACCGACTCGAACTCGCCGAGCCACGTGCGGATCTGGTCGACGATGTGCGAGCCGCTACGCGCCGAGCCACCCGCCGCCGGCCTCGGCGTCGAACCACCACTGCGGGACCTTGGTCTCGGGATCGGCGACGAGCGGCACGTACTGCACCATGCGACACGAAGCGGGGCTCCCCGATCGCGCCGTCGGCGATCGCACGCCCGGCGACGGCGCGCTCGGGGGCCCACCGGAACTCGTGGCCGACGAGGTGGGTCACGCCCGCGCGCTCGGCGGCATCGAGCATCGCGGCGGGCTTCGGTCGCGTCCATGCGCGAACGGCTTCTCGCACACGACGTGCATTCCCGGCCTCGACACGCCGCGATCGCACACCGACGCGTGCGTGTGCGGCGGCGTTGCGACGGTGACCGCGCGACACTCCGGGTACTGCCATCGCGACCTCGAGGTCCGTGAACGACGCCGGCGATCTCGCTGCGCTCGGCGCGCCGCGCGGTGCGGTCGGCGTCGGTGCCCGACCAGCGCCACGACGTCGAAGCCGGCGGCCCGCAACGCGGGGACGTGGACCCGGCACCCGAACCCGGTCCCGACGACGATCGCGTCCGGGCGCGTCGTTCCGTCCGCCACGGCTCAGTAACCCTCGTCGGGATTCGACGACGCCAACGAGTGGCTCGCCCGTTCACGTACCGAGCGAGGTTCTCGCCGAACGATGTCATCATCCGGTCCCACGCGACGCGGCGAGCTCCACGAGATGTGCGCCGTGACCCGCACCTTGCGGGTGGGCAGAACAGCCAGTGCCCTTCCGGGAGTGGCTCGGGCGTCACGGTGTCGAGCGTGGCCATCGCCACTCGCCCATCGTCGAGCGCGACTCGCAGCGCGTCCTGATCGATCAGTGCGCCGCGGGCGATGTTCACGATGTGCACGCCCGGCTTCATCGACGTCGAAGGCCGCGGCGTCGAGCAGGTGCGTGCGTCGCGCCGACGTGGCCGGCGCCGCGATCACCAAGTGGTCGGCCGTGGCGAGCAGGTCGGCGAAGTCGGTCGCGAGCTCGACGCCCGTCGGGCGCGCCCTGCTCGGGACGCCGTCGCAGCGCGCGGACCCGGCTAGCCGAAGGCCAGCGTCCGCACGCGCCACCGCCTCGCCGATGCCGCCCAGCCCGACGATCCCGACGGTCTTCCGGCCCAGCTCGCCGAGCTCGTCGAAGTTCCAGTGCTCCGGCTTCTCCTCGAGGAAGATCCGCGGGATGCCCTTCTCGAACGCGAGCATCGCCGCGAGCACGTACTCGGCGATCGGGACGGCGCTCACGCCGCGGGCACAGGTGACGGTCCGACCGGCCAGCAACTCGCGCGGCCAGCCGTCGACGCCGGTGCCCGGAATGTGCATCCACTGCACGCCCATCTCGTCGAGCCGTTCGTGGATCGGCGCCGGCTGCCACGCCGTGAACATCGCCTCCGCTTCGCACGTCATCGGGCACACCGTCGCCGGGATACGACAGGATCTCGGCGTCGGGAACCGCCGCCACGCCGCGGCCTCCGCGGCGTCACCCAGCAGATTCAGTACTCGAACACGCCATCCGCGCATCGTCGCTTCTCAGTCGCTCGATCGCCCTCATCGAATCTGAGGCTCGCACGATGCGCGGCGAGATCGGTGGCCCAGCCGACCGGATCGTCGAGCGGCCAGCCGAGGTCGGGCAGGTTGAAGTACTCGATCGAGAGCTTGCCTTGGTAGCCGAGATCGTCGAGCCGCTCGAGCACCGCAGCGAAGTCGACGACGCCGCTCGGGTCGTCGACGTGCACCTGCGTCTGGCCGGGCTTGCCCTGCCGCACCTGGATGTGGTCGGCGAACTCGAGCAGCTCGAGCGGGTCGCCACCCCAGTCGGCGACGTGGCCGGTGTCGATGAGCATTCGCAGCCCGGGAACCTGCCGCCGTGATCTCGCGGACGGATTCGATCGAGTTCACCGTCGCCCCGGCCCACGGCTCGAGCAGGCAACCCGGCGCGTCGCGGAACTTGCGCACCGTCCAGTCCCACATGCCGTCACCGGCGGTCGGCGCGGGTGTGGTGCACCAGCCTGGCTGCGGCTTCGGGAACGCGGTCGGGCAGCCGATCGGCAGCGCGAGCGTCGCGGGATCGAACTCGACGCTCACGTCGATGTGCTCGAAGCCCAGCTCGCGGGCCCGTTCCGATGCGGGACCGCCGCGGTCGGGCCAGAACGACGACGTCGACGACGCCGAGTGGGTACCTGCCCAAGCGGCGCCTACGCAGCTCCGGGCGGCCCATGCCCGTCGGGCATCACCATGCCGACGGTCTGGAGGTGCTGGCCGAGCATCTTGTCGAACTGATCGGCGACCTCGGCTCGGCGTCAAGCCGCCGTCTCTGCCACATCAACGCGATCTGCTTCGGGTGCTGGAAGAGCGTGAACGCGTAGTCGGTGCGGCCCGAGGATCTGGCCGTTCACGTGGCCGGCACGCTCCGACGCGAGGAACGCGACGAGCGGCGCGTTGAGCGCCGGGTCCAGCTCGGGCGGCGGCGCCTCGCCCGACCGTCGTACAGCGACGCGGTCATGCGGGTCGCGCCCGCCGGCGCGACCGCGTTCGACAGTGACGCCGTAGCGGCCGAGCTCCATCGCCCACACGAAGGTCATGCCCATGAGTCGCGGCCTTGGCCGCGCCGTAGTTGGTCTGGCCGAAGTTGCCGCGCAGGCCGGCCGACGACGAGATGTTGATGATGCGGCCGTAGCCCTGGTCCTTCATCAGCGGCGCCGCGTGGCGGGCGCAGTTGAACGAGCCCTTGAGGTGCACCGCGAGCACGGCGTCGAAGTCCTCCTCGCTCATCTTCACGAGCGTGCGGTCGCGCACGATGCCCGCGTTGTTGACGAGGATGTCGATCTTGCCGAACGAGTCGACCGCGGTGCCGATGATCCGCTCGGCGCCCGCGAAGTCGGAGACGGAGTCGTAGTTGGGCGACGGCCTCGCCGCCGAGCGCCTCGATCTCCTTGCACACCTGCGTCGGCCGGGTCCTCTTCGGTCCCGCGACCGTCGAGGCTCACGCCGACGTCGTTGATGACGACCTTGGCGCCCTCGCGCGCCATGCGACAGCGCGAACTCGCGCCCGATGCCGCGCCCCGAGCCGGTGACGACGGCGACGCGGCCGTCGAGCAAGCCCATCGCCGGGCTCAGCTGACCGCGGCGGTCGCGGCGCCGGTGAGCACCTCGACCCCGTCCTGGTTGGTGGCGCGCAGCTCGAGGTCGACGAGCTTCTCGCCGCCGTCCTCGCGCTTGCCGCGACCTTGGCCGCGAACGTGAGCGTGTCGCCCGGCCACACCTGCTTCGAGAAGCGCACCTGGTAGCGGCGCATGGCCTCCGGACCGAACCAGTCCTTCACCACCCGGGCCATGAGCCCGGCCGTGAGCATGCCGTGGCCGAACACCGACGGGTTGCCCACCGAGGTGGCGATGGTGTCGTCGTGGTGCATCGGGTTGAAGTCACCCGAGGCGCCCGCGTAGCGCACGAAGTTGGTGCGGCTCAGCTTCTCGACCACGAGCGCCGGGGCCTCGTCGCCGACGGACAGATTCGTCGTATGATGGAGTCGTCATGGGGAGGGAGCGTATCGCCAGGCCGCACCCGGTCCCAAGCGAGGGCCGCAGCGAGCGACCCGTCGGGCCGGAGATTATCGGTGCGTTGAAAGGCTGACATGAGCGTCATCTGACGCGATTCGGTGCTCCGATGGCGGTCGGCGAGCGATCCCGCGCCGACCCGGGGCCAACGGACGATGCGGCCGGCTTGCTCGATGCCGGGTCAGCGGTGTTCGCCGAGCGCGGCTTCCACGCCGCGCGGTCGACGACGTCGTGAAGACCGCCCGCACGTCGCACGGGACCTTCTACCTCTACTTCGCGAACAAGGAAGATCTGTTCCGCGCGCTCGCGCTCGAGGTCGCGCAGCGAGATGGCCGCGCTCGGCGGGCGAGTTCCCTCGCTCGGCCACCGGCGGCGAGGGTCCCGCCGCGGTCCGCGGCGTGGCTGAGCCATTTCGCCGATCTCTACGACCGCACGGGCGCGGTCGATCCAGGCGTGGACCGAAGCCGAGATCTCCGACTCCGAGTTCGGGCGGATCGGCGGCAACCTCGTGCGCGAGTTCATCGCCGGCTCGCCGCCGGGATCCGGCCCGCCGCGCCCGACCTCGACGCGCTCGATGGCGGCGACTGCGATCGTCGCCATGATCGAGCGGACGTACTACCTGCTAGTGTCGGGCACGCCTGACCGAGCGAACCGCGACGTCGTGCTCGACACGCTGGCCGGCGCCATCTACGCCAGGGTGCTACGGCGACGGCGGCACCCGAGAAACGCGCTGACCGCGCCCACTGACGTGCGCGTCAGTGTTACGTTTTCGGTGGCGACGGCCTCGCGGCCGGGGCGCCGAGTACCACCGGTCTCCACCGGGGCACGAACCGTCACCAGGGGGGAACATGCGACGAGTACTGCTCTCGTAGTAGTGGCGGCATCGATGAGCATCGGGCTTCGCTGGCGGGTCCCGCGCACGCCCAGAAGACCAAGAAGATCACCGACTGCAAGAAGGACAAGGCCCTCGCGGCGAACATCCAGAAGGCGTTCAACCTCGTACCTCGGGGCCGACGACCGCAGCCGCGCAAGATGGACGTACGTCGAGGACGGCGAGAAGATCACCCCGATCTCGGACGAGGGCACGGCGGCGGCCGCGGCCGCGCGGCCAGACGCTCGAGCACCACCACCACCGCGGCTGTCGACATCCAGGCCACCTGCGACGGCAAGAAGGCCGCGACGTTCACCTACGACCTGGCCGTCGGCCTGCCGAAGCCCGTCACCGGGTCCGCCGTCCACCGGCATCGGCCTGACTTCGCCGGTGACGCCGTGCTGACGAAGAAGGGCGTGTGGTTCATCTCGGGCGCGGCACGATCTGTGACCTCATCGGGCCAGAACCCGAACACGCCGGGCCTCGGGGCCGAAGTGCCTCGACGGCAATCGGCTAGCTGGACAGTCAGGGCCGTGCGCGATTGCGTCGCCCGGCCCGCCTGGCGGCCGCACTCGGGCTCGTCGCAATCGTGTTGGTGGCCGGTGCGCTTCTGCGCACCGGCCACCGCCGCGTCCGGGCCGACTCGCTGCCCTCGGCGGCGCGACGCTCGGCAGATCACCGACGCCGTACTACACGCTGTTCAGCCGCAATCGATCCACGGCCACCGCCGACGCCGACGCGCGCGCGGCGCCGGCTCGCCGGGGCTCGGATCCTGGCGCTGCGCCAGATCCTCGACACTTGGCTCGCTCGACCCGCGCCGACAACTCGACGACGACGGCGTGAGCGACATCCGTGCACCAGCGCGCATCGCGGCCGGCTCGACGTCGATCTCCTGCTCGCGGGCATTCCCGTTCCCGACGTGATGCCGTGGGCAAGGCCGTTCGTCGAGGCGGGCGTGTGGAAGGTCGCCAAGTCGACGTTCTGCGCCCGCATGATCATCGAGAACCCCAGCCTCGCGAGCCGCGGCGCCTGCGCTCGCTAGGCGGACGACGTGCGCTCGCTAGTCGGGAATCTCCAACTCGCCGTGGACGGCGGGAAGCAGTCGTTCGCTCGAGTCGCCGAGCTCGTCGGCCGTGCCGTGCAGCACGACCCTGCCCTTCCCGAGGACCACCACGTCGTCGGCCAGGGTGAGCGCCTGATGTACGTGTTGCTCGACGATCAGCAGCGCGCACCCTGAGTCGCGGATCGTTCCCGAGCGTCTGCGTACACCTCGTCGATGATCACGGGCGCGAGCCCGAGCGAAAGCTCGTCGGTGATCAGAAGCTTCGGTCCGCGTACGAGCACGCGGGAAAGCGAGAGCATGCGCTGCTCGCCGCCCGAGAGCGTCCCGGCGAGTTGGCGGCGACGCTCGCCCATCCGCGGGAACAGCTCGTAGGCCTGTTCGAGCTTGGCCTTCGACACCTCGCCGACCAAACACTTGGCGGAAGGTCAGCGACAAGTTCTCTTCGACCGTCAGCGACGCGAACACCGAGCGGCCTTCGGGGGCATGGACGATGCCGAGTTGCGCGAGCTTGTAGGCGCGCCGCCCGGTGATGTCCTCGCCGTCGAAGAAGACGTGGCCGGCGGTCGGCTTGATCAGGCCCGACGCCGACGCGCACAACGGTGGTCTTCCCCGAGCCGTTCGCGCCGAGAAGGGCCAGCACGACCGCGGGGCTGGAGCGACAGCGAGACGCCGAACAACGAACGGAACGGGCCGTAGCCGGCATCGACGTCGCGCAGCTCGAGCAACGGCGTGCCGCCGTCTCGGCGGCTGCGGGCACCGCGGCTGGAGTCGACCGTGGCGCTCATTCGCGCAGTCCCCAGGTAGGCCTTGCGCACCGCCGCATCGTTCAACACTTCGTCGGTCGGTGCCCGATGCGATCAACGTGCCGAAGTCGAGCACGTAGAGACGGCTCACGAGGCTCTGCACCATGTCGACGTCGTGCTCCACCAGCAGCACCGCGAAGTTCGTGCTCCTGCTGCACGGTGCGCAGTCGTGCCGGCCAGTGCCGCGGTCTCGCGCACGTCGAGGCCCGACGACGGCTCGTCGAGCAACAGGAGCTTCGGGCGCGGTCATCAGTGCTCGACCCAGCTCCACGAGGCGTCCCCGACCCAGGCTCAGCATCTCGGCCGGCTGGTCGGCTTCGTCGCGGAGCCGCAGCAGCTCGAGCATCGCGTCGGCGCGGGCGCGCTCATCGGCCGTCGGCTTCGACCGGTTCAGCAGGTCCTTCCAGAGTCGCCCGTCGTCGCGATGCGCGCGGTCGGCGACGATGAAGTGGTCCCGCACCGACATGCCGGAGAACAGCTCCAGCCGCTGGAACGTGCGGCCGAAGCCCATGCGGGCCCGCTTGTACACCGGGAGTCGGGTGACATCTGCGACCGGCGAACTGCACCGTGCCCTCTTCGGGGCGGAGAATGCCGAGCAAGCAGTTGAAGAACGTGGTCTTGCCGGCGCCGTTCGGTCCGATGAGGCCGACGAACTCGCCCTGCGGCGACGTCGAGGTCCACGCCGTGCAGCGCGGTGATCCCGAGCAAATCGCTTCGTGATGCCGCGCGCGTCGAGCAGCGTCGTGCGGTGCCGACGCCGGTGCCTCGGCGACGCGCCATCAGTCACTCCCCCCGGTCGGCGTCGGCGTCTCTGAGGCGCGAGCGTCGCTCGGGAAGCTCGGGCAGCTCCTCGGGAAGCCCGTCCTCCGCGAGCGGGACGCCGGGCGCGACCTCGACCTCGCCCAAGACGAGCTCGTTGACCCCGCCCTGCACCTCGCCGATCCAGCGGCCCAGACGATCGTGGCCACCAGGCCGAGGAAGTACAGCGGCCACAGCTGCGACCCACGCCCTTGATGATCGGCGAACTTGGGCGGCTCCCATCCCTTCGACGTCCAGTAGCAGAGGAACGTGCGGATCGCGATCCAGATCGTCGGTCCGCGTCCGGCGCGCCACGTGACCGGCAGGCTCGGAAGTCACGGCGGCGAGCGACCTGCCCCACTTGCACCGGCAACAGGAAGAACGCGGCCATGGCGAAGCCGATGACGAGGCCGAAGGCCATCCCCGACCCCGGTCGGAACGTCGATCGCGACCTTCGGGTCCTCGAACGGTGGGCGGGCGTCGATGACGTTCGTGAGCGCCCATCCCACGCACGACGCCGACGGCCGCGCCCGCGGCCAGCATCCACCAACCGTCGCGCGTACCGCCCTGGCGACGAGACGCGCTGTCGGTCATCACGATCCACCCGAGCACGAAGCACAGGCTCGGCAGGACGCACACGAAGATGAGCCAGGCGGGAGCCCCTCGACGTCGCTCGACGATCTTGCGCACGATCGTGAGTGCGACGACGAGCAGCGTTCCCGCGAGGACGGGGAGCACCACCCGCGCCGGGGATGTACCCCTTCGGCAGCGGGCCGCGGGCAGCATCGTCGGCGGCGCGCTGCTTCAGCAGCTGACGCCTTCTGCCGCGCGAGGATGCTGCGCCGCGTCCGGAACTCGACGATGCCCTCGGGATGGCGGGCGTAGGTGATGGCGCCGAACCCGAAGAAGATGAGCGCGATGGACGCGTCCATCAGGAAGTAGTCGGCGAGCAGCCACTGGAAGAACACGAAGCCGATCGCGGCGTTGATTGCACCGTCGACCGTGCGAGCACCGAGTGAGACGACGAGCACGACCCACGCAACACCGAAGAGCGCGGGATACGTGAACGCATCGACGCGTCCCGCGTGCAGCACGACGGGCCGCCGAGGTCGAGGACGGCTCGCTGATGACCATGGCCGACGCCGCATTCTGACCGACGTTCCCGCCGGCCCGGCGCTCACCCTTCGAGCTGGCGGGCGAGGTCGTAGAGGTCGGGGCCGCCCCAGTGCTCGGCGATGAGGCCGCCCTCGACACGGATGATGTCCATGATGGCGACGGCGACGGTCCGGCCGGTCGCCGGGACGCCGAGGAACTCGCCGCGGTGGGTCCCCCGCAGCGTCCCCCGGAACGCCACCCGGTCCCCCTCGGCGACCACGTCGTCGATGGTCAACGTGATGTCGGGGAAAGCGGTCCGCAGGGCGACCAGCCGCTGCACCTGCGCATCGACGCCCAGCGGCCCGGACGATCCCGACGTGTGGCGGCGGTAGCCGGGTCCGGCGAACATGCGCACCGCTTCGGGGTCGGCGGCGTCCCACACCTCTGCGACGTACCGCGCCAGCAGTCCGCCGGTTCTCCGCCTCCGACACTCGCACCTCGTGATCAGACGGCGTCGAGCCTATATCGACGGGTTGCCTCTGGCGACGTGACGGCCCGCTGTGGGGCTGGGGTCCCACGTGCGGGAGGAGCCGTGCGCAGCACGGCGGGAATGACGTGACGGCCCGCAGTGGGGTTGGGGCCCCACTTGCGGGAGGAGCCGTGCGCAGCACGGCGGGAATGACAATGCATAGTGTGGCCGATGATGGTGAGGAGCACCGTGCGCTGGTGGCTGCTGGTGGGCATGGTGATCGCCGTCGCCGTGGCCTGCGGTGGTGAGGACGACGAGGGCGTGGCCCACATCGCCATGCTGGACAACGTCTACGGGCGCGACCTGACCCGCATCGACGTCGGGGGGACCGTCGAGTTCACCAACGACGGTCGGGCCCCGCACAACGCCGTCGCCGACGACGGGTCGTGGTCCACCGAGGAGGCGTTCGGGGCGCTCGCCATGGAGAACGGCGACTCGGTGCGGCTGACCTACGACACCGCCGGCACCTACGAGTACTTCTGCACGTTCCACTCCACCGACGGGGAGGGCATGGTGGCCACGCTGGTCGTGGGCGACATGGACCGGGCCTATGTCCCGGTCGACGGAGAGCCGCCCGCTCCGCCACCGGAGGAGTGGACCGGTACCACCAGGCACGTCCCGGCCGACTACCCGACGATCTCTGATGCCGTCGATGCCGCCGACCCCGGCGACCTGGTCCTCATCGAGCCGGGCATCTACCCCGAGCAGGTCGATGTCACCACGCCCGGCCTGGTCATCCGGGGCACCGACCGCAACGAGGTGATCATCGACGGCGGGTTCGAGCGGACCAATGGGATCAACGTGATCGGCGCCGACGGGGTGGCGGTGGAGAACCTGACGGTGCGCAACACCACGGGGAACGGGGTCTTCTGGTCGTCGGTGGAGGGATACCGGGCCTCGTACGTCACCAGCATCCACGCCGACGTGTACGGCATCTACGCCTTCGACTCGATCGACGGGCTCTTCGAGCATTCGTACGCCTCGGGGTCCTGGGACTCGGGCTTCTACATCGGCCAGTGCGATCCGTGCCGGGCGGTGATCACCGATGTCGTGTCCGAATGGAACGGCCTCGGCTACTCGGGCACCAACGCCTCCGGTGAGCTGTGGTTGGTCGACTCCGTGTGGCGCAACAACATCGCCGGGATCGTCCCCAACACGCTCGACTCCGAGCTCCTGCCGCCGGTCGAGCGCCTCACCATCGCCGGGAACCTGGTACACGACCAGGGTGTCGACGGGGCCCCCGGCCGCAATGCCGCCTGGTCGGCCTACGGCAACGGCATCCTCATCGCCGGTGGCAACGAGATCACGGTCACCAAGAACCGGGTGGTGAACAGCGCCACCAACGGCATCGCCATCTTCCCCCAACTCGACGAGAACTTCTGGCTGAGCTCGGACAACGTGGTGTCGACCAATGTCATCGAGGGGTCCGGGGCGGCCGACATCGCCCTCGCCGGGCCGGCCGGGTCGGGCAATTGCTTCACCGGCAACACCTCAGGAGGGGGTGACGTGGTGACCGCCCCGGTCGGGCTGGAGACGTTCCAGAGCTGCGACGGCCTGCGGCTCCCCAACCGGTGGGCGCTCGGGTCGACCACCGAGAGCCTGGGCAGGCTCGCCGACGGCAACACCGGCGGGCTCCCCGACGTCGACCACGGCGAGGCCCCCGAGCCCGGGCCGCAACCGCAGATGCCGGGTGGGGCCGAGGCTCCCGTGCATCCGGCCGTCGCCGTCTACGAGGCGGCCATGCCCGATCTCGACGACATCTCCGTCCCTGAACTCGACGACGGCATCGCCGTCTCCGCAACGAAAGGACCCAGCGTGTTCGGTGTCCAACTGGCGACCACGGCGTGGTCGGTCTTCTTCGGGCTGTGGGCCTACGTCCTGCCCTTCATGCTGTTCGCCGCCCTGCTCGCCCTGGCGGTGGTGGACATCCTGCAACGGTGGCGGGACGACGACATCTCCACCGGTGGCTCGATCGCCTGGGTGCTCGTCTCCCTGCTGGTCCCGTTCGTCGGGGTGATCGCCTACTTCGTTGTCGGCCGGTCGCGGGTCCCGGTCTGGCTCAGGCTGGTGGTCATCGTCGGCGGAATCGGGTCGTACCTGGCGCTGCTGGCCGCCGGCGCCGTGGTCGGGGGGATCGTGTGACCTCGGAGGAACCACCCCGAGCGAGGGCGAGATGATCGCCTTCAACCGCGCCATGTGGGACGAGCGGGTCCCCATCCATGTCGACAGCGCCTTCTACGACGTCGCCGGCTTCAAGGCCGGTCGGGTCGGCTTGGAGGCGTTCGAGATCGACGAGGTCGGCGACGTCACCGGGCTCGACCTGGTGCACCTGCAGTGCCACTTCGGTGTCGACACCCTGGAGTGGGCGAGGCGGGGCGCGCGGGTGGCCGGGCTCGACTTCTCCGAGCCGGCGGTGTCGGCCGCCCGCCGGCTCGCCGCCGAGATGGGGCTCGACGCCGAGTTCGTCACCGCCGACGTCTACGACGCCGTCGCCTCGTTCGGCGGCCGCACCTTCGACGTCGTGTACACCGGGCTGGGCGCCCTCATCTGGCTGCCCGACCTGGCTCGATGGGCTGCGGTGGTCGACGACCTGCTCCGCCCCGGCGGCTTCCTGTACCTGAGCGAGTTCCACCCCTTCGCCGACATCCTCGGCGACGACGACCTCACCGTCGAGTACTCCTACTTCGGAACGGACCCGATCCGATTCGACGACCCAGGGACGTACGCCGACCTCGACGCAGACACCGTGCACAACGTCACCTACGAGTGGATGCACCCGCTCTCCGAGGTGGTCTCCGTCCTGCTCGACCGGGGGCTGGTCGCTGGAGATGTTCCACGAGCACGACCACACGCTGTTCCCGCGCTGGGACTTCCTCGAGCGATTGCCCGATGGCATCTACCGGCTGCCCGAGGGCATGCCGGTGCCGCCGCTCATGTACTCGCTCCGGGCGCGTAAGCCCGCTGA
The DNA here is from genome assembly GCA_963812375.1 of uncultured Acidimicrobiia bacterium. GTDB lineage: Bacteria > Actinomycetota > Acidimicrobiia > Spongiisociales > UBA5794 > JACDBE01. Next base: position 681,757 of record CAWEUW010000008.1, on the reverse strand, counting down.
CGTGACTCGGCAGGGGTACGCGTCGGAGGGCTCCGGGAGAGTGGACCGGGCCGCCCCTCCGACGTATCACGGAGGGGCGGCCCCGGTTCTTCAGGAACCGGCCCTACTCAGGAAGCGGCACTGTCCTCGCGGACGTCCTCGGTGCGGTCCGAGGCGGGGAGGGCGCCGCGGACCAGGAGCACCGGCACCCAGGCTCGCTCCATCACCGCCTCCCGCAGCGCGGGGAGCACGCCCTCCAGCGCGCCCGGCGGTGCCACCACCATCAACGACGTGCCGCCAACGGCATCGAGGGCGGCGGCGACCGTGGGCTCCCGGAGGATCACCTCTTCGACGTCGACCCCCAGTGGTGGCAACTCGACCGGCACCGGAGAGATGACCCGGAGCCGCTCACCGGTGCCCCGGGCGATGGAGGCGGCCATGTGCAGCGGCGCCGTGTCCGGCGCCGGCACCGCGGTACCAGACGCCGATGGGCGCAGTGACCGAGTAGCGGGAGGCATCCATGCCGACCAGCACCGCCACGTCGCACGGTGCGTCGCGGAGCAGTTGCCCGGCGACGCCACCCAGCGGCCGGAAGCCGAGATACGCCTCATGGGAGCCGATCACCAGCGTCCCGACATCGTGGTGGGCGGCCAGCCTCCACAGCTCCTCGGACGGGTCGATGCCGACGACGGCGACCACCTCGGAGGCCATCCCGGCGGCCTCGAGCTGGTCCCGGGCCGGTGCCAGACGAAGGGCGGCGTCGGTGGCCTCGTCCTCGATGTCGCTGAGGTTCGCCCGGACCTGCTCGTGGCCGGCCGGCCGCACCACGCTGGCGAGGAAGACCCGGGGGCGTCCGCCGTCGGGACGTCGCATCCAGCCGACCAGGTGGAGCAGCGGCTCGGCGATGACCGGGTCGGTGACCCCCACCATGAGGCGCTCGATCCCGGAGGTGACATGGATCTGCCCGTTCCCGGCCTCGGCGCCTGCCAGCCGCCACCGCCAGCTCGCCGACCTCGAGGGCGGCCAGGTCGGCGTCGACCTGTCGCCGGGGGTAGAGCCAGGAGAGCAGAGGCGTGGTCATGAAGGTGGTGACCAGCGCCATCAGCACCATGATCGTGAACAGCGCAGGCGAGATGACGCCGAGGCTGCGCCCGATGGTGAGGATCACGATCTCGGTGATCCCTCGGGCGTTCATGAGCACGCCGATGATGCTCGAGGTGCGGAACGTCTCCCCGGCGGCCAGCCCGGCGATGACCGAGCCGCCGATCTTGCCGACGATGGCGATGGCCACGATCAGCCCGGCGAACGCCCACATCTGGGCTCCCGACACCAGCCCGATCTGGGTGGAGAGCCCGACCACGGCGAAGAACACCGGCAGCAGGAACAGGACGGTGAGGTCTTCGAGCCGCTCGCTGATGTGGGCGACGATGGTGCGCGACCGGGGGAGGATCGCCCCGAACATGAAGGCGCCGAAGATGGCGTGGATCCCGATGGCCTCGGTCGCCCACGCCGACAGGAACAGCCCGACGATCAGCGCCGACATGACCGCCGGACCGAGCCGGTCGCGGCGCTCGTGCACCGCCAGGATCCGGGCGGCGAGCGGCCGGACCACGGTGATCATCGCCATCACGAACATCAGCGCCAGCGCCACCGTCCACACCGCATCGAACACCCCCGCCGCCTTCACGATGGCGACCACCACGGCGAGGATGCACCAGGCGGTGACGTCGTCGACGGCGGCGCACGTGATGGCCAAGGCCCCGATCCGCGTTCGATGGAGCCCGGTGTCGGTGAGGATGCGGGCCAGGACCGGGAAGGCGGTGATCGCCATCGACGCCCCCATGAAGAGGGCGAACCCGGTGAAGTCGCCGCTGCCCACCATGGGGTAGACGACGAGTGCGGCCGCCAACCCGAGCGTGAACGGGACCACGATCGAGTAGTGGCTGATCATCACCGCGGTGTGGCCCGAGCCGCGGATCATGGCGTGGTCCAGCTCGAGCCCGATGAGGAACATGAAGAAGATCAGCCCGAACTGGGCCAGGGTGGCGAGCACGCCGGTGACCGCCGCCGGGAAGAGGAACAGGGTGACCTCGGGGAAGACCACCCCGAGCAGGCTGGGCCCGAGCAGGATCCCGGCGACGATCTCGCCGATCACCCGAGGTTGGTTGATGCGGGCGAAGAGGGACCCGAGCAGCCGGGCGGCGAGGATGATCACCGCCACTGCCAGCAGGAGCCGCGCCAGCAGCTCACCGCCGGCGAGCTCTTCCTCTACTTCTGTCCCCGTCGGCGCCTCGGTCTGCGGGATAGATGGTCGCCGCCAGCCTCTCGCCCTGCACCTCGACGTCTCCGGCGATGACCCCGTCGTCGGAGACGGTCACCCGGTACGAGGCGGCCGCACCCGCCCACACCCCGTCGGTGGTGCAGCTTCCGTCGAGTTGGCCGCTGCCGTTCAGCCGGTCGAGTTGCCCCCCGACCAGGCGCTCGCCGATGTCCTCGTCACCCGCCCCATGGCTGCCCGGCACGTGAAGGTCGAGGAAGACCCCGGACTGGACGGTCGCCACCCGGTCTCCCAGGCACTCCGCCCCCGAGCCCTCGACGATGCCCACCGGCGGGGCCTGCGGGGCAGCATCGATCCGGTTGCCCGCAGGGAGAACGGTCACCAATCCGAGGGCGAGCACCACGAAGATGCTGGAGTAGGCGAGCACACTGATCATCCGGCGGTTGCCGGCGGTCATGCCATCCCCCTAGAAATACCCGGGCGGCTGGCGCCGCCCTCCTCCCACAGATGGGGCCCCAACCCCATCGTGGGCCGTACAAATACCCGGGCGGCTGGCGCCGCCCTCCTCCCACAGATGGGGCCCCAACCCCATCGTGGGCCGTTGTCCAACGGATGCCAGCAACCGGGCGACTCCGGAAGGAGCCGCCTCGATGACGACACGGTACAAGCCTGTCCCTTTCCTCTGTCGCCTGCGGGGTTAGCTGTCGGGCTCGGGCAGGAAAGTCGCCCTACCCGGTCAGGTGACCGGGATTCGCCCCGGGGACGACCGGATGACGCACTTTGGTGCGGTGACGTCAGCCGGTCAATGGGTCCCCCGCCTCGACATCTGTCGAGCTCGGCGGTGTATGTGAGGGCGGCAGCGTATCACACCGGGGGCTTCGCCTTCCGTGGTCCTCGAGGGAGGACGGGTGGAGCCTCCGCAAGTTCCCCCGACCCGGCGGGCTCCACCTCCCGGTATGCTCCCCGCCGCAGCAGAGCGGACGCCGGCTGGGGCGTCCCTTCCGCGGAAGGGAGCGGAACCATGCCCTCCATCGACGCGATCGAGGGGATCGAACACAGGCTCGCCACCAAGCTGAGGAAGGGCCGGGTCCGCACCACGGAGGCGTTGTTGAAGCAGGGCGCCACCCGCAAGGGCAGGGCGGAGCTCGCCGCCGCCACCGGCATCAACGAGCAGCTCATCCTCAGCTGGGTCAACCGGGCCGACCTGTTCCGGGTGAAAGGGGTCGGGGAGGAGTACTCCGGGCTCCTCGAGTCCGCAGGGGTCGACACGGTCAAGGAGCTGCGGCGGCGCAACCCCGCCAACCTGCTGTCGGCCATGGTCGAGATCAACACCGCCAAGCGGCTGGTCCGGCGTCTTCCGACCGAGTCGATGGTGGCCAGATGGGTCGACCACGCCAAGACGCTCGACCCGGTTGTGAAGCGCTGACGAGAGGGCTCGGCGCCGCCGGCACCTCGGGGAGCAGGCACCGCCCGTCGACGTCGAGGACGCGGAAGCGCCCCGGTCAGGGACCGGGGCGCTTCGTCTTGCGGTGCCGGGGGGCGGGAAGGGAGGTACCGCCCCTGGCTCACGCAAAGCCGTCGATTCACGCAAGGCATCGTCAGTTGGAGGCGGTGGTCGCCTTGGTGGTGGAGGGCTTGGCAGCCGGCTTGCGGGCGGCGGGCTTCCGGGCGGTCGTGCCCGTGCTCTTCGCCGGGCGCTTGGCGGCCGGGGCCGTCTTGGTCTCCTCGGCCTCGACGGCGACCTTCGTGGCGGCTTCCTTTGCCTCGCCGGGATTGAAGCTCTCCCGCCAGCTCTGCATGGCGGCCTCGAGCTGGTCGCGGAGCTTCTCGGCCCGGGCGGTGACCTTGTCCAGGTCGACCCGGTTCTGCAGCTCCTCGACGACGGTGTTGCCGCGGATCTGCTTGGCCACCTTCTCGCCTTCGACGGCGTACTCGTCGACCAGGTCCTGCGCCGTGGCGGTCAGCTTCTCGGAGTAGCCGGCGAATCTCTCGCGGAGCTCCCTGAGCTGCTCGCCGCCGATGTGGCGGACCCGACGGGTGATCACGACGGGCGCACCGAGGGTGGCGTGGGCCGCCTTGGTGGCCATTTCCTTCTGGTTCTTCATGGTTGTTCCTCCTGGATGGCGCCTACGAAGCTCGCGTAGATCTGGATCAGCGCCTGTTTCTGAGATTGGTTCAGCTCGTCGTCCGTGTTGATCGCCTGGACCACCGTCGGACGCTCGGTGCCCTCGAGCAGGCCGGCCCGCTCGTAGAGCGATTCCGCCGAGATCGACAGCGCCCTTGCCAGAGACTTCAGGATCTCCGCCGACGGACGTCGGAGGCCCCGCTCGATCTGGCTGAGGTACGGGTTCGAGATCCCGGCGTTGGCCGCCAGTTTGCGCAACGACATTGCGCTGCGCTCCCTTTGGTCTCGAATGAACTCACCGAGATCGGTCAGTGGCTGTCTCACTGCTCGCAATGTAACACGCTGTGCATGCATTTGCAAGCACTTTGTGACGATTGTCACAAGGTCGGGCGGCTGTACAGGCGACCCGAGTCAGCGCCGGCGAGCGACCAGCGCGTCCAGCGACGACTGGATCGAGCCGCGGATGGCCTCGGTCTGCTCCAGCACCCACAACGGGTCGGCGGCTGCCCCGCCACCGGTCGGGGGCACCGGGGGCAGGATCCGGATGTGCCAGCGGATGGGGAGGGGGATCGGGTTGAGCACGATCGCCATCTCCTCGACACGCTGCTGGGGGAAGAGCAGCCGCACCAGCCTGGCCAGCGCCTGTGATGTGCCCACGGCCGGGTGGACCTCCTCGGCGCCGACGATGGCCGCCGGGACGATCGGGGCGGAGAACTCCTCGGCGAGCTCGACGAAGCCGCCCCGGCCCAGCCGCTGGACCCGGTACGCCTCCTCCCTCGGCTTCATGAACCCGCGCTCGCCCTCCGGGAACACGCCCACGATCCGTCCGGCCCCGAGCAGGTGGACGACGTCGCCGCGGGCGGCGTAGGCGGCCCCCGCCTTCCGGTACAAGTGCGACACCCACGGGAGCATGTTGAAGATCTCCGTCCCGATCACCCGCAGCCGGCGGGGGACCTCGGGCTCGTTGGCGACCGCCGCGGTGAGGATGGCGCCGTCGTACGGAAGGAACCCGCCGCCGTGGTTGGCGACGACCAGCGCCGCACCGCTCGGCGGGAGATGCTCGGCGCCCTCGACCTCCACCCGGAAGTAGTCGAAGTACAGGAAGTTGATCACATGCCAGACCATCTCGGCCACCACGGGGTCGAGCCCGATGGGATCGACGTCGTAGGTGGCCCGTGCCAGGTGCCGGGCCAGGATCGGCCAGGTGTCGAACCCGAGCCGCCCGGTGACCGCCACCGCCCGGTCGAAGACGTCGATCCCGCCGTGGAGGGCGCACCGGGCCTGGTCGACCACGGGCGGGAGCCCGCACGACGTGCCGTCGACCGCAGCCCAGTCACAGCGACGGTCGGTGTCGACGACGGCGGCGAGCCGTTCGGCGAGGCGAGCTCGCCGTCCCCGGTCCCGTCCCCGGTCCCGGGTCTCGTCCGGTATCCGGCGGACGGTGATGTCACCAGGGTCGTCCGCCACTTCGGGGCGGGGCTGATCTCCTTCGGCCGAGGCGAGCGCCGCCAGCAGCTCGGCCTTGGACATCTTCCACCTGCCCACGACGGCGCGCTCGGTCGCCAGCTGGAGCAGCTCGGCGCGGGTCATCGCCGCCAGGTGGCTGCCTTCGGTCACGGAGGTTCGGGCCGCGGGTCGGCATAACCGGCGAGCACGGTCTCCCGCATCGAGTGCCGCGGGTGGAAGCCGAGGCGACTCCGCATCGCATCGGTGTCCAGCACCGCTCCGTGCTCGAGGAGGAGGCGGAGCTGGGACGTCACCGGGATACCGCTCTGCCCCAGCGCCCGGTGGGTCGCGGTGAGCGCCGGCCCGAGCAGGGGCTGCTGGGCCCTGCGGCCCAGCCGGATGACCCGGCTCAGGTACATCGGGCCGGCGGCGGCGACGTTGACGATCCCCTGGCCGTCGCTGTCGGCGGCGAGGAGGACGGCGGCGACGGCGTCGCTCTCGTGGAGCAGGTGCCAGCGTGGGTCGAACCCGAGCAGCGTCGGCACCACCGGCAGTCGCAGGTATCGGCTCAACGGGTTGTCGACGGTGCGCCCGAAGATCGGAGCCATCCTCAGCACGCTGATGGCGATGTCTGGTCGGCGTGCCACCAGGGCGTCGGCGGCGAGCTCCACGTCGAGCATGCTGCGCCCGAACCGGCTCGCCTTCTCCCGGTTGCTGTCGCTCTCACCGAACAGCGAGGGGCTGCGGGGGCCGAGCGGGTAAACGGCGGCGTCGGACTTGACCACCACCCGCCGCACCGCCTCCGACCTGCCCGCCGCCCCGAACAGCGCCAGGTTGCCGACCACGGCACGGTCGTGGGCCTCGCTGGTCCCGAGGTACGCCGAACGGTCGGTGGTGAGCAGGTGGACCACCGTGTCCGGCTCGATCTGGAGCACGTGGTCGGCCAGCGCGGTCCGGTCGTCCCCGATCATGATGAAGGGCGAGGCGAACTGACCACGGGGCGGCAGCTCGTCCACTCCGAAGACCTCGGTGTCGGGGCGCCGCTCGAGCGAGGCGACGACCTGCCCGCCGGTCCACGTCGAAGCCCCGGTGACCAGGATGCGGCGCATCGGGGAACACTAGGTCACCACGGGGGTGGGCTCGAAGGTGGGGTGGGCGGAACGGGCCGAAGCGGCGAGCAGGATCCCGGTGAGCACCAGGGCGCCGCCCACGCACTGCACCCCGTTGAGCGACTCGCCGAACCAGGCCCAGCCGAGGGCGGTGGCCCCTACCGGTTCGAGGAAGGCGACCGTGGTCACCGTCGTTGCCCGGAGATGGCTGAGGGCGTAGATGGTGCACCCGAACGGCATCAGGGTGCCGGGAACGACCACCCACAGGAGGAGGGCCCACACCGGAGCCGAAAACTCGGCGAGCGCTCCCAGCAGCGATACCGACGTCCCGGCGGCGGCCCAGTCGAGACTGGTCACCGGGGCGACCAGGTTCAGGGCGACGGCAGCCACGGCGAACGACCAGAAGAACACGGTGAGGGGGTCGAGCCGGCTGACCCCGTGCTCGCTCAGCAGGTAGTAGGCGGCGAAGGCGATCGCCGCCAGGAACCCGGCGGCGACACCGATCGGGTCGAGGGTGAACCCGTGCCAGATCTGGGCGATCATCGCCAGCCCGACGATCGACAGGGCGAGGGCGTACCACAGCCGGGGCCTCACCTGCTCCTTCTGCACGAACCGGGCCCAGAGGGCGACGAGGATGGGGGCGGTGTACTCGAGGAGCAGGGCCATGCCGATGGCGAGACGGTCGATCGCCACGAAGTAGGCCCACTGGACGAGGGCCACCCCGCTCAGCCCGAGAGCGACCATCAACAGGAGTGTCCTGCCCCGGGGCGGTCGGAGGGTCGCGGGTCGCACCAGCGCCATCAGCAGCCCGAGGCACACCACGGTGCCGGTGACCCGTACTGAGGTCAACTCGGCGGGGGTCAGCCCGGCCCGCAGGAGCACCCGGGAAACCCCGGCATTGACCACGAACAGCACTGCCCCGAGGACGACCAGCGCATAGCCGAGCCGCGGAGACCGGGAGACCATGGCGGGCACTCTATGTTCCTAGGCTGGCGGCCTTCCCTCCCGCCGGATCAGGAGCCCGTGGTGATCATCGTCATGCGCAGCGACGCCACCCCCGACGACATCGCCAGGGTGGTCACCAGGCTCGGCGAGATCGGTGCGGAGGCGCACGTCTCCGAAGGGAAGCAGCGCACCGTCATCGGTGCCGTCGGTGACCGGGAGTTGATCGGCGAGTTGCCCTGGGAGGCGCTTCCCGGGGGTCGACAAGGCGGTTCCGGTCCTCAAGCCGTTCAAGTTCGTCAGCCGGGACTTCCACCCGGACGACACGGTGGTCGAGGTGGCCTCGGCCAAGGTGGGCGGCGGCCATTTCGCCGCCATCGCCGGGCCGTGCGCCGTGGAGTCCCGTGATCAGCTGTTCGCCGTCGCCGAGGCGGTTGCTGCTGCGGGAGCCACCATCCTGCGAGGCGATGCCTTCAAGCCGCGCACCTCTCCGTACTCGTTCCAGGGGCTAGGGGAGAAGGGCCTCGAGCTGCTCGCCGAAGCCCGCGACGAGTTCGGGCTCCCCTTCGTGGCCGAGGCGCTCGACCCGCGTGACGTCGAGCTGGTGGCCGCCTACGCCGACATCGTCCGGGTGGGCACCCGCAACATGGCGAACTACACGCTGCTGTCCGAGCTGGGCCGTCAGGACACCCCGGTGATGCTCAAGCGGGGCTTCACCGCCACCATCGACGAGTGGCTCAACGCTGCCGAGTACATCTACAAGGAAGGCAACCACAACATCATCCTCTGCGAGCGGGGGATCCGGACCTTCGAGACGGCGACCCGGAACACCCTCGACATCTCAGCGGCACCCGTGGTCAAGGGCCTCTCCCACCTCCCGATCATCATCGATCCTTCCCACAGCGGAGGCCACCGGCGGCTGGTGGCCCCACTGGCGAGGGTGGCGGTCGTGTCGGGCGCCGACGGATTCATGGTGGACGTCCACAACGACCCGGAGAAGGCCGAGGTCGACGGCCCGCAGGCGATCCTTCCCGCCGAATACGCCGCCCTCATGGATCAGGTCCGAGCGCTGGCCGGGGTCATGGGGCTGGTCCTCTGAGCTCGGCCGGCATCCTCGGCACCGGGCTCATCGGCGGCTCCATCGGGCTCGGTCTGGTCGCGGCGGGCTGGGAGGTCGTCGGCTGGGACCGGGACCCGGACATCCTGGCGGCCGCCGTCGCCCGGGGCTGTGCCACCCCGGTAGGCGACGCCGCCTCGGTGCTCGGCGGAGCACGGGACGTCGTGGTGCTCGCCGGGCCACCGAGCGCGGTCATCGAAGAGGTCGCCGCCGCCGGCACCGACAACCTGGTGATGGACGTGGCCGGGGTCAAGGCGCCCGTGCTCGCCGCCAACAAGCTGGCCCGCTTCGTCGGCACCCATCCGATGGCGGGCCGCGAAGTGGCCGGTCCCGAGGCTGCGTCGGCCGGCCTGTTCCGCGGGGCCGCCTGGTTGGTGGCGACCGACGGCACCACCGCTGGCGACCTGGCGCAGGTCGAGGCGCTGATCCGGCTGCTCGGCGCCAGACCGGTCCGGATGACCGCCGCCGAGCACGACCGCGCCGTGGCGCTCGTCTCCCATCTACCCCAGCTGCTCGCTGCGAGCCTGATGAACGAGGCCACCGACCGCGGTGAGGTGCTCGACCTGGTAGCCGGCAGCTTCCGCGACCTGACCAGGGTGGCCGCTTCAGACCCGACGCTCTGGGTCGACGTGCTGCACGCCAACCGGGTTGCCGTCCTCGAGGTGCTCGACGAGTACATCGCGCGGCTCGGTCACTTCACCTCGGCACTGGAGGGGGACGACCGGCACGGCCTGGCCGGCGAGCTCGCCCGAGCCGCCGGCTCACGCCGCCGGCTCGGCCCTCCGCTGGCGGCCGTTGGCATCGCCCTCGCCGACCAGCCCGGCGAGCTCGCCCGGGTCGGCCACGCCCTGGAACGCTCGTCGGTCGACGTGCGCGATCTCCAGCTGCGCCATGCCCCGTTCGGCGGTGGTGGGGTGCTCACCGTCTCCGTGCGGGCCGGCGATGTCGACGCCCTCCGTGCCGCGCTCCACGCCGAGGGCCTGCTCCTGCTGGATTGATTTACTCGCTCGACCTGTGGGGACAGGAGTGTCCGCGGCACGGGCCAGCAGGCCTCACTGCAGACGAGGAGGGCGACGCAGCGTCTGTTCGCCGCGCGTTCCCCGGGGGATCAGGCCACCGTCTCGAGGAGATCCACCAGGGCGGCAGCGCCGACGGCGATGCCGGTCTCGATGCAGGCCTCGTCGATGTCGAACGTGCTCGAGTGCAGGTCGACGGTGCGGTCGGGGAGGGCGGCGCCGAGGCGGATGAGGGCGCCGGGCACCGATTCGAGGAACCAGGCGAAGTCTTCCGCCCCGAGGCTCTGGTGTGTCGACACCACCGCCTCGTCGCCGAGCAGCGCCCTCCCGGCCCGGTCGAAGGCGTCGACCACCAGGGCTTGGTTCACCACCGGGGGGGCACCTCGTTCGTATTGGACCTCGGCGGTGGCGCCGAGCGGGGAGACCAGGTCGTGGACGTGTTGTTCGACCAACTTGGGCAGGGTGCGCCACAGGTCGAGGTCGAGGAGCCGCACCGTGCCCCCCAGCTCGATCTCGGTGGGGATGACGTTGTCCGCCGAGCCCCCGTTGACCCGCCCGAAGACGACGGCCAACGGCTCCCGTGGGTCGACCCCGTGGCGAAGCAGCGCAGGGAGCTCGGTGAGCACCCGGCCGGCGGCGTAGGCGAGGTCGACCGTCTTGTGCGGCCGCGAGGTGTGGCCGCCCGGCCCGCCGATCTTGATGAGCATCCGGTCGGAGGCGCCGGTGATGCCGCCCAGGCGGACGCCGATCCTGCCCGGCGCCAAGGACGGGTCGACGTGGAAGGCGGCGACGGCGGACAAGCCGTCGACGGCACCCTCGTCGCACATCGTCTGGGCCCCACCGGGGATGCACTCCTCGGCGGGTTGGAAGAGGAACCGCACGGTCCCGCCGAGCTCGGCGGATCCGGCGAGGGCGGAGGCGATCCCGACGGCGATGGCGGTGTGGGCGTCGTGTCCGCAGGCGTGCATGAACCCGTCATGCTCGGAGCGGAACGGCACGTCGGTGTGCTCGTCGACGGGTAGCCCGTCGAGGTCGGCGCGGAACCCGACTACCGGGCCACCGGTGCCCACTTCGACCGTGAGCCCGGTGCCCTCGGCACGGACCACCGGCTGCAAGCCGAGTGCGTAGAAGCGCTCGGCCACCTTCCGGGTGGTGCGATGCTCGCTCCAGCCCAACTCGGGGTAGCGGTGGAGGTCGCGGCGAAGGGCCACCATCTCGGGGGCGACGGCACGGGCGACCTCACCGAAGTTGCTGGAGAAGCCCATGGATGACGGGATCCTAACGGTGGGCCGGACCAATCCGGCGCCGCCTGGGCTGTCCGGGTAACTTGGCCGGTGCGGTGGCTCATCAAAAGGCGGCCCCGGGCGGTCCACGGCCGCGCCGGTGGCGGACCGACCAGCGGGACACGAAGAGGGCGACATGACCGGTGCCCGAGAAGCCGAGCGAGGGGCGATGACGTGAGCACGATGGGCTCCGGGCCCTCCTTCACTGTCGGCATCGAGGAGGAGTACAAGATCGTCGACCTCGAGACCCGCGACCTCGTCCGTGACCTCCCCGAGGGGATGATGGAACGGATCGGCGAGGCGGCGGGCGGGCAGGTGGGCCCCGAGTTCATGCGCTCCCAGGTCGAGGTGGCGACCCCGGTGTGTGCCACCATCGGCGAGGTGAGGGCATCGCTGGGGGCGCTGCGGGCGGCGGTCGCCAACGAGGCCAACCGCCACGGTCTGGCGCCGATCTCGGCCAGCACGCACCCCTCGGCGGCGTGGACCGACCAGCTCAACACCGACAAGGAGCGCTACAACGCCCTGGCCGAGGCGATGGGCGGTGTCGCCCGCCGCCTCCTCATCTCGGGCATGCACGTCCACGTCGGCGTCGAGGACGAGGAGCTCCGCATCGACCTGATGAACCAGGTCTCGTACTTCATGCCGCACCTGCTGGCCATCAGCACCTCCTCGCCGTTCTGGCACGGCATCGTGACCGGGCTGAAGAGCTACCGGACGTCGGTGTTCCGGGCGTTGCCCCGCACCGGGCTCCCCGACGAGTTCGCCTCGTGGTCCGACTACCGGCGCCACGTCGGGGTGCTCGTCGAGGCCGGGGTCATCGAGGACGCCACCCGGCTGTGGTGGGACCTGCGCCCGTCCGACCGCTACCCCACCTTGGAGCTGCGTGCCACCGACATCTGTACCAACATCGACGACGGCATCACGGTGGCGGCGATGTACCTGTGCCTGCTGCGGATGCTCTACCGGCGACGCAAGGGCAACCAGCGGTGGCGGACCTACTCTCGGATGCTGCTCAGCGAGAACATGTGGCGGGCGCAGCGGTACGGAACGTCCGGGGGGTTGATCGACTTCGGCCGGGGCGTCATCGTGCCCTACGAGGAGCTGTTCGAGGAGATCCTCGAGCTGGTTGCCGAGGATGCCGAGGAGATCGGTGCCACCGCCGAGCTGGAGCATGGCCGCACCATCCTGGCCAGGGGGACCAGCGCCGATCGCCAGCTCTCCGTCTACGAGAGCGCCCTCGACGGGGGCGCATCCCCGGAAGAGGCGTTACGGCAGGTGGTCGACTCCCTGGTGGAGGAGACCATCAGCGGGGTCTGACATCTCCCGGCCCGACTTCGCCGGCTCCGCGGGCGAACAGACGCTGGTCGGGCCGCCCCCCGCAGATGGGCCCTACCCCATCGCGGGCCGTGATGTTCCCGAGGCCGGCTTCGTTGCTTCATGGCCGATCCACGGTCGGCGGCGGGAGGGATTCCCTTCTCCTGGGGCCTGGATAATCTGACTTCGAATGCCGCTGCGCGTCGCCTGTGCCCAGGTAAACCCGACCGTCGGGGACATCCCCGGCAACACCGCCATCGTGGCCGACGCCATGGACTGGGCAGAGGAAGAGGGCGCCGACGTCCTGCTGCTCCCCGAGCTGGTCATCTCCGGCTACCCCCCGGAGGACCTGGTGCTGCGAGACGAGTTCGTCGACGACGGCATCGAGGCCGTTCGTGGGCTTGCCGCCCGCGCCGGGCGCACCGTGGTCGTGGTCGGCTTCGTCGACCGGCTCGCCGACGACGACGTGGTCGCCGAGGACCGGTTCGAGGACTCGCTACCGCGCCGCCTGGCCAACGGCGCCGCCGTGCTCGGTGGCGGCCGGGTCGTCGGCATCTACCACAAGGTGTTGCTCCCCAACTACGGGGTGTTCGACGAGGCCCGGTACTTCGCCGCCGGTGGCCGGCCCGACCGCGTCTGGGAGATCGCCGGCGTGCCGGTCGGGATCTCGGTGTGCGAGGACATCTGGGGCGCCGACGGCCCTCATGTCGACCAGGCGGCGGCCGGCGCCCGCATCCTGCTCAACATCAACGGCTCGCCGTACCATCGGGGGAAGGGGGCGCAGCGGGCCGAGCTCATCGGTGGCATCGCCCGGTCGCTCGACCTGCCGGTGGTCTACCTCAACATGGTCGGCGGCCAGGACGAGCTGGTGTTCGACGGCGACTCCATGGTGTTCGCCGCCGGCGGCGAGCCGATCCACCGTGCCGGCATGTTCACCGAGGAGCGCTTCGTGGTCGACGTCCCGATCGGAGGAGACCGGCCGGCGATCGGCCCGCCCGCCGGCTCGGCAGCGGCGACGGCCCCGGGCGCCATGGTGCCCGAGGAGGAGGTGTACACCGCCCTGGTCACCGGGCTGGGCGACTACGTGCGCAAGAACGGCTTCTCGGGGGTGCTGATCGGACTGTCGGGGGGCATCGACAGCGCCCTCACCGCCGCCATCGCCTGCGACGCCCTCGGCCCCGAGGCGGTGTGGGGGGTCACCATGCCCGCCCGCTACAGCTCCGAGGGGTCGTGGCGTGACTCGGTCGAGCTGGCCGAGCGGCTCGGCTGCCGGTGCGACGTCATCCCCATCGACGGCATCTTCCAGGCGTTCCTCGACGGGCTGGCCGAGTCGTTCGCCGGGACGCCGCCGGGGATCGCCGAGGAGAACCTCCAGGCGCGCATCCGCGGGGCGGTGCTGATGGCACTCTCCAACAAGTACGGGCCGATGGTGGTGGCCACCGGCAACAAGTCGGAGATGGCGGTGGGGTACGCCACCCTGTACGGCGACATGTCCGGTGGCTACGCCGTGCTCAAGGACGTCCTGAAGACCGTGGTGTACGACCTGGCCAGATGGCGCAACCGAGACGGAGAGGTGATCCCGGTGGCGATCATCGACAAGGTGCCGTCGGCCGAGCTACGACCCGGGCAGAAGGACAGCGACTCGCTTCCCGCCTACGAGCTGCTCGACGAGATCCTGCGGAGGTATGTGGAGCTCGACGAGTCCGATCGACGCCATGGCCGCATCCGGGCTCGACCCGGCGGTGGTGCGGCGGGTGGTGCGCCTGGTCGACCGCAGCGAGTACAAGCGCCGTCAGGCGGCTCCGGGGGTGCGCATCACGCAGAAGGCGTTCGGGAAGGACCGCAGGCTGCCCATCACCAGCTCCTACGACGAAGACACGCCGGCCCATGCCGGGCTGGCTCCGGGCGGGCGGGGCTGATGCGGATCGGGCCGGTCCTGGTCGACGGTGTCCCCTCGGACGATGCCGCCATCCCGGTGGACGACATCGCCGCCCAACGCGGCTACGGCTGCTTCGAGACCATCCGCTCGTACGGAGGGGCGCCGTTCCGCCTCGACCGCCATCTCGCCCGGCTCCGGTCCAGCGCCGAGCGGCTGGGGATGACGCTGCCCGGTGAGGACGACCTCGCCGCCTGGGTGGAGGAGCGGGCGGCGGAGGGGGACTGCTCGGTGCGGCTCATCGTCACCGGCGGCACCGATCTCGACCACCCCGGCACCGGATCCCGGACGCTGGTGTTCGCCGAGACGCTGGCCTCCCCACCGACCGGTCTGCGGCTGCTGCCGGTGGTGGCCCCATGGCACCCGGACGGCGCCTGGTCGGGCCTCACCGGCGCCAAGACCCTCTCTTACGCCCCCAACATGGAGGCGAGGCTGGCGGCGCCTCCGCTCCGGCTTCGACGATGCGCTGCTGATCGGGCGCAGCGGCTCGGTGCTCGAGGGGCCCAATTCGAGCATCGCCTGGGTGCGGGGCGATCGGCTGGAGTACCCGGACGCCTACGCTCGGTGTGCTCGACTCGATCACCTTGGGTGCCGTGGTCGAGCTGGCGCCGGCCGTCGGGCTCCGTCCCACGGCTGGGCGTTACCCGCTGGACCGCCTGCTCGGCGCCGTCGAGGTCGTCTCGCTGTCGACGATCCGCGAGGTGATGCCGGTGGTGGCCGTCGGCGACCGGCCATTCGATCCCGGACCGAGGACGATGGAGCTGCGGGAGGCGTTCGCCGACCTGGTGGTAGGCGAACGGCGCACCGCCGGAGCGGTGTGACCGCCACCCTGCCGCTGCTCGACGCCGTCGACGGCCTCTACGAGCGGGTGGTCGGCGACCCGGGCTCCTGGCGGGCGGACGACTTCGCCGAGTGGGCAGAGGAGATCGGCGCCTCCACCCCGACCAGGGAGCAGCTCCGGCTGCTCCGCAGGTGCCTGCGGGTGGCGGAGAAGCTGCAGAGGTACTGGGTGGACCCGCCGACCTCGGTGACCGCGGCCGACTGGCGCTCTCGGGTCGACATCGCCGTCGGGGTGCCGGGGTGGCGACCCACCCTCGAGCTCGCTCAGATCGGCCTCGAGACCGACCCGTCGGAGGCGCTCTTCGACCAGGTGGCGGCCCGCTTCCGGGTGGTGCACTCCCGGCCGTTCATGGACGGGATCGACTACGAGGCGTGGTCGGCGGCCCGCCGGCAAGACACGTCCTAGAACCCACCCCGGGTACACTGACCGCCATGCGGACTCGAATTGCCCTCGCCGTCCTCGTCGGAGCCGCCGTCCTGGCGGGGTGCTCCGGTGACGACGGGGACACCACCACGACCGCCGGGGACGGCTCGGCCGCCCCGATCACGACGCTGGCCGGCAGCGAGAACGGCGCCACCGGCACCACCGGGGCCCAAGGGGGCAGCTCCACCACCGTGGATCTCGGTGACCCGGTGATCCCGGAGTGGGAGGTGGTCAGCCGGTCCGACGGCGACGACGGTTCGACGCTGGTGGTGCTCCTCGATCCCGAGTCGTATCAGTCCCTCACCGACATCGACCTGCAGAACGTCATCGCCGACGTGGTCGACACCGAGGAAGAAGACGTCCTGGTCATTCACGTTGTCGACGACCCCGAGGTGGCCGAGTACGTCGAAAAAGAGAACCCGACCCAGCAGCAGCAGAACCAGCTCGACATCCACTACCTGGCGAGGCTCGAGGACGGGTTCCGGATCGTGTTCCTCGGCCCCTTCTCCGACACCGGCTCGGTAGTCCTCGGAAGCTAGTTTCTTCCCGGGCCGACTTCGGCCGCACATTCACCATGACACAGGCGCCGAACAGACGCTGGTCGGCCCTCCTCCCGCAGATGGGGCCCCTTACCCCATGGCGGGCCGTCCTCTCTCCTGGGGCGACTTCGGCGGCTCCGGCCTCACAGCAACAGCACGGCGACGAGCAGGAAGCCGCCGAATCCCACCATGTCGGTGATCGTGGTGAGGAAGATGTTCGACGCCAGCGCCGGGTCGAACCCGAGCCGGCGCAGGATCACCGGCATCGAGCCGCCGGCCAGCCCGGCCACCATCATGTTCACCGCCACGGCGACGCCCATGACCAGCGGCGAAATCGGACGAGCCGGTGAGCACGCCGACACCGATGCCGGCGAGCGTGGCGATGACGGCGGCGTTGACGAGGGCGATGACCAACTCGCGGCGCACCGCCCGCCTGGCTCGTCCCGGCCCCACGTCGCCGAGCGCCATCGCCCGGATCATCACCGCCAGGCTCTGCGCCCCGGTGTTGCCCCCGATGCTGGCCACCATCGGCATGAGAGCGGCCAGCACCACCTCGCTCTCGATGATCGAGTCGAACCGGCTGATCACGACCGCCACCAACCCAGAGGCCACCAGGTTGACCACGATCCATGGCAGCCGGTAGCGGGACGACTCGAGCACCGGGGTGTACGGCGTCTCCTCGTGGCCGGCGCCCACCATCACCGCGATGTCCTCGGATGCCTCGGCGACCACCGCTTCCAGTGCCTCGTCGACCTTGACCATCCCGAGCAGCACCCTCCGGTGGTCGACGACGGGGATGGCGAGGAGGTGGAACCGCTGGATCAGCTCGGCAACCACCTCGCGGTCGTCCTCGACGTGGACCGAGTACGGGTCGACGACCATCACCTCCTCGAGGCCCTGGCCGGGGCGGGAGAAGACCAGGTCGCGGAAGGAGATGACCCCCTGGAGCCGGTTCTCGCTGTCGATCACGTACACGTACGAGAGGTTGGAGCCGAGATCGTCGTGGATCCGGCGGAGGCGTTCTATCGCTTCACCGGCGGTCAACCCCATCGGGAGGGCGGCGACCTCGCGGGTCATCAGGCCGCCGGCGCTGTCCGGTGCGTACTCCAACAGCTCACCGATGCGGCGGGCCGCCTCGGGGTCGATGGCCGCCAGCACCTCCTGCCGGGTCTCCTCGTCGAGGGCGGCGATGAGGTCGGCCGCCTGGTCGGTGTCCATCTCCGCCACCGCCTGCCGCGGCCTCGGTCGGCGACAGCACCTCGAGGATGTCCGCCGCCGCCTCCGGGTTCATCTCGTCGAGGACCTCGCCGATGTCCTCGGCCCCGAACCCGGCGATCAGGTCGGCGGCGATGCCCGGGTCCAGCGCCTCCAGGATGTCGGCGGCGTTCTCCGGGTCGTCGCCGACCAGCTCCTCCCACTCCGCGTGGTGGGTGTCGATGTAGTCGCCCGCCTCCTCCGGACGGCGCCGCGCCAGATCGCGCAGGCCTTCGGTGATCAGACGCGGGCGCAGGAAGCGGAGCCTCATGGGGGAGGGATGGTAGAAACCGCGCCGGGCCCGTCGACCAGGCCGGGTCGTGCCCAGCGCCGCGACCGGATCCCAGGGGGGCGGGGGGTCCGGTCGCGCGGCCCAGAACCGGGCCGACCGGGAGTGTAATCCGACCGTGAGCGCCGCTGCCGAGGAGGAGGGCGGCGTCAGCCGCCCGGGCATTTCACAGCAGCTAGCTTGCGGCGGTGGACGGGATCGACACCCAGGCGAGCGAGGTCCGGGCGATGGCGCGCTCGCCGCCATCGCCAGTGCGCTGGGGAGCGTCCCGTTGCCGACCACGCCTTCCAGGTCGACGCCGTGCGATGAGGCCGATGCGGATCGCCGGGTTGGCGGTTGCCGGCTGGGTCGGGTGGCGGCTGTTCGGACCCGACCCGTCGCCCCGGTTCACCGGCCCGCAAGTCCGCCCGGTACGGATACCGGGGCGTTCGGTTTTCGTCGGCGACGAGGAGTTCTTCGTGCGGGAGGTGGGTCCCGAGGACGCCCCGCCGATCGTCCTGATCCACGGGTGGAGCTTCGACGGCGAGATGACGTACTTCCGGCTCGTCGAGAAGCTCGCCGTCGAACGCCGGCTGATCATCCCCGATCTGCGCAATCACGGGAAGTCGGACTGGGTCAGGGGACGCTACGACGTGGCAGAGCTCGCCGACGAGGTTGCCGGCATCCTGTTCGCCCTCGACACCCCGGCCGCCACGGTGATGGGTTACTCGCTCGGTGGCATGGTGGCCCAGGAGCTGGCGCGCCGTCACCCGGGCCTGGTCGACCGGCTGGTGCTGGCCGCCACCGCCGCTCGCCCGGTCCCGGTGCGCCGATTGGCGGCCAGAGCCTTCTTCTGGCTGGGCTCGGCCCTCGGCCACATCAGCGTCTTCGAGACCACCCGGGTGACCGAGACCCTGCTGCGACGGAAGCAGGGCATAACCCCGGCGGAGGCGCGATGGCTCAACCATGCGCTTCGTCGCCGCGACCCGCATCTCTACTACCACGCCGGGTCGGCGGCGTGGCGGTTCGACTCCGCGATCGTGGGTCGGCTCGCTCCGGGTGCCGACAGCCGTGGTGGTGACGCTGCGGGACTGGGTGGTGCCCACGCCGGCGCAGCGGGAACTGGCCGAGCTGGCCCGACCGGACGAGGTCGTCGAGATCGACGCCGGGCACGAGTCGATCCTGACCGTCCCCGAGCCCTACGTCGACCTCCTCCTCCGGGTGTCGAAGCCCCGATAGTCGGAGACACGCGGCGAGGGTGCGGCCCGTGGGCCGCACCCTCTTGCCTTGGCCTGCGCGCACTCTCGTTCTGGCTGGGGCGTGGTGACGTCAGCGGTGACGTGACACCCAGAGCGTGCGCCCCGCATGACCGTCCGGGGCTCCAGCGACTGCAGACGGGCGGTCTCGTTGGCCTGGAACGATCCGTCGCTGGTGACGGTGCCGCCCAGGGTGCCGGGGACGTCGGTGGCGGGGTTGATCCCGTTCACCAGTGCCTGCATCCGGGCGGCCTCGTTCACCTGGAAGGAACCGTCGATGCTCGGGGCCAGTCCCTGCAGACGGGCGGTCTCGTTGGCCTGGAACGATCCGTCGCTGGTGACGGTGCCGCTCAGGGTGCCGGGGACGTCGGTGGCGGGGTTGATCCCGTTCACCAGTGCCTGCATCCGGGCGGTCTCGTTCACCTGGTAGGACCCGTCGATGCTCGGGGCCAGTCCCTGCAGACGGGCGGTCTCGTTGGCCTGGAACGATCCGTCGCTGGTGACGGTCCCGCCCAGGGTGCCGGGGACGTCGGTGGCGGGGTTGATCCCGTCCACCAGCGCCTGCATCCGGGCGGTCTCGTTGGCCTGGAAGGACCCGTCGATGCTCGGGGCCAGTCCCTGCAGACGGGCGGTCTCGTTGGCCTGGAACGACCCGTCGACGTGGCGGTCCCGCTCAGCCCGACGCGTGCCGGGAACGTCACTGGCGGGGTTGAGCCCGTCGACGTACTGCTGCTCCCGGCCTGGACGGCCTGGTGGGCCTTGGCCTGGGCGCTGTAGCCGGCGGCCGTGTCGGCGGCTGCGTTGGCCTTCACCTGGGCGGCGTAGGCACCGGCGGTGCCGGCGGCTGCCTGGGCGAAGCCCGTCGAGGTCGGGGCGTCGTCGTCGGAGACCACGACCGCGGCCACGGTCACGGAGGCGGCGACGACGAGGGTCGCCAGGGTGTACACGATCAGCTTGCGGATCGGCGCACCCTCGGTCGAGCTCGGTGCGCTCCGCGGTCGGGGCGGAGCCGCTGCGGGGGATGCTCACTTGGTGAGTCATGGCATGGTCCTTTCGGATTGTTTGGAGGTTGCCGAAGGACGAGATCACCGACAGAGGCGGCAGATACCGGCTTCGCCACCGTGGTGACGATGCGGTGACGGTGGCTGCGGCAGCCGGTGAGGTTTCAGGTGCCGATCCAGGCCTCGATCGAACGGACCAGGGCACCGGGAGCCTCGGCGACCACGTTGTGGCCGGCCCCGGGAACCACCACGACCGGGTCGCCGCGGGACTCGGCGGCCGCCGTCATGGTCGCCACGTACCCCGGGTCGAGCCCACCGGCGACCCACAAGACGGGCACGGCCAGGTCATCGACGGTCACCCTCGGAAGCGCCCCCTGGCCGAGGCGGCGACGTGCCGAGGCGAGGCCGGCGGCCGTGTTCTCCAACCGGAGGGCCCGGTCGGCAGCCCTCGTGGCCGCGTCGAGGCGGCGGGTGCCGAACACCGGATGATCGAGCCATCCATCGAGATAGGCGGCGACGCCTTCCCGTTCGATGCGATCGGCGACGGTCGCATCGGCGACGGCTCGCGGCCCCCGGGCATCCTCGTCGAGCCCCGGACCGGCCGATACCACCACCAGTGACTTCACCAGGTCGGGGCGCCGCCAGGCGAGGTGGAGCGCCAGCCGACCCCCCTGGGAGTAACCGAGGACTGGGCGCCGCCCGGAGCGCGCCAGCCAGCGTGACAGGGCGTCGATGGCGGTGTCGAGGTCGACCGGATCGACGGTGGTGAGCCCGTGGCCGGGCAGGTCGGGGGCGTCGACCTGCCATCCGCCCGCTCGGGCGACTGCCGCGAACTGGCCGCCGTGCAGCCCGAACCCGTGGAGGGCGACGATCCCTGGTGGAGCACCGTCGTAGTGGCGAACCGCCAGCGTCCCGGCGGGCATCGCCACCTGCTCGACCGAGACGTTCGGTTGTGTCGGAGGTCCCGGCCATCGACCGCCGAGCCCGACGTCGGGATCGCCGTCTGTGGAGTCCTCCATGGCCGATCCGCACTCTCGTCGCCGGCACCGTCGGGCTTATCATCGCCGCCGTGCACCCTTCCGTCGCCATTCTCGGGGCCGGCTCGATGGGGACCATCCTCGCCGAGGGGCTGCTGCGCGCCGGTTGGGAGCCCGGCGACGTGGTGATGGCGGCGCGACGTCCCGAGCGGGCGTCGGAGACCGAGCGGCTCACCGGGGTCTCGGTGGTGCTCGACCCCGCGGCGGCGGCGAAGCGGTCGGGACGTGGTCGTGGCGGCGGTCAAGCCGAAGGACGTGCCCGCCCTCCTCGACCAGATCGCCGACGTGGTGGCACCTCCACAACTCCTCATCTCGCTGGCTGCGGGCGTCCCCATCGCGGTCTTCGAGCGCCGGTTCCCCGGCTTGGCGGTGGTCCGCTCGATGCCGAACACCCCGGCCGCCGTCGACGAGGGGATGACGGCGTACTGCGGGGGGGCCGAGGTCGACGCCGAGGCGCTGGAGCGCGCCGCCGCCGTGCTCTCCGCGGTCGGGCAGACCATCAACCTGTCCGAGGACCTGCTCGACGCCGTCACCGCGGTGTCCGGCACCGGCCCGGCCTACGTGTTCCTGCTCGCCGAGGCGCTGACCGAGGCCGCCATCCGCGAAGGGCTTCCCCACCACGCCGCCGAGAAGCTCGTACTGCAGACGGTGCGGGGCGCCGGCATCCTGCTCGCCACCAGCCCGAAGAGCGCATTCCGGCTGCGGGCCGAGGTCACCTCCCCCGGGCGGGACCACCGCCTCGGCGATGCACACCCTCGAGGACGGCGGTTTTCGCGCCCTGGTCGAGGATGCGGTGCGGGCGGCGGCGTCTCGCTCCCGCGAGCTGGGCCAGGAGGCGGTGGCCCAGGACCCGCCGGTCTGAGCGGTGAACCCGATCGGGCGCTCACTGCTGGCGGTGACCGATCTCGGCCCGGTCAGGAAGCTGTTCTGCGACACCGGCCCCGGGCGCGCCGTCTCCACCCGGTTCGTCGCCGGTGAGACGCTCGATCAGGCCGCCGGGGTCGCCGCCGCCTTGAACGCCAAGGGGGCGCGGGTGTCGCTCGACCACCTCGGCGAGCACGTGACCGACCGAAGCCAGGCGCTCGCCGCCCGGGACGACTACCTGGCCTGTCTCGACCGGATCGACGCCGACGGGCTCGACTCGAACATCTCGATCAAGCTGACCCAGCTCGGGCTCGGCTTCGACGACGACCTGGCCGCCGAGTCGCTCGATGCCCTCGCCGCCCGAGCGTCGACCTGTGGCACGTCGGTGACCGTCGACATGGAGGAGAGCGAGCACACCGGGCGCACCATCGACATCTACGAAGACGCCCAGCGACGTCGGGGCAACGTCGGGATCGCCGTCCAGGCCTGCCTGCACCGCACCGCCGCCGACCTGGACCGGATCATGCCGCTCGACGGGCACATCAGGCTGTGCAAGGGCGCCTACGCCGAGCCGGGGAACATCGCCTTCCAGTCCCGGTCCGAGGTCGACGCCAACTTCGACCGGCTCCTCCAGACCCTGATGGCGGCGGAGAACGTCAGACCGGCGGTGGCGACCCACGACGACGCACGCATCCACCTCGCCCGCAGCCTCGGCCTGCAGCGCGTCGGCTACCACGAGCTGCAGATGCTGTACGGGGTGCGCCCCAACCTGCAGGACCAGCTGCTCGCCGACGGCCTCACGCTCCGCGTCTACGTGCCCTACGGCGTCGCCTGGTACCCGTACCTCACCCGCCGGATGGCGGAGCGCCCGGCCAACCTGTGGTTCTTCGTCCGGGCGGTGACGGGGAAGAATTGACCACCGCAGACCTCCCCACGCTGCGACTCGGCGCCCGGAGTTACCCGGTGGTCCTGCCCAGCCTGCGAGATCCACGGCTGCATCTGGCGGCGGTGATCATCACCATCCACGTGCTCGGGCAGGTGGCGCTCGGCTTCGCGGTGTCGGTGCCGCAGATCCTGTCGGCGATCCTCACCTGTGCCGTCATCGAGGTGGTGTACACCGTGCGCCGGTCGGGCACCCTGGTGTGGCCGGCCAGCGCCATGCTCACCGGCAGCGGCGTCGCCCTCATCCTGCGCTCGGTGGCCACCGAGCCGGGGGACCACTGGACCTGGGTCGACTGGCACGTCTTCGCCCTGGTGGCCGGGCTCTCCCTGATCACCAAGTACACGATCCGCTACCGGGGCAGCCACGTGTTCAACCCGTCGAACATCGGGCTGGTGGTGGCCTTCCTCGTGTTGGGGAGCGGCCGGATCGAGCCTCTCGACTTCTGGTGGGGGCCGCTCGATGCCTGGTTGGTCCTGCGCCTATGCGGTGATCCTCGTCGGCGGCCTGCTGATCACGTCCCGGCTGGGACTCCTGGCGATGGCGGGGACCTTCTGGCTCGCCCTGGCCGCCGGGCTCGGCGTGCTGGCGGCGAGCGGGCACTGCATCACCGCCGCCTGGTCGCTCGCCCCGGTCTGCGGCCCGTCGTTCTGGTGGGTGGTGGTGACCTCGCCCGAGGTCCTCATCTTCCTCTTCTTCATGATCACCGACCCGAAGACGATCCCGCGCCGGGGGCGCCGCCAGGGTCCTGTTCGCCGTCGGGATCGCCGTGCTGAGCACCGCGCTGATGGCGCCGCAGACGACCGAGTTCGGCGCCAAGGTCGGCTTGCTGGCCGGGCTGGCGCTGATGAGCCCGCTGCGCGACCGTGTTCGACCGGGTGGTCGCCCCCGGCTGGGGATGGGCCGCGCTCGACCAGCACGGCCAGCGGCGCCGGCGGGCGGTGGCGGGTCTTCGGCAGGGGTGCCGTGCTCGGGGCGGCGGCCGTCGTGATCCCGGTGGTGATCGTCGTCGCCGGGTGGCCGGCGCGGCCCACGGCGGCGACGGCCACCGACAGCTCCGTCGACGGCTCGTTCCCGGAGGCCGCCGCCGAGGTCGACCCGACGACCCTCCCCGATGTCGTCGTGGCCGACGAGGTCTTCGAGCTCAACGCCGACGTTCCGGCTCGGCCGAGGCGCTGGCGGTGACGCTGGCGGAGAACCTGGCGGTGGAGGCCGCCGCCCGGAGAGAATCCGACACCAGCCTGCTGCGAGCGGTGAACCACGGGCCGCGCCTGGTCGCCATGGAACGCCGCATCGAGCAGGACGCCGTCGCCAAACGACGGGTGGTGGAGACGTATCGGTTCGACTCGCTCACGCCTCCGGCCGCGTCTACGGGGCGGACAGCCAGACTGGGCGCCAGCCTCGGGTTCGACGCCACCGGCACGATCGAGAGGGTGACCTTCGACGAGGCCGGCGCCGAGACGGGCCGGGTCGACGGTGCCGTTCTCCACCACCTTCGTGCTCAACCAGGCCACCGGCGACCGCTGGCTGATCGTCGACGAGATCGACGGGTGACGAACCCGGCCTGACGCCCGACGCACGCTCAGCCGGCGGTCATCGCCCGGTCGGGGCGCCAGCAGGAACGGCGACAGGTAGGCGGGGATGTTGGAGAAGGGGAGCACGTCGGGATGCAGGTCGATGCCGAGCACCCCCGACATGAACTCGCGGCGCGCCTCGATCCGCTCCCACGCCTCGGGGTAGGCGGTGGCGAACCGGGCGCGCAGGCTCTCGTCGGCCAGGGCGACGCCGTCCTCGATGTTGGTGGTGAAGTAGTCGGTGCCGGTGGCCGGGATGATGTCGACCTGCAGCGCCATGCCCGACCGCAGCTCGACCTCGGACCCGGGCGCCACCGGCGAGTTGACCCACTCGTCGAGGTGGATCTGGTGACCCGGGTTGAGGAAGATGCCGAAGAAGGGGTCGCCGAGTCGGCGGTCGACGATCTCCTGCAGGACGCCGCCGGTCTGGCCGATGCGAAGGGCCCGGTACCACTCGACCACTGCCTCGAAGTAGGGGCCGACGAGACGGTCGACGTAGTCGGCGATCCCGGCCGGCAGCTCGCTCTCGCCGCCGACCACGAACCCGGCCCGGCAGTTCAGCGCCCCCAGACGCCGAAGGCGACGGTGAACGGGTCGCCCCGGGCGATGGGGCGGTCCTCCGGGCTGAGCAGGCCCAGCGACGCCCGTGGCCCGGCGGTCAGCATCAGGTGACACGACGAGCGGCATGCCGTTCCACTCGAGCAGCGCGCACCGCCTCCTGCTCGCGTCATCCCCGGCTCGAGCCCGAACATGAGGCGGCGCACCCCCTGGGAGGTGTGGCAGGCGGCGTACTCGAAGCAGGCGAGCTGCTCGACCTCGTTGATCACCCGCAACCCGTCCGGCGGCGCCGGTGAGCAGGTGGGTGGCGTTCTCGACGACCCCGTCCGGCTCCGTCGCCCGCCGCAGCTCGTCGACGATGAAGGCGGGGGCGTCGATCCGCCACCGATCGGCGAGCTCCTTCCAGCCGACGACGCCGACCCGGTGACCGGGGCGGATCCCCTCGCCGGCCAGGATCTCGCCGATGGGTCGGGAACGGTCCCTGGGCTGGCCGGGGAGGCTGAAGTCCTGGTAGAGGTGTCGCCTCATGGAGACGGGGCCGCCCCGGCCATCCCGTAGCACTCGTTGCCGACCAGCACGGCCGGCTCGCCGGACGGGCCCGAGCACCAGCGCCGCCTCCTCGAACCGGGGGTCGAACCCGGTGAGATACGACAGGTTGGCGCTGTGCTCACGGTCGGCGTACACGACGAGCGCGTCGTAGCCGGCGTCGTGCGCCCGGTCGCGCAGTCGCCCCATCCTGCCCGACTACAACTCGGCCGGGATCCGGGGCATCTCGGTCGGCATCCCGAAGTCGGGCAGGTCGACGGAGCTCAGTCGTGCCGGCATGTGCTCACTCGGGCTCACTCTCGGCGGGCGGGGCCCACAGACGGGCCTCCGTCGACGACCGGTCGATGACGGCGAAACGGTCGGCCGGCACCGTCATCCACGGCCCCACGTCTGCCGTCGGGCCACCGCACCCTGACCTCGGCCTCGCCGGCATCTCCCAGGCCGAAGTGGATCCAACCGAGCTGCCCGCCGGCATGGCCGCCACCGATGGTCACCTCACGCTCGATGGTACGGCGCCCGGCACGGACCTCGACCCAGGCTCCGATGGCGTCACGGTTGGCGCCGGGCTGCTCGAGGCGCAACGCCACCCAGCCGCCCATCGGCGCCGCCGCCGTCGAGTCGCCGGACCCGACGTTCCGCCACAACCTCACGTTCTCACGGCGGTTCACCACCACCAGGTCGAGCAGGCCGTCCAGGTTGAAGTCGGCCAGCGCCGCCCCGCGGGCCCGGCCGAAGTTCAGGATCCCGGCATCCTCCGCCCCCTCGACGAAGGTGCCGTCGGGCCTGCCGAGGAGCAGGTTGCTCGGGTCATCGGCGGCGAAGTCGGGCTGGGCCTCGACGTTGCCCTTGGCAATGAACAGGTCGACATAGGTGTCGTTGTTGACGTCCTGGAACTCGGCGTGCCACGCGGTCGAGGGGAGGGCGTTGTCGCCGACGAACGGTCGGTGCGCCGTCACCCCACTGGCGAAGGCGATGTCGGCGTACTCGGGACCGGTCGCCCCCTGGACGAGTTGCTGCAGCTTGTTGTCCCCCTGGCTGGTGAGGAAGACCTCGGGCTTCCCGTCGCCGGACAGGTCGTGGCTGGCGATGCCCATGCCCCAGATCTGCATCGGCTGCCAGCCTTCCTCGTGGCTCCACGGGCGCGGCGGCTCACCGGGGTCGACCCGCCACAGTTGCTCCTCCCCGTCGGAGTAGTAGTGGCGGTCGTTGGTCATCCGCAGATCGCGCCGGCCCGATCGGTCCCAGTCGCTGAACAGGATCGACAGGGTGCACCAGCCGGGGCTCAGCGTGATGCCTTCCTCGTAGGCGGCGTCTCCCGCTGCGGAACATCACGTGGTCGGCACACTGGCCGGTCTGTTGCCCGTCCTCGGCCAGGTAGTTGCCGAACGCCAGGGTGGGGAGGGCGTCCGGATCCTCCCATGTGGCGCTGAAGCCGACGGTCCAGTCGTCGCCGCCGTCGACTCCCCAGGCCTCGTTGGCCCGCTCGAACCGGCAGTCGCCCACGCCACGCAGCATGACGTTCTCGCCGTGGCGGAGCACGGCGAGGTCGGTGATCCCGTCGCCGTCGACGTCGATCGGGTAGGCGCCGGTGACCTCGGTGAGCGCCGGTGACCGGATCGGGCTCGGGGGTGAAACGGAGTGCTCCGCCGGTGGCGCTGCCGTTGCGGTAGAGCGCCGCCGAGTTGACCCCGCCGGCGAGGTACAGGTCCTGCCTCCCGTCGTCGTCACAGTCGAACACCGCCACCCCGCCCCCCACGAAGAAGTCGAACTCGCCGTCGTACACGTGATCGACCCCCGCTGTCGCCGTCTCCTCGACGAAGTGGGGGGCGCCGGCCGGCGGCGGGGCAGCTTCCCGGAACAGGCCGGCCAGACCGAAGGCGACGCGCCAGCATGCCGAGGGCCCCGGCGGCGAGCCCGGCGAGGAGCCAGGCTGCCCCGCCTCCCGTCTCGGCGGCCGGCGGCTTCACGGGTCTTCCCGCCCCGGGCCGGCACCCGGTAGCGTCACCGGCTCACGTCGACCGAGGGTGAGGTGGCCCGAGCCATGACGAGCGAACCAGTCCGTTGGGGCGTGCTGGGCACGGCGCGCATCGGCGTCGAGAAGGTGATCCCGGCGATGAGGCCGTCGACGGCGAGCCGGGTGGTCGCCATCGCCTCGCGTTCGCAGGCGCAGGCCGAAGCCGCCGCATCGTCCCTGGGGATCCCGGCGGCGCACGGCTCCTACCAGGCCCTGCTCGACGACCCCGAGGTCGAGGCGGTGTACATCCCGTTGCCCAACCACCTCCACCCGGAGTGGACCATGGCGGCGGCCGCCGCCGGCAAGCACGTCCTCTGCGAGAAGCCTCTCGCCATCACCAGTGCCGATGCGGCGGCGATGGTCGAGGCGTGCGCCGCCGCAGAGGTGAAGCTGATGGAGGCGTTCATGTACCGCCTCCACCCGCTGTGGGTGCAGGTGCGCGAGATGATGGCCGGCGGGCTCGTCGGCGAGCTGCTCGCAGTCCAATCGTTCTTCTCCTACCGCAATGTCGACGCGGGCAACATCCGGAACATCGCCGAGTACGGCGGCGGCGCCCTGCTCGACATCGGCTGCTACCCGGTGAACCTCGCCAGGATGCTGTTCGGCGCCGAGCCTACGGGGGTCAAGGCGGCGATCCGCCACGACCCGGACTTCGGGACCGACGTGGTGACGTCCGCCATCCTGGACTTCGACGGCCGTCACGCCACCTTCACCTGCTCCACCCAGATCGAGCCGAGCCAGCGGGTCGAGTTGGTGGGCACCGCAGGGCGGCTGGTGGTGGAGATCCCGTACAACATCCCGCCCGACATCCCCACGAGGATCCTGCACATCGCCGGAGGGGACCCCCCGGTCTCGCCCGGCGATCGTCGTCCACGAGGTCGAAGTGGCCGACCAGTACCGCATCCAGGCCGACGCATTCTCGCGGGCGATCCGTGACGGCACACCGGTGCCGACCGCGCCCGAGGACGCCGTTGCCAACCTCCGGGTGATCGAGCGGATCCTGGCCGACGCCACCGCTCGCCGCTGACGTGGACTCGGCCGGCGCGAACGGCACGGCCGCGATGGGGTAGGGGCCCCATCTGCGGAGGAGGGCCGACCGGCGTCTGTTCGCCGCCTGTGTCATGGTCACGGTGCCGGCGAAGTCGGCCCGGGTAAGCACCACCTCAACTCTCGGCGCGGGCCGGATCTGCGATCACGCCCGCCAGCACCAGCTCGGCGGCGCCGAGCAGTGGGGCGTCTGCGCCGAGCTCGCTGGCGGCGATGGTGGCCATCTGGCGAGGGGCGGCGAGGGCGGTGCGCTCCGCCGCCTCGACCACGGCGGCCTCGACGAAGGAGAAGATCCGCTGGTAGAGGCCGCCGAGCACCACCAGCTCGGGGTTGAAGATGTTGATCAGGTTCCCGATGCCCAGGCCCAGCCAGCGGCCGACCTGCGACAAGGCGCGGCGGCTGGGGGCGTGGCCGGCGGCGGCCCGCTGCGCCAAGGCGTCGACCACGGCCGCCCCGGTGGTGCCGTCGCTGTGGCCCATTCGTCGCACCAGAGCGGCCTCCCCGGCCTCGGTCTCCCAGCAGCCGGAGGCGCCGCACCGGCACTCGACGCCCGCCGGGTTGATCAGCATGTGGCCCGCCTCGCCTGCGTAGCCGGCGGCACCCAGCAGCGGCTTGCCGTCGATGATGGCGCCGACGCCGATACCGACCTCGCCGGAGACGTACACCAGATGCACCGACCGGGCGATGCCCTCTGCGGTACTCGCCCCACGCTCCGAGGTCGGCCTCGTTGGCCACCATCACCGGGACGCCGAGCGCCAGCTCCCGGGCGAACAGCTCGCCGAGCGGGATGTCCCGCCACCCGAGGTTGGGGGCGAGATGGACGAACCCGTCGGAGCGACGGGTGATCCCCACCACGGCGACCCCGATCCCGGCCAGGGTCTTCCGGGCCGGGAGGGCGTCGAGCAGCGGCTCGGCCAGCCGGGACACGTCGAGCACGGTCTCGTCCGGGGATCGGTGACCGCGGGGACGTTCGACGCGCAGCCGGTTGTAGATGTGGCCGCCGAGACCGACGGTGGCCACCGCCACCGAGTCGACCGCCAGCTCGACGGCGAGGACCGTGGCGCCTTGGGGGCGGGTCTGCACCAGCGGCGAAGGACGGCCGGGCCCGGAGGCGGCCGGGTCGGCCGTCTCCTCGACCATGCCGAGGTCGGTGAGCTGCCCGACCAGGTCGCCGATCGTCGACCGGTTGAGCCCGGTGGCGGCGACCAGGTCGGATCGTGATTCCGGGCCGGACAGGTGGAGGCGCTCCAGGACGGTGCCGAGGTTGTGGCGTGCGGAGCTCGTCCCCGGCCACGCCGCGGGTGTGCCGCCTTCCGCCGCTGATCCTGCTGTCCGTGCTCATGATGGACGGGGAAGTCCGGTTTGTTGGGGAGGTCGATCATACCGCCCGGACCACGTGCCACATGGGCCGGCTGTGGTGAGGACGCCGGCTGCGTACGGCCGACCAACCGCTTCGTCCGACCATTTGTTGCAGCCGCCAACATTCGATCGGTAAGCTCGGAGCTCGGCCGGTCCGGGGACCCACCCCGGGGCGGCGGCCGTCGACGTGGGCAGTTGCCCGAGCGAGGCCGCATCACAGCGGGCGAGACCGGTGTGGTAGTGGCTACCGTTGTGGCTCTTGCGCACCTGGTGGCGCTTGTCAAGGAGGAAACATGTTCAGACGTCGACTCTGGGTACTGCTGGCCGTGCTGGCCGTGGTGCTCGCAGCGTGTGGAGGCGATGACGACTCCACCGATACCACAGGCGGCGCCGAAGGCACCGGCGCCGAGGGGACCGGCGGCGGCGGCGAAGGCATCACCGTCGGCGTGTCGTGGAACAACTTCAACGAGCCGCGATGGGCCAACGCCGACGAGCCGGCCATCCAGGCGGCGCTCGAGGAGGCCGGGGCCGAGTACATCTCGACCGACGCCGGGTCGTCGGCGGAGCAGCAGCTCGCCGACGTCGAGAAGCCTCATCGCCGACGGTGCCGACGCCCTGATCATCCTGGCCCAGGACGGCACCGCCATCCTGCCGGCGGTGCAGAGCGCCCTCGAGCAGGGCATCCCGGTGATCGCCTATGACCGGCTGATCGAGGACCCGGGCGTCTTCTACCTCACCTTCGACAACGTCGAGGTGGGCAGGATGCAGGCCAGGGCGATCCTCGAGCTGGTTCCCGAGGGGAACTACGTCTTCATCAAGGGCAACCAGGCCGACGCCAACGCCGACTTCCTGTTCGGTGGCCAGATGGAGGTCCTACCGAAGGACGGTCGATCGAGCTCGCGGCCCTGCGCCATCGTCAACGTCGGCGAGTCCTACACCGACAACTGGGACCCGGCGATCGCCCAGACCAACATGGAGCAGTTCCTGACCGAGAACAACAACGATGTCCAGGCCGTGGTCGCCTCCAACGACGGCATGGCCGGTGGCGTGGTTGCCGCCCTCGAGGCCCAGGGCCTCGCCGGGCAGGTGCCCGGTCTCCGGTCAGGACGGCGACTCCGCCGCCCTCAACCGGGTGGCGCTGGGCACCCAGTCGGTGTCGGTGTGGAAGAACGCCTTCGCTCTCGGGCAGACGGCCGGCGAGCTCGCCGTTGCAGCTCGCCCGAGGGCACCGAGTTGGCCGACGTCACCGCTCCGGACGACCTGGGCGACTCCGCCCCGGCCGCCGGGAGTGCCGCCGCAGTTGTTCACCACTCCGGGCGGAGTCGACGTGTACTCGATCATCCTGACCCCGCTGCCGATCACCCAGGAGAACCTCAACGTGCCGATCGACGAAGGCTGGGTCACCGCCGAAGAGGTCTGTCAGGGAGTCGAGCCCGGGACGGTGGCGGTCTGCGGCCGAGCACGCCGATCAGAACTGAACCAGACGCACGGCGTCACGCCCACGGTCACCCCGTGGGCGTGACGCCCGTGCTACGCCGATAGCCGGACAGGGAGGCGATGACTGAAGCGCTGACCCGTCCGATGGAGGACGTGGAGGAGCCGCGGGAGGTCCGCTCGGCCGGGTCGCTGCTGCGGGCCACCGAGATCGACACCCGGCTGTTCGGGATGCTGGTGGCGCTCGCCGTCATCTGGCTCGGCTTCCACGTCTTGTCCGGGCGGGACGTTCCTCACCGCCCGCAACCTGTGGAACCTGTCGGTCCAGACGGCCGTCGGTCGGCATCATGGCGACGGGGATGGTGCTGGTCATCGTCACCCGCAACATCGACCTCTCGGTGGGGTCGGTGCTGGCGGTGGTCGGGAATGCTCATGGCTCTCGCTCCAGGCCGAGTGGCTCCCCGACATGCTCGGGTTCGACCATCCGCTCACCTGGGTCGTCGCCGTCTGGCCGGCGGCCTCGTCATCGGGGGACTCATCGGGGCGTTCCAGGGGTTCATCGTCGCCTACGTCGGCGCATCCCCTCGTTCATCGTCACGCTCGGTGGGCTGCTCGTCTGGCGTGGCGTGGCGTGGGCATCCGCCAGCGGCCGGACGATCGCTCCGATGGACAGACCTTCCAGCGTCCTCGGTGGCGGTGCCGCGGGGCGTCGATCGGGGCGACGTGGAGCTGGGTGGTCGGCATCGCCGCCTGTGTGCGGTGATCGCCCTGCTGGTGAACGGGCGCAGGAAGCGGCGAAGGTACGACTTCCGGCTGCGCCCGATGTGGGCCGACGTCGCCATCGGCGTGGTCAGCTGTGGCAGCGGTGCATCGCCGCGGTGTGGGTGTCCAACAGCTACTACCTCCCCGAGAACCTGGCCCGCCAGTACGCCGAGGAGAACGGGCATCGCCTGTGCCGGCGGGCGGGCTGCAAATCCCGCTCGGGATCGCCTATCCCGGTGCTGATCGCTCATCGGGGTCACCCTGGTGATGACCTTCGTGGCCACCCGGCTCCGCTTCGGGCGCTATGTGTTCGCCATCGGCGGCAACCCGGAGGCCGCAGATCTCGCCGGCATCAACACCAGGCGACCATCGTCAAGACCTTCGCGCTGATGGGGCTCCTGGTCGGCGTCGCCGCCGCGGTGTCCATCGCCCGGCTCAACGCCGCGGTCAGCGGGCTGGGGACGACTCACCGAGCTGTATGTCATCGCCGCCGCCGTCATCGGCGGGACCTCGCTGGCCGGCGGGATCGGGACCATCCCCGGGGCGGTGCTCGGCGCGCTCATCATGCAGTCGCTGCAGTCGGGCATGGTGCTGCTCGGGGTCGACGCCCCGCTCCAGGACATCGTGGTCGGCGTCCGGTGCTCGGTGCTCGCCGTCAGCTATCGACGAGGGCTACGACCCGGAGGAACCGGAGATGACGCGATGGCGACCGAGCACGGCGTCGACGCCGTCGCCGCTGGTCGAGATGCGGAACATGTACGTCAGCTTCGGCGGGGTGCACGCCGTCGAGGACGTCTCCATCGATCTCCAGCCCGGCGAGATCCACGCCCTGGTCGGAGGCAACGGCGCCGGCAAGTCGACGCTGATCAAGACGCTGTCGGGGGCGCAGAAGCGCCGACTCGGGCGAGATCCTCGTCGACGGCGAGCCGGTGACCATCACCAGCCCCGCGATGCCAAGGCGCTCGGCATCGAGACCATCTACCAGACGCTGGCGCTGGCCGACAACATCGACGCCCCCGGGAACATGTTCCTCGGTCGGGAGCTGGTCAACCGGTGGGGCGTGATCGACGACTCGGCGATGGAGGACGCCACCCGCAAGGTGATGAAGCGCCTCAACCCCAAGTTCGCCAACTTCATGGCGCCGGTGAGCTCGCTCTCGGGTGGGCAGCGACAGTCGGTGGCCATCGCCCGGGCGGTCCACTTCAACGCCCGCATCCTGATCATGGACGAGCCGACGGCCGCCCTCGGCCCGGCGGAGACCGAGCAGGTCCGCGCCCTGATCCGCCAGCTGAAGGCCGAGGGGCTGGGCATCATCATG
This sequence comes from uncultured Acidimicrobiia bacterium, assembly GCA_963812375.1. Lineage (GTDB taxonomy): Bacteria > Actinomycetota > Acidimicrobiia > Spongiisociales > UBA5794 > JACDBE01. Next base: position 648,177 of record CAWEUW010000008.1, on the reverse strand, counting down.
ATCAGCCACGACATCCACGACGTGTTCGACCTCGCCGACCGGATCAGCGTCATGCTGCAGGGCCGCTTGGTCGGCACGGTGAACAAGGACGACGTCACCAGCGACGAGGTCCTCGCCATGATCATCATCGGCAAGCTCCCCGACGAGGTGACCCAGGCCGAGCTCACCGACCTCCACGGCTGATCGCGGCGCCTCCTCGTGGTACCGCTGACGCTGCTGGCCGGGTTCAGATGGCGTCTTGGGAGAGGACGATCGCCGTGTACCGGCCGATGCCGACGTCGCCGCTGTGGGCCATGCCGTCTCGCGGCTCATCGTCCGCACTGGTGTCGAGACTGGGGTGGTCGTCGAACAGTGCGCTGTAGCGAGCCCAGTCGCTGTTGAACCGGACCCGCCACATGCCCGACCGTGGCAGCCCGATGCGGTAGGAGTCGTAGCGACGGTTGCCGACGTTGACGACGACGACCACGTCGTCGCCGGGCCCGCCGTGGTGCCAGCGGTGGAAGGCGATCACCTTGTCCTCGTCGTTGACGTGGTGGACGTTGACGTGGTGGCCCCGCAGACCACGGGTGCTGCCGTCATGATCGCGGCGAAGGCGGATGAGATCGCGGTAGAGGTTCAGGATGCCTCCGTGGGTGTGTTCCTTGCTCCAGTCGATCGGATCCTGGTCGTGGAACCAGGCGTCCTCGAGGATCTCCTGTCCCTGGAAGAGCATCGGGATGCCCGGCGAGGTGAACACGAGAGCGGCGGCGAGCGTGGAGCGCTTCTGCGCCCAGACGTTGCCGGCGTCCCCTGGTGCGATCTCCTCGGGAAGGCGCTGCTTGCCGTTGGCGACCTCGTCGTGCGACTCGGTGTAGATGACCCGTTTGAAGGCGTCGCCGTGGTCGCCGCGGACGATGGCGTCACCGAAGCGCCCTCATGTCGCGCCCCCCGTCGGACACCGCCGTCATCGCCTCCCGGACAGGGTGGACGAAGCCGCCGTCCCACTGGGTGCTGAACCCGGCGCCGCCGACCTCTACCGGTGCGGTCAACCAGGGGTTGTCGCGGAGATCCTCGGCGATGTGGAGCTTCCACGGTTGGCGCTGCATCGTCTCCCCGGTGATGCGCTGGCACAGCCGCCACCCATCGGGCACGTCATGGGCCGGGTCGTCGTCGTTGCCGTAGACGTTCCGGATGTAGGCGGTGGCATCCCAGCGCAGCCCGTCACCGCGGAACTCCTCGAGCCACATCCGGGCGTTGTCGGCCAGGAAGTCCGCCACCTCCGGGCGCCCGTAGTCGGGGCGGGTGTCGCCCCACGGAGTCTGACTGCGGGAGTCGTTGTAGAAGTAGATGCCCCCTTTGTCGTTCTCGCTCCAGCCGTCGAACCGCCACAGGTCGAGGTCGGTCGGGCCGAGGTGGTTGAAGACCACATCGAGCAGGACGGCGATGCCATGGGCATGGGCAGCCCGGATCAGCGCCTTGAGAGCCCGCGGTCCCCCGTACGCCTCCTCGATGGCGAAGATGTGCGCCGGGTTGTAGCCCCACGAGAAGTCGGTGCCGAACTCCGCCGACGGCATCAGCTCGATGGCGTTCACCCCCAGGTCGCGCAGGTAGCCGAGCCGCCGCTCCACGCTGTCGAAGCCGCCAGGCCCACCGCCGGGGGCATCGTTGAACGTGCCGACATGGAGCTCGTAGATCACGAGGTCGTCCCACGACGGCATCTCGAACGGCGTATCGCCCCAGTCGAACTCCGGTGCGCACACGATGGAGTTGCCGGCCGAATGGGTCATCGCCCGGGCGTAGGGGTCGTTGCGCCACAGCACTCCGTCGTCGGTCGAGACGACGAACCGGTACTCGTCGCCCTCCTGCACCCCGTCGACATGGAGGGACCACACCCCTCCGCCCTCTGGCGACAGGGGGTGAGAATCGGCGGACCACCCGTTGAAGCTGCCCGCCACCGACACGCCGGTGGCGAACGGCGCCCAAACACGGAACGTCACGCCCTCCGCATCGGTGACCGCACCCATCCCTGACCGAGTCACAGCTCCGACCGCCACGGAGGGTCCGCTCCCGGCCGGGAGACGGTGACCGCGGCCACCGCGGCGGCGAAGCGGTGGATCGCTTCGAGGTCCTCGACGCCGAGCGCGGCGACGCCTTCCTTCGAGAGCAAGTGGCGGTCGTGCAGCCCGGCCAGGATTCCGGCGGCGTAGGCGTCCCCGGCCCCGATGGTGTCGACCACGGGGACGTCGGGCACGGGCAGGTCGATCATGCCGCTCCTGGTGAGGGCGCTGACCCCGGTGCCGCCCCTGGTGAGCAGCACCAGACCCGGTCCCAGCGACTGCACCCAGGCGGCGGTGGCGGCCGGGTCGGCGCCGGGGCGCATCACCGCGGCGTCGTCGGTGCTCAGCTTCACGATGTCGGCGGCCGCCATCACCCCGGTCAGGCGGCGCAGGTGGGTGGGGAGGTCGGGGATGGCGGTGGGGCGCAGGTTCGGGTCGACGCCGACGACCACCCGGGAGGCATGACGCGCCACCAGGTCGACCAGGGTGGTGGCGGTTGGCTCGAGCACCAGCCCGAGCGTCCCGTACCAGAAACGGTACCTCCGCGGGCAGTTCGAGCGGTACCCGGTCGGCGGAGACCGCACCCGCCGAGGTGCCGTCGAGGTAGAAGGCGTACGAGGCGGCCCCGGTCGGGTCGAGCGAGGCGACCGCCAGCGTGGTGGGGGCGTCGGTGTCGACGGCGAGGCCGAGGTCGACGCCGGCGTCCGACAGGTGGCTACGGAGGAGGTCACCGAAGCGGTCGGTGCTCAGCCCTCCGAGGAAACCCACAGGGACCCCGAGCCTTCCCAGAGCCACTGCGGTGTTGGCCGGCCCACCGCCCGGGTGGGCGGTGTAGCGGCCGTCGCCGTCGACGGTGAGATCGATCAAGCCCTCGCCGGCGACCAGGATCATCCGCCCACCCCGGTCGGCGGCATGGGAACGGGGCACGGCACCGGCATGAGGCTACCCATCCGACGGGATCGCGGGCCTTGGCTAGAGTTCGGGCGAAAGCGCATCGACCAGGGAAGGACGATATGGGCTTTTTCAAGCGACTCTGGGGTTACGTCACCCAGCTCTTCAAGAGCACGGCGGAGGGCGCGATGAACCCGGAGATCGAGATCGAGCAGGCGATCAGCGAGGCCCAGAAGCGGGACCAGGCATTGCGCAACCAGGCGGCCAAGGTCGTCGCCCACCGCACCCAGCTCGAGTCGCGGATGGGGAAGGCCGCCGATGACGTGGGTGAGGCCAGGGAGATGGCCAAGCAGGCGCTGCTCAGGGCCGATGCCGCCACCCAGGCGGGCGACATGGAAGGCACCGAGAAGTGGAACCGCACCGCCCAGGCGATGGCGATGAAGCTCCAGGCGGCCGAGAACAACCTCAACACGTTGAAGGTCCAGTACGAGACCGCCCGCACCCAGGCGGACAAGGCCAAGGAGGCGGTGCAACAGAACGCCACCAGGGTCGCCGAGCTGGCGGCGAAGCGCATGGAGCTGCTCGGCTCGCTCGAGGCGGCCAAGATGCAGGAGTCGGTGAACAGCGCGGTCGACGCCCTGTCCAACACCATGGATTACGACGCGCCGTCGCTGGAGAAGGTCGAGCAGAAGATCGAGGCCCGCAAGGCCGAGGCGATGGCCAAGGCCGAGATCCACGAGGCCACCCCGGCAGGGGCCGAGGTCGAGCTGCGCGAGGCGATCAACACGGTGCAGGCGGACGCCAAGCTCGAGGAGCTGCGCAGCGAGCTCGGCCTGGGGGCGGCGCCGTCGGCTCCGGCGGCCCAGCCGGCCCCTCCCGCCGCCGACCCCACCACCGGGACCAGCTGAACATCGGCTGCGGGGCGACATCGATCCCGGACCGGTGACCCCTCCGGTGCGGTGGGGCCGCACTCCCGGCGACTGAGTCGATGAGCGGGGACTGCGCCGCCGTCGGCTGGTGGACCGCCAACGCAATCTCGGCCAGCGGCTACCTCTTCGCCGCCGGGACACTGGTGTGGGGGACGATCGCCGGCCGGCTCCCTCGCCACTCGTTGGTGTTGGCCGCCGCCGTCGCTCTGGAAGGCGTCGGCAGCAGCCTGTCGCATGGCGCGGGTGGCGACGGGGCGATCCTGGTCCACGACCTGGCGTTGCTGGCCATGGTCGGGTACGTGGCCGGCTGGCACCTGGGCCGGCTTCGCCACCGGGCACCCTATGGCGCCGTCGCCGGCGCCGCTTCGGCGACCCTCGTTGGTGCGGCAGCTTGGCCCTGGTACCGCGGGGCGGGCTCGCTGGTGGCGGCGCTGGCGCTGGCAACCACCGCGGTCGCCGAGGTGGCCGCCCGGAGGAGGGGAGCGCCGCCGGTGTGGACCGGACCGCTGCTTGCCGTCGCCGCCGTCGCCGGCGTCGCCTGGCTCGCCGGGCGGAGCGGCAGCCCCATCTGCGATCCCGCTTCCGTCATCCAGCCGCACGCGCTCTGGCACCTGCTGACCGCCTACCTGGTGGTCGCCTGGTCCTTCCGGGCGGCGGCGGCCGACGCCGTCTGAGAAGAGAAGAGTCTCTCCCGCTCCACCCATGCCTTCACCCACCACAGGGGGTCGTACGGCTCGCCCGCCCCGGGGATCGGCTTGCCGGCACCGGGCAGGTCGTCGAACTCGCCCCGCTCCATCGCCTGGCGGATCTGGCGTTCCACCGGCGACTCGATGGGGTGCGGGTCGCCGACTTCCATGCCGGGCACCCTACTTCCGGGACGTCCGGCCACGGTCGGTACACTCGCCGAGCACCACCCCGGGAGAGGAGAGGCGGGTGACGGCGACCAGGACCGATCCGCCACAGGTCGACGAGGGCAGCCCGGCGCCGCCCGGAAGGGCTGTTTGGGGCTGGGTGACCGGCCTCGGTGTGGTGATCGCCGCCGGCATCCTCGGCTCGTGGTGGCTCGGCTCGCTGCCGGAGGAGAACGTCCCCGACATCGGTCGGGTGGTGTTCGGCAACATCCCCGGGCTGGTGGTCGCCGCTTTCTACGTGGTGGTGGCGTCGGCGGCGTTCGTCTCCGTCCTGCTGTTCGCCGACCGGGCCCGCAACTGGCAGCGGGGGGCGGCCGACGACCGCACCCGGATGCTCAAGCGCCGTCTCCACGAGCTGCGCCGCGGCCTGTCGATGCGCACCCTGCTGCGCGACCCCGGCGCCGGGCTGATGCACACCGCCATCTATATCGGCTTCCTCGTGTTGTTCGCCGGGACCGTCACGTTGGAGATCGACCACATCCTGCCCGCTCGACCTCAAGTTCCTCGAAGGCGGGTTCTACGAGGGATACTCGTTCGTCCTCGACCTGTTCGCCCTGGTGTTCCTCGGCGGCCTCGCCTGGGCGGCGCTGCGCCGGTACGGCACCCGCCCGTGGCGGCTCAGGTCGAAGACCAGGCCCGAGGACGGCCTCATCCTCCTCACCCTGGCCCTTCTCGGGCTCGGCGGCCTGGCCGTCGAGGCGGCCCGCATCGCCGTGGAGGGCCGTCCCGACTTCGAGACCTGGTCGTTCGTCGGCTACCCGCTCAGCTCCCTGGTCCCGGAGGGCTCGGCGGCCGGGCTGCAGCAGGGGCTCTGGGTGTTCCACGTCGCTCACCTTCGTCGCCTTCCTCCTCGTGCTCCCCACCACCAAGCTGCGGCACATGATCACCTCGCCGGTGAACATGTACCTGTCGCCCCGGGAGCGCCCCAAGGGGGCGATGCGGGAGGTCCCCAACCTCATGGAGGCGATGGAGTCGGGCGAGTTGGAGACCGTCGGCGCCAACCTCGTCGGCGAGTTCACCTGGAAGCAGCTCCTCGACACCGACGCCTGCACCGTCTGCGGCCGGTGCACCTCGGTGTGTCCGGCGAACATCACCGGCAAGCCACTCGACCCCAGGGAGATCGTGCTCAAGCTCGGTGAGGTCGCCGCGGCGACCGCCGTCGACCCGCTCAGCCCGCCGGTGGGGGTCGACGGCGAGCTCACCGTCAGCTCCGAATCGGTGTTCGAGCGCATCACCGCCGAGGAGGTGTGGGCGTGCACCTCGTGCCGGGCGTGTGACGAGATCTGCCCGGTGAACATCGAGATCCTCGACAAGATCCTCGACATGCGCCGCTACCTGTCGATGATGGAGTCGGACTTCCCGTCCGAGCTGGGCAAGGCGTACATCTCGCTGGAGAACTCGTCCAACGTCTACGGGATGTCGCAGGGCTCGCGGGGCGACTGGACCGACCAGCTCGACTTCCCGGTCAAGGTGCTCGGTGAGCCGGGGGTCGAGGCGGAGTACCTCTACTGGGTGGGCTGCGCCGGCTCGTTCGACGACCGCAACCGCAAGGTCACCCTGTCCACCGCCCGGCTGCTCCACCAGGCAGGAGTCGACTTCGCCATCCTCGGCCCCCGCGAGCTGTGCACCGGCGACCCGGCGCGCCGCACCGGCAACGAGTACGTGTTCCAGGGATTGGCCCTGCAGAACATCGAGACACTCAACGACCTGGGGATCACCAAGATCATCACCCAGTGCCCCCACTGCTTCAACACGCTGGGCAACGAATACCCGCAATTCGGCGGCGACTACGAGGTCATCCACCACAGCGAGCTGCTCATGTCGCTGGTGGACGATGGCCGGATCACGCCGCGCGCCAACGGCGAGACGGTCACCTTCCACGACCCCTGCTACCTGGGTCGTCACAACGACGTGTTCGTCGCCCCCCGCTCGGTCATCGACTCGGTCGGCGCTCGGGTCGAGATGCCCCGCAACGGCACCCGATCGTTCTGCTGCGGAGCCGGCGGCGGACGGATGTGGATGGAGGAGCAGACCGGCAAGAAGGTGAACATCGAGCGCAGCGAGGAGGCGATCGCCACCGGCGCCGACGTCGTCGCCACCGGCTGCCCGTTCTGCTTCGTGATGATGGACGACGGGATCAAGGAGCTCGGCGCCGACGAGCAGGTGAAGGTGATGGACATCGCCACCCTCCTCGCCGACCGCAGCCTCGAGTGAAGCTCATCGAACTGGCGTCCATCTCAGGCGAAGGCCTTCTCCACGATCTCCCGCTGCTCACGGGCGTGGGTGCGCGGGTTCCCGGTCGCCGGCGAGGCGCTGGCACGCCGGTAGACCCCTCTCACCTGGCGGCCGGTCTCGACCAGCAGCGTGCGCGACAGGTAGCGCCACGCACCCATGTTGGCAGGTTCCTCCTGCACCCAGACCAGGTCGACGTCGCCGTAAGGGGCGAGTACCTGGTTGATGGCCTCGACCGGGAACGGGTACAGCTGCTCCACCCGGACGAGGGCGACGTCGTCGGTCTCGTGCTCACGCCGGTGGCGGTCGAGGTCGTAGTAGACCTTGCCCGCGCAGAGCAGCACCCGCCTCGCCCCCACCCCGACGGTGTCGTCGCCGAGTACCGGCCGGTAGTCGTGCTCGGCGAGGTCGGTTACCGGGCTGAACGAGTCGCGGGTGCGCAGCAGCGACTTGGGAGCCATCACCACCAGCGGCCGCTTCTCGGGATGGAGCGCCTGCAGCCGCAGGAGGTGGAAGTACTGACCCGTCGTCGACGGCACCGCCACCCGCATGTTGTCGTCGGCGGCGTTCTCCAGGAACCGCTCGAGCCGGGCGCTGGAGTGCTCCGGTCCCTGGCCCTCGAACCCGTGGGGGAGTAGGAGCACCAGGCTGCAGGTCTGGTCCCACTTGTCGAGCCCGGACACCAGGAACTGGTCGATGACCACCTGGGCGCCGTTGACGAAGTCGCCGAACTGGGCCTCCCAGATGACCAGGGCTTCGGGCACCGCCACCGAATAGCCGTACTCGAACCCGACGGCGGCGAACTCGGACAACAGGCTGTCGTAGATCTCGATCGGGGCCTGGTCGGGATGGAGATGCTGGAGCGGGGTGTACTCCTCCTCGGTCTCGTGGTCGACCAGCACGGCGTGGCGGTGGGAGAAGGTGCCCCGTTGCGAGTCCTCGCCGGCCATCCTCACCCGCACTCCCTCGAGTGACAACGACCCGAAGGCGAGCGCCTCGGCCAGCGCCCAGTCCACCAGGCCCCCGGCGTACAGGCTGTGACGCTCGCCGAGCTGCTTGGACAGCTTCGGGTGCACCGAGAACTCGTCGGGCAGGGCGGCGATGGCGCGCTCGATGCCGTCGAGCTCCTCGACGCCGATCCTGGTGGCGACCGGTGCCGTCGATGCCCCCCTGGCCTGGCGGGTCGCGGCGGCGAAGGTGCGCGACTCCTCGAGGGCGGCCTCCAGCGTGGATCGGTAGGCGGCGACCAGGCCCTCTACCTCATCGGCGTCGGCCTCGCCGGTGTCGATGAGTCGCTCGGCGTAGAGGTGCCGGATGGGACTCCGCGCGTCGACCAGCCGGTACATCTTCGGCTGGGTGTAGCTGGGCTCGTCCCCCTCGTTGTGGCCCAGCCTGCGGTAGCACACCAGGTCGATGACCACGTCCTTGTGGAACGCCTCGCGGAAGGCCAAGGCGATCCTCGCCATCCGCAGCACGGCTTCGGGGTCGTCGCCGTTGACATGGAAGATCGGCGCCTGCACCCCCTTGGCGACATCCGTGGCGTAGAAGCTGGAACGGGCATCGACGGCGGCGGTGGTGAACCCGACCTGGTTGTTGACCACGACGTGGATGGTCCCGCCGGTCGAGTAGCCGCCGAGCTGGGAGAGGTTGAGGGTCTCGGCGACGACGCCCTGACCGGAGAAGGCGGCGTCTCCATGGAGGAGCAGCGGGAGGACCAGGTCGTCGCTGCCCGCCCCGAGCTCGTCCTGACGGGCCCGGGTGATGCCCTCGAGCACCGGGTCGATCGCCTCCAGGTGGCTGGGGTTGGCCGCCACCTCGATGCCGAGCCGCCGGCCGTCCGGGGTGGTGTGCTCGCCACGGGCGCCCAGGTGGTACTTGACGTCACCGGAGAAGTTGCCGGCGTCGTCGGGCTCCTCGTGGCCGACGAACTCGTGGAAGACGGCGGCGAGGTCCTTCTTGGCGGTGTTGGCCAGCACGTTCAGCCGGCCCCGGTGCGCCATGCCGAGCACGACCTCTTCCATCCCGGCGTCGGAGGCGGCGTTGAGCACCACGTCGAGCAGCGGGATGAGGCTCTCGGCGCCCTCCAGGCTGAAGCGCTTGGCGCCGAGGAACTTGGTGTGGAGGAACCGCTCGAAGCCCTCCGCCTCGATCAGCTTGGCGAGCAGCCGGCGCTTCTCGTCGCTGCTGATCGGCGGCGCCGGTCGCTCGACGTGCTCCTGGATCCACAGCTTCTGGTCGGGCTCCTGGATGTGCATGTACTCGATACCCGACGTTCGGCAGTAGGCGTCGCGCAGCACGCCGAGGATCTCGCCCAGCGTCATCCTGGTGCGGCCGGCCAGCCCTCCGGTGGCGAACTCACGGTCGAGGTCCCACAGGCTGAGCCCGTAGGTGATCGGGTCGAGCTCGTCGTGGATCTCCGGCGGCTTCTGGCGCAGCGGGTCGAGGTCGGCGATGAGATGGCCCCGCACCCGGTACATGTTGATGAGCTGGAAGATGCGGGCCTGCTTCTCGGCCCACCCCTGGCTCCCCGGCGCCGGGTTGGAGTCGACCGCCCACTTGACCGGGACGTACGGGATCGCCATCGAGGCGAAGACGTCCTCGTAGAACCCGTCGGCGCCGAGCAGCAACTGGTGGACCCGCGCCAGGAACATCCCGCTCTCCGCACCCTGGATGATGCGGTGGTCGTAGGTGCTGGTCATGGTGAGGGTGCGGCCCAGCCCGGCCCGGGCGAGCGACTCCGGGTCGGCTCCCTCGTACTCCGGGGGGAACCCGATCCGGCCCACGCCGACGATCAGCCCCTGCTCCGGCATCAGCCGGGGCACCGACTGGACGGTGCCCACCGTCCCCGGGTTGGTGAGGGTGGCGGTGGTGCCGGCGAAGTCGTCGGGAGTCATCGACCCGGACCGCACCCGCCGCACCACTTGCTCGTACGCCTCCCAATAGCGGCGGAAGTCCATCTCGTCGACCCGCTTCAGGTTGGGGACGAGCAGGGTGCGGCCGCCGTCCTTGCGGGGCAGGTCCATCGCCAACCCCAGATTGATGTGCGGGTAGGAGACCCGAGCCGGCTTCCCGTCCACCTCGGCGTAGGCGGCGTTCATCTGGGGCTGCTCGGACAGGGCACGGACCACCGCCCACCCGATGAGGTGGGTGAAGCTGATCTTCCCTCCTTCGGCGAGCCGCCGCAGCTGGTTGTTGATGATCGTCCGGTTGACCTCGAGCAACTTGGCGGGGAAGCTCCGCACCGAGGTGGCGGTGGGCAACTCGCGACTCGCCTCCATCCGGTCGGCGATGGTGGCGGCGGCGCCACGCAGGATCTCGGCGCCCTCCGGCACCTCCGCCTGAGCCGGATCGAGGGTGACGGCAGCGGGCGGCGGTCGGTTGGGGGGACGGCTCGGCAGGCGCCGGCGAGCGCCCCGGTGGGGCGGCGCGGGCCCCGGTGTCGGTCGCCACCGGCGGCGGAGGGGTGGCCGTCGACGGCATGGCACCGTCGTCGCTCGGCGACGCCTCACCGTTGCCCTCGAAGTAGCGGCGCCAGGCCTCGCTCAGGCTCCCCGGGGCGTCGAGGTACCGCTCGTACAGATCCTCGACGAGCCAGTCGTTGCCGCCGAATCCGCCGGTGGGCGCAGCCATGCGGTCAATGGTAGGTAAGCAGTCGCCGAATCACGCCCAGGTCACGTACGGCCCGCGATGGGTAGGGGCCCCATCTGCGGGAGGAGGGCCGACCTGGCGAGTACGGTTCGCGATGGGTTGGGGCCTCCGCCGGCGGGAATGTCAGGTCGGCCCGGGCAGCGACACAGAATCCAGGGCGATCTCGACCATGTCGTCGAACGTCGACTGACGCTCGTCTGCGCTGGTTGCCTCGCCGGTGCGGACGTGGTCGCTGATGGTGAGGATGGCGAGGGCGGCGGCGCCGTACTCGGCAGCGACCCCGTAGAGCCCGGCCGCCTCCATCTCCACCGCCAGCACCCCCATGCTCTCCATGGTGTCGAACAGCGAGAAGTCGGGGTGGTAGAAGAGGTCGGCGGAGAACACGTTGCCCACCCGTACCGTCTTCCCCTTCGCCTCGGCGGCGTCCACGGCTTTGCGAAGCAACTCGTAGTCGGCCACGGCGGCGAAGTCGAGGCCGCGGAAGCGGGAGCGGTTGACCCCCGAGTCGGTGCACGCACCGAGGGCGATCACCACGTCGCGGAGGCCGACGTCGGCGCTGATGCCGCCGGCGCTCCCCACCCGGATCAGCCGGCGCACCTCGTATTCGGTGATGAGCTCCTTGGCGTAGATCGACGCCGAGGGGATGCCCATCCCGCTCCCCATCACCGAGACCGGCGTGCCCCGGTAGGTTCCGGTGAACCCGAGCATGTTGCGCACCGCGGTCACCTCGACCGCGTCGTCGAGGAAGGTGTCGGCGATGTGCTTCGCCCGCAGCGGGTCGCCCGGCAACAGGCAGACATCGGCGAAGGCGCCCGGCTCGGCGGAGATGTGGGGGGTGGGCACGCGGCGCAGCTCCTGCGGTCAGTTCTTGAGGTATGGCTGGCCGTCTGCCGCCGGGGGCCGTGACCGACCGACCACTCCGGCCACGACGACGACGGTGGCGACGTAGGGGAGCATCAGCATGAACTCGGAGGGAATGCCGGTGCCGAGGATGGCCACCTTCTGGGCGAGCGAGCTGGAGAACCCGAAGACCAGGCCGGCGGCCAGGCAGCCCAGCGGCATCCAGCGACCGAAGATCAGCGCCGCCAGCCCGATGAACCCGATGCCCCCGGTCATGTTCTCCTCGAACCGGGCGACCTGGGACAGTGCCAGGAACGCCCCGCCGAACCCGGCGATGAGCCCGCCGAGCACCACGTTCCGGTAGCGGATGCGGAACACGTTGATCCCGAGCGTGTCGGCCGCCTTGGGATGCTCTCCGACCGAGCGAACCCGCAGGCCCCACCGGGTGCGGAAGAGCGCGTACTGGAGGAAGAAGGCGAGGATCAGGGTGACGTACACGAAGAACACGTGGTCGAAGAACATCGGCCCCAGCACCGGGATGTCGGCCAGGATGGGGATCCGCCACGACGGCACCCGAGCCGGGGCGTTGAGGTCCTGGGCCTCGGAGAGGACGCGGCTCGCCAGGAACGAGGTGATGCCGAGGGCGAGGATGTTGATGACCACCCCGGCGATGATCTGGTCGACGTTGAACCGGATGGCGAGCCACACCAGGAGGAGGCCGAGCAGCGCCCCCACCAGCATCGCCCCGATCACCCCGGCCCACGTCCCGTAGGCGCTCGACAGGATCACGGCGACGAACGCCCCGCTGAGCAACTGGCCCTCGATGCCGATGTTGACCACTCCGGCGCGCTCGCACATCAGGCCGCACAGCGCCCCCAGCGTGATCACGATCGAGGCGATGACCGTGGAGCGGAGCATGCCGACGAGGCTGAACGAGCCGTCCGCCGCCGCCCAGGCGAGGAAGGCGAACACCAGCAAGCCGAGACCGGCGCCGAGCATGGCGTTGGTGCGCTTCAGCCAGCGCCGCCTGAGGCAGAGGACACCGAGCACGGCGATCAGGGCGGCGATGATCAGGTTCACCGCCCTGGTGTTGAAGGTCCAGGAGAGATCCTTGAAGTAGTCGGTGGGCAGGCTCAGGTTGAAGGTGGAGGCGGCCTCGGCGGGGACTCCGAGGGCGAACACCCACAGCACCACCACCGCCATCGCCAGGAGCGAGTACCCGATGATGGTCGCCCGCCGCTCGTCGGGTGTCGCCCGGCGTCATCGACCGGGGCGACCGCCGCCGGCTCGGTGGTGACGGCCGTCATGCGCCCCACCCTCTGCTCAGCTGGATCCGCGCCGGCGGCGTCTTCACCCGCCACACCGCCCGGATCAGGGCCGGGGCCGCCACGAAGATCACGATCAGTGCCTGGAGGACGACCACGAGGTCGATCGGGATCTGGGCCGCCCCCTGCATCTCCCGGCCACCCGCCTTGAGCGCCCCGAACAGGATCGACGCCCACAGCACCCCGATCGGGTGGGACCGGCCCAGCAACGCCACGGTGATGGCGTCGAAGCCGACGGTGGCGGCCATCGCCGGCGACGCCTGGTAGGGCGGCAGCGCCATGACCTGGTTGGCGCCGGCGACCCCGGCGAGCCCGCCGGCGAGCGCCATCGCCAGGGTGACCAGGGTGGCCACCCCCATGCCGGCGTACGCCCCGGCCGACGGGTTGAGCCCGACGGCGCGGAACTCGAACCCCAGCGACGATCGGAACAACAGCCACTGCACGAGGAACACCGCCCCCAGCGCGATCGAGGAACCCGACGGTCACCCGGTAGTTCGACCCGAACAGGAGCGGGAGGTGGGCGCTGGACCGGAGCGGCTCGGACACCGGGTTGTTGCTCCCCGTCTCCTGGAACAGCGGTATCGACAGCAGCCACTGCACCAGATAGAGGGCGATGAAGTTGAACATGATGGTGGTGATGACCTCGTGGGCGCCGGTCCTCGCCTTGAGCAGGCCGGCGATCCCACCCCAGATGGCGCCACCGACGATGCCGGCCACGATCGCCAGGATCAGGTGGAGCGGCGTGGGCAGCCCGACGTGGATCCCCACCCAGGTGGCGGCGATCCCGCCGATGAGCATCTGGCCCTGGGCACCGATGTTGAACAGCCCTGCCCGGAACCCGAGTGCCACTCCCAGGCTGGCGAGGATCAGCGGGGTGCTGGCGAACAAGGTCTCCGAGATGGCGTAGATCGACCCGACCGCCCCCCGGAAGAGGGCGCTGTAGGCAGTGGAGATCTCGTCCCACATGTTGCCGATGGCGGTGCCGGGATCGCTGAACAGCAGCGGCAGGTTGTTGACGTCGCTGAAGGCGATGATCACCGCCCCGATGATCAGCGCCGACACCAGGGCGAGGGTGGGCACCGCCAACGAGCGCAGCAGCGAGGACCCCACTCCGGTTGCCGAGTCCATCACCGACGGCTCCTCGGGGGGAGGCGCCTCCGGCTCGGTGGTCGGTGGGGCCTGGGTCATCGGGCCGATCCCAGCATGGCAAGCCCGATGTCGGTGACGTCGGCGTCGGGGGCGAACTCCCCGGCGATCCTCCCGTGGTAGAGGACGAGGACACGGTCGGCCAGGGCGGTGACCTCCTCGAGCTCGGAGGAGACCACGAGCACCGCCGCCCCGGCGTCGCGCATCGCCACGATCTGGGCGTGGATGTACTCGATGGAGCCGACGTCGATCCCTCGGGTCGGTTGCGAGGCGACCACCAGGCGGACCGGGCGGTCGAACTCCCGGGCGACGATCACCTTCTGCTGGTTGCCACCCGAGAGCGTCGAGACCGGGACGTCGATGCCGGGGGTGCGCACGTCGTACTGCTTGACCAGCCGTTCGGCGGCCTCGTTGACGTCGTCCCAGTCCATGAACAGCCCCCGGGAGAACGGGTCCTCGTAGTAAGAGTCGAGCACCATGTTCTCCGCAACGGTGAAGCCGAGCACCAGGCCGCTCTCCTGCCGGTCCTCGGGGATGTGCGAGACCCCGGCCTTGTGGAGCTGGCGCGGCGTGTAGTCGATGACGTCCACGCCGTCGAGGGCGACGGCTCCCTCGAGGGTCGGCCGCAGCCCCATGATCGCCTCGATCAGCTCGCTCTGGCCGTTGCCCTGGACCCCGGCCACCCCGACGATCTCACCGACCCGCACCTCGAAGGTGGCCCCGTTCACCGCGCGGTGGCCGCGGTCGTCCAGCACCACCAGGTCCTGCACCTGCAGTACGGTGGCGCCGGGCTGGGACGTGTCCTTGGGGACCACCAGCTCGACCGGCCGGCCCACCATCATCTCGGCGAGCTGTTCCTCGCCGGTGTCGGCGGGCAGCACCTCTCCGACCTTGCGGCCGGTGCGCATCACCACGATCCGGTCGGCGATCTCGAGCGCCTCGCCGAGCTTGTGGGTGATGAAGATGATCCCCTTCCCGTCCGCCTGCAGAATTCGGATGATGGCGAAGAACTCCACGACCTCTTGGGGGGTGAGCACCGCGGTGGGCTCGTCGAAGACCACGTAGCGGGCCTCGCGATTGAGCACCTTGATGATCTCGACGCGCTGCTGGACACCGACCGGCAGGTCCTCGATGACGGCGTCGGGGTCGACGTGGAATCCGCACATCTCGGACGTCTCCTGCACCGCGGCGCGGGCGGCGTCGAGGTCGATGATCCCGGCGGTCCCCACGGGCTCCTGACCGAGGATGACGTTCTCGGCGACGGTGAACACCGGCACCAGCATGAAGTGCTGGTGGACCATCCCGATGCCGGCGGCGATGGCGTCGTGGGTCGAGGCCAGCTCCAGCGGAGCTCCGTCGATCGTCACGGTGCCCTCGTCGGGTCGGTACAACCCGTAGAGGATGTTCATCAGCGTCGACTTGCCGGCACCGTTCTCGCCGAGCAAGCGCGAGCACCTCACCGGGTGCGACCGAGAGGGAGACGTCGTCATTGGCGAGGACGCCCGGGAACCGCTTGGTGATCCCCTTCAACTCGAGCACCACCGAGCCTCCTCAGGGTCCATCGACGGAGGCACTGTAGAACGCGAGAAGCCCCCGGCGCTTGCGCACCGGGGGCTTCTCGTCTCGGTTTTCGGTTGCGGCTCAGCTGACCGGGACGTTGGCGGCGTCGATGGTCCCCTCGACCTGATGTCGGCAGGATCTGGTCCACCTCGGCGGCCAGCTCGGGCGGAACCCGGTCCGTCCCAGCTGTGGAACTCGGACAGCCCGACGGCGTCGTTGGCCAGGTTGCCGACCACGCCACCCGGGGTCCACATGCCACCGGCGTGCTCCTGCAGCGAGCGGGCCACCTGGATGGCGATTCCCTTCTCGATGGTGACCAGCCACAGGTCCTGGTACTCGGGGGGCATCGCCTCGAAGGCGTCCTGGTCGACGCCGATCAGGGCGGCGTCGAGGCCGCGGTCCTGGATGGCGACGCCACACGGCAGGTTGATGGCCCCACCCACCGGCAGCATGATGTCGGCGCCCTCGTCGAGGATGCTCTCACACGTCTGCCGGACGACCGGGTCGCCCGGGTCGAAGGTGCCCGTGAAGGTCCCGTCCTGGGCCTCGACATCCCAGCCGACGACCTGGACGTCGGTTCCATTCACCTCGTTGTAGTGGGCCACGCCCCGGGCCAGGCCGTCCATGAAGATGGCCACGGTCGGGATGTTCAGGCCCCCGTAGGTGCCGATGACGCCGGTCTGGCTCACCCCGGCGGCGAGGTAGCCGGCGGCGAACGCCGCCTCGTCGGTCTGGTACACCAGCTCCCGCACGTTGGGGATGTCGGGGTCGTAGCCGAAGTCGACGATGGTCCAGTTGATGTCCGGGTTGGCGGCGGCGTTGGTCGCCGTGGCCTCACCGAGCTCGAAGCCCACGGTGACGATGTGCTCGGCACCCTGGGCGATGCACTGGTCGATGTTGGGCTGGTAGTCGGCCTGTTCGTCCGACTCGAGCAGAATCGGGTCGGGAGCGACGTAACCGGCCGCCTCCCCATCCGTGACGCCCTGCCAGGCGGCGGCGTTGAAGCTGCGGTCGTCGACACCGGCCAGGTCGGTGACCATACAGGTGACGACCGGGGTGACGTCGGTCGGGGCAGCGGTCGTGCCGGCCGCAGCCGTGGTGCCGGTCGCCGCCGTGGTGCCGGGCGCCGCGGTGGTGCCGTCGGCGGCCGTGGTGGCGGCTGCGTCACCCGTCGTGTCGGTGGTGTCGTCGTCGCCACCACAGGCGACGAGCACCAGCATCAACGCGCCGAGGATTGCGACGAGTTTGATTCGTGATCTCAAGAGATCCTCCACTGATTGCTCATTGAACGGGGGCGACAGCCAGCGCAGTTGCGCACGATTGCGGCCCCTCGGGGCCCCGGTCCAGGGGCCCGCAGGCAGTGTACCCAGCGGCCGTGACAGGTGCGCTGGCTGCATGACTCTGCGCTCGACGGCTGACGGCGTAGCCTCACCCAATGCGTGTCGGCTACCAGGGCGAGCCCTACTCGTACTCGTGGCGTGCCGCCGGTGAGCTGTTCCCCGACGGCGAGGCGATCGGGCTCCACGGCTTCGCCGAGGCGTTCCAGGCGCTCGACGCCGGGCGGGTCGACCGGTTGGTGTTGCCGGTGGAGAACTCGACCACCGGCAGCGTGCTTCCCGTGCTCGACCGCCTGCCCGGCGACGGAGCCCATTCCCCGATCGCCATCGTGGCCGAGCACCTGGTCGAGGTCCGCCACTCCCTCCTCGGCGTGCCCGGTGCCTCGCTCGCCGGCGTACGCCGGGCGCTGTCGCATCCCGAGGCGCTGGCCCAGGCCGAGGCGACGCTGCTCGAGTTGGGCATCGAGCCGGTGGCGAGGTCGGACACCGCCGGGGCGGTGCGAGAAGTGGCGGAGGCGGGTGACACCACCGTGGCGGCCCTGGCACCTCCGGAGGCGGGCGCAGAGCACGGCCTCGACGTCCTCCGGCCCGATGTGATGGACCGGGACCACAACACCACCAGGTTCGTGGTGCTCCGTCCCGGCGAGCCGGAGGTCGGCCCGGACGACGACAAGACCACGATGGTGTTCACCGTCGCCCACCAGCCCGGGCGCGCTCGCCCTGGCACTTACCGAGCTCGGGTTGCGCGGCGCCAACCTCACCCGGATCGAGTCCCGGCCCGGGACCGAGGCCTGGACCTACCGGTTCTTCGTCGACCTGGTCCACCCGCCCGGCCCGGCCGGCCTGGCGGCGGTCCTCGACCCCCCGCCGGCGACGCTCGCCCACCTCCAGGTCCTCGGCAGCTACGTCTCGGTCAGGTAGGTACTACTTCGGCCGACCTCGGCTGAAGCGGAGGGCGGCGAGCGCTACGACTGCGAACACCGGGAGGACCCAGTTGAGGTCGGGGACGACCGCCGGAGGGGCTTGCCGGCCGGTCGGGGTGAGCAGAACGTCCTCGGCGCGGAGCTCGGCGGCCACCGTCAGTGGCCCTGGATGGGCATGGATCGTCGCCACCGGTTTCGCCGCCAGGTCGTCGAGCCACGGTGCCGGCTCCGCAGGGACAACGACCGCACCGTCTTCCAACCGGTACCGGTGGACACTGGCACGGGTGCCCGCGCCTGCGGCGTCGGTGGTCACCATCAGCAGCCAGCGGCGCCCCACCAGCCAGCCGAGCCCGAATCTGTAGAGCAGCTGCAGCGTCTCGGGACCCGGCGAGCCCGACTTCGTGGGCACACCGGTCACCGGGCGACGATACCCGGGGATCACCCGACCGTCCGAGGGCTACCGGCCGGCCGCGTCGGCGAGGGCCGCCTCGGTCTTACCGTAGAGGGCCTCGGCGGAGGCCGGCGAGTCGGCGACCGCAGTGACCCCCACGCGGCCGGCGACGCCGACGGCGCTGACCATGTGGAAGACCAGGCCGGTCTTCGAGGAGTCGTCCCAGACCAGCCCCGACTGCTCGGCGACGTCGAATACGTCGTCCGGGGTCAACGAGGCCAGATTGGGGCGTCTCGAGATGGTCGGTGGCGACGTAGTGCTTGGCGACGCCGTCGGCGAGGTAACGGCCCTTGTCGGGCAGGTAGTCGCCCTCGGTCAGCGCCAGCAGGGTGAGGGCGGGATGGGTGGTGCCGCCGTTGCGCAGGTTGATCTCGACGGCGTGGATTCCCCACCGTCCACCGTCCCGATCGGACCGGGTGGCGACGAAGTCGATGGCGAACCTGCCGATCACGCCATGTCGGGACAGCGCCTCGGCGATGGCGGTCCCGTGGTCGGCCAGGGCCGCGGCGTAGTCGGCGTCGGCGGGGAACCGGCACCCGAAGTAGGTCTGCCCGGTGGCGCCCCCGAGGATCTGGTCGTGGGTGCTCAGCACCTCGGTGCCACCCTCGGGGCTGTTGCGGAGCTGGACGCTCGGGCTGCGGAAGTCGGTCCCGCTGATCCGCTCCTCGACGATCCCGCTCTCGTCCTCCAGCCGGTCGAGGAAGCCGGCGGCGTCCAGGTCGGGGTCCTCCGGTCGGAGCGTCCTCACCCGCCGCTCGATCTCGGACCGGCCGCCGGCGCCGCGCAGGTCGACGATGGCGTTGCCGTAGCCGCTCACCGCGTCGTCGAGCTTCACCACCGCCTCGTCGGGAGGGTCTTCGCCGAGGGCGTCCAGGGCGCGGGCCACCTCGCTCACGCTCCGCACCTGGTTCGCCCCTCGCGGGAACGGGACCCCGGCGACCTCGAACGTCTCCCGGCTCCCGGTCTTGGTCCCCAGGCCGCCGCAGGACGGGTGCGGGCCGTACACCGGGATGCCCAGCTCCACCGCCAGCCTGCGCCTCCAGCGGGGTGGTGACGAACGGCAGCAGGACCGCAGCTTCCGGGTTGCTGATCAGCGAGCGGATCCGCTCGATGAGGCGGGGCCGCTCCAGGATCTTCTCGGTGAGGGGGCGGGGCGACCAGTCTCCCACCGAGATGGTGGTCAGCCTGCTGTGCAGGTCGACGGGATCGAGCCCGGGGAGCAGGCACAGGTAGTAGTCGAGCATCCGGGGCAGGATCGGCTGGGAGGTCACGTAGACGACCCGGGTGCCCGGCGCCCGGGCCAGCCCAAGCACGTAGATGAGGTACCGCTCCTCGTAGGCCGGGACCAGCGGCACGAGCTCGGTGGGCATCTGCACCGACATCGAGCTGACCACCACCATCGTCCGCTCCTCATCGCGGCGGCGCAGCGTCAGCGTCGGCCACATCGGGACCAGCCTGGCCTGGAGAGAGGCGAACTCCCGCTCGTCCAACGGTTGCATGTCGGGCAGACCTCCCACAGTCCCTCCGGCGGGACGATCGTACCCGGCAGGCCGGCAGGTACCGTGGCCGGGTGACGACCCCAGTGATGACGCAGTGACCTCGAACCGCGACATCGCCGCCGCCCTCTACGAGCTGGCCGAGCTGACCCGGCTCGAGCCCGGGAGCTCCCAGGGCTTCAAGGCGCGGGCCTACGAGAAGGCGGCGGGGGCGATCAGGGACCACCCGGCGCCGCTGGACGACATGGACCCGGCCGACATGCTGGCCATCGAGGGCCTGGGCAGGGCGACCGTCGACAAGGTGACCCAGCTGGTGGAGACCGGGACCATCACCCAGCTGGAGAAGCTGCGCGCCCAGTACCCACCGGGGTTCGTCCAGCTGACCCGGATCCCGGGCGTGGGCCCGAAGACTGCGGTCCTCCTCCTGAACGAGCTCGAGGTCCGCAACGTCGACGACCTGCGCGCCGCCATCGCCGCCGAGCGGGTACGGGAGCTTCCCGGGTTGGGGCCGAAGTCCGAGGAGAAGATGGCCCGGTCGATCGAGCGGCTCGGGCTCCACGGCAAGGACCGGCGCACCCCGATCATCCAGGCGCTGCCCGTCGCCCGGGAGTGCGCCGCCCACCTCGCCACCCTCGACGGGGTGGCCGAGGTGCAGGTGTGCGGAAGCCTCCGCCGCTTCAGCGACACCATCGGGGACATCGACATCGTGGTCGCCTCCGATCAGCCGGCGACGGTGATGGAGGCGGCGGCCGCTTTGCCGATGGCGTCCGAGGTGATCGCCTCGGGCGCCACCAAGACCTCGGTGTTGACCTACCGCGGGTTGCAGGTCGACGTCAGGGTGGTCGCCCCGGCGCAGTTCGGCGCCGCCTGCATCTACTTCACCGGGTCGAAGCAGCACAACATCGACCTGCGGCAGCGGGCGATGGCCGCCGGCCGGCTGCTCAACGAGTACGGGCTCGAGGACTCGGAGACCGGCGAGGTCGTCGCCGCCGCCACCGAGGAGGAGGTGTACGCCGCCCTCGGCATGGACTTCGTGCCGCCGGAGATCCGGGAAGGGCGTCGGCGAGGTGAAGGCGGCGGCCGAGCACCGCTTGCCCGACCTGGTCACCGTCGACGACATCCGCGGAGACCTGCACGTCCATTCGAAGTGGTCGGGTGACGGGCGCAGCTCGCTGGAGGAGATGATCGCCGCCGCCGCCGCCCGCGGGCTCGAGTACGTCGGTCTCACCGAGCACGGCGAGGACCTCTCCATCAACGGCCTCTCCCGGGAGGAGATCGCCGCCGAGCGGGAGGTGATCGCCGGGCTTCGCGAACGGCATCCCGGAGCTCACCATCCTCCACGGCGCCGAGCTGAACATCGCCGGCGACGGTCACGTCGACTACGACGACGAGGTGCTGTCCCGCTTCGACTGGTGTGTGGCCAGCGTCCACTCGCTGTTCGACCTCCCTCAGGCCGAGCAGACCGAGCGGGTGATCCGCGCCATCCAGAACCCCTGGGTGGATGCCATCGGCCACCTCACCGGGCGCCGCATCGGGAGGCGACCCGGGATCGAGCTCGACTTCCCGGCGGTATTCGCCGCCGCCGCCGAGGCCGGCACCGCCCTCGAGATCAACTCGCATCTCGACCGGCTCGACGTGCCCGCCGGCGAGCTGCGCACCGCGATGGCGGTCCCCGGCCTGTGGTTCACCATCTCCACCGACAGCCACCACGTCCGCGAGTACGACAACCTCACCTGGGGTGTGGCCAACGCCCGCCGCGGCTGGGTGGAGAAGGACCGGGTGGTCAACACGCTGCCCAAGGAGGACTTCCTCGCCTGGCTCGCCGCCCGGCGGAGCCGTTGAAGTCCACGGCACACCAATGCGTACCGAGGGCGCGGGTCCGGTGGGATGGACCGTCGGCGGCTAGCTTGTCGATGGCTGCAGAGGGAGGAGCCTCATGATCGTCATCCCCTGGCTGCTCGGCATCGTCCTGGTGGTGGCCGGCATCGTCGCCCTCAGGAGACGGGAGATGTGGGGCATCGCCCTGATCGTCCTCGGAGTGATCGTCGTACCCGGGGGCATCTGGATCTTCAACTGACATGCACGGGGGTGTCGGCGCTCTCGGCGAAGGTGTGCACGCCATCGTCCCCCTCGGGGGGTAGGGACGGGGAGAAACAAAAGGCGAAAGAACCGTAGGTAGCGGAACCAAACTGCCCGGACCTGGTTCAATCACCTCATGGAGACAGGCGTGGCGACCCGACCGATCCCGGGGACGGCGGCGACCAACCGCACCTGGGCCGGATGGGCCGGCCTGGTGTCGGCCGGGCTCGCCGTCGGGCTGACCGAGCTCTTCGCCGGGATCACCGACACGGTGCCCTCGGCGGTGTCGGCGGTCGGGTCCTGGGTGATCGACCACGTCCCGGCCGGGGTCAAGGACTTCGCCATCCAGGTGTTCGGCACCGCCGACAAGGCCGTCCTCGGGTTGGGCACCGTGCTCGTCGCGCTCGGCCTCGGCTTCCTGGTCGGCCGGTGGCGCTGCGGCGGCGTTGGGTCACTGCGGCGGCGTTCGGCGGGTTCGCCGTCGTCGGCATCGCCGCAGCCTTCGGGGAGCCGTCGTACCAGCCGATCGCCACGTGCTCGCCATCGCCGGGTCGGCGGCGATCGGAGGTCTCGTCCTCGACCGGCTACTCGACCGGATCCGGGAGACCGAGCAGCCCACCGACGGCGTTCCGGGGGACGGCGACCGGCGCCGGTTCCTCGCCGGCGTCGCCGGGGTGGGCGCCATCGCCGCCGTCTCGGGCGTGGTGGGCCGCAGCCTGGTCATCCGCCGCTCCGAGGACGTGCGGGACGCCATCGCCCTTCCCCGCCGCCGACGCCCCGGCG
Organism: uncultured Acidimicrobiia bacterium; assembly: GCA_963812375.1. Lineage (GTDB taxonomy): Bacteria > Actinomycetota > Acidimicrobiia > Spongiisociales > UBA5794 > JACDBE01. The sequence goes on along the minus strand of CAWEUW010000008.1, from coordinate 625,590 downwards.
CCGTCGGTGCCGGCGGGTTCCTCGTTCCCGGTGGACGGGCTGACGCCGATCATCGTCCCCAACGAGGAGTTCTACCGCATCGACACCGCCCTGGTCGTGCCCCGTCCCGAGGTCGCCACGTGGACGATGTCGTTCACCGGCATGGTCGACCGGCCGTTCTCGCTGACCTACGCCGACCTGCTCGCCATGCCGCTGGTCGAGGAGTACGTCACGCTCTCGTGCGTCTCCAACGAGGTCGGGGGCGATCTGGTCGGCAACGCGCTGTGGAGCGGGGTGCCGCTGGTCGACCTGCTCGACCGTGCCGGGGTGCAGCCCGGGGCCGACCAGATCGTGGGACGCTCGGTCGACGAGTTCACCGTCGGCTTCCCCACCGAGGTGGCGCTCGCCGACCGGACGTTCGCCTGGTCGCGGTCGGGATGAACGGGGAGCCGCTGCCGCCCGCCCATGGATTCCCTGCCCGCCTCGTCGTCCCCGGGCTGTACGGCTACGTGTCGGCGACCAAGTGGCTGGCCGAGGTCGAGTTGACCACCTGGGACGCCTTCGACGCCTACTGGGTGCCGCGCGGCTGGTCGAAGGAGGCCCCGATCAAGACCCAGTCGCGCATCGACGTGCCCCGCCCCGGGTCGACGGTGGATGGTGCCGAGGTCGTGGTGGCCGGGGTGGCGTGGGCGCCCACCCGAGGTATCGCCGCCGTCGAGATCCGGATCGATGAGGGCGAGTGGGCACCGGCCGAGGTGTCGCAGCCGCTGGGCGACGCCGCCTGGGTGCAGTGGCGGGCCACCGTCCCGGTGGAGCCGGGCACGTCACACACCTGCGAGGTGCGGGCCACCGACGGCACCGGCGAGACCCAGACCGACACGGTCCGGCCGCCGGCCCCCGACGGCGCCACCGGCTGGCACCGGGTCGAGTTCGACACCGCCTGACCGCATCGCAGCCCTGCACCCGTATGCTGCCCTGGTGACCGACGCCGAACCACCCGACCGAGCAGCGAGCACCTGACGCCCCAGGTGGTGGCGGAGGAGCCCGAGCAGGAAGACGGGGAGGACGACGCCAAGGTCATCCACGAGCCGTCCAAGCTGATCCGCATCGCCTCGATGACGCGGGCGATGCTCGACGAGGCCCGGCACGCGCCGCTCGACGACGCCGGGCGGCGGAGGCTCGCCGGCATCTACGAGCGCACCATCGACCAGCTGCGCGAGGCGCTGAGCGACGACCTCGCCGACGAGATGGAGAGCTTCTTCGTCCCGCTGGGCGACGCCCACCTCACCGAGTCGGAGCTGCGCATCGTCCAGGCCCAGCTGGTCGGCTGGCTCGAGGGCCTGTTCCACGGCATCCAGGCGTCCCTGTGGAGCCAGCAGGCGGCGGCCACGGCCCAGCTCGAGGAGATGCGCCGCCGCCGAGCCTTCGAGACGGGCGACCAGTCCGGCCCCCAGCCCGGCCAGTACCTGTGACTTCCCCTCCCCGAGTAGGGGAGGGGTGGCGGCGACAGAGGCCGAAGGCCGGCACCGCCCTCGGGGAGGGGTGAGCGTCGCGGCGAGATCTCGGGTCGTCGAACCTCTCTATCACCCTCAGCGCGCTCGCAGCGCCGCCTGGGCGGCAGCGAGGCGGGCGATGGGGAGACGGGGGGTGCTGCACGACACGTAGTCGACCCCGACCCGGTGGAAGAACCCGATCGAGGCGGGGTCACCTCCGTGCTCGCCACACACGCCGACCACCAGCTCGGGGTTCACCCGGCGACCCTCGACGATGGCCAGCTCGATCAGCCGGCCCACGCCGTCGCGGTCGATGGTCACGAACGGGTCGCGGCGCATGATCCCCTGCTCCAGGTAGGTGCGCAGGAACGCCTCCTCGGCGTCGTCGCGGCTGATCCCCAGGGTGGTCTGGGTGAGATCGTTGGTGCCGAAGGAGAAGAAGTCGGATTGGAGCGCCAGCTCCCCGGCGACCAGTGCCGCTCTGGGCAGCTCGATCATCGTGCCCACCGTCACCTCGAGCTGGCGCCCGGCGTAGTGCACCTCCTCGTCGATCATGTCGCGGATGAGGTGGAGCTCCTCCACGGACCCGACGAGGGGGATCATGAGCTCCAGCCTGGGGTCACCGCCCTGGTCGAGCCGGCGGCGCACCGCCTCGAGGGCGGCCAGCACCTGCACCCGGTAGATCTCGGGGATGACCACCGCCAGCCGGACCCCTCGCAGGCCCAACATCGGGTTCGACTCCTCGAACTGGTCGACCGCGGCGCGGAGCCGCTCGAGCTGGGCGGTGTCGTCGCCACGGCTCTGCGCCGCCCGGAGCTGTCGCTCGACCTCGCGGCGATCGGGGAGGAACTCGTGGAGCGGGGGGTCGAGGAGCCGCACCACCACCGACAGCCCGTCCATCGGTGACAGCAGCCGCTCGAAGTCGCCGATCTGCAGTTCCTCCAGGCGGTCCAGCGCCGCCGACCGGTCGCGTTCGTCGTCGGCGAGGATGATCCGCCGTACCACCTCGAGCCGGTCGCCGGAGAACATGTACTCGGTGCGCACGAGGCCGATGCCCTCGGCTCCGCTCGCCCTGGCCAGGGCGGCGTCGCCGGGACGGTCGGCGTTGGCCCAGACCTCGAGGCGCCGCGTCTCGTCGGCCCAGCCCAGCAGGGTCTCCAACGCCTCCGATGCGGTCGCCGGCTCGATGGGCAACGCCCCGGCGTAGACCGAGCCGGTGGTGCCGTCGATGGTGAGCAGGTCGCCGGCGCGGAACACCGAGCCGCCGATGCGGACCTCGCCGAGATCCTGGTCGATGGCGATCTCGGCGGCGGTGACCGCCGGAGTGCCGGTGCCCCGGGCCACCACGGCGCCATGGGATGTTCCCCCTCCGTGGCTGGTGAGCACCCCGGCGGCGGCGACCACGCCGGCCAGGTCCTCCGGGCTGGTCTCCCGCATCACCAGGATCGCCGGTCCCTCGGTCCCGGCTGCAGCAGCCTGGGCGTCGGCGGCGGCGAACACGATCGCCCCCGACGCCGCCCCGGGTGAGATGGCGCCGCCGATGGCGATGGGCGGAGGGTGGCCGGGCAGCAGGCGGTCGTGGAGCACGTCCTCGAGGCCGTCGGGATCCACCCGGAGCAGCGCTTCACCCCGGTCGATCCGACCGGAGCGCACCAGGTCGACGGCGATCTGGACCGCCGCCCGGGAGCTCCGCTCGCCGGCCCGGGCCTCGATCAGCCACAGGTCCCCCCGCTCGACGACGAAGTCGACCCTGGCGAGGTCGCCGAGCTCCTCGTCGAGCCCGGTGACGATGTCGTGCAGGTCGCTCGCCGCCTCGGCGACGTCTGCCGGCATCGTGTCGAAGGGGCCGAGGCCCGATTCCGGGACGCGGTCGGCTCCGGCGGCGAAGCGCACCACCGGCTGGTGCTCGCCGGTGTCCGGGTGGCGGCTGAAGGCGACCCCGCTCCCGGAACGCTCCCCGGCGGATCCGAACACCATGGGATGGACGACCACCGCCGTCCCGACCTCGTCGGCGATCCCCTGACGGCGTCTCCATCGCCGGGCGCCGGTGGCGTCCCACGAGGCGAACACCGCTTCGATGGCCTCCCGGAGCTGTCCGAGCGCATCGGTGGGCACGGCTCGTTGCGACTCCTCGACGATCACGCGTCTCCATCGGCATCGGGGTCAACGGCGACGGCATCGAGCAGGTGGGGTGGGACCCGACGGAGGTCCGGCCAGACCCGGCGAGGAACCCGATGCGGGATGCGACGGCGAACTCCGGCGAAGCCCACGAAGCGAGCTCATCGTGCCGCCGTGGGGTCATGCCGACGTAGAGGGAATGGGCGAGCACGCCTGGCATGGGCAGCGGAGGGCTCGACCGCACCGCCATGAGGAGAGGCCGGCCGGCGTCCGCCGCCTCCTCCGCCACCCGCCGGGAGGCGGCGACGATCTCGTCCCACGCTTCGACGGGCAGCTCACCTGTCCCGAGGAAACGACGGCAGGCGAGATCGGAGACGGTGAACCCTGCCGGCACCGGCATCCCGAGCCGGGCCAGGTCCCGCATCATCCGGCCTCGCACGCCGAGCTGGTCGACGATGTCGCCGGGGCTGTCGGCGAAGGGCCAGACGAACCGCATCGCTCAGGGGTAGAGGACGAGTTGCGTGTTGCGGAAGAGGCCCAACCTGCGCCCGGTCTCCTCGCTGGTCACGACGGCGTCCCAGATCTGCGTGGTCCGTCCTCCGTGCACCATGGTGGCCTCGGCGGCCACCCATCCGTTCAGGGCGGTGCCGGTGTGGTTGCACTTCAGCTCGATGGTGGTGAAGCCGATGGCTCCTTCGGGGAGCGACCCGATGGAGCCGTAACCGGCGGCGGTGTCGGCGATGGCGACGACGCTGGCGGCGTGCAGGTAGCCGTTGGCGGCCTCGTGGTGGCGCTTCAGCTCCATCCGCATCGTGCACCGGCCGTGCTCGAGGGTGACCAGCTCGATTCCGAGGTGGCCGGGAAGCCGGTCGGCGCCGAACCGCTCGAGGAACAGAGCGAGCTCGCGGTGGTCGGATGGGTAGCTGGGCACGTCCGGCATCGCCGCAAGGTAGCCGACACGGCGATCTCACGCTTTAGGGCCTTTCGGCCCTAGACGGCGGCGGTCGGCGGTTTCTACGATGGTGATGCAACGCGGGGTTGCCATTACAAGCCACTGCTCGAAGGAGGCAGGTGATGAGACGCCTCGCGTTGATTCTCGTTGGTGTGTTCGCATTGCTGGTGGCGACGGCGCCCAGCGCCCTGGATGTCGATGAAGGGCGTGTCGATGACGCCTCGGCGGTCGCCGCCGCCGCCCCGGGTTCCGTCCTCTGGCGCTTCCAGGTCGACGGCCAGTACATTCTCCATCGGCCCGCCGTCGGCCCCGATGGGGGTGTCGTCGTGGCCAGCTCCACCGGCGACGTCTACTCGCTGACGTCCGCCGGGGTGCTCCGTTGGGTCGTCCCCGGCGTGGGCGGCAGCGGCGGTCCCTCGATCGGCGCCGACGGCACCGTTTACGTCGCATCGGGCTCCACCGTCACCGCCATCGCCGCCGGTGGCTCGATCTCGTGGACCTTCACCGAGCCCTCGTCCGGCCAGGGCGTGATCGCCGGGCCCACCGTCGGGCCCGACGGGAACATCTACGTGATCTCGGACCTGGGTGGCCTGGGTGCATTCGCCCTCTCGCCGGGCGGGACCCTTCTCTGGAGCAATCCGGGCGACCCGGTGTTCGCCGAGAACGGGCAACTCGGTGCCGAGATCGTGTTCGGCTCCGGTCAGCTCTACGCCGGCTTCGACGAGCGCAGCGTGGCGTTGAGCACGCTGTTCGCCCTCACCCTCGGAGGGGACCAGGAGTGGGCGAGGGAGATCGGCGGCTCCGACGACCCGTTCATGCAGCAGCAGCGCCAGCCGGCGACAGGGTCGGACGGAAGCCTCTACATGACCGGGTTCGGTGGTGCCAATGGTTGGGGGCTGAGGAAGGTCGACCCCGCCGATGGCGACGTGATCTTCAACTACTCGCCCTTCCCGTCGAACGGGATGTCGGCTCCGAGCGTTGGACCGGACGGGTCGGTCTACTTCTCACGGAGCCTGAGCTTCCTCGAATCGGTCACGCCGGCCGGTCAGTCGCGTTGGGTGTTCTCCGACGGGTCGATCATCGACCATCCCGCCGTGAGCCCCGACGGCAGTGTGGTGGTAGCCGGGGTGCGTCCCGAACTTCGGTGAGCCCGGATCGGTCCGCGCCTGGAACGCGGCGACCGGCACCGTCAACTGGCAGATCGACCTGCCCGACGAGAACGGCGGCCACCAGGTCCTGTACAGCCAGCCGAGCTTCTCGCCCGACAGCAGCGCCGCCTACTTCGGGACCGCCATCCTCGGCGGCAGTGCGGATGGCGCGTTCGTCTACGCCGTCGAGACCGGCCCGGACGGGCCCCCGCCTTCCTCCTCCGCCGGATCAATGCGTGGTCCCCAACGTCGTTGGCCTGCGGCTCAACGCGGCGAAGGGACAGATCACCGCCGCCGACTGCGCGGTCGGAACCGTGACGCGGGTCAAGTCGCCGATGGTCGGGCTCGTCCTCTCGCAGACCCCGGCAGCGGGCACGACGCTGCCCGCCGGCGGGCTCGTCAACCTGACGGTCGGCCGCCGGTAGCGCCAATTCGGCGGAGAAATCGCAAGAAATTCCTGGCGGTGGGCGCCGGCGGTGCTTAACCTTTGGCCTGGCATCCGCTCTCGTGCGTCCCCCCGGCCACCGTCCCCCGTCTCGTGGGTGCGTTCGTCCCGGGAACACACGGCGTTGCGTTGGTGTTGAACCATCTCCGGGCCTTCACCGGCCCGGTGAGAGGGATGGAGGCAACCGCCCATGGTGATGGCGCTCAACGACCTGGTCTGGGAGCCGGACGAGGGGTGGCGTGACGCCGCCGCCTGCGCCGGGTCCGACCTGGAGCTGTTCTTCCCCATCGGGGAGGACGAGGAGTCCGCTGTGCCCGCCAAGGCCATCTGCGCCATCTGCCCCGTCCAGGAGAACTGCCTGAACTACGCCCTCACCACCAACCAGCCCGAGGGCATCTGGGGTGGGCTGACCGCTCCCGAGCGGCGCCGGCTGCGGCGCCGGCTCCGCGAACGGCAGCGCCGGGCCAGCTGAACCGCCGGGCGCCGCCCGTCACCGAACCCGTCGACCCGATCACCCGGTAGGTTCCCGGGTCTCAGCGCGGACGACGGAGGGACGGATGCATCACGACGTGATCGTGGTCGGGGGCGGCCCCGCCGGGGTCGCCGCCGCCAGTCGGGCCAGTGAGCTCGGTGCCAGGACGGCGTTGGTGACCCGGGACAAGGTGGGCGGGATGGCCGCCCACGATGGGCCGGTCCCGGTGCGGGCTCTGGCCTATGCGGCTCGTCTCGCCCGCGAGGCCAAGCAGTTCGGCGAGTACGGCATCGTCGTCGACCGGCCCCGCCTCGACTTCCCGGCGTTGCTCGGCCGGGTGGCCGCCGTGGTCGAGGAATACGACCTCGTCGCCGGGAGGAACGACTACCTCCACCGTTGCGGCGTGGAGATCTTCGAGGATTCCGGAAACGCCGCCTTCATCGACGATCACGCCCTCCGGTGCGCCGGGGGTCGGGAGTTCGTCGGGGACAAGGTGATCCTCTGTGCCGGCGGCAAGGCCAAGGCGCTGCCCATCCCCGGGATCGAGCTCACCGCCACCCACACCGACGCCTGGGGGCTCACCGACCTGCCCCGCTCGATGGTGGTGGTGGGCTCAGGGGCGACCGGTGCCCAGGTGGCGTCGATCTTCAACGCCCTGGGCACCCGGGTCACGTTGCTCGAGGCGGGTCCCCGCATCCTGCCCACCGAGGACGAGGAGGTCTCGGCGGCGGTCCGCGACGCCTACCTGGAGCACGGGATGGAGGTGATGGAGGCGGTGGCCATCGCCGGCTTCCACCGGTCCGGCTCCGAGGTCACGGTGCGGATGTCCCACCAGGGGGCGCCGCGGGAGGTCGTTGCCGAGCTGGTGGTGATGGCGGTGGGTTGGGCCGCCGCCGATGACCTCCGGCTGGACCTGGCCGGAGTCGACACCGATGGCCGTGGCTACGTCCGGGTGGACGAATTCCAGCGGACCTCGAATCCCGACGTCTTCGCTGCCGGCGACATCTGCGGCCAGGTGATGCTGGTGCCCACCGCCTACCGCTCGGGCTACTACGCCGCCTCGAACGCCGTCCAGGGGGCTCGGTTCCCGATGGATCCCGAGCTGGTGCCGTTCGGCAGCTTCACCGACCCCGAGTACGCCCAGATAGGGCTCACCGAGGCGGCGGCGCGCGCCTCACGTGACGTGGTGGTGGCTCGGGTGGATCACGCCGCCTTCTCCCGCAGCATCATCGACGGGCGCAAACGGGGATTCTGCAAGCTGATCGCCGATCGGGGGACCCGCGAGATCCTCGGGTGCCACGTCGTGGGCGAGCGGGCGGTGGACACCGTGCAGCTGGTGACCGCCGGGATGGCCGCCGGGCTCACCGTCGACCGTCTCGCCGACCTGCCGCTGTCGTTCCCCACCTACGGCGCCGTGGTCGGCTGGGCGGCCTATGACATCGTCCGCCAACTCGGTCTCGACCGGGACCGCCCCTACTGGATGGCCGGTCAGATCAGCCCGGGCCAGCTCATGGGCCGCGGGGGTGCCACCGGGGGAAGCTGAAGTCGGGCCGCGGTCAACCCTCCTTGACCGTCACCGAGTTGATGACGCAGTCGTCGATCGGCTGCTCGCCCCTCCGGGGGGCGGCGGCAACCGAGTCCACCGCATCCATCCCGGAGGTGACCTCACCGAAGATCGTGTACAGGTGAGGCAGCTTGACGTCGTCGAGACAGATGAAGAACTGCGAGCCGTTCGTGTTCGGGCCGGCGTTGGCCATCGCCACCGTGCCTCGGGAGTACGCCCCGGGCCCGTCGAGCTCGTCGCGGAACTTGTAGCCGGGACCGCCGGAGCCGGTCCCCGTGGGGTCGCCGCCCTGGACCACGAACCCCGGGACCACCCGGTGGAAGATGACCCCGTCATAGAAGCCGTCCGTGGCGAGGGTGACGAAGTTGTTCACCGTGTTCGGCGAATGCTCGGGGTGGAAGGCGATGTCGATGTCGCCGTGGTTGGTGTGCAGCGTTGCCGAGTAGGTCTTGGCGGCGTCGAGGGCGAACGCGGGGGGCTCGGTGTATCTGGCCATGGAGGCTCCTTGCAGGGGGCCGAATGAGTGGGCGGGAGGCTACCGGCTCCGTCCCTGCTCAGAACCGGCGGCGCCGGCGGGTGGACTTGAACGGGGCCATCTCCTCGGGCGGCTCCCATGCGGTGAGGTCGGCGAGCCGCTCGTCGTTGGAGAACATCTTGACGATGGGCACGTTGAGCCCGGCCCTGCGCTGGATCCCGAGCACCTCGTTCACCTGGTCCCACTCCACCAGCGTCACCACCAGGCCGGACTCGCCGGCGCGGGCGGTGCGGCCCGACCGGTGCACGTAGGTCTTCGGGATCCTCGGGAGGGTCGTAGTGGATGACCAGGTCGACGTCGTCGATGTGGAGGCCGCGGGCGGCGACGTTGGTCGCCACCAGGGCGGCGATGGTGCCCTCCATGAACTGTTCCAGCGCCCGCTCCCGGAGCTTCTGCTGGAGGTCGCCGTGGATGGCCCGCACCGAGACCCCCAGGTCGCCGAGGTCGCGGGCGAGCCGGTCGCAGGCGAAGCGGGTGCGCACGAACATCAGCGTGCGACGATGGTGCCGGGCCAGCTCCGCAGCCACCTTCACCTTGTCCATCTGGTGCACCTTGAGGAACCGGTGCTCCATGGTGTCGACGGCGGGCGTGTCGGCGTCGATCTCGTGGCGGACCGGGTCGTGCATGTAGGCGCTCACCAGCGACCCCACCTGCCCGTCGAGCGTGGCCGAGAACAGCATCGTCTGGTGCCCGGCGGGAACGGTCCGCATGATCCGCCGCACCTGGGGCAGGAACCCCATGTCGGCCATCTGATCGGCCTCGTCGATGGTCACCATCGCCACCCGGTCGAGCTTGACGGCGCGGCGCTCGATGAGGTCGATGAGGCGCCCAGGGGTGGCGACGACGATCCCGGCGCCACTCGCCAGGCTGTCGATCTGCTGCTTCATCGACGATCCGCCGTATACGGCCACGATGGGGAGGCGGCGAACCGCCGCCAGCGGCGCCAGGACCTCGGTCACCTGGTTGGCCAGCTCGCGGGTGGGGACCAGCACCAGCCCGGTCGGCCGCGACCCGTCGGTCGGTTTCAGCATCTGGACCATGGGCAGGCCGAAGGCGAGGGTCTTGCCGGAACCGGTGCGCGCCCGGCCGCACACGTCGCTCCCGGCGAGGATGTCGGGGATGGCCATGCGCTGGATGGCGAAGGGCTCGTCGATCCCGCCCTGCTCGAGCAGGGCGTCGAGGTCCTGGGCCACGCCCAACGCGGCGAAACCGTTGTCAGTCATGCGGTCGGCCCCGGTCCGGAGAGGGAAGAGGAAACGCGGTGAGCCTGGGCGAACGTTAGCCGTGCCCGGGCCGATCGCCGTTCAGCGGGCGGCCACCGCTTCGGCCCGGGTCGCTCTCCGCCGCACGTTGACCATCCGGTCGATCTCGGCGCCCACCAGCACGACGACTCCGGCGGTGAAGAACCACAGCATCAGCAGGGCGAGCCCGGTGAGGGCCCCGTATGCGGAGCCGTAGTCGCTCACCGCCACCAGCAGCTCAGCCCGAAGGTGACGGCGAGGATGGCGACGGTGGCCAGCACCGCCCCCAGGCTGAACCAGCCGTCCCTCCCGACCGTGGTGCTCGGTGAGGACCGGTAGAGGAAGGTGAGCCCGACGACGATCAGGACCAGGAGGACCGGCCACCGGATCAGGTTGATCAGCGTCGCACTGCCACCCTCGAGCCCCAGGGCGTCGAGGATCCTGGGGAGGAATGCGGCCAGCGCCACCAGGATCACCACCACCAGGATCAACGCCAGCGTCGACACCAGCGCCCAGATGCGGACCATCAGCCCCGCTGCCCTCCGTGCTCTCCTCGTGGACGGCATCGATCCCGATCATCAGTGCCCTGACGCTCGCCGACGCCGACCACAGCGCCACCAGCAACGACACCCCGGTGGCCAGCCCGAGCCCGCTTGCCGAGGCGTTGAACAAGGTGTCGAGCTGGTCGTTGAGGAATTGGGCGGTCGGCGCCGGGAACACCGAGGTGACCCGGTCGAACATCGCTTCCAGGTCGGCGGGGTCGCCCATCAAGCCGTAGATCGAGACGGCGGCGATGGTGAGCGGGAACATCGTGAAGAACCCGTAGTAGGCCAGCCCGGCGCTGAGCATGGTGAGCCGGTGGCGGCTGACGGCCTGCATCAGCTCCTTGGCGAAGCCGACGACCCCCGCCTGCTTCGGCTCGTCTTCCGCCACGGGCGACGCCGGCCTCTCCATTCCGGCGTCGGCCGAGACACCCGCGTATAGCGCCGCCGGGACGGTGCCTGGCACCGGTTCGGTGCGGCGGAAGAGGCCGGCGACGGCGACGAAGGCTGCCAGGGAGGCGAGGACGAGCTCGCCGACCTTCTTCACGCCCCGAGCATCTCCGGCGAGACGGCGAACAGGACGTCGGCGTGGGACGTGGCCGCAGGCACCAGGCCGAACGCCTGGGGGAGGAGCTGCTCGGCGTAGAAGCGGGCGGTGGCCACCTTGGCCGCCAGGAAGGAGTCCTCGGCCGCCCCACCCAGAGCCGCCGCCGCCATCCGGCCCAGGTACGCGCCGCCGGCGACGATCCCGAAGAGCCGGAGGTACGGGGTGGCCGCCGCCAGTCGATCGTTGGGATCGTCCCCGGCGAGCAGCCACTCGGTGGCGTTGCGGAGCAACTCGATGCCCTCGCCGAGCTCGCGGGCGATGGCGTCGAGCTCGGGCCCGGCCGCCTCGACCTCGGCGTGGATGCCGTCGAGATCGGCCAGGTACGAGCGGACGGCCTCGCCTCCTCCGATGGGCAGCTTGCGCAGCACCAGGTCGACCGCCTGGATGCCGTTGGTGCCCTCGTAGATGGGGGCGATGCGGGAGTCGCGGTAGTGCTGGGCGGCCCCGGTCTCCTCGACGAAGCCCATGCCGCCGTGGACCTGCAGCCCGAGCGAGGCCATCTCCACACCGAGGTCGGTGCACCACGCCTTGGCCACCGGGGTGAGCAGGCCGGCCCGGTCGCGCCAGTGATCCCGGGTGGCGGAGTCCGGATGGTGGTTGGCGAGGTCGATGGCGCGGGCCGTGTCGTAGAGCAGGCCCCGCATCGCCTCGGCATTGGCCCGCATCGTCATCAGCATGCGGCGCACGTCGGGATGATCGACGATCGGCGACGTGGTCTCCGCCGGAGCGCCGATGGCCCGCCCCTGGAGCCGGGTGGTGGCGAAGGCGACCGCCCCCTGGTAGGCGCGCTCGGTGATGCCCAGGCCCTCGAGCCCGACGTGGAGCCGGGCGTCGTTCATCATGGTGAACATCGCCCGCATCCCGTCGTTGACCTCGCCCACCAGGTAACCGACTGCATCCTCGAACGCCATCACGCAGGTGGGGCTGCCGTGGATTCCCAGCTTGTGCTCGATGGAGACGCAGGTCACGGAGTTGCGCTCGCCCGGCCGGCCGTCGGCGTCGAGCACGAATTTGGGGACGATGAAGAGGCTGATCCCCTTGGTGCCCGGAGGTGACCCGGGGGCGCGGGCGAGAACCAGGTGGATGATGTTGTCGGCGATGTCGTGCTCACCCCAGGTGATGAAGATCTTGGTGCCGTCGATGCGCCAGGTGCCATCGTCCGCAGGGGTCGCCTTGGTGCGCAGGGCGCCCACATCGGACCCGGCCTCCGGCTCGGTGAGGACCATGGTGCCGGTCCACTCGCCGCTGATCAGATGGGCGAGATAGTCGGCCTTCTGCTGGTCGGTGCCGTGGGCGCTGACGGCGAGGATGGTGCTCATGGTGAGCATCGGGCACAGCGAGAAGGCCATGTTGGCGGTGGTGAGCATCTCCTGGACGGCCAGCCCGACGACCCCGGGGAAACCGTGGCCGCCGTATTCCGGGTCGCCCTTGATCCCGTTCCAGCCGGCGGCGACGTACTGCTGGTAGGCCTTGGCGAACTCCTCGGGAACGGTCACCGTCCCGTCGTCGTTGCGCACCGCCCCCTGGGTGTCGCCGACGCGGTTGGTGGGCGCCACCACCTCGGCCATGAACCGGCCGGCCTCGTCGAGGAGGCCGTCGACCGTGTCGAGGTCGACGTGCTCGTAGGCGGGGAGCCCGGCCAGCGAGGGAAGGTCGGCGATGTGCTCCAGCACGAACTTGATGTCGCGGAGCGGAGGCCGGTACATGGGCGTCAGGATAGGTTCGCCGCCTCACCCGAGTTCCGACCGGTGAGCCGCAAACCGACGGTTCGGTCGGTCCACGGCTCACCGGACGGATCGGCTCCGAACCGGTGAGCCGCAAACCGACGGTTCGGTCGGTCCACGGCTCACCGGTTGTGTGTCGAATTTGAGTGACCTCGATCGTCGTATCGTCGGGCGACGACAGTCGTCGTCCGGAAGGAGGACCGGATGAAGTACGCGCTGCTCATCTACGCCGACGAGAAGCCCCAGGCCGAAGCGACCCCGGAGGAGCAGAAAGAGGTGATGGACGCCTACTGGGCGTTCACCAACGAGATCACCGAGCGCGGGATCATGCTCGGTGGTGAGGCGTTGAGCTTCACGGAGACCGCCACCACGGTGCGGGTGCGCGACGGCGAGACCATGACCACCGACGGTCCCTTCGCCGAGACCAAGGAGGCGCTGGGCGGGTTCTACCTGATCGACGTCGCCGACCTCGACGAGGCCATCGCCGTCGCCGCCAAGCTGCCCGGCTCCTGGCACGGATCGGTCGAGGTGCGCCCCGTCGTCGTGTTCGATGCCCCGGACGCCGGCTGACGTCGACGATCCGCCCACCGGCTCCTCCCGGAAGCTCGTCGAGCGGGCATTCCGGGAGGAGTACGGCCGGGTGGTCGGGCGCCCTGGTCGCCTCGACCGGGGACTTCGAGCTGGCCGAGGACGCCGTCTCCGAGGCGTTCGTCGCCGCCCTCTCCACCTGGTCGGACGACCGGCTGCCCGACAACCCCGGGGCCTGGCTGACCACCGCTGCCCGGCGCAAGGCGATCGACCGGCTCCGCCGCACCGCCACCGGGGCGCGCAGAGCAGGCGGAGCTGGAGTACCTCGCCGCCGCCGAGCAGGCCGGTGCCGGTGACCCCCCGGTGGGCGACGAGACGAGGCGGTGGGCGACGAGCGACTTCGGCTCATCTTCACCTGCTGCCACCCGGCGTTGGCACTCGACGCGCAGGGTGGCCCTCACCCTCAAGGTGCTCGGCGGGCTCACCACGAGGTCGATCGCCCGCATGTTCCTGGTCGAGGAAGCGGCGATGGCGCAGCGTCTCGTCCGTGCCAAACGCAAGATCCGCGACGCCGGCATCCCCTACCGCATCCCCGACGAGGCGCAGCTCGCCGACCGGCTGGGCGGGGTGCTCGCCGTCGTCTACCTGATCTTCAACGAGGGCTACGCCACCTGGGATGGTGACGACCTGGTTCGGGCCGACCTGTGCATCGAGGCCATCCGGCTGGCGATGGTGCTGGTCGAGCTGATGCCGCAGGAGCCCGAGGTGGCCGGGCTGGCCGCTCTCATGCTGTTCCACGATGCCCGGCGTGACGCTCGGGTCGCCCAAGGGCGAATGGTGCTGCTCGAGGACCAGGATCGGTCCCTTTGGGACCAGAAGCGGATCGCGCTGGGGCGGTCGCTGCTCGACCGTGCCCTCACCGTTGGGCGGCCGGGCCCGTACCAGCTGCAGGCGGCGATCTCCGGGCTGCACTGCGACGCCCCCCACCCCGACGCCACCGACTGGCGTCAGATCACCCTGCTGTACGGCGAGCTGTACCGCAGGATGCCCAACCCGGTGGTGGCGTTGAACCGGGCGGCGGCCCATGCCATGGCCGACGGCCCGGCGGTGGGGCTGGAGATGATGGCCGGGTTGGCGGACGACCTCGACGGCTACCACCCGTACCACGTCGCCCGGGCCAACCTGCTGGAGCGCCTCGGCGATGACCGAGCGGCCTCCGCCGCCTACCGGCGGGGGCTGGAGCTCACCGAGAACCGTGTCGAGCGCCGCCACATCGAGGAACGCCTCGCCACCCTCGGCCGGTGATGTCTACGGTGACCGGATGCAGGTCTCCTTCGTCGCCGGGTTCGGCCCCATCGTGCGGGATGCAGCAGCCAGCCTGGGGTTCTGGGCGGAGGGATTGGGGATCCCGTTCGAGGAGGCTGCGCCGGGCTACTTCGCCAGCGACGACCTCGACGGGGTGAGAGCCTTCGCCTTGTGGCCGCTGACCCAGGCGGCCGAGTCGACCTTCGGGAACGATGCCTGGCCCGACGACATCCCGGCGCCCACCACCTGGGTGGAGCTCGACGTCGCCTCGGTCGACGCCGTCGGCGAGGCGGTGGACGAGCTCGCCGCCGCCGGTCACCGGGTCCTGCGGGGAGCATTCGAGGAGCCGTGGGGCCAGACCACGGCGCGCCTGCTCAGCCCGGAGGGACTGCTCGTCGGCATCACCTACACACCGTGGATGCATGACGCCGAGTGAGCCTCTCCGGAAGCCGTTCACTACGCTGACGCCATGACTGCGGACAGTGCCCCACCGGTGACCGCCAAGAGGATCGGCAAGAAGGCGTACGCCGCCGAGGTCTACCGGCTGCAGGCCGAGTTCGTCAAGGTGCAAGAGTGGGTGAAGGACACCGGCGCCCGGCTGGTGGTGGTGTTCGAGGGTCGGGACGCCGCCGGCAAGGGCGGCACCATCAAGACCATCACCCAGTACCTGAGCCCGCGGATCGCCCGCATCGTCGCCCTTCCCGCCCCCACCGAGCGGGAGCGCACCCAGTGGTACTTCCAGCGGTACATCGAGCACCTCCCCGCCGGCGGCGAGATCGTGCTGTTCGACCGCTCGTGGTACAACCGGGCGGGCGTGGAGAAGGTGATGGGCTTCTGCACCCCGGACGAGCTCCGGCTATTCATGCGACAGGCCCCCATCTTCGAGCGGCTCCTGGTCGAGGACGGCATCCTGCTGCGGAAGTACTGGTTCTCGGTCAGCGACGAGGAGCAGCAGAGGCGGTTCCGCTCCCGGCTGGAGGATCCGATGCGCCAGTGGAAGCTGTCTCCGATGGACCTCGAGTCGATCACCCGCTGGGAGGACTACTCCAGGGCCAAGGACGAGCTGATGGTTCACACCGACACCAGGGAGGCTCCCTGGTTCGTGGTGGAGAGCGACGTCAAGCGCCATGCCCGGCTCAACATGATGGCCCACCTCCTCTCGACCATCCCCTACACGGAGGTGCCGGCCGAGGTGATCGAGCTCCCCGACCGCCCCGAGTCGAAGGGCTACGTGAGGCCGCCGCGCGAGACCAGCACCTATGTCCCCGACTACGCCGCCGGTCTGGTCGGCGATCGCGAGGCTTGATCAGCCGGGGTAGATTCCCCGGCTCGATGGCAACGCTGGTCTTCTTCCATGCCCACCCCGACGACGAGTCGATCAACACCTCCGGCACCATGGCCCGGGCCGCCGCCGAAGGGCATCGGGTGGTGCTCGCCGTCGCCACCGCCGGCGAGGAGGGCGAGGTGGCCGAAGGGTTCCTCGACGAGGGCGAACGGCTCGGCGACCGCCGCCGGGCGGAGACCGAGGCCTCGGCGAGCGTCGCTCGGGGTGGCCCGCACCGTGTTCCTCGGCTACCGGGACTCGGGGATGATGGGGACCGAGGCCAACGACCATGCCGCCTCGTTCTGGCGGGCGTCGGTGCCCGAGGCGGCGGAGCGTCTCGCCGCCCTCCTCCAGGAGGAGTCGGCCGACGTCCTGGTGGCGTACGACTCCAACGGCGGCTACGGGCACCCGGACCACATCCAGGTGCACCGGGTGGGGCACGCCGCCGCCGACCTGGCCGGCACCCCGAGGGTGTTCGAGGCGACGACCAACCGTGACCGGGTCAAGGAGCAGGTCGCCCAGGCGCGGGAAGCCGGGGTCGAGGGCTTCGAGGACGAGGACGAGGACGAGTTCTTCGACACGCTGGGCATGCCCGATGCCGAGATCACCACCGAGGTCGACGTGACCGCCTTCCTGGAGCAGAAGCAGGCGTCGCTCCGGGCCCACGCCAGCCAGATCCCGGAGGATTCGTGGTTCCTCTCGATGTCGCCGCCCGACTTCGAGGCCGCCTTCGGCATCGAGTCGTACATCCGTACCAGGCCGCCCTTCGAGGGGCGCATCCCCGAAGACCGCGAGGACTGGCTGGTCTAGCCGCAGTCTCTCCGCCTTCGGAAGGCGACGGGCACCGCTGGCACTGGTACCATACATGGCATGAACCGGAAGACGACCATATACCTTCCGGACGACCTCAAGCGGGCCGTGGAGCAGGAAGCCGGCAGGCAGGGCGTCTCCGAGGCAGAGGTCATCCGCCGCGCCGTGCGTGAAGCGGTGACCCGGCCGCGACCTCGGGCCGGGCTGTTCCGAGGGGAACCGATCGCCGATCGCAGTCGAAGGCCTCGATCCGGTCGACGAAGGCGTTGAGGAACCGGGAGCCGGCGGCTCCGTCGATGACCCGGTGGTCGAACGACACCGCCATCGGGAACACCGGCGCCACCGCCGCCGCCCCGTCGACCACGACCACCTCGTCCTTGGCCCGGCCGACCGAGACGATGGTGGTCGTTCCGTGAGGGATGATCGGTGTCCCGTAGCCACCGCCAACGGCGCCCACGTTCGACAGCGTGACGGTGGCCCCGGAGACGTCCGCAGGGGTGAGCGCCCGGCCGGTGGCGGCGGCGATCAGCCGCTCGATCTCGGTGGCGAGGTCCTCTTGGGACCGGGCACCGGCATCCTTGACCACCGGCACCACCAGCCCGGCCGGCGTGTCGACCGCCAACCCGAGGTTGACCTCGGTGGAGTGTCGGAGGATGGCACCGTCGAAGGTGGCGTTGCAGTCGGGGAAGTCGGCCAGAGCGGGCAGGAGGGCGGCGGCGAGCCACGCCTCCAGCGGCCCGCCCCCTCCTTCGCGCCGGGCGGCGAGGAGCCGGGTGGCGTCCGCCAGGGCCCCAGACCGTGACATGGGGGATCTCGGTCCACGACCGGGTGAGGTGGGCGGCGATGGCCCGCCTGGTGGCGCTCAGTGGCTCGCCCCCCGGGGTGGCGGCCGGTGCGGAAGCCGCCCGCTCGACGTCGTCGCGGGTGATGGCGCCGCCGGGACCGGTGCCCACGACGGCGGCCAGGTCGACGCCGAGGTCGGCGGCCCTCTTGCGCACCACCGGCATGGCCTTCACCGGTGCCGCCGCCGTGGAGCCGGTCGGCCGGAGCCGGCGTCGATCCCGGGGCCACCGTGGTCGTCTCGCCCTGCGGGCTCCACGACTCGCCCGGGTCGCCGATCACGGCGAGCAACCGGCCAACCGCCAGCGTGGCGCCGGGCGCCGCCCCCTGGTGGAGCAGGACCCCGCCACGGGGGGCGGTGATCTCGGCCGTGGTCTTGGCGGTCTCGACCTCCACGAGGACGTCGCCGGCCTTCACCGGCTCGCCGACGGCGACCAGCCAGGCGATCACCTCCGCCTCGGTGAGCCCTTCGCCGAGGTCGTGGAGCGTCAGCTCATACGCCATCAGGCGGCGACGAGCCGGCGAATCGCCTCGGCGACCTCGACGGTCCCGATCAGGGCGTGCCGTTCGATGGCGAACTGGGGCCATGGGGCGTCGGTGGCGGCTATCCGGCGCGGCGGTGCCTCCAGGGCGTAGCCGCACCGCTCGGCGATCTCCGCCACCACCTCGGCGCCGATGCCGCCGGTGCGGTGCGGCTCCTGGACGACCACCATCCGCCCGGTCCTCTCGACGCTAGTCACCACTGCGTCCACATCCCACGGGGCCAAGGTGCGCAGGTCGATGACCTCGACCGTCGATCCCCTCGGCGGCCAGCCTCATCGGCCGCCTCCAGGGTCGAGCGGGGACCATCCCGCCGTAGGTGACCACGGTCACGTCGGCGCCGGGGCGGCGAACCGCCGCCCTCCCCATCGGGATGGTGTAGTGGCTCGGTGGGGACGTCCTCGCGACCCGCCCGGTACAGGACCTTGGGCTCGAGGAAGATCACCGGGTCGTCGGCCTCGAGGGCGGCGGCGAGCAGCCCCTTGGCATCGACCGGGGTCGACGGGCACCACAACGGTCAACCCGGGGGCGTGGGCGAAGTACGCCTCGGGCGAGTCGCAGTGGTGCTCGTGGGCGCCGATCCCCGCCCCGTTGGGCATCCGCACCACCACCGGCATCCCGACGTGGCCCCTGCTCCGGTAGCGGATCCGGCCGAGGTGGCTGACGATCTGGTCGAAGGCGGGGTAGACGAACCCGTCGAACTGGATCTCGGCGATCGCCCGGCCCCCGGCGACGGCCATCCCGATGGCGGTCACCGACGATCCCCGACTCGTTGAGCGGGGTGTCTATCACCCGGTCCTCGCCGAACCGCCCTGGAGACCCTCGGTGATCCGGAAGACGCCTCCGGCGAGCCCGACGTCCTCGCCGAGCAGCACCGTCACCGACTCGCCCGCTCCATCCCCTGGCGCATGGCGGCGTTGATCGCCTCGGCCATCGTCCAGCGCTCGGTCGGCCCCTCGGGGAGCGGAGTCCTCGCCGATCTCCCAGATCTCGCTCGGCGGCGAACTCGGTCTCCTCCTCGCCCCGGACTCCGCTGAGCCGCGTGGAGCTGCTCGACGAGGGCGGGCGGGGACCCGGGCCGAGGCGTGGCGGATGACTCGTCCCGCCGGGGAGCGGCCGGTCCTCGATGGCCTCATGGCCCGGTCGAGTCCGCCTCGCCGCCTCGGTGCGCACCGCGCCGTCCAGCTCGTCGTGACCACTCCCCGGTGCCCTCCAGGAAGGCGGCGCAGCCGGTCGATCGGGTCCTGCGGCCTCCACTCCGCCTCCTCTGTCGGCGTGCCGGTAGAGCCGGGCGTCGTCGGCGGTGGCGTGGGCGCCGAAGCGGTAGCACACCGCTTCGATCAGGGTCGGGCCCTCACCGGACGGCGGCCCGCCCACCGCCTCCTGGGTGGCGGCGTACACGGCGAGCACGTCCATCCCGTCCACCAGCATCCCGGGATCCCGTAGGCGTCGGCCTTCTGCGGCGATGGTGGGCGATGCGGTCTGCTTCTAGTAGGGCACCGAGATGGCGTAGAAGTTGTTCTGGCAGAAGAACACGGTGGGGGTGCGCCAGACCCCGGCGAAGTTGAGCCCGCTGTGGAAGTCGGTCTCCGAGGTCGCCCCGTCGCCGAAGTAGGCGACGGTCACCGTGTCCTCGCCGGCGAGCCGGGCGGCGTAGGCGTGGCCCACGGCATGGGGGAGGTGGCTGGCGATGGGGACGGCGATCGACATCATCCCGTAGCGGTGCGACGTCCCAGTCGCTCGTTGGGCAGCCCGCGCCAGTAGGCGAGGATCACCTCGAGGGGCATCCCCCGGGTGATCTGGACACCGTGCTCGCGGTAGGCGGGGTAGACGAAGTCGCCGGGGCGGAGGGCGGCCGCCGACCCCACCTGGGCCGCCTCGTGGCCCTCCAGCATGGCGTAGGTGCCCAGCCGGCCCTGGCGCTGGGCGGCCAGCGCCCGGCGGTCGAACGCCCGGGAGCGGAGCATCAGCCGGTGGAGGTCGACCAGCTCCTCGTCGGCCAGGTCGGGCAGGTCGCCGACGACCGACCCGTCCGGGGCGAGCACCTGGAGCATCCTCATACCCGGGCCGACTTCGGTCGGCTCCGCCGCCCGAACAGACGCTGGTCGGCCCTCCTCCCGCAGATGGGAGCCCCTACCCCATCGCGGGCCGTCGTCCGTCACACTCGAATCGGTCGGGTGAGGCATCTTGCTCATGCCGTTGCGGCGTCCCAGGCCGCCATCACCCGTTCGTTCTCGTCTTCGGTGCCCACCGAGATCCGGATGCCCGGCCCCATGGCCCGCACGATGACGCCCTGGTGGAGCATCCGGTCGGCGATGCCAGCTGCACCAGGGTCGCCTTCGGGCACGACCCAGACGAAGTTGGCCTGGCTGGGGGCGACGGCGACGCCGCGGTGGGCGAGCTCGGCGGAGAGGAACTCGCGGCCGATCCCGTTCTCCTTCACCCGTTGCTCCAGCCGGTCGACGTGGCGCAACGCCTCGGTGGCCGCCGCCTGGCCGAGCGTGGTCACCGAGAAGGGTGGCTGGGTGGCGAGGAACGAGGCCAGCGTCGGAGGAGCCCCGATGGCGTACCCCACCCGGAGCCCGGCCAGCCCGAACACCTTGGAGAAGGTGCGGGTGACCACCACGTTGGGCCGTTCCAGGGCGAGCGGGATGGCGGTGGCCCAGTCGGGGGCGGTGACGTACTCGCCGTACGCCTCGTCGACCAGGACCAGGACGTCGTCGGGGACGGTGTCGACCAGCTCGGTGACCGCGGCGGCGGGGACATAGGTGCCGGTGGGGTTGTTCGGGTTGCACACGTACAACACCCGGGTGTCGTCCCGCACCGCGGCCGCCATCGCCCGCAGATCGTGGCGCTGGTCACCATCGAGCGGGACCTTCACCGCCTCGGCGCCGGCGAGCAGGGTGGCGATGGGGTAGACCACGAACGAGGGATCGGCGAACACGGTGGTGGTCCCCGGCTCGGCGGCAGCCAGGGTGATCAGCGTGAGCAGCTGGGTGCTTCCCGCACCGACCCAGATGTGGGCCGGGTCGACCCCCAGGTAGCCGGCGATCGCCTCGGTGAGGACGTGGGCGGTCATGTCCGGGTAGCGACAGGTGGAGGCGATGGCGTCGACGATCGCCTGCTGCACCTCCGGCCAGGGCGGCACCGGGCACTCGTTGGAGGCCACCTTGACGACGTCGTCGAGCCCGAGCTCGCGCATCACCTCGTCGATGGGCTTGCCCGGGCTGTACACCGGCACCTTGGAGAGATTGCTGCGGAGCCTGGGCATCGATGGTCCTCCTGATCGTCCCGCCTCGAGACTGGATCTGTGACCAATCTGCCGTGTCATTGTGCATGCATCGCGGCAGTTCAGCCACCCGGGCGCTGCAGACTGAACATTGTGCGCTTCCCATCGGTGCGCGCCACCGCCGTGCTGATCACCGTGCTCAGCACCCTGCTAGACCTCGAGGTGATGCACGAGCCCGGCGACGCGGTTCACCCGATCGACCCGGTCGACGACGATGCGGGTGTCGACCGGAAGCAGCGGCCAAGACGCCTGCCTCTCTTCGCCGCCGGTTTCGCCGCGGTCGCCCTGTTCGGCGTGATGATGACGCTGATTCGACCGGCGGACGATCCGCCGCCGTCGCCGGCTCCCGGCACGACCACCGCCGCCACGGACATCCCGATCGCCATCCCCGAGGCAACCGAGCCGCGGCCGGCGTCGCCCGGGCTGGCGTCGTCTCCCGACTGGGTGGCGGTGGGCACCGGGCGCTTCCAGCCAGGGGTGACTTCGTGGGTGCCGGTGTGGACCGGCGCCGAGATCGTCTTCCAGCGGACGAGCCGTGAGCTGGTGGCCTTCGACCCGGCCACCGAGACGTGGCGGGAGCTGGCCCCGGCTCCGATCCACATCGCAGGCGACGATGTCACCGCCCTGTGGGCCGGTGACGAGCTGGTGGTATGGACCGATGAGGGGGCGGCGGCGTGGGACCCGGTGACCGACGAGTGGCGTGTGTTCGGCCGGTGGCTGCTCGAGCCATCCTCGTCTCGCCGGATCGTCTGGACCGGCGCCGAGATCATCGACCTCGACTCGGCGATCGCCGTCGATCCCGCCACCGGTGCCACCCGGCCGATCACGCCCGTCGCCGCCTCGCACCACGAACGGGCTGTCGCCGTGTGGGCAGCCGACCGCGTCGTGGTGGTCCCGAGCGCCGTCACCTACGACCCGGCCACCGATACCTGGGCGGATGCCCCGCCGAGCGGGCTCACCCCGCTGGCGGCCGACGCGGTGTGGACCGGGGACCACGTCTTCGCTGCGGACTATCTCATGCAGGCCCGCGGCTTCGACCCGCTGACCGGCACGTGGTCTTCATACCCGGACGTGCCGTTGCGGTTCACCGAGTGCGCCCCCTCGACCCACATGCTGCGGGGCGCGCCCCTCATCGACCACTGTTCGGGCCTGGCGCTGTGGGACACGGCCGAGGGCCGTTGGCTGCCGATCGCCCTGCCCGGCCTGCTCTCCGGTGACGCGGTGGTCTCAACCACCGACGAGGTGTACGCGGTGACCGGCTACGGCGTCTACCGCCTCGTCGGCCAGGTGCTCGAGTCAGGCCCGCGCCGGCTCGCCGTCGGCGCCAGCCTCCTCGACGTGCCCGCTGGCTGGTCGGTGGGGCCGGTCGACTCGGCCGGCACCGGCGACGGCCCGTTGGCGGAGCACACCATCACCGTCGCCCTCGGGGGCCCGGCGGCGGAATGCCGGGTGCGTGCCGTCAACGGCGATGCCGCCACGGTGATCCGACGGTTCCTCGTCCCCGGCCACGAGGTCACCGGCTTCGAGCTCGCCGTCGGCGGCAAGCCCGTGGAGGCCCTGTCGGTTGTCGCCGGTGGCTACGACGACGACCACCACCTCGTGTGGGCGACGGGCAGCACCGACGTGGTGGACGTCGCCTGCACCGACCCGGCGGCGACCGCGGAGATCGCTCGTCACGTTTGGTCGCCGTGGCAGGACCCCGGTTGACCAGTCTGCGCGCTCACGCTTCGTTATCCTGACCGATCTGCCCAACCGGGAGAGGTGGAGGTGAGCAAGGAGCGACCGGTCGACGAGCTGGACACCCGTCTGATCGAGACCATGGCGGCCAACCCCCGCGCCGGGATCCTGGAGATCGCCCGGCTGCTCGGAGTCGCCCGCAACACCGTCTACGCCCGGCTGGAGCGATTGGAGCGGCGGGGGATCGTCACCGGCTTCGGGCCCGAGGTCGACCCGGCCGCCCTGGGATTCGTGGTCACCGGGTTCACCACCATCGAGGTCACCCAGGGGCGGTTCTCCGAGGTGGTCGACCGGCTCGCGGCGATCCCGCAGGTCATCGAGGTGCACACCGTCGCCGGGGTCGGCGACCTGCTGTGCCGGGTAGTGGCCCGGTCCAACGAGGGGATCATGGAGATCGTCGAGCTGATCCTGCAGATCCCCGGTGTCGACCGGACCCGGACCGCCC
This sequence comes from uncultured Acidimicrobiia bacterium, assembly GCA_963812375.1. Taxonomy (GTDB): domain Bacteria; phylum Actinomycetota; class Acidimicrobiia; order Spongiisociales; family UBA5794; genus JACDBE01. Next base: position 601,952 of record CAWEUW010000008.1, on the reverse strand, counting down.
TTGCTCTGGCCCACCCGATCCACGCCCGACCGCTTCCCCTGGTGCGGCTGGCGGCCACCGTCTGATATCCCGGGCGATCGCTCCCGACTTGGTGTCGGAACGGGTTGCGGGCAGTTTGCCCTCGGTCATGACCGATCCCGACTCCCGCGTGACCGAGCTTCCCAGCCCGGCGCCCCCGGTGGGTGTGTTGCTGCTCCAGCTGGGTACCCCCGACTCGCCGTCGGTCGAGGACGTCCGTGTCTACCTGCGCGAGTTCCTGGGTGACCCGCGGGTGCTCGACATGCCGGCGCCGGCCCGGGCTCTCCTGCTCAACACGGTGATCCTGCCGTTCCGCCCCAAGCGGTCGGCCGAGCAGTACGAGAAGATCTGGACCGAGCAGGGATCGCCGCTCACCATCCACACCGAGGAGCTGACCGCACGGCTCCAGGAGATGCTCGGCGAGGGCTACGTCGTTGCCTACGGCATGCGCTACCGCAACCCACCGATCGCCGGCGCAGTCCACCGCCTCGCCGAGGCCGGCTGCACCCGGGTGGTCGTGGTGCCGCTGTTCCCCCACTACGCGTCGGCGTCGTCGGGGTCGGCGCTCGAGCTGGCTCTGCGGGTCATCGCCGGTCGCTGGAACGTCATCGACGTGAGCATGGTGGGCGCCTTCTTCGACGAGCCGGGCTATGTGCGCTCGGTGGCCGACGTGGCCCGGCCCCACCTCGACGCCTTCGACGCCGACCACGTGCTGTTCAGCTACCACGGGCTGCCCGAGCACCAGGTGCGCAAGAGCCACCTCGACGGGGCCGACTGCGCCGCCACCCCGGGCGGCTGCCACCGCTTCGTCGCCACCAACCGGTTCTGCTACCGGGCGCAGTGCCTCGCCACCACCCGGGCGGTGGCCGCCGCCCTCGGCCTGGCCGGGGATGCGCACGGCTCGGCGTTCCAGTCCAGGCTGCGCGGCCAGAAATGGATCGAGCCGTACACCGACGTCGAGGTCGAACGGCTCTACGCAACCGGGGTCCGCAGGCTGGCGGTGCTCACCCCGTCCTTCGTCGCCGACTGCCTGGAGACCCTGGAGGAGATCGGCATCCGGCTGCGGCAGCAGTGGGAGGACCTCGGCGGCGAGGACCTTCTTCTCGTGCCCTGCATCAACGCCGAGCCCGTGTGGGTGCGGGCGCTGGCCGCCCTGGTCGCGCAGGCGAGCTGAGCTCTTTGCCTTCATGGCTCTTCGACTGACGCCTCAACGCGGTGCGGTTGGGGTCCCCAGCCCCAACCGCCGAGTCTCCGGCTGGCGCCGGAGCACCTATTTCCGCACCGCCTCGGCGGGAGGGATGCGGGCCGCCCGGCGCGCCGGGTAGAGGCCGGCCAGCGCTCCGACCAGCAGGGCAACGCCGATGCTGGCGGCGATCCCCAAGGGAGGGACGTCGATGGTGAGCCCCCTGTTGGTGGCGAAGCCGAACGTGATGGCGGCGCCCAGCACGACCCCGGCGAGCCCGCCGATCACCGCCAGCAGCATCGACTCCACCAGGAACTGCATGCGGATGTGCCCCCGGGTCGCCCCCAGGGCGCGGCGCACCCCGATCTCGGTGCGCCGCTCCAGCACCGACATCACCATGATGTTGGCGATGGCCACCCCGGCCACCAGGAGGGCGACGGCACCCAGGCCGATGAGCAGCCCGGTGAGGGCCTGGTCGGCGGCCCGCCTGGCCAGCAGGGCGTCGGCGGGTCGGGTGACCTCGACCGCGTCGGGCTGCTGGGGATTGACCGTGGCCGGGATCACCTCGGCGACGGCGTTGAGCGACTCCGGGTCGGCCCGCACGTACAGGGTCGTGGGGGAGAGCGTCGTGTCGAACAGGTCGGCGGCCACCGGGTAGCCGATCAGGGCGCCCCGTTCCAGGTCGGGGTGGAGGGGGAGATCGTCGAGGATCCCGATCACGGTGAACCAGGTGTCGCCCACGAACACCCGGGGCGGCGGATCGAGACCGGTGATGCCGAGCCGCTCGGCGGCGACGTTGCCGAGCACCACCGCCGGGAGCTGCTCGGTGGCGGCGTCGATGAAGCGCCCGGCGGCCATGTCGGCGCCCAACTCGTCGGCGAGGTCGGTGCGGGCGGCGAAGACCCCGATCCCGCCGGTCTCCAACTCCTCGATGAGATCGTTGCGGCGCACGGTGGCGTCGACGGCGGTGACCTGGGTAGCCGAGTCGACCGGCCCGATGCGGCTCGCCATCACCCTGGCCTCCTCGGGCACCTCGCCGCCGCCCCCCAGGATGCCCGACCCGGGGGTCACCCGCAGCAGGTTGGTGCCGAGCCGGTCCAGGGTGCGGATGAGGTCGGCCCGGCCCGAAGCCGAGATGCCGATCACGGCGACGATGGCGGCGATTCCGATGGCGATCCCCACGGCGGTGAGCACCGCCCGGGCCGGCCGGGCGGCCAGCCCTCGCGCCCCGAGGCCGAGCATGTCGACGGGGCGGACGGCGCTCTTCAACGCCCCGGCCCGCGGTCGTCGCCGACCACCCTGCCGTCGCGCAGCGTGATCGTTCGGGGGAAGCGAGCCGCCAGGTCGGCCTCGTGGGTGATCACCACGATGGTGGCCCCGGCGGCGTTGAGCTCAACGAGCAGGTCGGCGATCTCCCTGCTGGTGACGCTGTCGAGGTTGCCGGTGGGCTCGTCGGCGAACACGATCCCCGGGTCGCCCACCAGAGCCCGGGCGATGGCCACCCGCTGCCGCTCGCCTCCGGAGAGCTGGTCGGGCCGATGGTCGAGCCGGTGGCCGAGCCCGACCCGGTCGAGCACCTCGGCCGCCTCGGCCAGGCGTCGGCGGCGCGGAATCCCCCGGTAGATGAGGGCCTCGGCAACGTTGGAGGTGGCGTCGAGGCCCTCGATGAGGAAGAAGTCCTGGAACACGAAGCCGATGCGGTGCGAACGCAGCCCGGACAGCTCGGTGTCGGACAGCTCGGCCAGGTCGATGCCGTCCACCTTGACCGAACCTGCGGTGGGACGGTCGAGCGCCCCCATGAGGTTGAGCAGCGTGGACTTCCCCGATCCCGACGGGCCTATCACGGCCGCCAGCTCCCCGCTCTCGACCACCAGGTCGACATCACTCAGGGCGGTCACCTGGGGCGGGCCCGGGTAGGTGCGGCCGGCGGCTTCGAGCTCGAGTACGGCGGGCACGGTCAGCGGGGGACGACCACGACGTCGCCCGGCGCGACGTCGCCGGTGACCTCGACCAGGCCGTCGGCGAAGGTCCCCAGCTCGACCGCCACCAGTCGGGTGGAGCCTGCCGGGTCGTCCCCGTCGGAGGCGACGACCTCGACGGCGTAGCCGCCCTCGGCCAGGGCGAGCAACGCCTCCACCGGCACGGCGAGCACGGCCTCGGCGGTGCTCGAGGCGACGTCGACGTCGACCGGTGCCTCGTCGATCCCCGCTGCCAGGCTCTCGTCGGCGAGGTCGATCCGCACCTCGACCACCCGCCGGCTGTCGCCTTCACCGTTCCCTGACGCCTCGTCCGAGGAGATGACCAGCCGGCCCACCTCACGGACGGTGCCCGTGGTCGGGGTCCCGTCCGGCAGGGTGACGGCCACCTCGTCGCCGGTGGCGAGCAGGTCCTGCCGGTCGGCGTCGAGCAGCACCAGCACGTCGTGGTTGCGGGCGGTGACGGCGTACACCGGGCTGCCCGGGGCGACCACGGCGCCCGCCTGGGTGGCGGCGACCCCGACCCGGACCGGCGCGGCGACGAACACGATGTCGGCGGGCCCGACGACGCCGGTCTCCTCGCGGCCCATCGACGCCTGCCATTGCTCCACGGCGGAGGTGGTGGCACCGTCGAAGGCTTCGTCGACCGAGAGGGCGCCGTCGGCGGTGAACCCCAGGGCCTCGAGGTTGGCTTCGAGCTGGGCCACGTCGGGGCCGTCGGGAACACCCTCGGCGAGCGCCCGCCACACCGGGCGGTCGCCGAACATGACGGTCACCGGGCTTCCGTCCAGCTCGTAGGCGGCATCGCCCCTGGTGAGCACGGTCCCGCCCTCGGGCAAGCCGGTCACGGTGCCCGGGGCGGTGGCGAACAGCGTGCGGGGCGACCGGTAACCCAGCGTTCCTTCGAGCGTCTCCCGCTCCACCAGGTCGGTGCGGACGACGGCGACGGTTGCTGCCGGAGTGGTCGTCGCCGGCTCGGCGTCCGGTGTCGTCCTCCCCGATGCAGGTCCACGGCGACGAAGACGGCGACCCCCGCCAGGAGGAGGACGACGACTCCGATGGCGATGGCGAGCCCCCGGCTCATTCGTCGAGGCCGGGGAACCCCACCTGGCGACGGCACACGTCGAGGGCGTCCTGGAAGCCCTGGTCGGCGAAGTCGGCGAAGGCGGTCAGCGGGAACGGGATCGCCGCGGTGCTGGACGGGTCGGGGAAGTCGGTGATGCCCTGTTCGCGCATGCAGACGGCGAACTCCTGGAGCGAGTCCTGGAGCAGCGCCTGCAGCTCGGGGTCGTCGGCGAAGGAGAAGGCACCGGCGTCGGTCAGGATGGGCAGGCAGGTGTCGGCGGCCGCCTGCACCTCTGGCGACTCGAGGTCGATCCCGGCGATGTCCTCCGGCCGGATGATCGGGGCACCCGAGGCATCGAGCTGGACGTCGGGCACGTCGATGCCCTCGTCGCGCAGGCACTGGGTGAAGTCGAGCAGGGCATCCTCGATCCCCTGCCGCCCGTCGTCACTCGCTCGGCTCCCTCTTCCGCCGAGAGCGAGGCGACCTCTTCGGCCTCGTCGTCACCGCCACACGCCGCCACCAGCGTGAGGGCGAGCGCCGTCACCAGCACGGGGACGATTCGTCGGGTGATCGGCACCGGGGCTCCTCGGGAGGGTCGCCGGTACGGTACCGGGGTCCCGGGGCAATCCCATCGGGCTGCCCGGCGCGTCTAGGTCCCCGTGATGGTGATGGTGAGGGTGAGGGTGACGCGGAGCCCGGTGGTGACGCTGATGGTCTCCAGGGTGGCGGTGTAGGTGCCGGCGGTCGTGTAGGTCTTGGTGAACGTCTTGGATTTGGCGGAGGCTTGGGTGCCGTCGCCGTAGGTGATGGTGCGGCGGTGGTTGCCGGGGTGGGTGTCGGTGAAGGTGATCGCCTGCCCGGTGGTCGCCGGGTTGGGGGCGGCGGTGAACTGACCGGTGGGCACGGTGTTGCTCACCGTCACCGTGACCGCGGTGGAGGTGGCGGTGTTGCCGGCGGTGTCGGTGGCCACCGCGGTGAGGGTGTGGGATCCGTTGGTGACGGTGGTGGTGTTCCAGCCGTGGCTGTAGGGGGCGGTGGTGTCGGTGGCCACGGTGGTGCCGTCGACCTTGACCTGCACCGACGCCACCGCCACGTTGTCGGAGGCGGTCATCGACACCGTTGTGGTACCCGACACGGTGGCCCCGGCGGTCGGGGCGGTGATCGACACCGTCGGCGGCACCGTATCCGAAGGCGGGGGCGGTGCGTTGCCGTCGAAGAAGGCGGCGAGTTGTGCCCCGACGAACAGCTCGCCGGCGTCGTTGAGGCTGCACTTGTCGGCGCCCAGCATGCTGTTGGGCAACGGGCCGGTGTTCGGACCGCGCACGGCGAGGTTTTCGGCGGCGGCCCAGTCGGCGAGGGCCACCGTGTTGGGCTGGCCGAAGGCGCCGGTCTGGAGGCAGCCCCCGTCGGCGAAGCCGTTGAGCGGCGACACGATGACCGGCGTTCCCGGGAGCAGGGCGTTGAGGCGTTCGATGGTGTAGTTGAGATCGACCTGTTGCTCGATGCTCATCGGGAGTGGGCTGACGTCGTTGCCCTTCAGGCAGATCTGCAGCCAGACCGCGGTCGGCGGGGTGGTGGCGGCCCTGGTCTCGCAGCGGCTGCCATGGGACGGTCCCGCCGGCACCCCAGGATGTGATGACGCCGCTCTCGTAGTCGACCGGCGGCACGGGCCAGAACTTGTCGAGCCTCGAGACCGCGGAGTATCCCTCGACGTGTTGCACGGTGTTGGAGCAGCCGACCACGCCCAACGGCCCGGCGAGATCGGATGGGGCGAGGGGTGGCAGCGGCGGTCGGTCCGGCTTCGGCGGCGGCGGTGTCTGCCATCCGCCGTTGTCGAACCAGGCGACCAGCTGAGCCCCGACATGGCTTATGCCTGAAGAGGTGAGATGGCATTGATCGGGAGCGACCAGGTCGATGGTGGGGAGCCCGGTGACCGGGCCGTACTGGACGCCGAGGTGAGCGATGCCCCACTCGACGGCGGCGCGGCCCACGTCCACCCCGCGGGCGCCGATAGTTGGGCAGACGTGGCCGGGCGGGTAGCCGTTGATGGGCGACACGTAGATGGGGATGGCGGGATCACGCAGCCGGATCTGTTCGACGACGTGGGTGAGCAGGGTCTCGGTGTCGAGCCCGTCGCCGTCTTTGATGCACAGCATCACCCACGCCGCGGTGTACCCGGCGGCCGGCCGGGAACCGTCGTACTTGCCCCATGCCCCGCCGTACCCGCTGCTGACCGGACTCCCCCAGACGTTGAGGGAGAGGCCGCCGAGCGGCTGGGCGTTCACCTGGTCGAGCGAGGACTGGGCGCGGTAGCCGGTGAGATGCTGGGCGGTGTTCGAACAGCCCACGACCCCAACCGAGTTGGCCGGGAACGGGGGTGTGGGGCCACCGGTCTGGGCCGCCACCGGCGGGCCGGTAGAACCAGCAACGCCGTCGACGCCACCAGCCAGGCGAACACTCCAACGAGGATCAACGCGGAGCGCCTCATCATCTGCCTCCTGCGAGCAGTGCCTTGTCATACGCAACCCCGCGTTGCATTTACGTAGTACGCATCCGCCACGGTTCTGTGTAGGGCCGAACGGCCCAAGGCGTGGCGATCGCCGGGTCGACTACCCACGAGCGTGGTGTGCTGTCGTCACGTCACAGTCACCGGACCTGTACCGGCTCGGGAGTGGGCGGTCGCCGTGGGTTCAGCGCAGCTGGTTGGTGCCGGTGACGCCCGTGGTGATGGTGACGGTGAGGGTGAGGGTGACGCGGGCTCCGGTGGTGACGCTGATGGTCTCCAGGGTGGCGGTGTAGGTGCCGGCGGTGGTGTAGGTCTTGGTGAACGTCTTGGATTTGGCGGAGGCTTGGGTGCCGTCGCCGTAGGTGATGGTGCGGCGGTGGTTGCCGGGGTGGGTGTCGGTGAAGGTGATCGCCTGCCCGGTGGTCGCCGGGTTGGGGGCGGCGGTGAACTGACCGGTGGGCACCGTGTTGCTCACCGTCACCGTGACCGCGGTGGAGGTGGCGGTGTTGCCGGCGGTGTCGGTGGCCACCGCGGTGAGGGTGTGGGATCCGTTGGTGACGGTGGTGGTGTTCCAGGCGTGGCTGTAGGGGGCGGTGGTGTCGGTGGCCACGGTGGTGCCGTCGACCTTGACCTGCACCGACGCCACCGCCACGTTGTCGGAGGCGGTCATCGACACCGTTGTGGTACCCGACACGGTGGCCCCGGCGGTCGGGGCGGTGATCGACACCGTCGGCGGCACCGTATCCGAAGGCGGAGTCGCCGGCGTGGTCACGGAGATCTCGTTCGACGCCGGCGAACGGTTGCCGGCGGCGTCCACCGCTCGCACGACGTAGGAGTACGTCGTGCTCGGCGAGACCGTGGTGTCGGTGTAGCTGGTCCCGGTCGCGGTGGCGATGTCAACGCCGTTGCGGGCAACGGCATAGTGGGTGACGCCGACGTTGTCGGTCGAAGCGCCCCAGCTCAGCGACACCGCGGCGTGAGTCACGCTGGTGGCGGCCAGCCCGGCCGGTGCGGTCGGCGCCTCGGTGTCACCCCCGCCTCCGCCGGTGAGGGCGAAGGTGATGGTCGAGACGGGTGACGACGTTGCCGTAGGCGTCGACGGCCTGGATCTTCACTGTGTGGGTTGCGGCGGACAGGCCGGTGTAGGTGATGGCGCCGGTGGTCCCGGTGCCGCATGCGGACGGTGGCGCCACCGTCGAGCGAGCATTCGAAGGTGACCGTTTCGTTGGAGCTGTAGGCGAAGGTGGCGGAGCTCCCGGCGCCGCTGGAGGGTGGCTGCTGGGTGATGGTGAGCGTCGGGTTGCTGAGGAAGTTGGCGAGTTTCGCCGCCATGTCGGCCTGGATGGCGGTGTAGGCGGCGTTGTTCCACAGGTTGGTGAGCTCCCATGGGTCGGTGGTGAGGTTGTAGAGCTGGACGTGGCCGGTGTCGCGCCCGACCAGGTACTTGTACCACTGCCCGGTGCTGGCCTTGGCGACGACGCCGTCGATGGGGGCGTCGAGGTCGTAGAGGCCCCATTCGGTGCGCCACGGGGTGGTCGGGTTGGAGAGGATGGGGACCAGGGAGCGCCCGTCCATCCGGATGGTGGCGGTGGCGTCGGCGAGGTCGACGATGGTGGGGGCGATGTCGATGTTGAGGGCGTAGTTGGTGGCGTCGCGGGTGCCGCTGGCGGCGCCGGGGCAGATCCCGGTGGGGCACACCATGATGAACGGGACCCGGTGGCACTCCAGGTAGGGGCACTGCTTGCCGGTGAGCCGGTGCTCACCGGTGCCGCCGCCGTTGTCGGAGATGAAGACCCACACCGTGTTGGCCAGTCGCCCGTCGGCGGCGAGCTGGTCGTAGAGGGACCCCACCATGTCGTCGACGGCCCGGTTCTGTTCCAATGACAGACCGGAACGTGTTGAGGTTGCGGCTCATCTGGTTGGCCTTGAGCGGGGTTGCCGGCAGATACGCCGGTGGGTTGGGTGACGGGATCACGTTGTGCGACGGGTAGGTGGTGATGGTGAGCCCGGTGTAGATGCCCTGGTGGCGGGCGGCGACCACCTGCGGGTTGTGTGGCGACGCCGGGTTGACGTAGAGGAAGAACGGGGTGGTGGTGTCGGCGGAGAGGAAGTCCTTGGACTGCTTGCAGATCAGGTCGGTGGAGTACAGGTTCCCGGCGGCGCACGCCGCCGTCGAGGTCGAGTCGACGTTGTTGTACCGGGTGACCTCCATCGCCCCCCCGGACTCCCAGTTGATCCACGGGTAATCGGTGTACGGGTTGTCCTGGTTGGTGTACCCGTGGAAGGAATGGAACGAGTCCCACCCCGGCGGGATGTAGTTGGCCAGCGCCCCCGCCCCGTACCCGTTGAGATACTTGCCCACCAACCCGGTGCGGTACCCGGCGGCGTCCAACCAGGTGGCCAGCGTCGCCGAGTCGTCCAACATGGCGCCGTCGAGGGTGTTCACCCCGTGGTGTCGGGTGTACTGGCCGGTCAGGATCGACGCCCGCGACGGACAGCAAAGCGACTGGGTCACCTCGCCGCGCAGGAAGGTCACCCCGTTGGCCACCAGCTTCTGCGCCACCTGCGGCATGCACGAGCTCGCCCCCGACGTGTAGTCGGAGCTGTCGAACGTCGGCGCACACCGACCGATCGAATCCCACCGCTGATCGTCGGTCACCACCAACACGAAGTTCGGCTTCGCCGCAGCCTGGCCCTGCGCCACCACCGGCGACATGGCTGTGGGCGACCCGGCTTCGACCACGGGGCTCGAGGCGGGGAGGGCGCCGGCCGGGTCGGCGACGGCGCGTCCGATCGACATCACCATCGCGATCGAGAGCAACGCCAGCCACCACGGCGAAGCGGATACCCCTCATGCCAACCCCCCTCTGTGGCGCTGCTCTCCCCGAGCGGCATTCCAGATGATGTCAGCATGCCCAACCATGAAATGGAAGGGGTCGCCCGACCCATTGGCCATCGACGGCGCTTCGGAACCTCATAGCCTCGGCGGGCACCTACCATTCCGGGCCTCGCCGCCTCACCCGGAGCGCCATGTCCCTCCTCCGCCCGTTGCTGTCCGTCGTCGTGCTCGCCGTCGTGCTCGCCGCCTGCGGTGGCGACGACGACGCCGACCGCGACCTCGACCTCACCGCCCGCGGCGCCGGCACCACGGCGACCCCAGCGCCCGCGCCCGGCCGGCAACGGCGACGACGTCGTCGACGTGGGGGAGACGGTGCGGGTCGACTACGTCGGCACGCTGGACGACGGGGAGCAGTTCGACAGCTCGTTCGACCGGGGCGATCAGCTCGAGTTCGTCGCCGGTACCGGGCAGATGATCCCCGGGTTCGACGCCTCCGTGGTGGGCATGACCGTCGGGGAGACCAAGACGGTCACCATCCCGGCCGCCGACGCCTACGGCGAGCGCGACGAGGCGGCCATCGTCGAGTTCCCCATCGAGGAGGTGCCCGAGCAGTTCCGGGTGGAGGGCACGCAGGTGGACCTGGGCAACGGCCTTCCCGCCACGGTTGTCGAGGTCACCGACACCGTGGTGCGGGTGGACACCAACCACCCGCTCGCCGGCGAGGCGCTCACCTTCGAGATCACCGTCGTCGAGATCGTCGACTGACGGGCCTGCCCGGCTGCAACGGCCGCGCCTCCCTAACCTCCGAATCGTCGTGCGCCGCCTCCTGCTCCACCCGTGGCTGTTCGGGGTCTACCCGGTCCTCTACCTGTACTCGGTGAACCTCGACGAGGTGTCGGGGCCCGGCGACGTGGTCCCGGCGCTCCTCGCCACACTGGGCCTCACCGCACTGCTGCTGGTGATCGCCCGCCTGGTGTTGCGGTCGTGGCCGAAGGCGGCGGCGCTGACCTCGCTGCTCCTGGTGCTCGTCTTCTCCTACGGGCACGTGTGGCGGGCCATCGACGGAGCCGCTCTCACCGAGGCGGGGGGCAGGGACTACTGGCTGCTGGCGCTCTGGGGGGTCATCGCGGTCGGCGGCGGAGTCGCCGTGTGGCGGTCGCCCGACCCGCTTCCCGGGCTGACGATGGTGCTCAACGTCGCCGCCCTTGTCCTGGTGGGGGTGGCCGCCTCCTCGGTGGTCCTGGGGTTGCTCGACGACGGTGATCCGGCGGTGGCCGCCCCGCCCACCCAGGCGGGGAGCGGGGCGGAGGTGACACCGGTGGCGGACCTTCCGGACGACAGCCGCCCTCCCGACATCTACCTCCTGGTGTTCGACCGCTACGGCGGCGAGCGGACCCTGCAGAAGACCTACGGGTTCGACAACACCGGGTTCCTCGCCGGGCTCGAGGAGCGCGGCTTCTACGTCGCCCACGACGCCATCGGCAACTACCCGAACACGGCACACTCGCTGGCCACCTCGCTCAACCTCGGCTATCTCGACCATCTCACCGCCAGCGCCGGGCCCGACACCGGCGACTGGGAACCGGTGTACTCGATGGTCACCGACAACGAGGTGGGCCGTTTCCTCGAGGACCTCGGCTACCGCCAGGTGCAGATCCCGTCATGGTGGGAGCCCACCCGGGACAGCACCACTGCCGACGTCACCCTCTCCTACGACCCGCTGTCCGAGTTCTCCCGGGTCCTCCTCAACACCACCGCGGTGCAGGCGGCGGCGATCCACCTCGGCCTGGTGGAGGACGAGGCCGACCCCAGGCGGGTCGAGTGGAACCGCGTCCAGTACCAGCTCGAGCAGGTCGCCGCCGTGCCCCACGGCGACCAGCCGGTGTTCGTCTTCGCCCACGTTCTCCTGCCGCACCATCCGTATGTGTTCGCCGCCGACGGCAGCTTCCAGACGGTGGCGGACGAGGAGGGGCTCAGCCAGGTGGAGCGCTACGTCGGGCAGGTCGAGTACGCCAACGACCAGATCGAGTTGCTGGTCGACGAGCTGCTCGACGTGCCCGAGAGCGAACGGCCGATCATCCTGCTCCAATCGGACGAAGGGCCGGCCCCGCGGCCGAGGCGGGACGCCCCGCCCCCGCCGGGGGACGACACCCCGTACTGGATGACCTACTCCGACGACCAGCTGCGGCAGAAGTTCGGCATCCTCAACACCTTCTACCTGCCCGGGTACGACGGCGCCGAGCTGTACCAGGGCATCTCACCGGCGAACAACTTCCGGTTGGTGTTCAACGCCTACTTCGGCACCGACCTCCCTCTGCTCGAGGACCGCGCCTACGTCTGGACCGACCAGGCCCACCTGTACGAGTTCACCGACGTGACCGACCGGCTCGGGTAGCAGACGCCTCAGCCCTCGACCGGCTCCGCCTCCTCGCGCTCGGCCTCGCGGGTGAGATCGCGGAAGATCGGGCTGGTCCTCACCAGCTCGTCGTAGCGGCCCCGGGCGACGACCCGGCCCTCGTCCATCACCAGGATGGTGTCGGCGCGCAGCAGCGCCGGCTTGCGGTGCGACACCACCAGGGCGGTGACCCCGGCGTGCTCGGTGAACAGGCGCTGCCAGAGCGTTCGCTCCGTCTCGACGTCGAGGGCGCTCGACAGGTCGTCGATCACCAGCAGCTCGGACCTGCGGGCGAACATGCGGGCGGTGGCGGTGCGCTGCACCTGCCCGCCCGAGAGCCGGACCCCGAGCGGGCCCACCATCGTGTCGAGCCCCTCCGGCATGGCGGCGAGGTCCTCCTCGAACGCGGAGGCCCGCACCGCTTCGAGGAGCGCCTCGTCATCGTCGTCTCGACCGAGCCGGAGGTTGTCCCGCAGCGACAATGAGAACAGCCGGGGGACCTGGGGCACGTACGCCGACCGGGGCGGGACGAAGAAGTCGTCCGGGTCGGTCACCGGCTCGCCGTTCCAGGTGATCGTCCCACCCTGGGCGGGCAGCAGCCCGAGCATGGCGCGCAGCAGCGTGGTCTTGCCCGCTCCGACCTTGCCGGTGACAACGGTGAACGAGCCCCGGGGCAGGGTGAACCCGACGTCGTCCACCCCGCCGCCGGTCTCCCGGTGGTGGAAGGTGAGCCCGTCCACGGCGACAACGTCGAGGAGGTCCCCGGCGGTGACCTGCTCCGGTTCGACCTCGGGCAGCTCGCCGGTGAGGTCGAGGTCGCGCTTCTCCACCAGGATCATCGGGTCGGCTCCGCCGAGCATCGCCGCCATCCGGTCGAAGGCGACCCCGGACTGCTTGAACTTGGCGAGGAACAGCCCGACGAAGTACCCGGCGTCGGTGACGAAGTCGAGGAAGTAGACGAACAGGGTGAAGTCGCCGATCCCGAGCGAGCCGTCCGACAGAGACGAGGCCCCGATGATGAGGATCAGCCCGATCCCGATGTTCACCGTGTTCCAGAACACCGACTCGAGGGTGGCGGTGAGCACCCGGTCGCGCACCATGTCCTTCCGCCGCTGGTCGTTGAGCCGGCGGAAGTGGGCCAGCGTGCTCTCCTCGGCCCCGGCGACCCTGATCGACTGCACCGACCCGAAGGTCTCGCCCAGCATCCCGGTGATCCGGCCGGTGGCGTCGCGGGCGGCCACCCGGTAGCGCCGGATGCGGCCGCTCATCCGCTCGGCGGTGGCCACCACGATCACCAGCGGGGCGAACACCAGGATGGTGAGCACCGGGTCGATCGACAGCAGGATGACGGCGGCGACCGTTGCCAGGGCGGCCGTGCCCGCCATGTCCACCGTCCACGACAGGGCCTCCTCGACGTGGTCGACGTCCTCGCGGTACCGGGTGATCATGTCGCCGGGGGACTCGTGCACGGCGTCGGCGCCGGGCGTCTCGTAGAGGCGCTCCAGCATGTTGCGGCGCAGCAACGTGGATGTGCGGAACCCGAAATGGACGTCGTTGAGCATCCCGACGACCATCACCACCAGGCGGGCCAGCCCGTAGGCGAAGAAGGCGGCGATCAGGGTGGTCGGGTTGAACCCGGGCTCGGCCTCGAGCTGGTTGAAGAACTGGGCGGTGAGCAACCCGGGGATCACCGGGAGCAGCCACATCGTCGTCCACAGGATGACGTTGGCGGCGTACCGCCACGGGGCGTAGGCGACCATGCCGAGCATCAGGCGCCCGGTCGGGGCCTTGGTTCGGTCCTTCTTGGTCTCGGTGGCGGTCATGCCAGCACCTCCTCGATGCCTGCCGCCAGCAGGCGGGACAGGCGGGAGTCCGGGTCGGAGGCCAGGTCGAGGCGAGGGCCGTGCTCGACGATCCCACCCGCCTCCATGATCAGGATGTCGTCCGCCCTGGTCACCGTCGCCAGCCGGTGGGCGATGATCAGCGCGGTGCGATGCTCGAGCAGCCGGTCGACGGCGCGCTCGATGAGGCCCTCCGTGGCCGGGTCGAGCCGTGACGACGCCTCGTCCATGATCACGACGCCCGGATCCCGCAGGAAGATCCGGGTGAGCGCCAGCAGCTGCGCCTGGCCCGCCGACAGGCCGGAGCCGCCCGACTCGAGCAAGGTGTCGAGCCCCGCCGGCTGGGTGGCCAGCCACCCGCTCAGCCCGAGGGTGTCGATGACGTCGAGGATCCGCCCGTCATCGACGGCGGGTCGAAGAAGGTCAGGTTGTCACGGATCGTCGCCCGGAACAGCTGGACGTCCTGGGTGACCATCCCGATGCGGTGGCGCACGCTCTCCCGGCCGGCCTCGGTCAGCGGCACCCCGCCGACCACCACCGTGCCCGTCTGCGGGTCGTAGAGCCTGGTGAGCAACCGGGCCAGCGTCGTCTTGCCCGAACCGGTGCGGCCGAGCACGCCGAGGACCCGGCCCGGCTCGATGGCGAATGACACGTCGTGCAGGACCGGCCCGTCGTCGCCTTCGTCCTCGTAGGAGAACCGGACGTGGTCGAGCTCGACCGACAGCGGCCCCGGGGGCAGCGCCCGGTCACCCGTCCAGGTGAGGCGGGCCTCGGTGTCGAACAGCTCCTGCACCCGGGCGATGCCGGCGCCCGCCTTCTGGAAGTCCTCCATCTGGGTCCGGATCTCGTCCATCGGGTCCCGGGTCATCGAGACGTAGTACCAGATGAGGTACACCGAGCCGAGCGTCAGGGTGCCGTTCCCGAACAACAGGGAGCCCAGCCAGAACACCAGCGCCGAGCCGACGACGTAGTTGGCGATGTTGGTGCCCCACAGCAGGGCGAACCCCATCCGACCCTTCACCTGCTGGGGGAGCCACATCCGCATGATCTCCGTGAAGCGGCGGACCATGTACCGGCTACCGCCGTTGGCGCGGATGTCCTCGGTGCCGCCGAACTGCTCACCCGAGAGCCCCGAACAGGACGGCGCTGGTGGCCCGGACCTCCTTCCACCACGGCACGGCGATCACCTGGAGCCTGAGCATCAGGAACAGGGCGACCGACGTGAAGGCGGTGACGCCGAAGCCCACCCACACGTTCTCCCGCCACAGCAGCACGAGGATGCCGAGCAGGAGCACCCCGTTGCCGACCACCTTGATGATGAAGGCCGAGAAGAAGTTGGAGAGGGCGATGACGTCGCCGTCGATCCGCTCGATCAACTCACCGGGGGTATGGGCCTTGTGGAACCCCATGTCCAGCTCGAGCACGTGCTCGGTCACCTCGGCGCGCAGTTCGTTGGTGGCCGACCATCCGACGTACTCGGCCAGCCAGGTGGCGGTCACCGCCAGCAACTGGTGGGCGACGGCGATCACCATGAAGGCGACCGCCAGCGGCACCAGGTCGTCGACATCGGTACCCGTCGTGACCCGGTCGATGATCTCGGCGACGATCTGCGGGTTGAGGAGCTGGAGCGTGATGGCGACGAGCAGCACCACGCCGAGCGCCAGCGCCCGCCAGCGGAGCGGACGCAGGTACTTGGTCAGCAGGTTGAAGTAGGCACGTACCGGGATCATGGGACTCTCGGGTGTCGGTCGACGTCAAAGACGTCGGCGTGGAGTGGGGTCTTGGGGGCGCGGTTCACCCCCGAGGCGCTCGGTGGGGCGCTAACCCAGCCGCGGGGAGGCTCCGGGGCGCAGCGCCGCAATACCGAGCATGTTGGGCGGCAACATCGCGCGAACCTCCTCCCGCATCCGACAACCGGCGGTGGCCCGGTCGACCACCTGTTCCCGATCCGGCCGGAACCTCTGGGTCGGGGCGGCGCCAAAGCGCGCGCCTCTGTCCGTCAGCGGTTCACGACCGGGGCCACTGTGCCAGAGGGCGCCCGGGGTGTCAAGGGCGCGCTTGCCGCAAGGCCGAACGGTGACTTCGCGGAACTCATCGATACGTCGGCCCGGCAACGAAACGGCCGCCGTGGGTCGGGGCCCCTCGTGCGGAGGAGGGCCGACCGCGTCTGTTCGGCGGCCGTGTCATTGTTGCCTGCGCCGCCGAAGTCGGCCCGAGGAGAAGGAAATCAGCCCCGGTCGGAGATCTCCAGCCACCTGACCCAGCGGCCGTGGGCCTCCACCTCGGCGAGGGTGAGGTGGACGTCCTGGGGCCACACCGACAGGCTCAGCTCGAAGGAGCGTGGCGCCGGCTCCATCCGCAGCCACGCCACCGGCGCCCGCCGGGTCGCCGACTTCCCGGCGGCCCGCACCGTGGTGAGCACCTGGTGGCGTTCGGCGGCGGTGAGGTACTGGGTGACGATCGACTGCATGACCACGGTGACCGCACCCGGATAAGGGTCGGCGAGACGGTCGATCAGCCAGTCGGATGCGTGTTCGGGGTCCACCGGCGCCGGGTCGGACCGGGCGAGCTCGACGGCTCGCCGGAGCCTGACGAACCGGTCGAGCTGGTCCGGCCACACGTAGGACAGCAGCCGCTCGACGTCCTCCGGGTCGGTGACGTCGAGCGGGATGAGGTCGCAGCCGCGACGCGCGGCGATCTCGACCGGGCGGTCCAGAGACGGAGCCGGCCCCGACCACTCCGAGGCGACGGTGACCGGGCTCGAAGGGGGGCCGTACTCGAGGCCGTCGCCGAGCTCGTAGCGGAACCGGTCGAGGAGCAGGTTGAGCCCGGCGCTGGCCCCGATCTCGAGCAGCCGGATCGGCATGCCCAGCATCGCGGTCACCTCCAGCAGGCCACCGAGTAGCGGTGCGGCCCGCCCGATCTCGTTGGTCTGCGGGGCCCGGTTGAGGGCCGTCTTGACCGCCACCGGATGTGCCCGCACCGCCTCGAAGAACTCGGCGGTGCAGCCGGGCCAGGTGGGACGGCCGCCGGCGCTCGGATAGTGGAAGGCGAGGCCGGGGGCGTCGCCTCGGAGCACGATCCGGTGGACGCCGCCGAGCAGGCGGAGCGGGACGGCGTCGGTCACCGGGTCGGTCTCCCATTCGCCCACCAGCGGGGTCAGCTCACCGCCGCCGGCCAGGTCATCGGCGACGGCGAGCAGCAACCTGCGGTAGAGGTCGGAGCCCAGCTTGCCGCAGGCCGCCGACTGCAGCCTGAAGGCGTGAATTGTGTCCACCCCGGGGGAAGTGTGCCACAACACGGCCCGTCGGTGCCGGCGGCGGCCACCGCCGGTCGAGGGTAAGCGCTCAGGTCGACGGCAGGGTGACGGTCCGGCGGTCGGGTATCGAGTGCTGCCAGTCGGCGAGCAACGTGCGCACCGCGGCAACGAACGCCAGCGGCTGGTCGAGCAGCAGGTGATGGTGAGCCTCGGGGATCGAGACGACCGGTGCGTTCCGCCCCATCAGCTCGTACATGTAGTCGGCGATGTCAGGCGGGACCACCACGCTGCGGTCCCCCCGCAGCAGAGCCACCCGGCACCGCGCCGCGGCGAGTTGGTCGCGCAACGGGCTGAGGGCCCGGCGGAAGAGGTTCGGGTCGAACTTCCAGGTCCAGCCCGCCTCGGTCTGGTGGAGGGACCAGCGGGCGATGTGGTCGATGATCCACGGGTTGTCGTTGGGCTGCTCGGGGATCAGCCTGAAGTGGGTGAGCGCCGCGCCCAGGTCGGGATAGACCCCCGGGGTGCGGAAGGCGTTACCACCGCGCCCCTCCTCGGACTCCGGGTCCGGTCGCCGTACCGGCGAGTCGACGATGACCGCGCCCGCCAGCCGGTCGCCGTACCGGTAGGCGGCCATGATGGTGACCATCCCCCCGAGGCTGTGCCCGACGACCACCGGTGGCCCGGTGAAGCCGGCCGCCTCGGCCACCGCCATGACCTCGTCGGACCACGTCTCGTGGCCGTATTCCGAACGGTGGCCGCTGTCGCCGTGCCCGCTGAGGTCGAGGGCGACCACGTGCCAGTCTTCGGCGAAGAAGGGCCCGAGGAAGGTCCACCAGTGTGCGTGGGCGGCGCCTCCGTGGACGAGCACCAGCCCGGGCAGCCCGGGGCGTCCCCCAATCGAGATAGTGGATCGGGACGCCGGCCACCTCGACGACGTGGTCGGTGAAGGGGGCGGCCAGGCTCTCCTCGAACCAGTCGGGGACCGGGCCGGTGACCGGGCGCCAGGTCACGGGGCCTGGGTGATCTCGTCGGGGAGAGGGAACCAGCGGAGGTACTCGAAGTCTGCGGACGCCTCCATCCGGTCCATCGCCGGCGGCGGAGGGTCGTCGGCGAGCCGCCCGAACAGCGTGGCGGCGTCCGCCAGGTAGCCGCCGAGGTCGTCGTCGGAGTGGCTGGCGACGGGTTCCCGTCGCCAGCGCATCGTGCCCTCCTCGTAACCGGATGGAGTCGAGGCTGAAGGCGGGCTCGGGGGTCGGCCCGCGGTGCCGCCACAGCCCGCTGGAGGGGTCGAAGGTGTAGAAGGGCAGCAGTCGCCACCCGTTCGTGGCCACCTGGTCGACGGCGGCGACGATGAACGAGAACACCGGCTCCGAGATGAAGTAGTTGAAGTTGACCCGCACCCATCCCGGCTTGATCCCGGAGCACCCTTCGACGACCTGCCGCTCGATACGCATGGGACGTCTCCATGTCGATGCCGAGCAGGATGTGCCCGTACGGGCCGGCGCAGGAGCAGCCACCCCTCGACTGGATGCCGAACAGATCGTTGAGCACCGCCACCACGAAGTTGTGGTGGAGCCGCTTGCTCGCCGTGGCGCACCACGAAGGAGACGATGGACAGCCGCTCGGCGTCGTGGTTGCCGAGGACGTCGATGGCGGGGTTGGCCGACCACGAGGCGACGGCCCTGGCGACGAAGGACTCCTCCCGCTTGCCTGATCGCATCGACACCCACCGCCTCCTTGAGCTGGAACACCAGCCCGGCACGGATCGACCCGACGATGTCCGGGGTCCCTCCCTCCTCGCGCATCTCGATGTCGTCGAGATAGAGGTGCTCGATCGAGTTGACGTACGAGATGGTCCCGCCGCCGGGCACGGCGGGGACCCGGTTGGTGAACAGCTCCTTGCGGGCGACGAGCAGACCAGGCGTGCCCGGGCCGCCGATCAGCTTGTGTGGGGACAGCATGACGGCGTCGAGGTAGGCGAGGTTGCCTTCCGTCGCGGTGCCCATGTCGATGCCGACGTACGGGGCGGCGGCGGCGTAGTCCCAGAACGACAAGGCGCCGTGGCGGTGGAGCATGGTGGAGATGGCGACGACGTCGCTGGTGATCCCGGTCACGTTCGACGCCGCCGAGAAGGACCCGATCCGCAGCGGCCGGTCGGCGTAGGTGGTCAGCTCCTTCTCCAGCACGGCGAGGTCGATGTGGCCGTCGGCGTCCTCGGGGATCGTGATCACCTCGGCGATCGACTCCCGCCAGGGCAGCTCGTTCGAAGTGGTGCTCGTAGGGACCGATGAACACCACCGGCCTCTCGTCGGCGGGGATGCGGTCGATCAGGGCGTAGCGGTCGTCGAGGTTGGCCGGTATCCGCAGCCCGAGCACCCCGATCAGCTTGTCGATCGCCCCGGTCATCCCCGAGCCGCAGAAGAGCACGGCGTGCTCGTCGCCGGCTCCGAGGCAGCGGCGGATGATGTTCCGTGCCTCCTCGCGCAGCCGGGTGGTCTGCAATCCCGTGCCCGACGACTCGGTGTGGGTGTTGGCGTACAACGGGAGCACCGCTTCGTCGATGAACTCCTCGATGAAGCCGAGCGCCCGGCCCGACGCCGTGTAGTCGGCGTAGGTGACCCGGTGGGGGCCGAACGGGCCGTCGACGGCGACGTCGTCGCCGATCACGGCCGCCCGGATCGTCTCGATCGAGGGCGGCGCTGTCCGGTCGCGGTGGGCTCACCCTGCCAAGAGTAGTTGGGGAGTCCTGTGCTTTGCCAGGGCCGACCCGGTCTGTTCGAGCTCGACGACGCCCGACGCCGCGTCGGCCCGCCTCACGCCCACGATGGGGCACGGACCCCATCTGTGGGAGGAGGGCCGACCTGCCTGTTCGGCGGCGGAGCCGCCAAGTCGGCCCGGCTTGACACAGCTAACCGATGGCGGCGGTGAACTCCGTCGGGACGGGGGACGGCAGACCTTGCACGCCCGGTACCCGGCGGCGACGGCATCCCGGTCGGAGCGGAACTCCACCCGGTGATGGGCCGTGGTCCGCTTGGCGTGGCGGCAGGTGGGCCAGCAGTAGATCGAGGTGGTGTCGCTCCCGGTGAGGCGCACGCCCCGCTCGGCGTCGGACTCCAGTCGGTCGGGGTCGAGGCCCTCGTGGGTGAGCAGGTCCCGCTTCATCTCCGGCCCGAACCCGTACTGGCCGATCGAGCCGTCTCCGCGGTTGACCCGGTGGCAGGGGATGAGGATCGGCACCGGGTTCCGGTTGAGGGCCGTCCCGACCGCACGGGTCGACCCCGGCTTCCCGATCTCCCTGCGCCACCCAGCCGTAGGGGCGGAGCTCGCCGGGTGGGATCTCGGCGGTCTTGCGCAGCACCGCCTGCTGGAACTCGGAGAGCCCGGACAGGTCGACCGGGAGCGACCCCAGCCGGCCGGTGTCGAGCGCCCGGCGCACCCTTCGCGGCGAGGGAGCGGGGGAGGGAGTCGACGGTGACGTGGGGCCGGGTGGAGCGGCGGGCGACGTACTCGGCGAACCGCTCTTCGGGCACCAGCCCGCTGACCCCGGCGTCGGTGAAGAAGACCCGCACCGGGCCGAGGGGGCCGGCGACCGTGGCCACCCTGTCGGCGAGGCCGACGGCGAGCATGATCCCGGTGGCGACGTGGTCGGGGGTGGGCTCGACCAGCCCGGCGAGCGAGGCGGCGATCGTGGACTCGGTAACGGGCATGGTCATCGCGGCTCCTGTGTCTCGTTCTCGATCATCTGGCGGAGGCGTTCGATCCCCCGGTGGACGTCGGACTTGACCGTCCCCACCGGGCGGTCGACGGTGGCGGCGATCTCGGCGTAGCCCAGGCCACCGACGTGGCGGAGCAGCACCGCGGTGCGCACGTGGTCGGCCAGCGTCGCCAACCGTCGTTGCCAGGCATCGTCGACGAGGTCGAGCGCCTCCATCTCGGTCGACCCGGGATCGGCGGGATGGTGGTCGTCGGTCAGTGAAGTGGTGGCGGGCCGTCGCCCCCGGCCCCGGGCGCGGTTACGGCAGAGGTTCAGGGCGATCGTCCACAGCCAGGGCCGCAGCCTGAGCTCGGAGACCTGGTTTGCCGGGTAGCGGCCGAGCGCCTGGTACGCCCGGATGAACGTCTCCTGCGTGATGTCTTCGGCGTCGGGCCGGTTGCCGGTCAGCCGGAGCACCGAGGAGAACACCGGCGACGACAGGGTGTCGACCAGCTCGGGGAAGGCCGCCTCGCGCCCCGCCGCCAGCCGGCGGGCCAGCGGGCGCAGCGGGTCGCCGCTCATGGCGTCACCGCCGTCGCCCGCCTCGTCGGGCCTCGGTCTCGTCAACAGTTGGGTATCGGTCATTCACCAGGAAGAACCCCGCCGGCGGGCGATCGGTTGCAGATGGCCCTCAACCGGCCAGCACGAAGCTCCGCATCAGGTCGAGGCCGACCGGGCCGACCTCGAGCAACCTGCGGTGGAAGTCCTTCAGGTCGAACTCGTCGCCCTCACGCCCACGAAGCTCGTCGCGGACCCGCAGGATCTCACGCTCACCCACCTTGTAGGCGATCGCCTGCGCCGGCCACCCCAGGTAGCGGGTGGTCTCCGACACGGCGTACGGGTGGTCCAGCGTGGCGTACCGCTCCAAGAGCTCGACGGTGAGGTCGAAACCCCACGGTTCGCCGGGGTGGAACGGCTGTCCCTCCGGGATCGGGTAGCCGAGGTGGTTCCCGAGGTCGGCGACCACCCGGCAGGCCCGCATCATCTGGCTCGGCCAGGAAACCGAGCACGTAGTCGGGGCGGTCGAGGTAGCCCAGCTCGTCCATGAGCCGTTCGGCGTAGAGGGCCCAGCCCTCACCGGTGCCGGGGTACCAGACACACATCCGGTGCAGACGGCTCATCCGGTCGCGCAGCGACACCTGGGTCCCCACCTGGAGATGGTGGCCGGGGAAGCCCTCGTGGTAGACGGTGCTCACTTCGTCGTACAGGGGATGGGGCTCATCCCCTTCGATGGCCCACCACACCGTCCCCGGCCGGGTGAAGTCCTCGCTGGGGCCGACGTAGTAGGCCCCCAGCGGCCCCCCGGGGGGTGCCAGCTTCACCTCGCAGCGGCGGATCGGCTCGGGCACGTCGAAGTGGGTGCCCGCCAGCTGCTCGAGCGCCTGCTCGGTCCGGGCGGACAGGAACGCCACCAGGTCGGCGGGGGTGGCGGCGGAGCGGTCCGGGTCCGACTTGAGCACCTGGAGTGCCTCGTCGATCGAGCCGTCGGGCACGATCTCGGTGGCGACCTGCTCCATCCGGCTCCGGATGCGCTCCACCTCCTCCCAGCCCCATGCGTAGGTCTCGGTGAAGTCGAGATGGGTCCCCAGGTACCGGTACGCCTCGGCCCGGTAGCGGTCGATGCCGACCGGGTCCGCCTCGGCGGCGTCGGGGGCGTAGGTGGAGGCGAGGTGATCGGCCAGGGCGGCGTAGGCGGCTCGACCCGTTCCCACCGCCTCCTCGAGACGACGGCGCAGGGCGGCGTCGTCGATGCCGGCCCGGTCGAACTCGTCGAGCAGGGTGACGAACGACGACTGCTCGGAGGCGATGACCTCGGCCTGGCGGACCGCATCCTCGACCTGGCGGACGGCGACCACGTCGCCGGCGGCCCGCCCGGCGTCGAGCGTCGCCAAGTACCCGTCGAACGGGACCCGGCAGACCCTCGAGCCTGGTGGCGATGTTCTCCCAGCCGGCGGCCGTCTGCTTGTCCATGTGGTCGAAGACCTGACGCATGTTCTGCACCGGGCTGGAGATCGAATTGAGTTCCAACCGGGGCATCCCGGTGGCGTGCCAGTCGATCAGCACGTCGAGATGGTCGGCGGCCACGTCGATGGCGAGCCGGTCGAACGGCTGCGAGGCGGCGGGGAGTTGCGCCACCCTCGTCCCGCATCCCCCGCAGCGCCGATTCGGCGGCGGCGTTCCCGTCAGGAGAGAGGTCGGGCCAGCGGTCGTCGTGACCGGCGACCCCGAGGTACGTCGCCTCGTCCGGCAGCAGCGAGCAGAGCTCGTCGACGAGCACGTCGCTCAAGTCGTAGACGGGATGAACCTGGGTCACGGGTCGGCTCCTCGGATTCGGGTGCGGGCGGCAGGCTACCGGTGGCACACCGAGGGACGTCGGGGCGGATGCCGGCCTAGCCTGGCCGGATGGACGGCGACGGCTCCGGGACGGCGTGGTGGCACGAGGGCGGCCCTCTTGACGGGCGCCGCCAAGCTCCCGTTCGCCTTCTACGGCACGCTCCGGCCCGGTGGCGGGGCGCTCGAACGCCTGGGCATCGCCGAGCGTGTCGACCACCTGGGCCCGTGTCTGCTCCGCGGCGACCTCTACGCCGTCACCTGGTACCCGGGGCTGGTCGAAGGTGATCGGGTGGTCCGGGGCGATCTCTTCGACGTGCCCGACGACCTCGTGCCGATGCTCGACGAGTTCGAGGGGTGGTTCCCCGACCGGCCCGAGCAGTCGGAGTACGTCCGGGTGGCCAGCCGGCTCCTCGACCCGGACGGCGAGGCGTGGGTGTACCGCTGGCGGGGCCCCGTCTCCAACGGCGTCCTCGTCCCGCACGGCGACTGGCTCGAGCACACCGCGGGGAGCCCGTTGCCCGCCGACCTGGAACGGCCCCACCTGCGGGCGGGCACGGGTGGCGGTTCGTGAGGATCCTGGTCGCCGACCAGCTGCCCAACTCCCACGTCTCCGACCTGCGCCGCCGCCACCAGGTCACCGTGTGGGACCGGGGGACCGACATGGTCGAGGCGGTCGCCGGGCACGAGGTGCTCGTGGTCCGCTCGACGAAGGTCACCGCCGAGACGATCGATGCCGCCGCCGACCTCGCCCTCGTGATTCGGGCGGGGGCCGGGGTCAACACCATCGACTGGCAGGCCGCCGCCAACCGGGGCATCTATGTGTGCAACACCCCGGGGAAGAACGCCGTCGCCGTCGCCGAGCTGACGATGGGGTTGATCACCGCCATCGACCGGCGCATCCCGGACGCCGTCGCCGACCTCCGGTCGGGCCGGTGGCGCAAGAAGGAGTACGCCAAGGCTCACGGGCTGGCGGGCCGCACCCTGGGGATCATCGGGTTCGGTGACATCGGGACGGAGGTGGCCATCCGAGCGGCTGCATTCGAGATGAGGCTGGTCGTCGAGGAGAGACCCGGCCGTTCGACGCGGCGGCTCGACCTCATCGAGGAGTTGGACATCGCCGTCGTCGACCGCCCCGACCTGTTGGGCACCGCCGACATCGTCACGCTCCACGTCCCCGCCACCACCGAGACCGTCGGTATGGTCTCCGCCGACTTCCTGTCGCGGCTCCGTCCGGGCGCGGTCCTGATCAACACGTCGCGTGGCGACATCGTCGACGAGGACGCCCTGCTCGCCGCCATCGACGAGAAGGGCCTGTGGGTGGGGCTCGACGTGTTCGCCGACGAGCCCGCCGGCGGCACCGCCGAGTTCGACTCGGAGCTGGCCCGCCACCCGAACGTGTACGCCACCCACCACATCGGTGCCTCGACCGAGCAGTCGCAGGAGGCCATCGCCGACGAGGTGGTGGAGATCATCGACGACTTCGCCCGCGGTGTGGTCCGCAATTGCGTCAACCTGGCGAGCGACCCGCATGGCACGGTGGTGATCTCCGTGCGACACCACAACCGGGTCGGGGTGCTGGCGCGGGTCCTGGGGATCCTGCGCGGGGCCGGGCTCAACGTGCAGCAGATGGACAACCGGATCCTCGCCGGGCAGCTCGCCGCCACCGCCACCATCCACGTCTACGGCGAGCTCACCGACGAGACGGTGGCCGAGGTGCGGTCCTCCAAAGACGTCATTGGCGTCTCGGTGAGCAGCCCTTGACCCTGATCCGGCCGATACCGGCGTGCCTCCCCTCACCGGACCTCGCCGCCGACGTGGCCACGCCGCCGCTCGGCGGGCTCACCGTGTCCGACTGGCTCTCGATGCTCGAGGGGAACCCGAACAGCTTCGTCCACGTCATCAGGGCCGGAGTCGACACGCCCGAGGGAGGACCCGACGACGTCGCCGCCTCCGCCTCCGGGAGACGCCAAGCTCGACGAGATGATCGCCGCCGGCGTGGTGAGCGGGCCGCAGGAGCCCGCCTTCTACGTGTACCAGATCGAGAGCCGTGGCGTGAGCGCCGCCGCGGTGGTGGGCGAGGTGAGCGTGGATGCGTACGGTGACGGCCGGATCAGGCGCCACGAGGAGACCCGCACCCCGACCGAGGACCTCCTCGCCAGGCACCTGGTCACGGTGGGTGCCCACACCGACCCGGTGTCGCTCACGTACCACGCCGATCGAGAGATCGACCGCCTGCTCGGCGAGGTGAGGGAGTCGGCCCCGCTGCTCGACTTCGTCACCGGCGACGGGACCCGGCAGCGGGTGTGGCGGGTCGACGCCGCGCGTGAGGGCGTCGCTCCAGGACCGGCTCGACCGGGTGGGGACCCTCTACATCACCGATGGTCACCACCGGCTCGCCGCCGCCGCCCGATACGCCCTATGGCGCCAGGCGGACGGCGCCGAGTCCGGGCCCGATCCCGAGCTACCGTTACGTCCTCGCCGCCCTCTTCGCCGACGCCGACATCAGCGTGTTCGAGTTCAACCGCTGTGTCGCCGGTGTGGAAGAGGGCGCCGGTGGCGCTCGTGGAGCGGCTGCGCCCGACCCTGACGGTGCACGACCTCGACACCGACGCCGACCCCAGGCCGGAGCGGCGCGGGCGCATCGGGATGATCGGCGCCGGGCGGCAGTGGATGATCGCCATCCCGGTTCGCTGATCCCCGAAGACACGTACGGGGCACTCGACGTGGTCCTCCTCCAGGACCTGGTCCTCGGTCCCCACCTGGGGATAGCCGACCCCCGCACCGATCCTCGGCTCCGTTACATCACCGGCCCGGCCGTCCCCGACCCCGGGGCGCATGGCTGCGACGTCTGCTTCCTCCTGTACCCCACCGAGGTGGCCGACGTGCTCGACGTCGCCGACGCCGGCCTGGTGATGCCGCCGAAGTCGACCTGGTTCGAGCCCAAGGTGTGGGGCGGCGTCTTCATTCGCCTCCTCGACTGAGCAGGGTGGACGTCTCGCTTCGGGAGCGCGATAACGTTGGGGCGTCGCCCCCCTCTGGAGCCTCGGGTTGGCCATCGACATCGCCGGGTTCATCACCTACCTCAAGGACCATGCCGTCGAGCACGGGTTCCACGTGCACGACGAGCGGCACTTCATCGAGACCTACTCGCTGCGCCAGTCCTGGGAGGTCGACCTCCACCCGGAGTCGGCGTGCAACGGCCCGCTCGACCTGAACCTCGCCTTCGACGTCGAGCCCCGGGTGCTGCTCGACCTCGAGGACAAGGTCGACGAGATGCACGACGAGTTCGAGGAGCCGGAAGGTGACTACATGCTGCCGCTGTCCTTCAACTGGGCGCTGCCCCCTCTGGGCAACCCGCCGGACCTCATCATCCTCGGCGCCGAGTTGGCCGGCGTGGCCGGATCGGAGATCCCCATCGACGTGTCGGCGGTCGACTCCATCGGGGCCCTTCAGTCGGAGGCGCAGCGCCGTCTCAGCCTGGTCGGCCGCACCCAGGTCAACCTGGTGGACGTGATGATGGGCCGGGACTCGATGTGCGACATGCTCGACCGCTGCCGGGACGTGTCCGAGTACCTGGTCGAGCAGGCCGACAGCTGGGACGTGCTCCCTGACCCCGAGGGGACCGAGCCGGGCACCGACCCCGACGGGCTCACGCCCTGATGGCGAGGGCGCGCAGGCGCCGGTACATCGGGAGACAGCGGTCGAGCAGCGGATGTGGGATCGAGTCATCGTCAGGCCGCGGCGGGCCGAATCCGGTGGATCGGTGCGCCGAGCCGTACCAGTGCCCGGCCCACACGCCGTCCTCGGGCTTCGGGCCGGCGGGCCAGTGGAGCATGGCGTCGGTGTAGGGGATGTCCAGGCGCCGGCACAGCTCGGCGAGGACGGTGGGCGGGTCCTTCAGCACCTCGGCGGCGTCGAGCACGACCGGGTCGTAGCCGGCCGCCTCGATCCGGTCGAGGATCGCCATCTGCATCGGAAGCCCGGTGGCTTCGACTCCCGCATCCGGAACATTGGCCTGCAGGGACGGGAGCACGCCGGCCGGATGGCGGGTGAGAAGGACGTTGGCGAGCGTGTCGAGGAACCCGAGGTCGAGGTCGACGAGGTGGTGTGCCATGTTCTTGGTGAACCTGATCGGCCGGTCACCGTCGGCGGCGAACACGGTGTCGATCACCCGCCGCGGGTCGGTCGCCATCGCGTCGAGCACGTCGTTCCTTCCCGGGTGGTCCAGCCCGGTGTGCGCCAGGTAGTAGCCGTACAGCGGCTCGTCGACCACCTCGGTGTCCGGTCGCTGCCGGAACGAGTACATGAGCGCCGTCGACAGGTTGCGCGGTCCCGACCACATCGCCACGTGCTTCGGTTCACCGGCTTGGTCCGGAGGCCCGGTCGAGCGCCGCCCGGTAGAGATCGATCAGTCGCCCGGTGACCGGGCCGGGGACCGAGCCGTCACCGATGGCGACGCCGTCGACCGCGTTGACCGGGACGATCCCGCCGAACGTTCCGGTGATGAACGCCTCGTCCGCCCGATGGGCCTCGGCGAGTGTGAAGTCCAGCTGGCGGGCGACGATGCCCTCGGCGTCGCACAGCTCGATGACCAGGCCCCGGGTGATCCCGTTGAGGCAGTGCAGGCCCGTGGACGTCCACACCTCGTCGCCGGCGACGACGAAGAAGTTGGTCGAGTTGCAGGTGGCGACGAAGCCGTTGGTGTCGAGCATCAGGGCCTCGTCCGCTCCGGCTTCGTTCGCCTCGATGAGGGCGACGACCTCGTGGAGCTTGCTGTGGCTGTTGAGCCGCTGATCGAGGGTGTCGGGTGGTGGGCGGCGGACCGAGGACGTGTGCAGGCGCACCCCGGCGGCGACGACGGCGGGGTCTGCGACCTTGTGCTCGGCGACGATCACCAACGTGGGGCCCCCGACCCCCAGATCGGGATGCTGCGCCGGGGTGCTCTTGATGCCCCGGGTCACCATCACCCGGACGTGGACGTCGGTGGTCATGCCGTTGGCTTCGGTGGTGCGGGTGATGGCGGCGGCGAGTTCCTCCCTGGTCATGCCGAGCTCGAGGCCGGTGGCGGCGGCTCCGGCCCACAGCCGGTCGAGATGACGGTCGAGATGGACCAGCGTCCCCTGATGCAGCCTGATCCCCTCCCAGATCCCGTCGCCGACCAGGAACCCGGAGTCGAACACCGACACCGTCGCCTGGTCCCGGGGGACCAGTCGACCGTTCACCGAGACGAGCACATGGCGGTTGCGTGCGTCGGGCAACGCCTGGTGGGTCGTCGGCATCCAAGCAGTCAGATCGACGTGATCGAGACCGGGACGGCGTGGCAGGCGGCGGCTCGGACGGCGTCGGCGGGGAGGATGGCAGGATCCTCTCCCCGGCACCGGTCGGCGAGGTGGTCGACCGTCCCCGACTGGAGCAGCGGGCAACGAGGGTGGAACCGGCACCCGGTGGGGATGCGACGGGGGTCGGGGATCTCCCCGGTGAGGACCTGCGGGGTGCAGCTCGGTCGCCTCCGGGACCACCGACAGCAGCGCCCGGGTGTACGGGTGCTGCGGGTCGGTGAGCAACTCCTCGGTGGTGCCCACCTCGACGATGCGGCCCAGGTACATCACCGCCACCCGGTCGGCGATGTTCCACGCCAGTCCGAGGTCGTGGGTGACACAGAGCACCGCCAGCCCGGTGCGGTCGACCAGGTCGCGCAGCAGGGCCAGGATCTCGCCGCGGATCGAGGCGTCCAGGCTGGCCACCGGCTCGTCGGCGAGCAGCAGCCGGGGGTGGTGATCATCGCCCCGGCGATCACCACCCTCTGCCGCTGACCGCCCGACAGCTGGTGGGGATACAGGGCGACGAACCGGCTCGGCGGGACGCAGCCCGGACATGGCCAGCGCCTCGGTCGACCCGGGCCGCCTCGTCGGGGGCCCGGCCCTTGACCTGGATGCCCTCGGCCACCGACTCGTAGACGGTGCGGCGCGGGTTGAGGGCGCCGGTCGGGTCCTGGAACACCATCTGGATGTCGTCCCGGTGGGCGCCGGTGGCCACCTCCCCGTTGACCTCGATGGACCCCGACTGGAACGGTTGCAGGCCCTGGATGGTGCGGATCAGGGTCGTCTTGCCCGAGCCGGACTCCCCCACCAGGGCGACCACCTCGCCGGGGAACACCCGCAGTGACACCCCGTCGAGCACCCGGGCGGTGCCGAAGCTGACATGGATGTCGCCCGACCTCGACGTACGGGGCGCTCATGGGCCCTTCACCAGCACGCAGGCGGCGGTCCGCTCAGGCCCGGCCGGGTACAGGTCGGGGTCGATGCGGTGGCATCGGTTCTCGACCAGGGGCAGCGGGGGTTGAATGTGCACCCGGAGGGCAGGTCGGTGGGGTCGGGCGGGTCGCCCTCGAGCCCGCTGGGTCGCATCCGGTACGACTCGTCGCCGATGGTGGGGAAGGCGGCCGCCAGGGCGCGGGTGTACGGGTGCCTGGCATCGAAGAAGACCTCTTCGGCCGGGCCCTCCTCCACCACCCGCCCGGCGTACATCACCGCCAGCCGGTCGCAGACCGAGGTGAGCACCGAGAGGTCGTGGGTGATGAACAGCATGGTCAGCCCCCGCTCGGCGCGCAGCTCGGCGAGCAGGGCGAGCACCTGGGCCTGGACCATGAGGTCGAGGGCGGTGGTCGGCTCGTCGGCGACCAGCAGCAGCGGCTCGCAGGCCAGCGCCATGGCGATGAGCACCCGTTGGCGCTGGCCGCCGGACAGCTCGTGGGCGTAGTCGTCTGCCCGACCGGCCGGAATCCCCACCTGCTCGAGCAGGTCGGCGACCCGCTTCCGGGCCGCCTTCTCCGTCGGCTCGGTGCCGTGGAGCAGGATGGGCTCGGCGATCTGGCGGCCGATCCGCTGCACCGGGTTGAGGGCGTGGAGCGCCCCTTGGAACACCATCGCCGCCTTGGTCCAGCGCACCGCCCGCAGCTCGCCGGGCCGCATGGTGAGCACGTCCTTGCCGTCGAGGAGGATCTCGCCCTCGTACCTGGTGCCGGCGGGGAGCAGGCGGAGGATGGCGCTGGCCAGCGTGGTCTTGCCGCAGCCCGACTCGCCGGCCAGCCCCAGCGAGGTGCCGGCGGGCACGTCGAGGCTGACCCCGCGCACCGCCGGGACCGGTTGCGTCTCCGCCTGGTAGGTGATGTGCACGTCGCGGATTGACAGGAGCGACGCCGTTGCCGGGGCGGGGAGCATCAGGCCCGCTCCAACTTGGGGTTGGCCATCTCCTCGAGCCGCTGGCCGATCAGGGTGAAGGCGAGCACCACCAGGACGATGCCGAGCCCGGCCGGCACGTAGTACCACCACGCCCCTCGGGTGATGGCGCCGTTGACGAACGCGTCCTCCAGGGTCTTGCCCCACGAGGGCCGCAGCGGGTCGCCCAGCCCGAGGAAGGCTAGGGTGGTCTCGGTGAGGATCGACACCGGGACGGCGAGCGTGGTGTTGGCCAGGATCAACCCGGACACGTTGGGGAGGATGTGGGTGCCGACGATGTGACGGTCGGAGGCGCCCAGCGACCGGGCCCGGTCGACGAAGGCTCGCTGCTTCACGGTGAGCACCTGGGATCGCACCAACCGGGCGGTCGACGGCCACGAGGTGATCCCGATCACGAAGATCATGTTCCACACCGATCTCCCCAGGATCGAGGCGAGCACGATGGCCAGCGGCAGGAACGGGATCACCAGGAACCACTCGGTGACCCGCATCAGGGCGGCGTCGAGGCGTCCTCCCGCGTAGCCGGCGACGATGCCCACGATCGAGCCGATCATGATGGTGAGCACGCTGGCGGCCAGGCCGACGAACAGGCTGACCCGGGAGCCCCACACGAACTGGGCCCACACGTCGCGCCGCAGGTAGTCGGTGCCCAGCGGCGGGAACTCCGACGGCGGGGCCCACTGAGGGTTCCCGGCGGCCCGGGAGGCGACCGCACTGAGCCCTTCCACCGGGGCCAGCAGCGGGGCGAACACCGCCATCAGCACGAACACGGCCAGTGTCAGCAGCCCGATCCGGGCCGGGGTCGACGCCCACAGCGTGCGGAAGGCGCGGCGGAGGGCGGCGCGGCTGCGACGCAGGGCACTCGGATGGGCGTCGGCGACGGCGGTCATGTCTCCCCCACCCTCGGATCGAGCCAGCCGTAGGTGAGGTCGGCGACCAGGTTGAAGACGATGACGGCGGCGCTGAAGACCAGGAAGAGCCCTTGCAGCATGGGGAGGTCGGGGCCGCGGATGGCGTCGGCGGTTGCCAACCCGAGCCCCGGCCAGGAGTAGAGCGCCTCGACGGCGATGGCCCCCGACAGGACGAAGCCGAAGTTGATCGCGGTCAGGGTCACCACCGGGAGCAGGGCGTTGGGCACGGCGTGCCGGTTGCGCACCTTGACCTCCCGCAGCCCTTTGGCCCGGGCGACGCCGAGGTAGTCCTCGCTCATCACCTCGAGCAGCGAGCTGCGGGTGACGATGGCATATTCGCCCAGGTAGGCGAGGGTGAGGGTGGCGGCGGGCAGGACGAGATGATGGAGGGTCTGCACCACGCGGTCCCAGCCCTGCGGATCCGTGCCCGGATCGACGACCCCGCCGATGGGGAACCATCCCAACGACACGGCGAAGACCGACATCAGCAGCATGCCCAGCCAGAAGTCGGGCATCGAGTACAGCACCATCGTCGACGAGGTCAGCGTGTAGTCGGCGGCGGTACGCCGCCGCCACGCCGCCACGATGCCGGCGACGGTGCCGATCACCGCCGAAAGCACCGCCGAGGTGCCCACCAGGATCACCGTGTTGGGGATGGCCTCGCTGATCTCCCGCCACACCGCTCTCTGGCTCTGGTAGGAGACCCCGAGGTTGAGCTGCGCGGTCTCCCGCAGGTACAGCACGAACTGCTCGGACGTCGACTTGTCCAGGCCGAATTCCCGTTCCAGCTCGGCCCTGGTCTCGTCCGAGATGTTGCGCCCCCGGAACAGGGTGGCGACCGGGTCCGACTGGACCACCCGGAAGAGGAAGAAGTTGAAGGCGACGACGAACAGCAGGGTCAGCAACGACCCCAGCACCTTCTTGGTGACGGCTCGCCCGCTCAGCGGTACTCCCGGTAATCGATCGTCGGGCGATTACTCCCGGTCGTCCATTGTGCCGCGACGCCGTCGGGTGAACACCACCCCGGCCACGACCAGCAGGGCGGCCACCCCCAGGCCGATGAGGAGCGGGGCGCCGATCCCGCCGTCGTCCTCACCGCCGGCCGCCGCCTCGGCGTCGCCCGGGGCCAGCGTGTCGCCCGGGGCCAGCGTGTCGCCCGGCGCCGCCGTCCCTTCCCCACCGGTGCCGGTTGGCGCCTCTGCCCCCACCGGCGTGAGCAGCACGTACGACGGAGAGCTGTTGGAGAACATCACCGGGCCAGATCCCGTCGGCTGCTGCACCCAGCCCTCGAAGCGGTCGTTGCGGTACGCCTGGAGGTCCGGGCTGTACCACAGCGGCATGTACCCGGCGGCGGCGTGCATGATCCGCAGCATCTCGTGCACCGTCTCCACCCGGCTCTCCGGGTCGAGGTCGACCCTCTGCTCCTCGTACAAGCGGTCGTACTCGGGATCCGTCCAGTTGGCGTCGTTGTAGTAGTCGCTCGGGTCCTCTTCGTAGGGGAGCTGGGCACTGGTGAAGTACGACAGCATCGGATCGGGGTCGACGAACGGGGTCCACCCCCACTGGAAGCTGTCGTAGTCCCCCCGGCCGATCACCTCGATCAGCTGCCCCTCGGTGAAGGTCTCGGTGGTGATGCCGATCCCGATCGCCGCCAGCCACCCGCTGAGGAACTCGGCCACCGACGCCGCCACCGGCGAGTCGGCGATGACCATATGGCGGAGCACGATGTCCTCGCCGCCGCCCGGCATCTCCCTGATGCCGCTGTCGTCGGTGTCGAGGTAGCCGGCCTCGTCCAGGATGCTGTTGGCCAGGGCCGGGTCGTACTCGAAGTCCTCCTCCTCGGTGAGCTCCGGGATCCACTTGGGATCGGCTCCCGGGCTGATCGTGGTGGCCCGTCGCCCTAACCCGAACAGGATGTCCTCGAGGGCGGCTTCCTTGTCGATCGAGTGGGCGATAGCAGTGCGGAACTGGAGGTCGAGCAGCGCAGGATGGGGCTGGCCCACCCCTGCCCCGAGGTTGAAGGCGATCTCGTCGAAGCCACCCTGGTGGCCCTCGACCACGGTCAGGTCGGGGTTCTCCCGCAGGCTCTCCACGGCGTTGGGGGGGATCCCGTGGGCGGCGTCGAGCTCGCCGGTCTCCAGGGCGGCGACCATCGCCTCCGGGTTGTTGAAGAAGCGGAAGATCACGGTGTCGACGGCGATCGGGGCGCCCCAGTAGTTCGGGTTGGCGGTGAGGCGGAGGAACTCGCCCGGCCGGTGCTCGTCGAGCACGAACGGACCGCTGCCCACCCCGTCATCGGCGGGATACGTGCGCAGGTCGCGGGGGCTGCCGGAGGCGACCGGCTCCCAGATGTGCCTGGGGAGGATGTAGGCGTCCATGGTGGGGAGCCTGGGGTCGGGCTCGGCGGTGACGATCTCCACGGTGCGCTCGTCCAGGGCGGTGGCGGTGAGGTTGCCGGTGACGGATGCGTGGTTGAGCCACTCCTGCTCCGCAGAGGTATTGATGGTCCACGCCACGTCGTCGGCGGTGAGCGGCTCTCCGTCCGACCACAACAGACCCTCGCGTAGCGTGTAGGTGACGGTGAGGCCGTCCTCGGAGACCTCCCACGACTCGGCGAGGCCGGGAATGGGGGCGAAGTCCTCCGCCGCCTTGTCGGTGAGGGTGGCGTACTGGAGCGTCCAGAACTCGTACTCGGTGACCAGGAAACCGGCGGTGACGTTGAGCGTGTCCAACGCCTGGGTGAGCCCGATGGTGAGGACGACCTCGTCCTCGTCCTGGGCGCCGGCTGCCGGCGCCATCAGGGCGATCAGGATGACCAGTGTGACCAGAGCAAGGGACCTGCGCACGTTTTCGACCTCCAGACGCGGCACCAGACTTCACCCCCGAGGCCGCCTCTCGCCGCCGCAGCGGCCACCCCTCGTCGACCTCGGGAATCGGGGCAGCGTACCAAGTGGGCCGATGCACCGCCGGAGTTGTCCCCAGCCTCCGGTCACTCGGCGCGGAGAGCGTCGGCCGGCATGGTGCGTGGCGCCAGCTGAGCCGGGGGCAAGGCGGCGACCAGAGCGATCAGGATGCCGCCGGCGACGGCGATCAGCACCGGCAGCCACGTGCTGGCCGAGTCGGACAGGACGCCGAGCTGACCGGCGAAAGCCCGCCACGACAACCGGCCGGCCACCACCCCGAGTGGAATGCCGACGACCAGGGCGGCGAGAGTCGTCGCCAGCGAGTGCACGAGCACCGACCCGCGCACCTGGGCATCGACGAAACCGAGCGAACGGAGCACGGCGAGCTCCTTCCGGCGGGCACACGTGGAGGACCACGTGGCGAAGATCAGCCCGACCGCCGCCATGGCAGCGAGCACGGCGGCCACCACGACCGGCACGGTCCTCGTCGAGCCGGCATCGATGATCTCGGGGGGTCGCACCGGCGCCGAGTAGGGGATGGCGGGGAATCCGAGCAAGTCGAGACCGGCCAGTCCGTCACCGATGCGCTCTCGTGTCGCCGGCGTATCGGCTTCCGGATGCAGGTCGACACCGACGAACGTGGCGGCGCCGTAGGAGCCGCGTCGGGTTGACCCTCGGTGTGCATCGCCTCCGGCATGAGCAACCCGGTGCCGGTGCCGACCCGCTCGGCGAACAGCGGGCCGAGGCTGGGGAACACGACGATCCCGGTGATGGTCGCTTCCGTAGGGCCGACCAGGCCGCCGATCTCGACGGTCTCGCCGACCGCCAGGCCGCGCTCGGCGGCGGTGCTGGCGCCTAGGGCGACCTCGTCGCGGGCGGTCGGGAGTGCCCCTTCGAGGACGGGGAGGTCGAGGTCGGCGGTCTGTTCGAATCCCAGCATGGTCATCATCGGGTCGCCGTCGAGGGAGATCTCGTTGACGAAGCCCAACACTGTCCAGCTGTCCACCGCCGGGTCGTCGTCGAGGAGCTCGCCGGCGGCGGCGACGTCGAGGTCCCCGTACCCACCGCCAGTGGTGGCGGCGACCTCCCATGGCCAACCGTACGACCGCGGTGTCGACACCAACGCCGCCAGGCTGGTACCGAACACGGCGGTGGCGACGAAGCCCACGGTGAGCAGGATTCCACCGGCGATCAGCGGGATCGCCGCCCGCGAGCCGAATGCCGTCCGCAGCCCGGCGGCGACCGCCGGGGAGGCGACCCGGGTGGCGAGTCGGCGCCCCGGCCAGTCGACGACTGCGGGAGGTGGATCCTGCCGACGAGCCGCCCGCATCACCAGCGCCGCCACCAGGGCCAAAGTCGGGACGAGCAACGCGATCGCGATCCCGAGAGTGAGGACGTCGAGGCGTCGCCCGGACTCCGCCTCGACGACGGCGACCAGGCCCAGTGGCCCCACGGCGAGGAGGGAGCTGGCGGCGATGCCGGCGGCCACGCCGACTACGGCACCGAGGGCCGGGGGGAGGCCGACGACGAACGCCCGGGCGGCGCTCGCTACACCCAGTTGGTGCCACTGGCGACGGTCCGATGTCGTCCGGCGCAGCTCCCGGCTCACGGCGAGGGCGAACAGCCCGAGCATCGCCACGGCGACGGCCGAACCGAGCACCAGCAGCCCGATGACGGTGGGGCGGACGGCGCGCTCCACCCGGAGCAGCTCCGGTTGGGTCTCCTGGGTGATGGCGAAGTAGGAGGGCGGCTCGTCGAGCCCGGCATCCTCGAGATCGACCGAGTCCCCGAGTTGCCCGCTCAGCAGGTTCGAGCGACGGAGGAACTCCTCCAGCGCCGGTTTGACGGCGGCGGCCCCACCGGCGAGTGACAGCGAGTAGTAGCGGTACTGGGTGGCGCAATCCGCTGGGAACATCGTCGCCATGAGCACGTCGAAGCTCGACTGTGACGGCGGGGTCGTCGGCACGCAGTCGTAGCGAGCCGCCACGTCGGGCGACAGGATGACCGTGTGGCGCGGGTACAGCTCGTCCGGCAACACGCCGTCCGGCATCGCCACGATCCCGACGATGGTCACGTCCTCGACGCCGATCGGCTCCGCCACCTCGTCCAGCAGGGCTGCGATGCGGGCACCCTCGGCGAGGTCCGGCACGGCTCGCCAGAAGGCGAGCGGCTCGACATCACCGACTGCGAGGTCGAGCGCCTCGGCCATCTCGACGCTGACCGCCGCCTCGCTGGGCCCGGTGGGCAGGCGACCCGACTGGACGGCAGGACGGTCCATGTCGGCGTACCGCCCGTCGGGGGACCCGCGGACCACCACCTCCGACCCTCCCTCCCCGAGCTCCGCACGGCTCCGTGGTGCCCCGTCGTCGTTGGTCACGAAGAACAGGGCGTCCGAGGTGACCTGCTCGACGCCGGGGAGGGTGCGGATCGCCTCCTCGATCTCCCGGGTGTTGGTCGACGGGTTGATCACCACGTCGCCGACATCGGCTCGATCGAGGTAGGCGCGGTAGGCGTCGGAGGTCCGATGGGCCGTGGTCAGGGCGACCACGGTCCCGGTGGTGCCGATGGCGACGATCAGTATCGCCGGGACCATCGCCACCCAGCGGCGGCGCAGCCAGGCCGCCGCCAGCCAGCGGGTCGCCGGCCAGCCCGAGCCGGTGCGTTCGGGCTCCTCGGTCATCGTGGCGACAGTACGACCCGATCGACGCCGGGGGAAGCGTGCCTGCCCGACTCGGTGGGATGCGGGCACCCCGGCGGGCCGCCCGGCACCCTGGCCGGCACCGGGGGTACCATCGCCGGATGGGCCAGGAACCGGACGTTCTGCGGCTCGTCATCGCCGACGACGTGCTCATCGCCCGTGAGGGCATCGTCGCATGGTCGAGCACGGAGGCGACATCGCGGTGGTCGCCGTCTGCCGGGACCTGCCGGCGCTCCTCGCCGCGGTCGGCGAGCACGAGCCCGACGTCGTGGTCACCGACATCCGCATGCCGCCGACCGGCACCGACGAGGGCATCCACGCGGCCGCCGAGCTGCGCGACTCGCCATCCCGACATCGGCGTCGTCGTGCTCTCGCCAGTACGTCGAGCCGTCGTACGCGCTCGCGCTGCTCGACCGACGGCTCCGACCGGCCGTGCCTACCTGCTGAAGGAGCGGGTCTCCGACCCCGCACCAGCTCGTCGCCGCCATCCGCGAGGTCGCCGCGGGGCGGCTCGGTGATCGACCCGAAGGTCGTCGAGGTCCTCGTCAACGGCGCGACCGGAGCACGGAGGTCGCCGCTCGACCAGCTCACGCCCACGAGAACGGGAGATGCTCGCCGAGATCGCCCAGGGCAAGAACAACGCCGCCATCGCCGCCTCGCTGTACCTCAGCGAGCGGGCCGTCGAGAAGCACATCAACTCGATCTTCTCCAAGCTCGGCCTCACGTCAGCGAGACCGACGTCCACCGCCGGGTCAAGGCGGTGCTGCTCTTCCTGTCCGAACCGGCCACGAGCCCGGCGGGGGTGGCACCACCCCCTGACGGCCCCGGGGTGCACCCTGTGCACCAGCGCGGCGAGCGTGTCACGCATGGGATCACATGGACGCGGTCGACGCAAGCACCGTGACGCGTGCTCGATCGTCGACGACCAGGCCCCGTTCCGGCGTCGGCTGCCGCACCGTCGTCGCGCTCCGCCCGGCTTCGAGGTGCGTCGGCGAGGCCGAGTCCGGGCGAGGAGGCCGTGGAGACGGTCGACCGTCACCGCCGTCCCGGGCTCGTCCTGATGGACATCAACCTGCCGGGCATCAACGGGATCGAGGCCACCCGCCAGCATCGTCGCCGCCGGCGACGCCACCAAGGTGATCCTGCTGTCGACCTACACCGCAGGACGATCTCCCCGCCGACGCCCGCACCTGCGGCGCGTCCGCCTACGTCCACAAGGAGGACCTCGTCCCCAGCTCCTCACCGAGCTGCTGTCGGCCTGACGACGTCTACGGTTGACGCTCGGGCGAGAACGAGGACACCAGCGCCGGAACGCGGCTATCAGGTCGACTCAGCGTTGTCGTCGGCACGGCGATCGGGCAGGAGCCGATGACCGCCGTGCCCTCGCCGGGCGCGGTCGTCGACCGTGAGCGCTGCCGCCGATCGCGCCGAGCGCGGTCGCCCATGTTGACGAAGCCGTGGCCGGCGTCGACGGCGCCGCTGGTCGAAGCCGGCACCGTCGTCGGCGACCTTGAACGTCGAGCTTGTCGTCGCCCTCGTCGACGGTCACGGTGATCGTCGCGCCTTCGCCCGGCGTACTTGCCGGCGTTCTGCATCGCCTCGAGGCAGCAGAAGTACACGGCCGCCTCGATCTCGGCGTGCGATAGCGGGGACGATCGCCGCTCCGCGACGCTCGGTCGGCAGCGTCGCCCGGTTGGCGGCGGCGCGCAGCGCCTCCGGCAGGCCCGCGGTCGCGCAGCAGCGGCGGGTAGATGCCGTGGGCGAGCTCGCGCAGCTCGGTGAGCGTCGTCTGCACGTCGCTGCGCAGCTCCTCGAGCATCGGCCGTCGCCTGTCCGGGTCGGTCTCGTCCAGCTGGCGGGCCAGGCCGACCTTCACCGCCAGCGCGACCAGGTGCTGCTGGGCGCCGTCGTGCAGGTTGCGCTCGATCTGGCGCCGGCTCTCGTCGGCCGCGGCGACGATCGCGGCGCGCGAGGCGTGCGAGCTCGATCGTTGCGCGCTGCAGCTCGTCGAGGGTCGCCTGCAGCGCGATGTCGAGCGCACGTTGTGCAGCGCGAGCCCGACCTGGCGGGCGAGCTCGGTGAGCACCCGCTCCGTCCTCGTCGGTGAAGGGCGACGGCGTCCCGGCGCGCTCGGCGCCACGATGAAGCCCGAGCAGCTCGCCCGAGTGGGCGACGCGGCGCCACC
Source organism: uncultured Acidimicrobiia bacterium (assembly GCA_963812375.1). GTDB lineage: Bacteria > Actinomycetota > Acidimicrobiia > Spongiisociales > UBA5794 > JACDBE01. The sequence goes on along the minus strand of CAWEUW010000008.1, from coordinate 562,846 downwards.
CGCAGCGATCGCATCGCCCGGCCCTCGGCCAGCGCCGGCACCCAGACCTGCCGACCCAGGCGTGCCCCGACACGTGGCCTGCGGCGACGACCGGCAGCTCCTCCGCGGCCGAGCGGGAGCCGCGGTCGGCGCTGCGGTCGGGCACCGACGACGGCGAGCTCGAGCACGCCCGTCGCTCGCCCGTCCAGACCTCGGCAGGCGCAGCGCATGCTCTTGCTGCAGCGACTCGGCCAGCTGCAGCAGCAGCTCGTCCATCGGCACCGCGCGCGACATCCGGCTGCCGAACGTGCTGCAGTGCCTCGTCGGGCGCGTCGCCGCTCGCCGTAGACCCGTGCGGTTGGCGAACACGCTCCAGGCGGCGCCGCGCCGGGACCGCCAGCAGCGGCGATGACGCCGGCGGCCACCAGCGAGACCGGCCAGCATCGAGCGCTCGTTCGGCGTCGGGCGTGTCGCTCGAAGCCCGAGCACGATGACGACGTACACCGAGACCGCCAGCAGCACGAGCCCGGCGAGCGATGATCGTGTGCGACGAGCAGCACGGTCGGCGAACCGCGAGCGTCGCCTCGAACGAGGCGAGCGTCATGCGCCACCGGCAGCGGCACCGAAGCCGCGACGGCGACGACACCGACGCTGTCGGGCCAGCCGACGAGGAGCGTGCAGAGCGCGATGGCCACCACCGCGAGAGCCGACGATCGACCAGCGCCCCACGCCACGCCCACCGCAGCCGGGCACCGGTCGCTGGTGCTCGCTCGACGCCGCCGCATCGAGACCATCGCCACCGCAGCGACCGTCAGCGCCAGCGACGCCAGAAGAACCGGGGCCGCGGCTGATCTCGGGTGTGTCGACGTACACCAGGACGGCCGCACCGCCGGCGACGAGGTATCCACCGGCCACCACCGACCGGCGGCGCCCCGCCGATGACGCCGTCGGGCAGCGATGCGGCGAGATGGAGGCAGCCTCCGGCCACCAACGCCAGCGGCGACGGCACGGCCGGCGGCGGCGCGTTCCCACGCCGTGCAAGCGTCGGCCGACAGCCACAGCGCCGCTGCGGCGCGAGGTGGCGATGCCGGCCACGATCACGGGTAGCCACGCCTGGTGGCCCGCGGGTGGCGATCGTCACCGCGCCGAGCGCCCACGCCGCGGCAGCACCGGCGCCGACCCAGGCGTCGCGGCGGTGCCGGCGGCGGCGGCGCCGAGCAGGCCACCGACGACCGTGACCACGACCGAGCAGGATCGTGATGCCATCGGCCGCCGGGGACCGTGATCGAGCTCCCGGTGATGGCGGATGCCGCGCGCCAACTCGGCGCACCGGAGCTCGGTCTGGCAGCTCGATGCCGACCGCGGTCATCCGCCTCGTCGGCGTCGTCGTCACTCGATCCGACCGTCGCGCATGCGAGACGATCCGGCCGGCGCCGGCCGCCGACCTCGTCGTTGTGGGTCACCACGCATGATCGTCTGCCCGTCGCGCGTGGAGGCGCCGGAACAGCTCGAGGATCTCGCCGCCGCCGTCGCTGTCGAGGGCTCCGGTCGGCTCGTCGGCGAGGAGGAGCGTCGGCTCGTTGGCCAGTGCCCTGGCGATGGCCAGGCGCTGACGCTGGCCGCCGGACAGCACGGTGGGCATGGCGTCGGCCTTGTCGCCCAGCCCGAGCAGGTCGAGCAGGTCGCGGGCCCGGGTCTCGGCCTGCTTGCGCTTGGACGCCGGCGATGACGCCGGCAGGACGACGTTCTCCAGGCCGTCATGCCCTCGAGCAGGTTGAAGAACTGGAAGACGATGCCGATGTGGTGCCGGCGCATGCGGGCCAGCCCGTCCTTGTCCTGGCCGGTGATCTCCTCGCCGGCGACCACGATCTCGCCCTCGTCGGCGTGTCGAGCCCGGCGATCGAGGTTGAGCAGCGTCGACTTGCCGCAGCCCGACGGGCCCATGACCGCGACGAACTCCCCGTCGGCGACGTCGATGTCGACGCCGCGCAGGGCGCGCACCGGCGCCAGCTCGGCCTCGAACGTCCTGCCGCACGCCGCGGTGAGCACGGCGTGGCTCCTTCGCCGGTCCCGGGTCGTGGCCGGTTCGTCGGCGACTGCGCATCGATCATGGGTCATGCTCCGGAAGTGATTCCCGCTCGGGAGTGCGTCGGATTCGGTCTCAGTGCCACCAACGGTGGGCCACGACGGGCGTGGCGTCGCCCCTTGACGTGCTGTGCACCCGAGCGGTCCGACCTCGATGGCGGCCCCGGCAGCCATCCGGGTGGCGTCGCTCAGCGACGGTCGACCCGGCCGGGCGCGCCAGTCCTGCAGCCGCTGGGCGAGGTTGACGGTGTCGCCGACCAGGGTGTACTCGAGCCGCTCGTCGGCTGCCCAGCAGCGGCGGCCGCGACCTCACCGGTCGACACGCCGATGCCCAGCCCGAACGGCTCCAGGCCCGCTCGGCCCAGCCCCGCGTCGACCGTCTCCTGACGCTGATGCATCGCGCAGCGCGGCCCGACCGCGCTCGTCGGCATGGTCCTCGCTGCGGGAACGGCGCGCCGAACACCGCCATCACCGCGTCGCCGACGTACTGCATGACGGTGCCCGCCGTTGTCGAGGATCGCGCGCGTTCATCTCCGCCCGGTGCTCGTTCAGCTGGCCGGCGAGCACGGTCGGGTCGGTCTGCTCCGCGATCGCCGAGTAGCCGCGCACGTCCGACATGAGCACGGTGACCTCGAGCCGCTCGGTCTCGCCCGCATCGCGGCCGGGTCGTCGCGCAGCTTCTCGGCCAGCCCCCGGGCAGCATCCGGCTCAGCGTCTCGCCCTGCTCCTCCCGGTCGACGATCGCCTGCTGCAGCATGCGCAGCCGGCGGAGGCGCCGGCTCGGCCCGCGCTGGTGCCCTTGGCCAGGTCGAGGAACAGCTCCTCGACCGCGTCGTTGACCGCCTCGGGTGTGGTGCCCCGGCTCGACGGCGATCGCCTTCACCGGCCGGCCCTCGGCCACCTCGTGGAGCAGGTCCTCCTGCGTCGGTCGTCGAGGTCGCCGTCGTCGCGGACCGGCGCGACCAGCGCGCTGACGATCTCGGGGTCGAGCATCGACCCGCCGGTGGCGACCTCACGGATCGCCCGCGCCAGCTGGTTGCCGTCGGCGACCCGGTCCTTGAGCAGGTAGGCGTAGCCGGCCGCGCCGTCGTGAGCAGTGAGATGGCGTACTCGGGCTCGTCGTACTGGGAGAGGATGACGATGCCGGTGCCGGGGTGGCGCTTCCGGATCAGCTTGGCGGCTTCGATGCCCTCGTCCTGGAATGACGGCGGCATGCGGATGTCGGTGACCACCACCTGCGGCCGGGCTGCGCCGGCGCTGGCGACCAGCTCGTCGAAGTCGGCGGCGGCGCCGACGACCTCGATGTCGGGCTCGAGCGCCGAGCAACGCCCGCACGCCTTCGCGCACGAGCAGGTTGTCGTCGGCCAGCACGACGGTGATCGTGTCGCCTCGTTCGTTCACGGCCATCTCCTCCACGTTCCACAGTCTGCCGTTCGCCACGCCGAGGGCAATGGGGCCCACCGGTGGACCGGGGGGATGCCTGCACCCCAGATCGAGCCTCGGCCCTGGTCAGGTCCACCGACGCGGGATCACCCGTTCGACCCGGTCCGACCACACCGGATCGCCGTCGTGGGTACAGGCCAGGTCGATGGCGAGGCGCAGCGAGCCGGCGTCGACGGTGAGCAGGGTGTCGGCGGTGGCGGAGACCGCCCACCCGGCGCGTGCCAGCGAGGTGGTGGCGACCGCCCCGGCCCGCACCGGACCGTCGGGTCGGCATCGTTCCCATCCACCCAGGTGTCCTGACGCCACCCGTAGGTCAGCGCGGTCCCGGGCTGCACCTCGATCGACTCGACCGCTCGGGACACCCGGGCCGTCGAACCGCTTCGCTCCACGCTGGAGCGGTCGACGTCGCGGACCCACGTTCCGGGTGGTGGTGGCGGCGTGGCGTCAGGGACGGCCAGGTCCCGATCGACGGGGCGGACCGGCACCGTGGGGAGCACCACCCGCCCGGCTCGACCGGCGCCGGTGTGGACGGTGAGGAGGACAGGCTCCGGAGGGGGCAGCACCACCGGGAAGTCGGTCCCGCTCAGCGTGACCCGGATGCGGTGCCCCGGGGCGAACACCGCGGAGGTGTGGACGGTGCTCACGGTCACCTCGAACGGCTCGGCGACCGGTTCCGCCGTGGGGTCTCCCGGGTCGTGGCGGTGAGAGAGGTTGAGCACGCCGCGGGTGACGAAGGCGGCGGTGCCGTCGGGGGCGACGTCGACGAGGTGCGCCACCAGGCGCCCCCCGGGCCGGTCGACCTCGACGGTCACGGTGACCTCGACCCGTCCCAGGACCTCGACCGGGACGTCGAGCGGTTCGGTCTCCCATGCCAGCGCCCGGTCGTCGTCGACCCCGGTGTCGGTGGAGCCGGCGGCCGACAGGTCCCAGAACGGGCTGGCGGTCCCCAGCGTCCACGGCCCGTTCCACCGGCGAGCGTCGGGTGTCTCGGGTGCGTTGCCGGCCAGCTTCCCGCGGTCGAGGTGGAGCGTCAGGTCGGCGCCGTCGGCGAGCGGCCACGCGGGCTCGGCCCGCCACCGGCCCGGGGCGTCGCCGGGGACCGGGTCGTAGGGCGGGCCGGTGCGGACGTACATCGTCAACAGCGGGTCGTCCATGACCCCGGTGTCCTCGTCGGCCAGCCAGTGACCGAACCAGCGGGCGAGCAGGTCGAAGTGGTCGAGGGTCGGGCCGGGTGCCCCGCTGGCGGGACGGTGGTGGCCCCAGGGCCCGATCACCGCCCGGCGCGGAGCGTCGAGGTGGGCGAGCAGGTCGAGCATCCCGTCGACGTACGGGTCCAGCCAGCCGCCGATCAGCAGGGTGGCGGCGGTGATCGACCCGTAGTCCTCGCACGGCGAGCCGTGCCGCCAGAACTCGTCCCTGCGCCTGGTGCTCGAGCCAGTCGAGGAGCCACTGCGGGGTCGCGGCCAACCGCTCCCGCCACATCTCCATCCACCGGTCGCCGACGATGGCCGGGTCCGGTGGCAGCAGGTTCTGCGCCGCCATCCCCACCGGCCAGTCCACCTGCTCGAACAGGTGCAGGGCGCCGCCGATGTAGTGCACGTCGGTGGCGAACCGGTCGTGGGTGGCGTGCATGGCGCAGATCGCCTCCAGCATCGGGGGTCGCAGCATCGCCGTCTGCAGCGCCGAGAACCCGCCCCAGCTGATGCCCCACATCCCGATCCGCCCGGTACACCATGGCTGGTCGGCGAGCCACTCCATCACCGCCACGTTGTCGGCCTGTTCGATGGGCAGGTATTCCCCGATGGCGACGCCGTCCGAGGCGCCGGTGCCCCGGATGTCGACGCGAGCGCCGGCGATGCCCCGCTCCGCCAGATACGTGAAGGTCTGCCAGTCACGGCTGTAGCAATCGTCGTCCTTGCGGTAGGGGAGCGACTCGACGACGACCGGGAACCGGCCGGGGGCGTCGGGCCGGTAGGTGGTGAGCGCCAGCTCGACGCCGTCGGGCATCGGCACCCTGACCATCCGGTCGACGGCGACCTGGTAGCGCGCCTCGACCCCGGTGGACTTCACAGCAGGCCCCGTTGGCTTCACAGCAGAAACGACATCACCGGGTCGGGCTCGGTCAGGATCGGCCTGGTCGCCGGCCAGCCGGACGACGTCGTGGCCGGTGGACCCGTCGATGGCCAGCTCGGCGAGGGCCTTGCCGAACACGCCGGCGAACTTGAACCCGTGGGCGGCGCCCAGCCCAACCACAGCCCCGTCGTACCCGGGGACATGGTCGAGGACGAACTCCCGGTCGGGGGTCATCGTGTACAGGCAGGTCCGCTCCTCGACGATCCGTCGGGTGGTGCCGGGGAGGAGCTCCTCCTGGAACCGGACCAGCCGGCTCCCGGTATCCCGGGTCGGGGTCGAACGAGCGGTCGTCACCGGTCACCGTGGCCCCACCGACGTCCTGGCCGATCTTCGGCCCCGACCCGTCGACGCTCGGAAGCCCGTAGAAGCTCGGGTCGTCCATCCAGATCCACACCGGCATCGAGGCGATCCCGATGGCGTCGTCGAAGTACGCCACCTGCTCCTGGGTGACCACCAGGTTCACCTCCCAGCCGAGCCCGGCAACGATCTCGTTGGTCCAGGCGTCGGCGGTGACGATGACCCGGTCGACCTCGACCCGCTCGTCGCCGACGACCACGGTGAAGCCGCTGCTGGCCGGCTCCACCGCGGTCACCCGCGCCCGTTCGAGCAGGGTCGCCCCGTTGGCGGCGGCGAGGGCACGGTGGGCGGCGTTGGCCGCTCGCGCCCTCACCAGCCCCGACTCGGCCTGGTACACGACCGAGGTGCCCTCGTCGAGCCGGAACATCGGCCACCGGCGTCGCACCATCGCCGCGTCGAGCACCTCGTAGCCGACTCCGCAGGCGTCCATGGCGTCCAGGTAGGCGGCGGCGTCGATCTTCGCTCCCGCCGGGTACAGGTCGAGCCCGCCGGTGCGCACCACCAGCTCGACCCCGGCGGCCGCCTCGGCTTCGGCCCAGGCCCGGTAGCGCGTCCTGGGCCAGCCGCACCGCGTCGGGGCGGTGGTACGACAACCGGATGATGCGGGAGTGGTCCTCGGAGGCGCCGCGGTCGTGCCCGAGCTCGAACCGCTCGAAGCCGATCACCCCGTCGCCGAGCCGTCGCGAAGCCCACCAGGCGGCGGCGCTGCCGAGCGCCCCGAGCCCGACCACGCCGACCCGGAACCGGCTCACCCGGTCTCGGTCTCCTCGTGGCCGTGCCACTCGTACGCCGACATCGCCCGGCCCGTGGTGGAGCGCCACGAGCGCTCCTCGACCGGTTGCTTGCCGAGCACCTTGGCCATCGCCCGGACGTGCCCGGCGGCGGTGCCACAGCACGAGCCGATGTAGCCGATGCCGGCGGCGGCGGCGTCCTCGGCGAAGCGTGCCATCTCCCGGCGGGAGAGCTGGAGCGGGTCGAGCCCGTAGGGGAACTCGGGACGGCCGGTGAAGTCGGGCTGGGCCGCGGAAGTGCGGAACCCGGCGGGCTGGCAGGCGATGGGCACTTCGACGGCGGCCCGCATCTCGACGGCCCACGGGAGCTGCAGCTCGGGATCGTTGAGGCAGTTGGTGCCGACGATGTCGGCGCCGGCGTCGACCAGGCGACGGGCACACTCGCCGGGGCCGGCACCCTCGTAGGCGGCGGCAGGCAACGCCTCGAACGACATGGTGGCCATCACCGGCAGCCCGGTGCGCTTGGCCCGCTCCACGAAGAGCAGCGCCTCGCCCAGGTAGGAGAAGGTCTCCCCGATCCAGAAGTCGACACCGCCGGCGTCGAGCTGGGTCTCGATCTGGGCGTCGAAGAGGTGGCGCACCCGGTCGGCCGACGAGGGGTCGCCGGGTTGGTACGCCCAGGTGAGGCACAGGTTGCCGGCCACCAGGGTGTCGCCCTCGCCGGCGACCTTGCGGGCGATCTCCACCGCCTGCCGGTTGATCGCCTCCACCCGGCCGGACAGCCCGACGGTGGCCAGCTTGTCCTCGCTGGCGTAGAACGTCATCGTCTGGATGACCTCGGCACCCGCACGCACGAACTCCCGGTGCAGCCCCTCCAACGCCTCGGGGTGGTCGAGCACCACCTCGGGGGTGAACGGGCCCGCCTGCACGTAGCCCCGCTTCTCCAGCTCGAGCAGGTAGCCGCCGTCGCCCGAGCACCGGCCCGCCGGCCAGCCGCTCCACGATCCCGGGCCGGCCCGGCGCCGATCCGGCCCCGGGGGCGGGGTCACTCATAGCCGATGGCTTCGAGGACGTCGAGCTTGGAGGCGCGCCACGCCGGGAGGAGGGCGAAGACCACCGCCAGCACCGCGGTGATGGCGATCCACACCAGCAGCGAGACCACCGGGATGCTGAACCCGGTGAACCCCTCCTCGGCCAGGGCCTGCACCACCGCCCAGGCGAAGAGGATCCCCAGACCCACCCCGAGCACGGCGCCGAGGACGGCGATGATCGCCGCCTCGGAGCGGATCATCCGCCGGGTCTGGGGACGGTCGAGCCCGACCGCCCGCAGCAGACCGATCTCGCCGGTGCGCTCGTAAACCGACAGCAGCAGCGTGTTCATCACGCCGAACAGCGAGATGAGGATGGTCAACCCGAGCAGAGCGGTGAGCAGGGAGAGCACGGTCCCGATGGAGTCCTGCAGCTCCTCGGACTGCGCCTCCACCGTCTGCACCTTCACCGACGGGTAGTCGTCGGCCACCGCCTGGATCGCCGCCACCCCGTCCTCGGGAGCTGATCCCCTCGGACAGCCGGAAGTAGATCTGGGCGTCGGTGGGGATGGCGTAGTTGGCGGCGAAGGCGGACCTGCTGATCGACATCGAGTCGACCACCGGGGAGTCGACGATGCCCTCCACGGTGAAGGTCTGCGCCCCGGTCTGCTCGAAGGTCAGCTCGAGCGAGGTGCCCAGCGCCCAGTCGTTCTCCTCGGCCATGTTGACCGGCACCACCAGCCCGGTGTCGCTGGGGGTGATGGTGCCCTCCAGGCTCTCGATGTCGAAGAGGTCCTGGAAGCTGTCGTCGATCCCGTTGACGAAGTTCTCGGTACCGTCGAGGATCACTGCCCCGAGCTGCAGCCGGCTTGCCTCGGCGACCTCGGGAAGGGCGACGGCGGTGTCGCCGAAGCTGGTCGGGAACCCGGTGAAGCTGAACTGGTCGGCGCTGGTGGCGATCACCTCGCCGTTGACCCCGCCGGTGAACACGTCGTCGATGGTGTCCCGCACCGAGGCGGTGAGCACGGTGACCAGCGTGATCGAGGGCGATCCCGATCATGATCGCCGCCGCCGTCGCCGTGGTGCGGCGAGGGCTGCGCCCGGCGTTGCGCTGCGCCAGCCGACCCGGCACTCCCTGGAGCCGGGCGAGCGGCGCCCCGAGGAGCCGGGTGACCGGCTCGGCGATGAAGGCGCTGAGCACGTAGGCGGCCACCAGGATGAGAGCGGCACCGAGCCCGATCGAGCTGAGCGCCGCCGTCGTGTTGTCGACGTCGCCGAAGAGGCCGGTGTACATCGAGCCGGCGCCGACGAGGAGCAACGCCACCCCGATGACCGCCCGCCACACCGAGGCCCGCCGCTCGGGTCGCATGGCGTCCTGCCGCATGGCGGCCACCGGAGGGACGCGGGAGGCGTGGAGGGCGGGGGCGAGCGCCGACAGCACGGTGACCACGATGCCCACCAGGAGGGCGATCACCACGGTCCGGGGCTGGATCACCAACCCGCCGCCGGGCAGGGCGATCCCGAACGAGTCGAGGGCGGCGCGCAGCGCCATGGCCAGCCCGGCGCCGACGGCGACCCCGATCAGCGAGGCGACGGCGCCGATGATCAGAGCCTCGACCAGCACGGCCCGGACCACCTGGCTCCGGGTGGAGCCGATGGCGCGCATCAGCGCCAGCTCCCGCGCCCGCTGGGCGATGACGATCTGGAAGGTGTTGTAGATGATGAAGGCGCCGACGAAGAGGGCGATGAACCCGAAGACGAGGAGGAAGGTGTTGAAGAAGGAGAGCGCCTGCTGGAACTCGGCGGCCTGCTCCTCGGCGGCGGACTGGGCGGTCTGCGCCTTGGCGTTGTCGGGCAGGACGTCGCCGATGCGGGTGGTGAGGTCGGCGGCGTCGGTCCCGGGTGCGGCGAGCACCCCGGCCCCGGTCACCTTGCCCTCCTGGCCGAGCACCGCCTGGGCAGTGGGGAGGTCGAAGAAGGCCAGGGTCGCCCCGCCCAGGTTGTCGGCCTCGACCGAACGACATGATCCCCGCCAGGGTGAAGTCGGTCACCGGGATCGCCTGGCTCACGATCGGGACCGTGTCGCCGACGGCGTAGCCACCGGCTTCGGCGGAGCGGGCGTCGATGGCCACCTCGTCGCCAGCAGGCGGGGGGACGCCCTTCGCGCATCACGATCCCGCCGGCGCCGGCGAGGTCCTCGGGCAGGTAGCCGGAGAGCTGGGGCGGGCCGCCGCCGCCGATCGGCTCTCCGTCCTGGTCGAGGATCTGGGTGCCGATGCCGTCGACGGAGGGGATGACCCGCTCGACGCCGTCGACGGCGGCGATGTCGTCCACCAGGCTCTCGTCGAAGTAGATCCCGGTGCCGGAGAGGGTGAACTCGCTGTCGCCGGTGACCACCACGTCGAGCCCGCTGAAGGCGTCGTCCATGATCCCGGAGAACGCCTCGTTGGTGGTGTCGGTGTAGATGTAGGTGCCGGCGATGAACGCCACCCCGAGGATGATCGACACCGCGGTCAGCACCAACCGGGTCTTGTGGGCGAGCAGGCTCTTGAACGCCGCCTTGAGCACGATCGCCGGCCCTCAGGCCCCGAGGCTCTTCATCCGGTCGAGGATCTTCTCGGCGGTGGGGTCGGTCATCCTGTCCACGATCTGGCCGTCGTCGAGGAACACGACCCGATCGGCGTAGCTGGCGGCGTTGGCGTCGTGAGTGACCATCAGGATGGTCTGGCCGAATTCGTCCACCGCCCGGCGCATGAAGCCGAGGAGCTCGTTGCCCGACGTCGAGTCGAGGTTGCCGCTCGGCTCGTCGGCGAAGATGAGCGCCGGTTGGGTCACCATTGCCCGAGCCGCCGCCACCCTCTGCTGCTGGCCGCCGGAGAGCTCGCCCGGTCGGTGGCCGAGCCGGTCGCGCACCCCGATGGTGTCGACCACGGTGTCGAACCAGCCGGTGTCGGGCTTGCGCCCGGCGATGGAGAGGGGGAGGACGATGTTCTCCTCGGCCGACAGGGTCGGGACCAGGTTGTACGCCTGGAAGATGAAGCCGACCTTCTCCCGGCGGAGGTGGGTGAGCTCCTTGTCGTTCAGGGAGCCCAGCTCGACCCCACCGACCGACACGGTGCCCGAGGTGAGCTCGTCGAGCCCGGCCAGGCAGTGGAGCAGGGTCGACTTGCCGGATCCGGACGGCCCCATGATGGCGGTGAACTGGCCGGTGGGGAACTCCTCGGTGACCCCGTTGAGGGCGGTCACCTGGGCTTGACCCGACCCGTACACCTTCACTCCGTTGTCGATACGGGCGGCGACGAGGTCGGTGGCGGGGGCGGCGGCGGTCATCTTCTCTGTCCTCAGACGGGGGGCGGGAACCCTACCAGCGGCCAGGATCGGTTCGGCCCGCCATCGCCGAGTCTCCGCCTGACGGCGTAGCCTCTGTACCCATGACTCACGGCCACCGCGCCAAGACACCGACGGTCCGGGTGGCGGTGCGCCGCCGCACCGCCGAGGGGATCGAATCGGGGCCGCGACGACGTCGTCGTCGAGGAGCCGATGGAGATCAGGGTCGGCGCCGCCGGGGCGTCCGACGACGAGTTGACGCCGCTGGCGGTGACCATGCGCACCCCGGGCCACGACTTCGAGCTGGCCACCGGGTTCGTGATCTCGGAGGGTGTCGCCTCGTCTCCAGCCGACATCCGGGGGGTCGCCTACTGCGGGCTCCCCCCCGACCTGCAGGAGTACAACGTGGTCACCGTGAGGCTCGGCCAGGCCCCCGATCTCGACCGCCACCGGCGCAACAGCTACATGACCTCGAGCTGCGGGGTGTGCGGCAAGGCCTCCATCGACGCCGTCGAGGTGGCGTGCCACCGCCGCCCGGTGAGCGATCCGGTCTCGCCGGCGGTGGTGGCCGGGCTCACCGACGGCCTCGGCGAGCGACAGCGGTGGTTCGCCACCACCGGCGGCCTCCACGCCGCCGGTCTGTTCGACCTGTCCGGCACGCCCCTCGTGGTGCGGGAGGACGTCGGGCGGCACAACGCCGTCGACAAGGTGATCGGGTGGGCGGCGATGGCCGGCGCCCTCCCTGCCGACCACCGGGTACTGGTCGTGTCGGGCCGGGCCAGCTTCGAGATCGTGCAGAAGGCGGCGGTGGCGGGCATCGCCACCGTGGTGGCGGTTTCGGCGCCGTCGTCACTGGCGATCGACGCCGCCCGCAAGCTGGGGGTGACGCTGGTCGGCTTCGCCAGGGGCGATCGCTTCACCACCTACGCCGGGGCGGTTGGTGGCGTCGGTGAGGCCACGGCGACGGTGGAAATCGACCCGGAGCGAGCGCTACCGTGAGGCGATCGAGCGAAGGGAGGCGGGCTGGTGGCCGAGGTGACTTTTGACCATTGGAGAAGTCCTACCCGAACGGCTTCAAGGCGGTCACCGATCTCAGCCTGAAGATCGAGGAGGGCGAGTTCCTGGTGATGGTCGGGCCGTCCGGATGCGGCAAGTCGACGACCTTGCGCATGATCGCCGGGCTCGAGGAGATCTCGGCCGGTGAGCTCTCCATCGGAGGGCGGGTGGTGAATGACATGCCCACCGAAGGACCGGGACATCGCCATGGTGTTCCAGAACTACGCCCTGTATCCCGCACATGTCGGTGGCGGACAACATCGGGTTCGCCCTGAAGCTGGCGAAGACCCCGAAGGCCGAGATCAAGAAGAAGGTCGACGCCGCCGCCCGGATGCTGGAGCTCCACGAGATCCTCGACCGCAAGCCGGCGCAGCTCTCCGGCGGCCAGCGGCAGCGGGTGGCGATGGGGCGCGCCATCGTGCGCGAACCGCAGGTGTTCCTGCTCGACGAGCCGTTGTCGAACCTCGACGCCAAGCTGCGGGTGCAGATGCGCGCCCAGATCACCGATCTGCAGCGGAACGTCGGCGTCACCACGTTCTACGTGACCCACGACCAGGTGGAGGCGATGACGATGGCCGACCGGGTCGCCGTCATCAACAACGGGGTGCTCCAGCAGGTCGAACCACCCCAGGTGCTGTTCGACGAGCCGGACAACCTGTTCGTCGCCGCCTTCATCGGTTCGCCGTCGATGAACCTCTCCGAGGCGACGATCACCGAGGAGAACAGCCATGCCACCATCCGCCTCGGATCGCAGACGCTGTCGCTCCCCGGCGAGGTGTTCAGCAAGCGACCGGCGCTGCGGCGCTACATCGGTCGTGACGTCACGGTCGGCATCCGCCCCGAGGACATCGAGGACGCCTCCCTGGTCACCGACCATCCGCACGATCAGCGGCTGCGGTCGAAAGCCACCACGGTCGAGGCGCTCGGCTTCGAGAAGATCGTGTACTTCGACATCGACGCCAAGCCGGTGTTCTCCGCCGATGCCCTCGACATGGAGGAGGGCGCCGAGGAGGTGATGGCGGCGCAGAACACGCGGATGGCCGCACGGTTCGACGCCAACAGCGGCATGCAGGTGGGTGACGAGGTGGAGGCGGCCGTCTTCATCGGCAAGGCCCACTTCTTCGACCCGGAGACCGGCCTGGCGATCCGCGACTGAGGGCGGCCACCCCGGCCTCCGGCTTCAGCGGCCGAGGATCAGCGCCGTCTCTGCCGGGACGGTGACCGTGTTGCCCGGCTCCACCCTGCGGCCGGGCCGGCTCGAGAACATCACGGACCAGCTCCCCTCGGGGAGGACCAGGTCGGCGTCGTGCTCATCGAGGTTGCAGACGACGACCAACGACCCGCGGCGGACTGCCATCAGGAGCCCGCTGTCCGGGTCGAGCCACTGCGCCGGGGCGTCGACCAGCTCACGGTGACTGCGGTGCAGCCCGACCAGGCTGCGGTAGGCCTCGAGCCACGAACCGACGACGCCCTGTTGCCCGGCGACGGTGTCCTCCAGAGGCCGGGGTGCGGCGGGCAGCCAGGCGGCGGCGGCGCCGCTGAACCCGTTGTTGGCGGAGCCGTCCCACGCCATCGCGGTGCGAGCGCCGTCCCGGCCGCTGGTGGCGCCCGGGTTCCGCGTGGAGATCGGGTCGGCCAACGCCCCGGCCGCCACGATCCCGTTCTCGCCGGCCAGCTCCTGGCCCTGGTAGAGGAAGGGCATGCCACCCAGGCCCATGAGCAGCGTCGTCAGCGCCAACGCCCTCCGCCGCCCCGACTCGCCGCCGCCGTAACGGGTGGCGGCGCGGTGGCCGTCGTGGTTCTCGATGGTCCAGGCAACGGACTCCGGCGACGCGAGTTGGACCCCGCGGAGGGCGTCGCGGAGCAGCAGCGGCTCCCACCCCATCCACACCGGGCCGAGGAAGAACGTGTAGTGCAGCGCCCTCCCTCCGTCGTGGTATCGGGCCAGCCGCACCGGGTCGGACACCGGGGTCTCACCGAGGAGGATCGCCCCGTATGGATCGACCACGCCGCGCCACCTCCGGAAGATGGCCACGGTCGGGTTCTGGTCGAAGTCGTAGCGGTGCTCGAAGGTGGCGTGGGCGGCGACGGGGTCCATGCCCGGCTCGATCGGGACCAGCTGCGGGTTGTCGCGGTACCACGGGTCCTTCACGAGGGCGGCGGCGACGTCGATCCGGAATCCGTCGACGCCCCGCTCGCACCAGAACCGGAGGATGGCGTCGAACTCGTCGGCCACGGCCGGGTTGGCCCAGTTGAGGTCGGGCTGCTCCGGCAGGAACATGTGCAGGTAGTACTGGCCGGAGGCCTCGTCGAGGGTCCACGCCGGGCCCCCGAAGTACTGAACCCAGTTGTTGGGTGGTCCCCCGTCCTCTCCCGGATCGAGCCAGTGGTAGTAGTCGCGGTAGGGGCCGGTCGGGTCCGACACCGCCGCCCGGAACCACGGGTGGGCCGACGAGCTGTGGTTGGGCACGATGTCGATCATCACCCGCAGGCCGATGCGGTGCGCCTCGGCCACCAGGTCGTCGAAGTCGCCCAGGGTGCCGTGGATCGGGTCGACGTCGCAGTAGTCGGCCACGTCGTAGCCGTGGTCGAAGCCGGGCGACCGGTAGAACGGGGTGATCCACACCAGGTCGATGCCGAGGTCGACGAGATGCCGGAGGCGGGAACGGATCCCGGCCAGGTCACCGATCCCGTCGCCGTTGGCGTCGGCGAAGGACCGCACGTAGACCTGGTAGCCGACGGCACCTCGCCACCAGGGGTTATCCGCCATCACACCGCCTTGCGGTATTGGCGGACCCCGAGCGGGCCTGGCGATGTTCGTTCAGCCGTGATCGGCCTCCGGGCGGGCCCGGCGCAGGCTAGGGCGGCGGGATCGGGGCCGGCGACGATCACCGGTCACCCGCCGACCGCCCACCAGGTCAGGCAGGCGAACACCAGCGCCGCCACCGCCGTCGCCAATGCCAGGCCGTTGATCGAGGGCCCGGGTGTTGCGGCCGGCGGAGACGGTGGGGCTTCGGGCAGGTCGAATGGCTCGACCACGATCGTCAACTCGAGCGGAGGTGACTCGGAGCTCTCCCAAGCCATGGATCCCTCCCTTGCAGCGTGGAAGGCGATCATATCGACCTCCATGCCTCGATGAAAGTTCTTCAACAATGTAAAACAACGTAATATCTTACGCCGCATGCACCGCCGCCGTGGTGGTCGGGAAGGAACGGAGAAACGAATGTCGGGCACCCAACAGGTGGATTCCCAGTCGCTGCGCGACACCGGAGGCGCCTTCGCCGCCGCCTCGGGCGATGTCGAGGCGCTGATCGCCACCGTGGCCGCATCGGTCGGGGCGCTGGTGTGGACCGGTGGCATCGCCGAGCAGTTCCGGGACGACTTCACCGGGCGCTACAAGCCGATGCTCGAGCAACTCGGGGCGGACATGGACGCCACCGGCAAGGCGATGTTCGAGAAGGCCGACCAGTACGACGTGGTGTTCCACGGCTCGGCCTGACCGACCGAGAGAGCCCGGGGCGGATGAGCAGCGCAGAGGACAAGGAGGCGACCGCCGCCGGGCTACGGCGGTGTGCCGCCGACCTAGAAGCAGTCTTCGACGGTCTGGTCACCCGGTCGATGTCGGCGTGGAGCTGCCCCGCCGCCACCGTGTTCGAGACGGACCTTCGGGACCACATCACCGCGCTCGAGACGGTCGCCGCCGATCTCCGGGCGAACGCCACCCGGCTCGAGGCGGCGGCCGACGCCCAGCGGGCCGCCGCCGAGGAGGCGATCGTCGGGGTCGACCCGGGGGAGCCCGCGCCGATCGACGGCTGGTCCCCTTCACCGGGACCGACGCCGGCGCCGGTGGGCGGCCCCGTCTGACGGCTGCACTCACCCGGCATAGTCCCCGTGGTCGTCGTCACCGACGAAGGACCGTTGGATTGCGAGATCGACGCCGACGACGACGCCACCGTCGGCGCCCTGCTCACCACCCTCGGCCTGACCGGCCCGATCTTCGTGGATGGGACGCCACTGGCTCCCGAGCTCACCCTCGCCGTCGCCCTGACGGCCGGAGCCGTGCTCGCCACCGGCGCCGCCACGCCCGGCAATCAGCCGTCGCCAGGCCCGGGCGACGCCGAGCGCGAGGAGCACGACCGCTTCCGACTGGTGATCCTCGCCGGTAGGGGAGCTGGCATGGCGGTCGGGCTGGCCGAGGGTCGCCAGGTGGTCGGCTCCGGGGCGGGGTCAACGGTCACGCTGCGGGCCGGCGGCGTCGCCGATCGTCACGCCGTCCTCGATGTGACCTCTGCCTCGGTCCGCCTGGTGTCGAGGCGCGGGGCCAGGGCGCTCGACGGGGACACCGTTCTTGCCATCGGAGAGACCCTGGCCTGTGTCGTGCCGGTCCCCGACGCCACCCGCTCGCCGGTCCCGGGCTGCGGGCCGGCCATCGTGCACAATCGTCGGCGTCGAGCGGCCCCGCCCGCTCCCTTACCGAGGGTGGTGCTCCCCGACCCTCCACCCGCCGAGCCCGCACCACGCCCGATGGGATGGGCGGCCTTGGCGATACCGGTGATCTTCGGCCTGGTGATGGCGGTCCTGGTCGACCCGAGGATGGCGCTGTTCGCACTGCTCGGCCCACTCGTCATGGCCGGGGGGCGGGTCGACGACCTCAGGCTGCGGCGCCGGGCCCGCCGCACCGCCACCGCCACCAGTGCTTCCGCCGCCGCCACCCTCGCCACCACCCTCGACCGGCGCCGCGCCGGAGAGCTCCGTCGCCGCCGCGCCGACCAACCCGGTGTGGCGGTTCTCGCCTGGTGGGTGGAACGCCGGTCGCCGCGGGTGTGGGAGCGGCATCGCGGCGACGCCGACTTCCTCAGGCTCACCATCGGCTACGGGGACCTGGCGTGGTCCCCCGATCTCGCCGGCGATCCGGACAACGCGACGGGCCCGGTGGCCGCCGTCCTCGCCGGCTACCTCTTGCCGGCCGCTCCGCTCACCCTCGACCTGAGCGGGCGGGTGCTCGGGCTCGTCGGTGACCGGGTCAACGCCCTCGAGTTGGGGCGCGGGCTGCTGTGCTCGGCCGCCGTGCTGCACGGCCCCTCCGACCTGGCGGTGGCGGTGGTGACCGACCGGCCCGCCGACTGGGACTGGGTGAAGTGGCTGCCGCACGTCATGGTGGCGCCGACCGACCGTCGCCGCCTGCTCGCCGGCGACGCCATCGAGACGGTGGCGGTGCTCGACTGGATCGCCACTCGCCCGGGCGCCGGACAGCAAAGGCCGGTCGTGCTGGTCGTGGTCGACCGCGGCCCGCTGACCGATCCTCCGGGCCTGGCGGTGCGTCGGGTGCTCGGCGGCGCCACGGGCGACATGGCCGGCATCGTCCTGGCGGACGGGGCGGACGATCTTCCCGCCGAGTGCACCGACCTGGTCGACTGCGGGCACCGCCGCGCCCGGCTCACCACCGGGGAGGGATCGATGGAGCTCGCCCCCGCCGGAGTGGTAGCCCCGGTCGCTGTCACCCTGGCGAGGGGCCTCGCCAGCTACCGCGATCCCGACCAGGTCGATCCCGGTGCCGGGCTGCCCCGGGCTGTCAGGCTGCTCGAGGCCGCCGGCTCGGCCGGCCCGTCCTCCGAGGAACTGATCGGGCGCTGGTCGGACGGTGGCGCCGGCCTCGATGCGGTGCTGGGGGTGACCGCCACCGGACCGATGCACATCGACCTCGCCGCCGCCGGGCCCCACGCCCTGGTCGCCGGGACCACCGGGTCTGGCAAGAGCGAGCTGCTGCGCACGCTGGTCGCCTCGCTGGCCCTGGCCCACGACCCGGAGCAAGTCAACTTCGTGCTCGTCGACTACAAGGGGGGGAGTGCCTTCGACGCCGCCGTGCACCTGCCCCACACGGTCGGCCTGGTCACCGACCTCGACGGCGGCCTGGCCGATCGGGCGCTGCGGTGCCTCGAAGCCGAGCTCCGCCACCGGGAGCGGGAACTGCGCACCCTCGGTGCACCCGACATCGAACGCTTCAGAGCCCTCGGAGGACGGCTGCCGAGGATGGTGATCGTGGTCGACGAGCTGGCCGCCCTGGCCCGTGAGCTACCCCGATTCGTCGGTTCCCTGGTCGACATCGCGGCCAGGGGACGCAGCCTCGGCATCCACCTCGTGCTCGCCACCCAACGGCCGGCCGGGGTGGTGAGCGATGCCATCCGGGCCAACACCGACATTCGTGTCGCCCTCAGGGTCACCGACCGCGCCGACTCCACCGACGTGCTGGGTGACCCGGCGGCGGCAGCCATCGGCCGCGACCTGCCCGGCCGGGGCTGGCCCGCCTCGGCCCCGGCGACCTGGTCCTCTTCCAGGCGGCGACGGTGTCCGCCGGTCCGGCCACCGCCGGCACGGTGACCGTCCGGCCCTTCCGGTTCGGCCACGATCCGGGGGTGGGCCGCATCCCGTCCGGCCCGCTGCCGAAAGGCCCGAGCCGACCGACCTGGAACGGCTGAGCGCGGCGGCGGTCGAGGCGGCGGCCCGTCTCGGCCTACCGTCCCCGCGCCGGCCGTGGCCGGAGCCGCTCCCCGGTCGCCTCAGCACCGACGACCTGCCGCCGGCGGTATCGCGGCGACGGTGTTCCGGTGGGCCTGGCCGACGAGCCGGATCGGCAGCGCACCGTCCCGTTCACGTGGTCGCCGGCGGAGGGCAACCTCGGGCTGTACGGCGCGCCGGGGTCGGGCCTCACCACCGCCCTGGAGACGGTGGTCCTCGGACTGGTCGCCGGCCACGCCACCGATCCGGTCGACATCTACGTCGTCGACGCCCCCGGCGACCTGGGCCGGCTCTCCCGGCTGGCGGCGGTGGGAGCCGTGGTGTCACCCGGCGAGGTCGACCGGATGGCCCGCCTGGTCAGGATGCTGCTGGCCGCGATCGACCAGCGGCGCGCCCCGGTGGTCGCCGGCACACCGACACGGTGACGGTGCTGGTAGTGGACGGCCTCGAGGCGGTGTTGCGCTCCCTCGACACCGCCGACACCGCCATCGCTCGCGAGGGGCTCCTACGGGTGATCGCCGAGGGCGTCGGGGGGATCTGGTCACGGTGTTCGCCACCTCCCGGCCCGGGGGCCTGCCTGCCCTGGTGGAGGCGGCGGTGGCCCATCGGCTCGTGCTCCGCCAATCGGACCCGCTCGGGGCGGCGGTGCTCGGGGTGCGCGGCGTCGACGACCTCGTCCCCGGTCGGGCGATCCACGCCGGCACCAACCGACACGTCCAGATCGCCGTGCCCGGCGCCGGGTTGACCCACGCCGCCGAGACGATCGAGGCCGGTGCCCGGGCACCGGCCGCGGTGGGTGTCCTCCCCGAAGACGTGGGCTCGGTGGAGGTCGAACACCTGGTCGACGTGAAGACGGATCGCTGGGCGCTCCCCGTCGGCATCGGCGACGCGTCCTTGTCCCCGGTTGGCGTGGTCGCTTCGTCCCGGTGACCACGTCCTCGTTGTTGGCGGGCCCGGAACCGGAAAGACCAGTCTCCTCGCCGCCCTTGCCGGGGTCGTCCACCGCCGCGAGATCGCCAGGTGCCGCGAGCAGGCTGCGGGTGCTGGCCACCGGAGATGCCCTCGCCGGGCTGGTGCCCGAGGGCGTCGAGCCGGTCGCCGGCGCCGACCTCGCCGACCTGGTCGCCGAGCTCACCGCCTCAGACGAAGCAGCGCTCCTGCTCGTCGACGACGCCGATGCCACCGCGCCGCCGGGCCTCGGCGAGGTCATCGAGGCGCTGCTGGTGGCCCGCCGGCCGCGCTTGCACCTCGTGGTGGCGGCCCGCCCCGCGGTCAAGGCGCTCCACGGTCACTGGGCCAGGGGACTCGCCGCATCCCGGACCGGGATCTGGCTCGGCCCGTCAGCCGGTGTCGACGCCGACCTGTGGCACACGCCGATGCCGAGGCGGTTCCCCGCCCGCCTCCCGCCGGGTCGTGGGTTGCTCGTCGCCAACGGTGCCAGCGAGCTGGTGCAGGTGATGCGGCCGTGATATGCCCGCCGAGCAGGGCTCGGCTCCTCCCGCAGATGGGGCCCCTACCCCATCGCGGGCCGTGAAGAGAGGCTGTACGCTCCGGCGGCGTGGACGGCATCGACGCCAACGGCTACCGGCGAATCCTCGGCCTGCGGGCGGTTCGCGATTTCGCCGCCGAGCCGCTCGACCCGACCCACCTGGAGATGATCCTCGAGGCAGCCCGGTGGACCGGGTCGGCCAAGAACCGGCAGGATTGGTCGTTCGTGGTCCTCGACGATCCGGATGCGAAGCGGGCAGTGGCCGCAGCCGGCGACTTCACCGGTCCGATGCTGGCGGCACCCGTGGCGATCGCCATCGTCCAGGAGCCCGGTGGCTACGAGTTCGACAGCGGCCGGCTCGCGCAGAACATCATGCTCGCCGCCGATGCGGTGGGGGTGGCGTCCTGCCCGGTCACGCTGCACCGCGACGGTGAGGCCGCCTCCGCTCTCGGACTGCCATCCGACCGCAGATGCCGGTATGCGATCGCCCTCGGCTACCCGGGCGACCGGGCACGCGGTTCGCTCGGCGGCGGTCGCAAGCCGCTGTCCGATCTGGTCCGCCGGAACCGGTACCGCTGACTGACCGGTCATGTGTTTGCCGGGACCGGCTCGTGTGTTTGCCGGGACCGGCTCATGTGTTCGCCGGACCTGTGACAGCGAGCCGGCACCCGACTGGATTCTCACCGCCCTCTTAGTGACTCAGGCGACGGCAGTGTGCTTGGCTGGAGGCCGCGGCGGCGGGCGGTGGCCCGCCAACCTGAGCCGATCGACCGATCGTTCTCGAACCCGGCAACGGTTACGCTGCGACGGGCGCCAAGGCGCATATCCGGTACGCCGGAGGGGGGCAGAGACAAGTGAAGTTCCGAATCGCCGCGGGGATCGTCCTCGCCGGCATCCTGCTCGTCGGGGCGTACCTGGGTGGTGTCGTCCTCGAAGGCTCGGCCGGCGGGGGTTGGTCCCACCAGGCGGGCGAGGGGTTCGACGCCGAGCGTGTCATGGTGCGCACGTTCGAGCTGGGCGTGCCCAACCTCCTCCTGCTCGTCGACCCGGTCACCGGCGAGCTCGACGATCCTGAAGTCGCCGCAGCCGTCGCCGCCATGTCCGAGGATCTCGCCTCGTACACGGGCATCACCCAGCTCGAGTCGTACTGGAGCCTCGGCGGGCCGGAGTCGTATGCCAGTGATGACGGGAGCCTCGGGCCTGGTCACCGCCAGGATCGGCGGGTCGGAGAGCGGGCTGGCCGGCCGCGCCGACACGGTGTTGCGCAGCATCGACTTCGACGACTCGGTCATCGACGTGAGCGCCGGCGGCTCAGCAGTGGTGCAGCGGGATGCGCGCGAGGAGACGCTGGGCTCGGTGATGCCGCTGGCCGTTGCCTTCCTGCTCGCCATCGGGCTGGTCCAGCTGTTTCTGCGGAACGTGCTCGCCACCGGCTTCGTCGCGGTGACGTCTGCGGTGGCCGTCGCCATCACGCTCATCGCACTGTGGGGGCTGGAGCGGCTGGTCTCCGTCACCACGACGGCGGTGCTGATCGCAGTGGCGATGGCGTGGGGCTGCGCCACCGCCGGAGGATTCGTGTTCGGCCATCGGTTCCGTCGCCGAGCGGCGTGCCGGGGCCGGCCGCACCGCCGCCGTGGTCGCCACCGTCGGCACCGCCGGCCGCACGGTGGCGATCGCCAGTGCCGTGGTCGCCGCCGTTGTCCTGTCCCTGTGGCTGATGCCGACGGCGATCATCAGGTCGACCGCCTATGCCTCCACGATCGCCGTGCTGGCGGCCGGCGTGGCCAGCGTGCTCGTGCTCGGCTTCCTGCTCTCGCTGTTCGGGGCGGGCATGGCCACCGGCGACGGCCTGCGCCAACCCGCCGCCCGACCCGGCCTCGGCGACCGGGTCGCCGCCATCGCCTCCCAGGTGGCCGGTGGTGACCGTGGGCTTGTCGATCGTGGTGTTGGGCGGTGTGTCGCTCGTCGGCCTCGTCGGCCTCAACACCGGCGAGACCACCGCCGAGTCGCTCCCCACCTCGGCGGCGAGCAGGCAGGTGGCGGGGACGTTCGCCGACGAGTTCACCGTCGACGAGGTCGATGGCCCCTTCGTCATCGGTCCCAACATCGAGTTCGGCGATGCCCCCGCCCAGCTGGCCGAGTACACGGCGAGCCTCTCGTCGATCGGCGACGTCGCCAGGGCCGACTCGACCCAGGGCAGCTACGCCGCCGGCGTCTCCGTTGACACGCCGGAGCCGCTCACGGCACGCCTCGCCAGCGACCGCGCCAACCTGGTCAGGGCACCGCTCTCCGTGCCGGCCGACTCGACCGAGGCGCAGGCCGCCCTCGAGGAGATGGCGGAGTGTGGCAGCGCCCTTCCGCGCCGACATCGGCGGGACCACCGTCCGTCACATGGCCACGGCCGCAGCCGTCGATGCCAGGGCGCCGTTCCTCGTGGTCGGCGCAGTGCTCGCCATCCTGCTTCTGGTCGCCTGGTTGCTCCATGGATGGCGGATGGCGCTTCGCCTTGTCGTCGCCGCCGTGCTGTCCGCATCGGGGTCGGTGCTCGTCGTGCGCCTCGGCTTCGTCGACGGCCTGCTCACCGGCCTGCTCGGCTCCTCCCCGGTGGGCACGCTCGACGCCTTCGCCGCCCCGATGGCGTGGACGGTCGGGCTGGCGCTCGTCGCCGGCTGGTTGGTCCTCGGCTGGGGCTCGGCGCGCGAGGCGTTCGACGTCAGCGGAGGCTCCTCCGGTGCGGTGTTCCGGTCACTCTCCGCAACCCGGCGCACCCACCTCGCCGCCGGGGCGTTGCTGTGGTTGCCGTTCCTGGCACTGGCGGTCAACGGCTGGCGCACCCAGCAGATGATCGCCACCGCAGTCCTCGGCGCCGGGCTCCTGGCGGTCACGGTGGGCAGCTTCGTGGTCGTCCCGGCGCTGTTCGCCCTCGCCCCCGGGCGGATGTGGCCACGCCGGATCGACGGCAGCGTGGATCCGGTCTACCCCGAGACGGCAGCAGCGGCCTGGCTCGTCGGCACAGTGGCGGAGGTGATCCCGTCGGACGTGCCGTTGCCGGCGACGGCCCCCGAACGGGTCACCGCGTCGCCTCGCCGGTCGAGCCGGCGGTCGAGTCACGCGGTCGCCACTGGCTGCGGTCGCCACGGTGGCTGCGGTCGCCGTCGACGATCCCGATGCCGCCGCTCCCGCCGAGCCCGAGGCCGGGGACTCCACCACCGAGCCCGAGGCCGATGGATCGCCCGATGACGCCTCGGTGCGGCGCCGGCGGCGGTCCCGCTGGCGGCGGACCTCCGCCACCGAGGCCATCGCGGTCCCACGCTGCCGCATCCCCGAGGCGGACCAGGCTGCCCCGGTGAGGCTCCGGGATGTCCCGATGATCTCCACGATGAGGTGCGATCTGCCGCCGACGAGGTGGTGCCCGATGGAGCCCGGCGGAGTGCGGAGCTTCCGTCGCCCGAAGCCGTTGTCGAGCCGGAGCCCGAGCCCGCAGTCCCGAGCGAGGCGACGGCCGGGGCGACGGCAGAGCCGGTCGCCGAGCCGGTGACCGAGCCGTCGGCGGAGCCGATCACCGAGGGTGAGGTGGCGGTGGCCGGAGCCGCCGTCGACGAAGGCGAGTCGGTCGGGCCTGCGGAGGATCTGCCTGAGGAGGCGGAGCCGGTCGCCGAAGCCGCTGTCGACGAAGGCGAGCCGGTCGAGGCCGTGGAGGATCTGCCCGAGGAGGCCGAGCCAATTCCCGGAGCCATGGTCGCCGAAGCCGCTGTCGACGAAGGCGAGCCGGTCGAGGCCGTGGAGGATCTGCCCGAGGAGGCCGAGCCATTCCCGGAGCCATGGTCGCCGAAGCCGAGCCAGTGGCACTGGTCGAGGAGGTGCCCGAGATCGCCGATCCGGTCGCTGCCGTCGAGATCGAGGTCCCGGCCAAGGTCGCCCGTCCCGTCGCCGCCGTCGACGTCATCAGCCTGACCGAGTCGGTGATCGCCTCCCTCGAAGCCGACACACCCTTCACCACCGAGATCGGCTCGGGATTCGTGGCCAACCCTTCGAACAACCTGTCCCGGGTGATGGAGGCGATCTTGAGGGACGCCTCCCGACGAGGCGGCGACGAAGTCCTGGTGTACGGGCACGCCGCCGCCGGTCGATACCGGTGGATGGTGGTCGACTCCGGCCCCCGTGCCGACCACGACCCCGAGAGGGCGAGGACGCTCGCCGAGGCCCAGCGCTTCATCCGCCGGGTCGGCGGTGTCGTGGAATGCAGGCCCGAAGGCGACTTCACCGTCTTCGTGGTCGAGATCCCCATGGCGAGCTGACCGGGCACCCCGGCGACGGCGGCTTGACCGGCGGGTCGCCCGAGGCGAGTCTGCACCCGTGAAGTTCGCCTGGCTGTGCAGCCACGAGTCCTACCAACCCGAGATCCTGGTGGACCAGGCCGTGCTCGCCGAGCAGGTCGGGTTCGACGTCGTGCTCGGCTCCGACCATTTCCACCCATGGGTCGACGACGTCTCCGCCGCCGGATTCGTGTGGAGCTGGCTGGGGGCGGCGGCGATGAGCACCGAGCGGGTGGAGTTCGCCACCAGCGTGACCTGCCCACTGTTCCACTACCACCCCGCGCTGATCGCCCAGGCGGCGGCCACGGTCGACCGCCTCAGCGGCGGCCGGTTCATGCTCGGCGTCGGCACCGGGGAGAACATCAACGAGGGCCCCATGGGGTTCGCCTTCCCCGGGTACACCGAGCGGATCGCCAGGATGGAGGAGGCGCTCGACATCATCCACCGGCTCCTCGCCGGGGAGAAGGTCGACCATGACGGCCGCTACTACACCGTCGACAAGGCGAAGCTCTACAGCCCCCCGCTGGGGCGGGTCCCGGTGCTGATGGCAGCGGGCGGCCCGAAGTCGGCGGCGTTCGCCGGCGCCAACGCCGATGGGCTCATCAGCAGCGTCAAGGACCCGGCCGAGACCGTTGCCACGGTGATCGAGCCCTTCCGCCAGGCGCGGGAGTCCGCCGGCGCCGCCGCCGTCCGGGATCGTGCTCGCCACCCGATGGGTGGTGGCCGCCGCCGACGCCGATGAGGCGTGGGAGGCATTGGGGAGCATGCGCGGGCTACGGGCGCCGGGCCGCCTCGACGCCGTCGACCCGATGGAGCTGCGGGTGCGCGCCGATGAGATGGACCGGGCCGACATCCTCGATCGCTACACCGTCGTGTCCGACCCCGGGCAGCTGATCGACGCCTACGTTCCGCTGGTCACCGACGTGGGCGCAGACATCGTCGCCATCCAGGTGGCGTCGGTCGATCCCGATGCCACCTTGCGGATGCTCGGCGCCGAGGTCCTGCCCGAGCTTCGCCGGCTCGACCAGGCCGGGGCGCGCCGGTGATGGCGGGCACGGCTTCGACGCGCACCTAACCTCCCGCCACCCAGCCTGGAGGCGGCGCCTGACAGCGGATCGAACCGGTCTCGGGGTCGGCGAGGTCGCCACCCGGTTCTTCACCTTCGGCTCGGCGGCGGACCCGTTCCCACTGGCGGCCGGAGGGTCGCTCGACGAGGTGACCTGGCCTACGAGACGTACGGTGCCCTCGACGCCGACGGCTCCAACGCCATCCTGCTGTTCCACGCCCTGAGCGGGAGCCAGCACGCCGCCGGCGTCAATCGGGACGTGCCCGAACTCGGAACCCGGTGGACCGAGGAGATGCACCTCGGCTGGTGGGACGGGCTGATCGGCCCGGGGCGGGCCATCGACACCGATCGGTGGTTCGTGGTCTGCGCCAACTACCTGGGTGGCTGCTACGGATCGAGCGGGCCGCCGTCTGCCGACCCCGCCACCGGGCGGCCCTACGGGCCGACCTTCCCGGCGGTCGGCTTCTGCGACATGGTCGAGGCCGACCTGCGACTGCTCGACCACCTCGGTGTCGGGCGGCTCCACGCAACCATGGGAGGGCTCGACCGGGGGGCTGATGGCCCTTTCGCTGGCCACCCGCCACCCCGACCGCGTCGGCGTGGTCGTCCCGGTGGCCGCCGGGCTCGGGGTCACGTCGCTGCAGGTGGTCCACAACTTCGAGCAGATCACCGCGATCACGTCCGACCCGGCCTTCGCCGGGGGGGAGTACGGTGCCGAACCCCCCGCAGCGGGCCTTGCCCTCGCCCGGATGATCGGGCACAAGACGTTCGTGTCGCTGTCGGCGATGCGGACCCGCGCCCGTGAGGAGATCGTCGAGGGCGCCGTCCACGGCTACCGCCTGAGGCACCCCCTGGAGTCGTACATGCGACATCAGGGGACCAAGTTCGTCGACCGCTTCGACGCCAATTCGTACCTGCGGATCATGGAGGCATGGCAATCGGTCGACCTCCTCGCCGAGGCCGGCGCCGCCGACTGGGACACGCTGTTCGGGCGGTGCCGGCGACAGCGAGTGGGCGCAGTTCTCCATCGATTCGGACGTGTGCTTCTACCCGGAGGAACAGGCCGCCCTCGCCGCCGCCCTGTCCGCCGCCGGGGTCCCCAACCGCGTGATCGAGGTCGCCTCGGACAAGCGGCCACGACGCCTTCCTGGTCGAGACGGACCGGTTCGCCGCATGGGCTGCGCGCCACGCTCGAGGGTGATTGGTGAGCGGGCGATCGGCGCCGCTGGGGATGTTCGACTCGGGTGTGGGAGGCCTGTCCGTCCTCGCCGGCGTGCGGGAGCTCGCCGCCGGACGAACGGGTGCTCTACGTGGCCGACCAGGCCTGGGCGCCGTACGGCGAACGGAGCCTCATCGAGGTCAGGGAGCGGAGCTTCGCCGTGGTGCGACGCCTCGTCGACCTCGGCGCCAAGGCCGTCGTCGTGGCGTGCAACACGGCGTCGGCGGCGGCGCTCCACGAGTTGCGACGCGCCATGCCCGACGTCCCGTTCATCGGGATGGAGCCGGCGGTGAAGCCCGCCGCCGAGCAGAGCAAGGGCGGCGTGATCGGCGTCCTTGCCACGTCGGCGACGTTCCAGGGCGAGCTGTACGCCTCGGTGGTCGACCGGCACGCCGCCGATGTCGAGGTGGTCGAGCAGGTGGGGCGTGGGTTGGTCGAGCTGGTCGAGGCGCGTCGCCTCGACGATCCCGCCGTCGAGGCCGTGTCGCCGCCCACCTGGCACCGCTCGTCGACGCCGGGGTCGACACGCTCGTCCTCGGTTGCACCCACTACTCGTTCCTCGCCGGCGATCATGCGGCGGCACCTCGGCGCCGGGGTCACGGTGATCGACCCGGCGCCGGCGGTGGCCCGGCAGGTGGTCAGGGTGCTGGACGAGGCGACCTGCGGGCGCCGCCGGGCGACGGTGACGTGGTGTACCTCACCACCGGCGACCCGATCCAGCTGTCGGACCAGGTGGAGCGCCTCCTCGGCGACCCGTACCCGGATACCGAGCGCTTCGAAATGCTGTGATGCCCGCTCATCTTGACGTATCATGGCGGTCATCGACGTTGAGAGGCGGCTATGGACCGGACTGAACAGTACCCACCGGTGCTCGACACCGAGATGGTGGCCGAGTTGCTGGGCATGAACGTCCAGGTGGTGCGTCGGCTGGCCCGGGAGGGCCAGATCCCCTCGTACCGCCTACCCGAGGGCCGGACGTACCGGTTCTTCCGCGACGAGGTCCTCGAGTGGTTGCGGGGATTCCCGGTACACGCCGACACCGACGTCGACGCCGGGGTGCCGGTGCCGGTCGAAGACGAGGCCTGAGCCGGCTATCGATGGCCGACGACCGCTCCCGGCCGGCCGGCCCGGAGACCGATCCCCTGCTCCCGGGGACGGCGGCAGGGGAGGACCTGGCAGCGGTGTCCCGGCGGGGCGCCCGGGCGTTCGACTCCGAGATGGCCGATGCCGAGCAGGAAGCCGAGCGCTTCCGGCTCCGGGGCCGCACGCTGGTCGACGTCCTCTGGGAGGCGATGAACCGGGGTGACTCCGTGTCCCTCGTCATGGGCGACCGGACCCTCGCCGGGGGGCTGGTGGCGGTCCGTAACGACCTCGCCCTGTTGCAGCAGCCCGATGCCCTGGCCGCGGTGCGGATCGGAGCCATCGAAGCCGTCAAGATGGACGTCGGCGGCGACGGGGTCGCCGGTGACCGCACCTACGGGTCGCTCGCCGCGTATCTGAGGATGCTCGTGCTCGATCGGCTCGTGGTGACCGTGCTCGGCCATCGCCTGGAGGTGGTCGGTGTGATCGAGGCGGTGACCCCCGACCACATCCTCGTGGCGGCGGCGGCTGGCGCCGAGTGGGTGGTCACCCTTCGCTCGCTCCATGCCGTCGTTCGCACGCTGCCCGGCGACCGGTAGCCCGACGGAAGGCACCGCATCTGCTCCGGGGCGTAGCCTGGCGGCCCATGCGCCCGCTTCCGGCTCCGTTCGACGCCATCGCCGCCGGCCGGGTCGCGCCCATCCATCTCACCGGGAACGCCCTCCTCGGCAGCCGCCTGCTCACCAAGGAGCAGGCCTTCCCGTTCGACGAGCGCCGGGGGTTCGGCCTGAGCGGCCTGCTCCCGGACCGCGTGCTCACCATCGAGGAGCAGGCCGACCTGGCGATGGGCCACCTGCGCCGCTCCGAGGACCCCCTCGACCGCTACATCACCCTGGCTGCCCTCCAGGACCGCAACGCCACGCTGTTCTACCGGGTGCTGGTCGACAACCTCGAGGAGCTGCTGCCCGTCGTCTACACCCCGACGGTGGGTCGCGCCTGCCAGGAGTACAGCTACATCCTGCGCCGAACCAGGGGTGCCTGGATCACGCCGGAGGATGGCGATCGCATCCCCGAGATCCTGCGCAACGGGCCCTTCGAGGACGTGCGGCTGATCGTGGTCACCGACAACGAGCGCATCCTCGGGCTCGGTGACCTCGGGGCGGGGGGCATGGGCATCCCCATCGGCAAGCTGGCCCTGTACACCGCCGCCTGCGGCATCTTCCCGGCCCTGACGCTGCCGGTCAGCCTCGACGTCGGCACCGACAATCCGGAGCTCCTCGGGGACCCGTTGTACATCGGCCACCGGGCGCCCCGCCTCCGCGGCGCCGAGTACGACGCCCTGGTCGATGCCTTCGTCGAAGGCGTGCAGGACGTGTGGCCCGGTTGCCTCATCCAGTGGGAGGACTTCAAGCACCAGAACGCGCTCCGCATCCTCGACCGGTACCGCGACCGGGTGCCGTCCTTCAACGACGACGTGCAGGGGACCGCAGCCGTGGTGGTGGCGGGGGTGCTGGCGGCGATGCGGCATCTCGGCAGCCCCTTCTCCGAGCAGCGGATCCTGATGGTCGGCGCCGGCGGGGCGGGGATCGGTATCGCCCGGTTGCTGCGCCGGGCGATGGCCGACGAGGGGATGAGTGGAGCCGAGATCGGCCGGGCGCTGGCCCTGGTCGACTCCCGCGGGCTGGTCCACGAACTCCGCACCGACCTCGAGGAGTCGAAGCGGTCGTTCGCGGTGCCCGCCGACTTCGCCGCCGAGCCCGGGCTGGCGCTGTCCGACACACCGGCCCTCCAGCAGGTGGTCGAGCAGTTCTCCCCGACCGTGCTCGTCGGCACGTCGGGTGTGCCGGGCACGTTCACCGAGGCGGTGGTCCGGGCGATGGCGGATCGCTGCGCCCGACCGGTGGTGATGCCGCTGTCCAACCCCACCGCCAACACCGAGGCCCACCCGGCCGACGTCATCGCCTGGACCGACGGCCGGGCGCTGGTCGCCACCGGGAGCCCTTTCCCACCGGTCACCCATGACGGCGTGCGGCACGAGGT
The DNA here is from genome assembly GCA_963812375.1 of uncultured Acidimicrobiia bacterium. Classification (GTDB taxonomy): domain Bacteria; phylum Actinomycetota; class Acidimicrobiia; order Spongiisociales; family UBA5794; genus JACDBE01. Next base: position 532,981 of record CAWEUW010000008.1, on the reverse strand, counting down.
CGGCCAGGCCAACAACGTGTTCATCTTCCCCGGGCTGGGGCTCGGGGCGATCGTGGCGGAGGCGATCCGGATCAGTGACGAGATGATCCTCGCCGCCGCCCGCGCCCTCGCCGCCATGGTGACGGCGGACCGCCTCGCCGCCGGCGCCCTCTACCCGCCGGTCGGCTCGCTGCGCGCCGTGTCACACGCCATCGCCCGTGCCGTCGGCCACGAGGCGGTCAACTCCGGGCTGGGCCGCTCGTCCCCGGCCACCCTCGACGCCGACGTCGACGCCGCCATGTGGTGGCCGGCCTATGTGCCGTACCGCCGCGCCTGAGGAGCCGCCCGGTCCGGGGACATCACGGCGAGGCCGGCCTCCAGGGCGCCGACGGTGAAGATCCGCCGGCCCGGCTGGATGGCGGGGCGGGGATCGGTGACCTCGAGGCCCGGGCCCGCCAGCGCAAGGCCACCACCTCGAGGGGCTCCTCGGTGACCAGGGCCACGCCGTAGAGGGCCGCCGACCGCACCGGCGACTGGATCACCTCCAGCAGGGTGCCGACCCGGAAGAAGGCGGTCGGTCTGCCCTTCACCTCCATCCGGAGGCGCGGGGCCCTGCCCACCTCGACCAGGGCGACGACGACCTGGTCGAGTTCGGCGACGAGGACGACCACATGGTCGAGATCCCAGCCGGGGGCGATGGTGCCCGACACCTGGTCGGAGCCGGCCACCTCGAGTGCCGGGGGAGGTCCCGACCACCGCCAGCCAGGGTCACCGGTGGTGAGGACCGTGGAGCGGGTGGCGAGCGGGTTGGGGAGCCCGCACCGCTCCCACGGGATGGGAAGCCGGATCCCGACGAGCGAGCTCGCAGCGGTGTCGGTGGTGCTCATCGGTCGATGGCGCCACCGTGTGCGGGCAGTGCGGTTCGGTAGCACAAAGCCCAAGGAACCCCTGCCGACCCTTCCCCGCACTTCCCCGAACGAGGCTCTGGCCCGCATCAGCACCTTGGGCTTTGTCCCCCGAAGATACGGAGAACGTTGGGCCCTTTCAAGACCCCCGAAGCGGCGGCTTCCCGGCCCGATAGGCGCCCGTCGCTGGCGTCAGCTGCGCCAATCACGGGCAACCGACGGATCGATGGCGGCGGCACCCTCGGGTTGTCCACGTTTCCACAGCAATCCACAGCGCCTTGTGCACAGTTGGTGTCGACAAGTTCTCGAGGGGAATTTTCGCGTACCGATTGGTGCCTGAGCCGTCAGCGCGAAGAGCCATGGGAACCGAGCCTCATTCCCCGGATATGCCGCGGTAGAGCTCGAGGAGCCGGTCGGCCGTGGCGCTCCACGAGAACCGCTCCGAGCGGGAGACGGCGCGTGAGGCCATCGCCTGCGCCAGGTCGGGGTGCTCGAGGATGTTACGGACGGCGGCGGCGTGGGCGGCCGGCTCATGCCCGGCGACCAGGGTGCCGGTGAGCCCGTCGTCGACGACATGGGGCAGCCCTCCGGTGGCCGCCGCCACCACCGGGAGGCCACAGGCCTGGGCCTCGGCCGCCACCAGCCCGAACGACTCGGAACGGGAGGGCACCATGAGCACGTCTGCGGCCTGGTAGAAGCGGGGGAGCGCCCGGTGCGGCTGGTTGGGCAGGAAGTGGGCCCGGGAGGCGATGCCGAGCTCGTCCACCCGGCGCTGCAGCAGGGCGAACTCCTCGGCACCCTTGGCCCGCTCGCCCCACCGATCACGATCAGGTGCGCAGACGGCGGGAGCATCGCCGCAGCCTCGACGGCGACGTCGGGAGCCTTGTGCGGCTGGATCCTCCCTACGAACAACACGATGGAGGCATCGTCGGGGAACCCGAGCCAGCGGCGGGCCTCGGCCCGGTCGCCAGGGGCGAACAGGTCGTGGTCGATCCCCGGCGGCGAGAGGCACAAGCGCTCGACCCTGGCGCCGTAGTGCTCCACGAGGTCGTCGAACTCGGTGGGGGTCGAGGCGATGACACAGTCGGAGCGGGCGATGACCTCGGTCTCGGTCAGCGTGCGCATCGGGCTCGACGGCGGCTCGTCCCGGCGCCGGGCGACATCCTTGACCCTCCCCAGGGTATGGAACGAGTTGGCCAGGGGTGGATCCCAGCATCTCCTTCAACACGACGCCGGCCCACCCGGACAGCCAGTAGTGGCTGTGGAGGATGTCGGGCGTGAGGTCGTTGGCGTCGAACCAGCGGAATGCCTCCTCGGTGAAGTCGGCGACGTGCCCGGGGATCTGATCGATGGGGAGGGCATCGGCCGGCCCTGCCGGGATGTGCACCACCCGGTAGCCTCCGCCGGCGGTCACGACCTCGGGAAGCGCCGGGTCGGTGCGCCGGGTGAGGACAGTGACGTCGATGGCACGTCCGGTCATCGTCGCCGCCAGCTCGTCGATGTAGACGTTCATCCCTCCCGCATCGCCGGTGCCGGGGGCAGCAAGTGGGGATGTGTGCAACGACAGGTAGGCGACCCGCTCGATGGAGGCCGCCGAGCTCGCCGGGCCCGCGGAGGCGTCGGCGCCGGTCATCCGGCAGCCCCGAACCGGCCGGCCACCCGGAAGAGGGGCCGGGCGGTGGCGCCCAACCGGAACTTGTACTCCTCGTCGCCCTTGAGGAAGTCGAACACCGTCTTGCCGGAGGCGATCGCTTGTTCCAGCAGCAGGCTCACCAGCACGACTCCGGGCGAGGCGGCCGACGCCGCCGGGTCGAACGCCGAGTTGTACAGGTAGTAGCCATCGGTGTCCTCGAACCCGAACCCGGCCGCCACCGGGACGCCATCGTCGCCACAGAGCACGTCGACCACGCCGCCGGCGTCGTGGTGGAGGGCCACGAAGAAGGCCTCCATGCCCGGGGACATGAACGCACCCTTCTCGCCGGCGGCGAGCCGGTGCATGTCGGCGAAGGCGGCCACCGCGTCATCACCGGCCGCTCCGCGACAGCCGGGGCTCTCCCAGCTCCTCGGCGAAGCGGCGCCGCTTGCGCCTCACCTCGTGGCGTTGCTTCTTGTCGAGGTCCGCCAGGTACCGGTCGTGGGAGTCGGGCAGGGCACCAGGGCGGCGGATTGGTGGCGGGTGACCGTGGCGGCGACCCCGGCCGACTCGAAGGAGTCGGCGAGGTGGGTCGCCGCCGGCTCCGGGAACCGAGTTGAGATCGAAACGCCACTCGGGATCGGCGGCCGCGACCAGCGATGCCACCACCTCGGCGAGGTCGGTTCCCCTGGGGGAGTGGTAGTCGGTCAGGTCCTGCTCGCCCAGGAAGGCGACCAGGTCGCCGCGCCGCAGCAGCGGGAGCAGCGCTTGGTCGGAGGCCACCAGCAGTAGCTCGTCGCCGGGCTCGGCGCGGTGCCGCCACCATGTCCCCAGGAACTCCCGGCTGGTGAACGGCCCGGTGCCATGGGCCGTGGGGGGCAGACCGAAGGCGGGGACGTCCCAGCGCGTGGTGAGCGACGCGGTCACGGCTGCCATCGGGAGAGGTCGGGAACGATCGACCCCACCGGACGTCCCGCCCCGAGGACCACCGGGGTGTGGTCGGCGGCGAGGGCGTCGAGGGCGGCGGGCGAGAGAAGGCCGAGACGGCGGGCGATCTCGACCAGCCCGACGACGGCGATCCGTGCCGACCCCTCGGCGCTCTTCACCGCCAGCCCGACACCGTTGCGGCCGGCCGCCATCAAGCCCTCTGCGCCGACTTTGGCCGGTCCGCCCCACCACATCCCGAACCGGCCGTCCGGCCGGTCGTTGCCGGACACCAGTGCCGGGTAGCGCACCATGGCGGTGCACGCCTCCGCCATCCGTGGGTCGGCGCCGAGACGGGCGAACCCGGTGGCCAGCGACCGGAGCGTTCCCCGCAGTGTCGGTGCACCGCACCCGTCGACCCCCACCGGGAGGGGATCGTGCCCGCACACCTCGCCCACGAGCTCGATCACCCGCTGTTGGAGCGGGTGACCGGCGTCGAGATAGCTGGACTGCCGCCACCCCGAGGCCTGGCTGGCCCGCAGGAAGGCGGCGTGCTTGCCCGAGCAGTTGTGGTGGGCCCGGGTCGGCCGGCCCCCCTCGGCGAGCAGCCGAGCCCTCGCCGACGACCCGAGAGGCCGGTCGGGCGGACACTGCAGCGATGCCTCTTCGATCCCCGCCTGGCCGAGCATGCGGGTGACGATGGCGACGTGTACCGGCTGGCCGGAGTGGCTGGCGCAGGCCAAGCGCCATCTGCTCCGGGTCGAGCGCGGCTCCGGCCTCCTGGCTCACCGTCGCCTGCAGCGGCTTGATCGCCGACCGGTGGAAGAAGGGGCGGTCGAGGTCGCCCCACGCCTCGATGACATCGCCCCCGGAGGTCACGGCGGCACCGAACCACTCGTGGGTGGACTCGACCAGACCCGAGCGGACGGTGGCTGCGAGCACCGCTCAGCCGGTGATCAGCTCGTCGGTGGAGATGGTGCCGGACCGGTACCGCTCGGCGAGCTCGGCCGCCAGCAGGGCCTCGGCATGGTGGACGGTGCGCCGTTGCGCCGAGATGTCCCGTTCGATCTCCTCGATCCTGGCTCGGGCGCCGTCGAGGTCGTCGTCGGTCATCTCGTCGAGCCGGCTCATCGTGTCGTCGTCGATGACGAGGTCGACATCCCGCCTCCCCGGGCGGTCGAGGACGATCGGATCGGTGGACAGGGTGTCGGTGACCTGTCTTCCTTCGCCGGCGGAGCCCTCGTCGAGGATCTCGCCCAGCGACTCCACCGCGTTCCCGGCGACGTCGCCCCGGCGGCGGCGCTGCTCGAAGTCGATCAGGTCGAGCCGGCCATGGAGCAGGCGCCGTTGGTACGAGAGCTCCCGCTCCACCTCGAGGCACAACTGGCGCCGGCTGCGGAGCGTCGTGCTGTCCAACTCGCCGGGAGCGGCGGCGAAGGAGGGGTCGGCGATGATGTCGGTGCGGCGGCGGCGATCGCTCATGTCACCTCGGGAGAGATGACCGTGAGGGTAGTTGTCGGGTCAGCAGGCGGAGACGAGGGTCGGATACGGATTGACCGCGCTCTCCCCACCGGGGTGGATCTCGAAGTGGAGGTGCGGGGAGGCGCCCACGGCGTTCCCGGTGTTGCCCACGAACCCGATGACCTGACCGGCGCTCGACCTGCGATCCCGACGGGGCGCCCTCGGCGTAGCCGGAGAGGTGGGCGTAGTAGTACATCGCCGACCCGGTGGTCAGGTACGCGGTGATGCCGCCGAGCGAGCTGGAACGGTGCGAGACGGTGCCGTTGCCCGAGGCGAGCACCGGCGTGCCGTGGGGGGCGAACATGTCGTTGCCCTGATGGCTGCGCCCGCCCGAGCGCGGGAAGCCCCAGTCGTTGATGAAGCTGGCGCCGGGGACCGGGCACACGAATCCCGAGATGGCGCCCACCCCACCGGCGGAGCCGCGGGCGGCGGCGGCTTCGGCCAGCTTCCGGGCCCGCTCCGCCTCCTCGAACTCCTCGCGTGCCTGCCGGGCTGCCTCGTCGGTGCGCCGGTACTCGGCGTCGCGTTCCTCACGCAGGTCCTCCAGGTCGTCGACGACGGCCGCCGCCTCGACCCCGAGCTGCTCCACCCGACGCCGGTCCTGCTCGACCTGCTGGCGGAGGCGGTCGGTCTCCCGGGTCACCGCGTCGAGCCGGTTGAGCTCGAGGAGATCGGCGTCGGCGGCCCGGTCGAGCAGTGCCTGGGATGTGAGCATGTCCTGGAGGCTCTGCGCCTCGAAGGCCAGCTCGAGCAGCGATCCGCCGGCCGCCATGTAGGCCTCGGTGACGAGCTCCTCTGCCCGCTCCTGCATCTCGGCCATATCGACCTCGGCGACGGCGATGCGCTCCTCGATCACCTCGATGCGCGCCTCGAGCGTATCCAGCTCGGCGTTGATCTCGTTGTACCGGAGGAGGGCGGCGTCGAGCTCGGCGTTGACCGTCACCAACCGCTCGTACGCCTCGCGCCGAGCGGCCTCGGCCCGCTCGACCTCCTCTTGGTCGGTGGCTCCCGCCGTCACCGGGGTCAGGCCGAGGACCGCGATGGCCACCACGACGGCGAGCAAACGCCTGCTCACGAATCTCATCGGTGCCAGGAGACTACCCCTTCCCCCTCCGGTAACCCCAGTCTACGGGAACAGGAGGATGGCGATCCAGAAGGTGGCGGCGGCCAGCACGGCGCCGTCGAGGGCGGTGAGCAGGCCGGGGAGCGGGTGGTGTGGTGGACGTCGCCGCTGCGCAGCATCGAGCCGATGGCCTTGCCGGCGAGCAGCCCGGCGACGGCGGCGGCCCCGGCGACCAGGGCCTCGACCGGTGACACCGTGGAGGCGATCAGGCCGGCGGCGCCGGCACCGATGAGCACCCCGATCACCATCGCCAGGTTGGGGTCGAGCCCACCCACCTCGGAGAGGAAGCGCCGGGTCGACCCACTCCGACACGGCCGCCAGCACGACCACCAGGAGGAGCACGGTGACGTACACGGCGGACTCGGCGCGGGCGAGCACCAGGCTCCCCGCGCCGGCGCCGGCGGTGAGCGCCATCAGCGCCCCGGCCGACAGTGCGGTGAGCGAGCGGAGCCGCGGGTCGTACAGCGCGTGGGCGAGCACCGCCATCAGCCCGACCGCCAAGCCGGCGGCGAAGCCCGCCAGTCCCCACGCGTATGCCGCGTTGCCGGCCGCGGTGGCCCCGACGAGAGCGCCGAGCACCGGGGACGCCCGACCGTCCTCGGTCTGGGTGTCTCCGAGGTCCCACAGCCAGGCGAGGGTGCCGCCGACGGCGGCGAAGGTCAGCGCCTCCAGCGAGATGACGTTGGCGATGGCGAAGGTGGCGAGCAGGATCACTCCCAGCAGCGCCGGGGTGACGTCGCCGTCCTCGAACACCGTGACTCCACCGGAGACGGGCGGTATGACCGCCACCTCGTCGCCGCCGGCCACCGTGGTGGTGCGATCCGCCTCGTCGCCGTTGACCCACACCTTGGAGGCGCCCAGCCCTTCGGCGAAGGCCTGGCCGAAGCGGTCGGTGGCGGCATCGAGCACCACCCCGACGGTGGCGCCATCGATCTCGACGGTCGACGTGCCCGCCAGCTCGCGCAGGTTGGCGAACAGCCGCAACGTTGCCATGAGCCGAGGCTACGCCATCACGCGAAGAGTCATGAAGGGAGGCTACGCCATCGGCGGAGACTCGGGCGATGGGGGTTGGGGTTCCCCATCGCACAGCGATGAGCCGCCAGGCGAAGAGCCATGGGGACGAAGGGTAGCTTGCCAGGCCACCGACCCACCGGCTATCACACCTCCGACATCCTCGGTAGTGCTCCGATTATCGGATGGTTTGGGTTGATTATCGGACAGGCTTGGCGGTAGCATCGATCCATGGCGGAGACCTCGAAGACGGTCGACCTGGCGGTTCGGGTCATGCACCAGATCCGTTCCTCCGGCCCGGCGCCCACCTCGGAGCTCGCCCGGCGGCTCGGGCTGGGACGCACCGTGGTGGCCCGCCTGGTCGCCACCCTCGAGCGCCACGACCTGGTGCGCCGCACCCCAGCCGGAGTCGATCTCGGGTATGGGCTGGTCGGCTTGGCCGACCGGGTGGCACCGGCGGTGCGCCACGCCGCCCGGCCGCACCTCCAGGGGCTCGCCGCCACGTTCAACGAGACCGCCGTCCTGGCGGTCGTCGACGGAGACGATGCCGTGGCGGTCGACCAGGTGGTACCCGAGGGGCGGGTGGTGAGGATCCACTACCACCCGGGGACCCGGCACCCCCTGGCGGTGGCCGCCCACGGGCGCGCCATGCTCGCCCACGTCGAACCGGCCGTCGTCGCCCGCCTTGCCGGTGGCGATCCAGACCTGCTCGCCGAGCTCGCCCGGGTGCGCCGGAAGGGCTACGCCGTCTCCCACGACGAGCTCGAAGAAGGGGTCGCCGGCGTCGCCGCCGCCATCGTCGACCGGACCGGCCGGCCGCTCGGGTCGCTCGGCGTTGTCGCCCCGGCTCCCCGCCTGCCCTCCGCCGATGGGCTGGCCGCCGCCCTGGTCGAGGCCGCCGCCGAGGTCGCCGCCCAGGTGGCGGCGCTCGACAGCCGCCACCAACCGGGAGAACAGGCGGCCCTCGCCACTGCCGTCCCCGATCTCTGACAAGGAGCAGCCATGCCGTACTACCGCCAGGTCGGTGAGATCCCGCACAAGCGTCACACGCAGTTCCGCAAGCCCGACGGCGGTCTGCACACCGAGGAGTTGATGGGAGAAGAGGGGTTCAGCTTCGACTCCGCGTTGCTCTACCACCGCTACCCGCCGACCGCCATCGTCTCCATCGACGCGGTCGACACCGAGGACCAGCGGGTCGAGCCCAACCACCCGCTCAAACCGCGGCACTTCAAGACCCATGGGCTGAAGGGCGGCGGGAACCTGGTGTCGGGACGCCACCTCCTGCTGGCCAACGACGACTGCCGCATCTCGTACGTGTGGGCGTCGCAGACCAGCCCGCTGACCAAGAACGCCGCCGGGGACGAGCTCGTCTACGTCGAGGAGGGCTCCGGGGTGCTCGAGTCGGTGTTCGGCAGGCTCCCGTTCACGGCCGGTGACTACGTGGTGGTGCCGGCGTCGACCATCCACCGGTTCGTGCTCGACGAGGAGCAGCCGGTGAGGGCGCTGGTGCTGGAGACCCGCTCCCACATCGGGCCGCCCCGCCGCTACCTCTCCCGCAACGGCCAGTTCCTCGAGCACTCCCCGTACTGCGAGCGCGACCTGACCGGCCCGGCTGAGCCGCTGCTGCTCGACGGTGAGAACGTCGAGGTGCTGGTCCGCCACCGCGGAGGGGTCACCCGCTACACCTACGCCAACCACCCGTTCGACGTGGTCGGCTGGGACGGTTGCCTCTACCCGTACACCTTCTCGGTGCACGACTTCGAGCCGATCACCGGTCGGGTCCACCAGCCGCCCCCGGTGCACCAGACGTTCGAGGCGCCCAACCTGGTCGTGTGCAGCTTCGTGCCCCGCAAGTTCGACTACCACCCCGAGGCGATCCCGGCGCCGTACAACCACTCCAACGTCGACTCCGACGAGGTGATCTTCTACGTCGAGGGGAACTTCATGAGCCGCAAGGGAGCCGGCATCGAGGCGGGGTCGATCTCGCTCCATCCCGGCGGGCACACCCACGGCCCGCAGCCGGGGAGCGTCGAGGCGTCCCTCGGCAAGGAAGGCACCGAGGAGATCGCGGTGATGGTCGACACGTTCCGGCCCCTCGGCCTCGGCCCGGGGGCCCGCGACGCCGAGGACGACGACTACGCCTGGACCTGGCTGGGAGGGCGATGACCCTCCTCGTCGACGGTCGCCGAGCGCTCCTCGAGTCCCTCGTCGACTACGCCGGCCTGTTCCCGCCGACATCGCTGCCCATGGCCGACGCCGTCGCCCAGTACCGGGCCGGTCGGGCGGGTGACCACGGTTGGATGCTCGGCCGGTTCCTCTGCCCGCCGTCCCGACTCGAAGAGCTGGCCGGCCTCCTCACCGCGTCGATGGCCGCCGGCGAGGCCCCGTGGCGGCTGAGCGTCGTCTTCGACGGCCCACCGGGGGGCGACGCCATCGCCGCCGCCGGGTTCGACCGGACGATGTCCCCCGGGGCGTCGGTCGAGCTGGTCGAGGTGCGGCTTCCCGTGGAGGCGTCGGACGGCCGGACCGTCGACGCCGCCGAGGAGGTCGTCGAACCGGTGCTCGACACCGCTTTCACGGTCGCCGCCGACGTCGTCCCCTTCGTCGAGGTCGCCCGAGGTCCGGGCGTGGGGAGTGCCGTCGACGCCGTCGCCCGGGTGCGCCACCGCCGCCTCCGTCCCGCCGGCGCCAAGCTGCGCACCGGTGGGCTCACCGCCGACGCCTTCCCCGACCCGGGCGAGGTCGCCTCGTTCATCGTCGCCTGTCGCCACGCCGGGTTGCCGTTCAAGGTGACCGCCGGGCTGCACCACCCGGTGCGGCACCGCGACCCCGGTCTCGGGGTGATGCGACACGGGTTCCTCAACCTGCTGGCCGCCGCCGCCCTCGCCGCCGAGAGCGCCGATCTCGAGGACGTGACCGCCGCCGTCGCCGACACCGATCCTCGGGCGTTCGTCGTCGGCACCACCGGGCTGGCCTGGCGGGGCCGGAGGGTGGCCGCCGGCTCCCTCCTGGCGATGAGGCACCGCCTGTTCCCCGCCTACGGGTCGTGCAGCTTCGACGAGCCGGTCGACGACCTGGTCGCCATGGGGATCCTCGAGTGAACGTCGGTGCCCGACCCCACCGTCGACCCGGCACTCGTCTCCTGGGTGCCGGTCGGCGTCGGCTCGGACTTCCCTGTGCAGAACCTGCCGTTCGGGGCCTTCTCCACGCCGGCTCGGGGATCCCGCGTAGGCGTCGCCATCGGCGATCACATCCTCGATCTGGGCGAAGCGCACGCCGCCGGGCACCTCGACACCTTGGGCATCCCGCCGGGGGCACTGGCCGGCGGCGTCCTCAACCCGTTGCTCGAATGCGGGCCAGACGCGTGGAGGGCGCTCCGCCGCCGGGTGTCTGAGCTGCTGACGACCGACGACGCGCTGCCGCGCCGACCCGGAGCGCTACCTGGTGCCGGCCGACGACGCCACCCTGGCGCTCCCGGTGGAGATCACCGACTTCGTCGACTTCTACTCGTCGATCCACCATGCAGGCAACGTCGGCCTGATGTTCCGTCCCGACGACCCGCCGCTGCTCCCCAACTGGCGGCACATGCCGGTCGGCTACCACGGGCGGGCATCGACGGTAGTGGTCTCGGGCACGCCGGTCACCCGCCCCCGCGGGCAGCTACCCGGAGACGGCGCCCCCCGGTTCGGCCCCTCCGAGAAGCTCGACTTCGAGGCCGAGGTCGGGTTCATCGCCGGGACCGCCAACCCGATCGGTGGCACCATCGCCATAGAGGACGCCGAAGGGCATGTCTTCGGGATGAGCCTGGTCAACGACTGGTCGGCCCGCGACCTCCAGGCCTGGGAGTACCGGCCCCTGGGGCCGTTCCTGGCCAAGTCGTTCGCCACCACGATGTCGCCGTGGGTGGTGACGCTCGACGCCCTCCAACCCTTCCGGGTGGACCCCCCCGTCCAGGATCCGGAGCCGCCGGCCTACCTGGTCGACCGGGCGGGAGGCGGTGCCGTCGACCTCACGCTGACCGTCGCCGTCAACGGCGAGGTGATCAGCCGGCCCCGCTACGCCGCCATGTACTGGACGATGCGCCAGCAACTCGCCCACGCCACGGTCAACGGCGCCGCGGTCACACCGGGTGACCTCTTCGCCTCCGGCACCGTTTCCGGCCCGAGCCCCGGCGAGCTGGGGTGCCTGCTCGAGCTGACCTGGAACGGCGCCAGCCCGATCGATGTGGGAGGCGAGCGGCGCACCTTCCTCGAGGACGGCGATAGCGTGGTGATCGGCGGCCGCGCCGAAGCGGACGGAGCGGTCGCCATAGGCTTCGGGCGGTGCGCCGGCACGGTGGCACCGGCCCGCGACGGAGGTGCAGAGACGTGAGCAACCGGCCGCCAGGCAACAAGGAGCGAGGATGAGCGACGCCATCGAGGCCCACAGGAACGACTTCCCCATCGAGGGGTTCCATCACATCGAGTTCTGGGTCGGGAACGCCTACGAGGCGGCCCACTACTACCGGGCGATCCACGGCTACGAGATCGTCGGCTACCGCGGCCCGGAGACCGGGGTACGTCACCGGGCGTCGTATGCGTTGCGCCAGAACGACGTCCGGTTCGTGTTCAGCGGGGCGCTCGATCCCGCCGACGAGCTGTCCGAACACCTCAGGCTCCACGGTCCCGGCGTCCGGGACGTGGCCATCCAGGTGCCCGACGCCGAGACGGCCCATGCCCTCGCCGTCTCCCGCGGTGCGGAGTCGGTGCTCGAGCCAACCGTGGTCGAGGGCGACCGGGGCAAGTGGAAGACGGCCGCCATCAAGGCCTACGGCGACACCATCCACAGCCTGGTGGAGAACCCCGACATGACGTGGCCGCCGCCCGACTTCCGGCTGCGCGACGACAGCATCGCCACCCCCATCGGGCTCGACCACATCGACCACGTCGTCGCCAATGTCGAGCTGGGGGCGATGGACCGCTGGGTGGAGTACTACGAGCGGGTATTCGGGTTCGTCCTGCTCCGCCACTTCGACGACCAGGCGATCTCGACCGAGTACAGCGCCCTGATGTCCAAGGTCGTGTGGGACGGCTCCGGAGTCATCCGTCTGCCGATCAACGAGCCGGCGACCGGGAGGCGCAAGTCGCAGATCGAGGAGTACCTCGACTACTACCACGGCTCCGGCGTGCAGCACATCGCCATCGCCACCGACGACCTGGTGGCCACGGTGGCCGCCGCCCGGCAGCGTGGCCTGGGGCTGATGTCGGTGCCCGACACGTACTACGACGACGTGGCCGAACGGGTCCCCGACCTGGACGCCGACCTGGACGAGCTGAAGCGGCTGAACATCCTCGCCGATCAGGACGACGGCGGCCACCTGCTGCAGATCTTCACCAGGATGATGCAGGACCGACCCACCGTGTTCTTCGAGTTCATCGAGCGGCGGGGCGCCATCGGCTTCGGCGAGGGCAACTTCAAGGCTCTGTTCGAGGCCATCGAGCGCGACCAGGACGAGCGGGGCAACCTCTGATCGACGCTCGGTACCCAGGCCTGCCGGGGGAGGCGACCCTGGTCGAGGTCGGGGCGCGTGACGGCCTGCAGAACGAGTCGGCGGTGCTGTCGACCGAGGCGAAGGTGGAGCTGATCCGCCGCTCGACCGACGCCGGGGTGCGCCGCATCGAGACCGTTTCGTTCGTGAACCCGCGCCTCGTCCCGCAGATGGCGGACGCAGAAGCGGTGATGGCGGCGCTCGGCGACAGCCCGGACGGTGTGTCCTACATCGGGTTGGTCCTCAACCGTCGTGGGCTCGACCGGGCGCTGGCGACCACGGTCGACGAGGTCAATCTCGTGGTCGGGGCCACCGACGGCTTCACCACCGCCAACCAGGGATCCACCGTGGCCGACACCATGGCCGAGATCGAGGCGATGCTGCCGGAGGCGGCAGACGCAGGTCGGTCCACCACCGTCACCATCTCGGTGGCCTTCGGGTGCCCATTCGAGGGTGAGGTCCCGGTGGAGCAGGTGTCGGCCCTGGCGGGTCGGGCGGCGGCGGCCGGTGCCGGTGAGATCGCCCTCGGCGACACCATCGGGGTGGCGGTGCCCGCCCAGGTGCGTCGCCGTGGCGGAGGCGGTGGCGGCGGTCATCGCCGAGGCCGACCTGCGCATGCACTTCCACGACACCCGCAACACCGGTGTGGCCAACGTGTACGCCGCCCTCACCGCCGGAGTCACCATCGTCGACGCCTCGGTGGGCGGCGCCGGGGGTTGCCCGTTCGCCCCCGACGCCACCGGCAACGTCGCCACCGAGGACGTGCTGTACGCCCTGAACCGCATGGGTGTATCCACCGGGATCGATCTCGAGGCGACGATCGCCACCGGTCGCTGGCTGGGGAAGCAGCTGGGCAGGGACCTCCCCGCAGCCCTCGGCCGCGCCGGAGGCTTCCCTCGCTGACCTCCGCTACCGGGCCTCCCAGACGAACCGCCGGATGACGCCGGCGACCATGGCCGGGTCGGCCCGATGGGCGAAGTGCCCGTGCCCCTCGAGCACCTCAATGCGGGACCCGGCGATGGCGGCAGCCGCCTGCCTGGTCGCCTCACCCACCGCCGGCGGGCTCTTTGAGCCTGCGAGGAAGAGGGTCTGGGCGGCCACGCGGTCGAACCGGCCCGATCGATAGACCCAGTCCTCCTCGGCCCGGCACTCCCTGAGCAGGGTCGGGACCGTGGCCAGCCGGCTTCCCACGAGAAATACGGGTTGGGACGCATCTGGGCGACTTCGTCGTCGGTCATGCCTGCGATCCCCACCAGTACCTCCAGGAGGGCGCCTTCCAGGTCGCCGGTCTCCACCTTCCGCTCGATCGATTCGATCGCCCAGGGGGATAGGCGAGCCCGAGGGCGGGTTCGTAGAGCACGAGGTGATGCACGTTCCCGCTGAGAGCGGCACCGCCCGATGGCGCAGCCGGCGCCCCACGAATGGCCCCAGAGGCCCACAGGACCGCCGGCCCGGTCGGCGGCGGCGTCGACCACCGCAGCCACATCCTCGAACTCGCGCTCGATCGAATAGCCCGGAGAGTCGCCGCTGGCACTGAAGCCGCGGCGGTCCATGGAGAACGTTGTTGTCGAGCAGCTGAGGGCATCCACCAGCGCCCCGGAGGCGGTGTGATCCTGCAGCGAGCCGTGGACCAGCACCAGCGCCGGCCCGGTCCCCTCCACCCACACGGCGATCGGGGTGCCGTCCGCCGACGGAGTGTCGAAGCGACTCCCCACCTCATGGGCGCTCGTCACGGCCATCGTCCTCACCCCTTCCAGCATCTCCGGGATCCGTTCACCCGATCGAGTCATCGCCGTAAGTGTGCGCAGCCCGACGCAGCGCCGCATCGGGGATTCACCCCATCTTCTCCCGTTATGGCGATCGTCCGCTGCTGATGTAGGTGTGGCCGTGGGGGCTGGTCCAGATGTGGTCGCCGTTGGGTCGGCGCCGGTATCGCCAGCCGCCTTCGTCTTTGGCCCGGTGGTGGAATTCGCACAGTGGTGCCAGGTTCCATTCGAGGGTCGGTCCGCCTTCGATGTTGCGTCGGGTGTGGTCGAGGTCGGAGGACCGGGCGGGTCGCCGGCATCCGGGGAACACGCAGGTGCGGTTCCGGGCCCGGACTTGCCGGGCCTGGGATGTGGTTGGTCTGCGGCGCACCGCCACCGCCAGGGGGTCGCCGTTGTCGTCGATGACGGTGGCCTGCCACCGGCCGTCGGTCTGGCGGTCGGTGACCTGGCGGGCGATGTCGGCGACCACCGTCCCCACCCACCCAACTCACCGGGTTGCTCGGCGAGCCCGAGAAGGGTTCGCAGGTCGACGGTGAGGTCCACCATCCCTCGACCCAATGGCTTGGTGTGCCCGGTGAGCAGGTCGACAGCGACATCGGCTCGCCGCTGATCCAAGCTCCGCCCATCGGAGGGCAGCATCCGGGCGAGGTGGTCGATGCGTTCCCGGGCCGCCGCCGCCACATCCGGCGGGAGATCCAACAGCAACAGGTTGGCCGAACCGGAAGGGTTCGCCTCCAACACCGCCCTTCGGTCCTCGATGGCCTGTTCGAGCCGCCTCTTGGCGTCTGCGGGGTCGGTCACCAGACACAGCCTGCGCAGCAACGCCCGCAGCTGACCGGTAGTCAATTCAGAAGCCCGATCCGCCACCTCCCTCACCACGCGACGCCCCGCTTCGGCGCTCAGATGGGCGGTGCCGTCAGCCAGCACCCGGGCCCGGCGCACATCTACCCGACCCGAACCCAACAGCTCACCGACCTGAGGAAGCCGCTCGGTCACCTCGTGAGCGAAGGCAACCTCATGCTGAGCAGCGGCCCGGGTCAACCGCAACGCCGCTGACACCTCGAGGGCGGCGAACTCCCCGGTGAGATCGTCCTCGCCGCAACGTCGGGTCACCTCGGCGATGTCTGCCGCCCGCTCTGCCTGGTCATGTGATGCCAGCCGGTCCCGGGCGACCATCAATCGCACCACGTCATGATCTGTCAGCCCGCGCCGATCGACCGACGGCCAACAGGGTGGCGAGCCGCGGCCCCCGGCGCCATCGCCTCTATTCCACCGGCAGCGCCGTGGATCGCAGAGTGTCGTTGTCCATCACCATCCGACCATCATGCAACACGGGTGTGACAAATTCGGGGCCCAGGACCAAGAAAGTCCGAGCTCGAACCAATGCGGTGGTCGCCATTTACACTCGCCGCCGTGTCGGCCTCGTGGTTCCGGAACGCCGTCTTCTACGAGGTGCCGGTGTACGCCTTCTTCGACTCGAACGGCGACGGGGTCGGCGACTTCGAGGGGATGCGCCAGAAGCTCGACTACCTGGAGTGGCTGGGGGTCGACTGCCTGTGGCTGCTCCCGTTCTACGAGTCCCCGCTCAAGGACGGCGGCTACGACGTCTCCGACTTCGAGAAGGTGCTGCCCCGCTACGGCACCGTCGAGGACGTCGCCCGGCTGATCACCGCCGCCCACGACCGGGGGATGCGGGTGATCGCCGACACCATCGTCAACCACACCTCGGATCAGCATCCTTGGTTCCAGGAGGCCCGCCGGCCCGGGTCGGAGAAGCGCGACTGGTACGTGTGGTCCGACGACCCCGGTCGGTGGCCCGAGGCCCGGGTGATCTTCATCGACACCCACGACTCCAACTGGTCGTGGGACGACGTCGCCGGGCAGTACTACTGGCACCGGTTCTTCTGGCACCAGCCGGACCTCAACTTCGACCATCCCGGCGTGCGCCAGGCGATGAAGGACATGGTGTCGTACTGGTTGCGAGCCGGGTTCGACGGACTCCGGCTCGATGCGGTCCCGTACCTGTACGAACGGGACGGCACCGACGGGGAGAACCTGCCCGAGACCCACGCGTACCTGAAGGAGCTCCGGGAGACGGTCGCCGCCGAGTTCCCCGACGCCATCCTCCTCGCCGAGGCCAACCAATGGCCCGACGACGTCGTGGAGTACTTCGGCGACGGCGACGAGTGCCACATGGCGTTCCACTTCCCCGTGATGCCCCGCCTCTACATGGCGATCGCCACCGGGGACGCCACCCCGGTCGTCGACATCCTCGCCGCCACCCCGCCCATCCCGGACTCGTGCCAGTGGGGGATCTTCCTCCGCAACCACGACGAGCTCACGCTGGAGATGGTCAGCGAAGAGGAACGGGCGTTCATGTACGCCACCTACGCCCCCGACCCGGCGATGCGCAAGAACCTGGGCATACGCCGCCGCCTCGCCCCGCTGCTCGACGGGGACCGGCGCAAGATCGAGCTGATGCACGGGCTGCTCCTGTCGCTGCCGGGCAGCCCGATCCTCTACTACGGCGACGAGATCGGGATGGGGGACGAGTACCTCCTCGACGACCGCGACGGGGTGCGGACCCCGATGCAGTGGGACGGGTCCGCCAACGCCGGGTTCAGCTCCGCGGGCGAGCTCTACCTCCCGGTGGTCACCGCCGACGGGTACCGGCCCGAGTCGGTGAACGTGGCCGATCAACAGGCGGACGAGGGCTCGCTCCTCCACTGGCTCCGCCGGCTGCTCACGGTGCGGCGAACCGTCCCCGTTCTCGGCACCGGGGACTTCAGGCCGCGGACGGCGTCGTCGTCCGCGGTGTTCGCCTACACGCGCAGCGACGGGCACCGCACCGTCGAGGTGGTGGCCAACCTGTCCGGCCACCCGGTCACGGCGACGGTCGACGGTCTCAGCGCCGATCTGCGCCCGGTCCACGGTCCGGGCACCGACGGAGACACCGTGACCCTCGACCCGTACGGATTCGCCTGGTTGGAGGGGTGACGGACGTCGGTCAGCGGGTGCGCCACCGAGCCGGCACCCGCCCCAGCCGCTGCTCGACCCCGTCGACCACGGGTGCCATCTCGGCGCTGAGGGCAGCGGCGAACTCGGCGCGGCATCGGCCGCTCGGGGGAGGCGTTGACCACCTTCGCCAGGTCGGCGAACCTGCCTCGGTCGTAGTCGATCTCGAGCAGGGCGCACACCCGGCGGAGGAAGCTCAGCTGCTCCGCTTCCGAATCGAAGATCTCCTCGTAGAAGCCGTAGAGGACATGGTCGTCGGGGAAGGTGGCGGCGATGTGGTCGATGGTCACCTGGTAGCGCGACTTGGCGAGGTTGTTGGGTCGCATGGCGAAGGCCACCATCGACTCGGGCGAGCGCATCAGCTGCGACTCGGGATGGTTGGCAGCGAAGTAGCGGGTCGCCGACCACAGCCGGTCGACGGGATCGCGCATGAGGAAGATGATCCGGGCATCGGGGAGCAACGTCGCCATGTGCCGGAACCCCTCGATCCCGATGACGCCGTAGGCCGGAGTGATCTCGCCGACCACCGCGTACTCGTCGCTGGCGCCGGCGAACAGCGACAGGTACCACTCGTCGTCGGGGTCGACGACCAGCGCCTGGAGGGCCAGCCAGCGCAGCCTGGCGAGCCGTCCCGGGGCGGCCAGGTCCTCCCAAGCGGTCGACGTCCAACGCCTTGCGCAGCGCCCCGTACTTGCCGCGGCGAAAGCCGGTGCCGATGCCGGCGTGGAGCTGGTCGAAGTAGTGGATCTCCTTGTGGGGCGGGGTCCACACGTCGGGGTGCTGGACGAGGCGCCGGTGGAGCCAGCTCGTCCCCGCCTTCTCGGCGCCGACCCCCATGAGGAACCGGGCATCTCCCGGGAAGCCCGCTCATGGGTTCGCCCGGGAGGGCGCGGAGGGCGTCACCGGCATCATCGCAGGAGGGGTGGCCACGGTGGGCGGGCACGGTACCAGGAGGTCCGTTCCGGGCGCCAGGTAGCCTTGGTCGAGTGGTCGTGCCCATCTCGTTCCTGTCTGACTTCGGGCGTGTCGACGAGTTCGTCGGCGTCGTCCACGGGGTCATCGCCCGCATCGCCCCCGACGTGCCGGTGATCGACCTCGGCCACGACTTCCCCAGGGGCGAGGTGCGACCCGCCGCCCTGGCCCTGTTGCGAGCCATCCAGTACCTGCCCGAAGGCGTTGTCCTGGCCGTCGTTGACCCTGGCGTGGGGACGGGGCGGAGGGCCATCGCCGCCCGCACCGAGTGGGGTCACTTCGTCGGCCCCGACAACGGGCTGCTGGCACCGGCGGTGGCGATGGTCGGCGGCGCCGACCGCATCGTCGCCATCGACAACCCGGAGCTGCGCATCCCCTCGGCGGGGGCCACCTTCGACGGACGCGACCTGTTCGCCCCGGCGGCGGCGGTGCTGGCCTCGGGCGAGGCCGGCATCGACGACCTGGGGCCACCCGTCGCCGACGGCTCCTTCGTCCCCCTGATGGTGCCGCTGGCCGAGCACCACGACGGCGCGGTGGTCGGCGAGGTGCTGTGGGTCGACCACTACGGCAACGTCTCGACGAACGTCGGGCCCGACGATCTCGCCACCATCGGGCTCTCCCCGGGTGACGACGTGTCCGTGCTCTTCGGGGCCACCGAGCACCGGGCACCGTGGGCGGTCGCCTACGGAGACGTCGACCCCGGCGTGTTGCTGGTCCACGTCGACTCCTCCGGCCAGGTGGCGTTGGCGGTGGGCGGCGGCAGGGCCGATGAGCGGACCGGGCTGGGCGTCCACGTGGCGGTCACCTTCCGTCGCCCCTCCGGCGGCAACCGCCTCGTCGTGCGACCCAGCTCCACTTAGGGCGTGAAGCCCGACGTCTGGGCCTTGATGAGAAACGCGACCAGGATCACCAGCAGCAGGCCGATGGTGACGGCTGCAGTGGTGGGCCGCATCGTGCGACCATAGAGGCCATGGACCGTTTCCATCGCCGACATGCCGTCCTCGTCACCAGCTCGGGGTGTGGGCTGTGCGAGCGGGCCGAGGCGCTCGTGTTGAAGCTGGCACCCCGATTCGACATCTCCATCGACGTCGTCGATGTCCGGTCGGACCCGACCATGGCGGATGAGTACGGGCAGCGGGTCCCGGTGCTCCTCGCCGTCGGCGGCAAGGTGCTGACCGAGGGGGCCATGACCGGCCTGTCGGTGCAGGCGGCCTTCCTCCGGGTCCGGTTGGGGGTCTGAGCCGGTCTGGAAATACCCGGCGAGCAGAGCTCGCCTCCTCGCACAGATGGGGCCCCTACCCCATCGTGCGCTGGAAATCCCCGGCGAGCAGAGCTCGCCTCCTCGCACAGATGGGGCCCCTACCCCATCGTGCGCCGTAGCCTGCCGGCGCCCGCCGAGCGGAGGCCGGTCGGCTCGGGCGGCAACACAGCTCCTATCCTCACCGCCGATGAGAGCCGTGGTGCCCGGAGCGACCGTTTCCCGGCTCCCCGTCTACCTGCGCTCGCTGGGGGGCCTTTCCCCGGACCAACGGACCTGCTCGTCCGAGCAGCTCGCCGCCCTCGCCGGGGTGAACTCGGCCCAGGTGCGGAAGGACCTGTCGTACCTGGGGGTCAGCGGTACCCGGGGGATCGGGTACGAGGTGTCGGTGCTGGTCGACCACCTGCGGCGGGCGCTGGGGCTGACCAGGCACTACGGCGTCGCCATCGTCGGCGGCGGCAACCTGGGCAATGCCCTCGGCAACTACGGCGGCTTCGCCTCGTGGGGGTTCGAGGTGGTGGCGGTGCTCGACGCCGACCCGGCCAAGGTGGGCCAGGTGGTCGCCGGGATCAGCGTCGAGCCGATGGACGACCTGGCGCGGATCGTGGCCGAACGCGACGTCGCCATCGGCATCATCGCCACGCCGGCGTGGGCTGCGCAGGATGTGGCCACCCGCCTCACCGCCGCCGGGGTCCGGTCGATCCTCAACTTCGCTCCGGCGGTCATCGAGGTACCCGACGGCGTCGACGTGCGACGCGTCGACCTCTCCACCGAGCTGCAGATCCTGACGTACCACCTGAAAGGACGGGCAGCCCCGGTCGTCGAGTGAGGCCCGGGTCACTGCTCCCGTTCGTAGCGGTCGAGCGCCACCACGAACATGAGGAACAGGATGAGCGCGGCCAGGGTGAGGGCGATCGCCGGGATCCGGATCTGGAAGGCGTTGAGGCCCTCGAGGATGGCGGGGCGCAGCCCGCGTGGGGCGTAGATGACGAACAGCAGGCTCCCGATGGTCAACCATCCGAAGGTGGCCGCACCGGCGACAAGGAAGGCGAGCCGGGCGCCGAGGTTGGTGTACAGCAGCAGCAGGCCGGCGCCGACGAAGGCGAAGATCGCCACGATCGTGATGAGGATGCCCCGGGTGGCGATGGAGAAGGCGGTGACCTCGCCGGTCTCCGGGTCGACCTGCTTGAAGACGGCGTCATAGCCGTCGCCGAGGGCCCCCCGCACCGCCGGGATGAAGGCGAGGAGGGTGACGATGATCGCCGCCACTCCGATCTTCTCGAGGGTGGTGAGGCCACGCTCGTCACGGATCACGGCCCGGGCCCGGTCGGTCACGGTACGGACCTTCATCACAGCGACCGCTCGAAGGCGACGATCAACTCGATGTCCTCCAGCGACAGGATCTCGCCGAAACCGGGCATCCGCCCCGTCCCCAGCCCGTTGATGCCGTAGGTGATGTGGTCGTCGGTGCCGGTCACCACGAATTCGATGTGGTCCTCGACAGAGGGGAACTGGATGACCGCCCGCCCCTCGCGCAGCGACGGGCCCCACGCCCCGCTACCCGCCGGCTCGGTGAACGCCACCCCGGCGCTGAAGCCGGCGGTGTGGCAGCGGGCGCAGTATCCGTTGAACAGCGCCGCCGCCCGGGTGGCCTCCTCCTCGCTGAGCCCGGTGTCCGCCGCCACCTGACCGAAGTCGATCTCCCACGGCTTGTCGGCATCGGCCTCCTCGAGGAAGGCGAGGCCGGACTCGGCGTTCTCCAGGAAGACGTCGTTGCGCTCGGTCAGGACTCCCAGCGTCAGGTGGACGGTGTCGAGCTCGGTGAGGAACGCGGTGGTCCTGTCCAGGTCGGGGATGGGGGCCCCGGTATCGTCGCTGTTGGTGAAGGCGTTGCCCGGGTCGAGCTCCAACCCGTAGAGCTCGGGCAGGTCGGGATCCTGGACCTGGGCGATGGTCGCCTCCCCGCCCTCCTCCGCCGGCTCCTCGACCTCACGCACCAGGACGGTCTCGTCCACCACCGCCCCGATCTCGACGAGCCGGGCCTCGACGTCGTCGGTGAGGCCGTCCCGGTCGCTGTCGGTCCCCGCCTCCCCGCACGACGACTCCACCGCCTCCGCCGACGCCTTGGTGCAGGTGCCGTCACCGGCCATCAGCCCGCGGATCTCGCCGGGGAAGGGCTCGATGACGGCGAAGCGCTCCGGCCCGGTGACGATGTCCTCGATCACCGCCTCCTGCTCGAGGATCAGCAGGGCGACGGTGGCGTCGGCGTTGGCCAGCCGGCTGAGCTCCTGGTCCACGATCTGGTCGACCTCGGCGGTGGCTTCCTCCTGGGTGATCTGGATGCTCTGCAGGTACGAGATCACCTGGTCGACCTCCTGCATCGTCATGGCGCCGCCGCCCTCGAGGCCGTTGGCCGGCATCGGGGTGCCCTGCCGCCCGTACACGATCACCTGCTCGACCTCGCTCTCCCCGAACCGGAAGAAGACGTCGTTGAGGGACGGCACCGCCCAGGTGGTGCTCAGCCCGCTTCGGTTCTCCACGAACGGGGCGGCGCCGCCGGTGCCGTCAGGCCCGTGGCAGTTGACGCACGAGAACTCGGTGAACCAGTGCTCGCCCTCCTCCACGTACTGCTCGGCCCGCTTCTCGGATGCGGCCTCCTGACGGCCCGACTCGTTGATGTAGTAGATCGGCATCGACAGGGCGAGCACGGCGGCGACGACCACGGCGGCATTGAGCACCCTGGTGACCCGCTTGTTCTCCAACTCGTCGTCGGAGAGGTATGGCTGCAGGTTCGACGGCGTCTCCTCCACCGAGGCGCGGCGCCTCCGGCTGCTCAGCACCAGCCATCCCACCCAGGCGAGGAAGACGCCGACAATGGCGGTCAGCACCACCGATCCGATCCCCACGTTCGGGGGGGAGACGACCGTCTCCTCTTCGGTGACGGCGAGGACCGGCGTTGCCAGTGCGGTGGCGAGCGAGAGCAGGCTCACACGCAGGACGGTCCCTGCGGGTACCGGATGGTCTTGTTCGCCGCCCGCGACGTCTCGATCACCTGGCCGGTCTGCACGATCAGGTTGCCCGAGTCGTCGGCCTCGACCGTGAACCGGTCCATGTTGCGCGGGGCCGGCCCGGCTTCGTACTCGCCGTGGAAGTTGTAGCGGGACCCGTGGCAGGGGCACTCGAAGCCCTGCGAGGGCACGCACGCAGGGACGCGGCAGCCGAGGTGGACGCACCGCTGCCACAGCGCCATCAGTCCCGGCTCACCGGCGGTGGCGCCGGCCACCACCGGCAACCCCTCGAACGACGATCCGGCGATGGCGTCCTCGGGCATGGCGACCAGCCAGGTCTGGGCGGCGGCCACGAACAACGGGACGATCGAGCCGTCGGGCTGTTGGATCTCGCTGCGCAGGTCGTCGATGTTGCCGAGGTCGATCGGGGTCCCGAAGCCCTCGCCCAGCTTCGGCCACATGAACGCCAGGCCGGCGATGGCGAACTGGGCGAGGAAGATCCCGAACACGCCCAGGAGCGCCCGGTTGAAGAAGCTGCGTCGGGTGACGCCCAGCTCGTCCTCGGACACCGTGGTGCGCTCCAGCAGCGGGTCGGGCGGCGGCCGGCCTCGTCGACCACCTCCTCGTCGGCGTCAGGCGGGCTGAGCACGGCGACGGCCCCGGCCGCCTCGGCGGCGCGCTCCTTCTGTGCCCTCCGGTCGCGCTGCAGCGCCGCCCGGTCGAAGCGGCCGGTGACCGGGGACTCGTCCTTGGGCCGGCGACCGGCGATGGTGAACACCCCGATGCCCACCAACGCGGCGGCAGCGACGATGCCGCTGATGAAGAGTGTGGTGGCGTCCATCGGGCCTCTTTCAGAAGTCGAAGAACACGCCGTCCACCCAGGGGAACGTGAAGTTGAAGCCCGGTCCCCTGAAGAACGACCCGTAGATGGTGAGGATGGCTGCGGCGAAGAAGAAGAAGCTGAAGATCATGATGGCGAGCTTGCGGTCCGAAGGGCGCACCGAAGGGTTGCGGTCGATGTACGGGATGAATGCCAGCCCGGCGAGGCCGAAGCCGGGCAGGATGACGCCGGCGACCTGAGGATCGAAGTAGGACAGCAGCTCCTGGAGCCCGAGGAAGTACCAGGGCGCCTTGGACGGGTTGGGCTGCTCGTTGAAGTTGGCGAACTCCAGCAGTGGGGCGTCGACGTAGATCGAGAAGATGATCAGCCCGGCGGTGATGGCCATCAGGGCGACGAACTCGGCGGCGACCAGGTGGGGCCAGGTGCTCACCTTGTCGGTTGGCTCGGTCTTGACCTGCTGGATGGCGCCGGCCTTGACCACGGTGAGGAGCCGCTGGGTACGCACCCCTTCGGGGATGGCGGGAACCGCCACCGCCGGTGCGGCGCCGCCGGCTGCCGCCGCCGCCGGGCGCGGAGCCGCCTCCGAAGGGCCCTCGCCGGCGAACTGCGGCGGAGGCAGGCCGTCCCACCTGGCGCGGGCGAGCGCCGCCCGGCGTAGCAGCGGCGGGGGAACCCCGTATTGGGACGACTCGGCGTCCAGGTCGCGCACCGGCCCGGAGGGGGGGTCGGCAACCGCCACCGCGGTGGCCGGTGCCGATTCGACGGCCTCGGTGGCGGAAGCTGCCTCGGTGGCGGATTCCGGAGCTGCCGCCGCGGGCTCGGCCGAGGCGGGAGACTCCGCCCCGGCAGGCGCCTCGCCCTTGAGCTCGGCGAGCACCTCCTCGACGGTGCGGCCCTCGGCCTTGGCCCTCGCCTCCGCCGACCGCCTCAGGATGTGTTCGGGGATCTCTGCCATCTCGTTCTTTCCCGATCTAGAGGGGTCCCGAGATTCCGCCGTCCTTGCGGACCCGCCAGAAGTGCACCGCCATGAAGATCACGATCACGAAGGGGAGGAACAGCACGTGCAGCACGTACCAGCGCAGCAGCGTGTCCGGGGTGATCTGTACCCCGCCGACGAGCACGAAGGTCACCTGGTCGCCGAACACCGGGGTGTACGCCGCCATGTTCGACCCCACCGTCACCGCCCACAGCGCCAGCTGGTCCCAGGGGAGGAGGTAGCCGGTGAAGGAGAGCAGCAGGGTGAGGAGGAGGAGCACGACGCCGACCACCCAGTTGAACTCGCGCGGCGGCTTGTAGGCGCCGTGGTAGAAGACCCGGGCCATGTGCAGGAACACGGTGAGCACCATCAGGTGGGCGCCCCACCGGTGCATGTTCCTGACCAGCTGCCCGAAGGCGATGTCGGTGGACAGCGCCTGGATGTCGTGGAACGCCTGGGGCGAGGTCGGCCGGTAGTAGAACATCAGGAAGATGCCGGTGATGGTGAGCAGGATGAACAGGAAGAAGCTCAGCCCACCGAGGCACAACGTGTACGACAGCCTCACCCCGTGCCGCTTCACCTTCACCGGGTGCAGGTGGTACAGCACGTTGTTCATGATCACGTAGGAGCGGTTGCGGGGGCTGTCGGTGTAGCCGTGGCGGAACGGCGACCCGGGGCGGAAGATGCTCGCCCACGCCTGGCTCTGCCGGACCCGCTCGCCGACCTCGGAGACCCTGTCCTTGATCCCGACGCCGCCGTTGCCGTTCCCGTTGGCCACTACCAGCGCATCCCGTACGAGTACCCGTTCTTGAAGTCCCGCTGACCCGTGTTGTAGTCCCACGGGGTGAGCCCGTACTCCTCGGCCTGGTCGGCCAGCGAGCCGGCGAACTTGCCGAGGGTGATCACCCCGGTCGGGCAGCGGTCGACGCAGAGGGCGCACCGGGTGCACTCGTCCTCGTCGACCAGGAAGAAGCCCTGGTTGGCGGTGTCCTCCGACGGATGCTCCACGTTCGACGCCTCGGCGATGGCGTCGATCGACAGGTAGTGGATGCACTTCCAGGGGCAGATGTCGACGCAGCCCTCGCAGAGGATGCACTCCGACTGGTCGATGTGGAGGAACTGCTTGGGCTTCACCGCCGCCGTCAGGTAGTCCCCGTCGACGACGGCGAGCTGGTAGTCGTCGCGGATCGGGGGGATCTCGAACCACACGTCCTTGCCGGTCATGGCTCAGCGCTCGACCTTCAGCGGCCTGCCGTACTTGGACACCGGCTGGGGAGGTGGTTCGGTGGCCCGGCGCCGCTGCCGCTCCTGCCACTGGTACATGGTGACGGCGACGACAACGAGCACGACCACCGCATAGGTCCCGGAGACGATGTCCTTGAGGGCGGCGTAGCTGACGTTGATCTCCGAGCCGCGCACCAGCCCCGGCGGGATCGTGACGAACACCTTCTGCGGCGTCCACTCGAGAGTGGACTGGGTCAGCGTCAACCACTGGTTGGGGATGATCCCGAACAGGATCATCATCAGCGTGGTGAACACGAAGGCTCCGATCGAGGCGCGCGCCCAGGTCATCTCCCGACCGTAGACGAAGGCCAGGGTGATGCCGGCGAGGATCAGGAGGCCGCCGGTGAGGCAGATGACCTGGCCGATCAGCACGAACACCCAGCCGCGGGGGATCGACGGGTACAGCTCCTGGCCGATGGCATCCACCTCGGGGAGCCCCGTGAAGTGGGCCACGAGGGCTCCCACCACCGCGGTGACCGCACCGAGCCCGATGGCGATGAGGCCGTAGCGGCGGTACCGGGCGAGGACTCTGTCGCCGTTGGGGCTGCCGTTGCTCTCTGGCATCGCCGGGGCATTCTATCCACCGGTCGGCCTGCGCTGGGATCCGGCGCCCGGCCAAGGACCTACCGTGCGCCGGCAGCCCGGAGCCGGTGGGCGCCGGGGCCACCCGGCTATTGTGCCGCCGGTCCGCCCCGGATCGCCGGGACCAGCGAGCGTCGTCAGCAAGGACCCACCTGCCGGTGACCCACAACGTGCCACCCGACCAGGACCTGCCCACCGAAGTTCCCGACGACCTGCTCGCCGACCTGCCCGGGTACGCACCTCCCGAGGTCACCGTGGGGGTGGCCCGGCCCTATCTGCTGGCGGCGCTCGGCTTCCTCGCCCTGTCGCTCGTCCTCGGGCTCATCGCCGCCGTCCAGCTCGTCTTCCCCGACCTGTTCTCCGGGCCGCTCGGGTACGGGCGGATCGCCCCCGCCGCCGTCGACGTGTTCCTCTACGGGTGGCTCACCATCGGGCTCGGCGGGATCCTGCTGTTCGCCATCGCCCGGCTGGGGCGGGTGGAGGTCGCCGGGGAGCGGTTCGCCGTGGTCTCCCTGGGGTTGCTCGCCCTGGGGGTGGTGCTGGGGACGGCGGCGCTGGTCGTCGGCATCGGCGCCGGCCGACCCCTGCTCGAGTACCCACTCGCCGTCGACGGCGTCCTGCTCCTGGGGATGCTCGGGTTGGCGGTGACCGTGACCCGCACCTCGTCGCGTGCCACCGGCGACCTCGGCCCGGTCGGTTGGTACGCCGTCGCCGCCTCGTGGTGGCTGGTGCTGGTCTTCGTGGTCGGCAACCTGCCCGGTTTCGGTGGGGCCGCCGGCGCCATCCAGGCCGCCTTCTTCCGTGCCGGCTTCACCGGGCTGTGGCTGGCTGCCGCCGGGGTCGCCGTCGTGTACTTCCTCATCCCGAGGATCTCCGCCCGGCCACCGTTCGTAGCCACCCGCCTCAGCCTTCTCGGGTTCTGGTCGCTCGCCTTCGTTTGGCCGCTGACGGCACCGGCCGCCCTCACCTACGGGCCGGCTCCCGACTGGCTGGAGACCGTGGGTGTGGTCTTCTCGATCGCCCTGGCGGTGCCGGTGCTGGTGATCCTGACCGACCTCGCCCTGGCGGTGCGGCATCGCTGGCAGGTCGCCTCCGCCGACGTCACGCTCCGCTTCGTGCTGCTCGGCGCGGTGCTGTTCGCCCTGTTCCCGCTGGTGAACCTGATGCTGGCTCTCCACAGCTCGAGCGCGGTGATCGGGCTCACCGACTGGGTGACGGCCTCCGATGTGGTGCTGTGGTACGGCGCCTTGACGCTCTGGCTGGCCGCCGCCGTCCACCGGGTGCTGCCGGAGGTGTCCGGCCGGGCGGCGTCGTTGTCGTCGGTCAGGCTCCACTACGCCCTCACCGCCTCCGGGCTGGTGGTTTGGGTCTTCGCCCTGCTGACCGCCGGGGTGGTCGCCGGCTGGACCTGGGTGGCCAACGCCAACGCGCCCGAGATCCCCGCCGCCGGGGAGGGCTGGTTCAACACCGCCGAGGCGCTGCGCTGGCTGGGCCCGATGCAGCTGGTCGGCTTCGCCGTCTACGCACTCGGCCAACTCTGGTTCGTCGGGGCCATCGCTGACCGGCCGGCCGGTGGAGCGGGCGGCGCCGCTGGTTGTCGGGGCGCCCGAAGTGCCTCCCGATCCCGAGCTGCTGCTCGACCGTGACGTCCCGTCGGGCCGGGTGCGGGCCGGCGCCGTGCTGGCGTTCCTGTTCGCCGTCGCCTTCGTGGCGGCGGTCCCCGTGGTCGAGATGGAGCTCGCCGATCCGACGCTCGCCGCCGACACCGGCCGGCTGATCGCCGCCGGCAGCGTCGAGGAGCGGGGCCTCGAGATCTACGTCCAGGAGGGCTGCGTCGCCTGCCACACCCAGGAGGTGCGGCCCATCGTCACCGATGTCGGCCTCGGGCCGGTCTCCCAGCCGGGCGACTACGCCTACGACCCGCTGCCGCTGCTGGGGACGGTGCGGATCGGCCCCGACCTGATGCGGGCCGGGCTGCGCGAACCCACCTCGGACGCAGCCTGGGTGGCCGCCCACCTCGCCGATCCCCGGGCCGAGCCCGTCCCTACTCGGTGATGCCGTCGTACGATCACCTCTCCGACGACGACCTCGACGCCGTCGCCGCCTACGTCACGACCCTGCGATGAGGCGACCCATGACGATCCGGGACATGCGCTGATGGAGGAGCTGCTCAAGAAGGTCGCCGAGATCCGGGGATTGCCCGTCTCGATGATCGAGCGGTCCGCCGCCGCCCGGGCGAAGGCGGAGGGCACCACCGTCGAGGCCGTGCTGCGCGAGTGGGCCGGCGAAGAGGCTGCCCCGGCTGCGGCCGAGGCGGCGGAGACGCCGGACGCCGACACGGCCGCCGCCGAGGGCGAGGAGGCCCCGTCGAGGAAGCCAGCCGAGGAAGCAGCCGAGGAAGCCCGCCGAGGAAGCCGCCGAGGAAGCCGCCGAGGAGCCCGGTCCCAAGGTCGAGGTCCTGACATCCGAGGCGACCGACGAGGATGCCGATGCGGCGACGCCGAGCCCCCGGCGGCAGAGGAGCCCGCCGGCCCCCAGGGGGCCCCGGCGCTGCGAGGGTTCCCCCGCTGGCTGGCGGCGGCCTTCCTCGTGATCCCCGCCGTCGCCGTCTTCTACGCCCTGCTCGCCCCCGACGGGCCGGGATGCGGCGAGGCCGGCCAGCTCGATGTCGACCCGGCCACCGGGGAGGCGGTCAACTGCGACGGCGCCCCGTGGGGCGAGGACGAGGTCGACTTCTTCACCCTGGGCGAAGAGCTGTACGTCGCCCGATGTGCCTCATGCCACGGCGCCACCGGCGGCGGTGGTGTCGGCCCCGGCTTCGCCGGCGGCTCGGTGCTGGTGACGTTCCCGGCCGGGTCGTGCGCCGCCGAGGACGGCCACATCGCCTGGGTCAGCGTCGGCACGTCCGGGTGGCCCGACCCCACCTACGGGGCGACGGCGAAGCCGGTCGGCGGCGTCGGGGTGATGCCCCCGTTCGGGGAGGCGCTCACCGAGGAGGAGCTCGCCGCCGTCGTGCTGTACGAGCGGGTCGCCTTCGGCGAGGAGGAGCTCGCCGAGGCCGAGTCCGACTGCGGCCTCACCGAGGAACCGGTCACCGCCGCGGGGTGATTCCTTGCCGGCTACCTCCATGTGGATGCCGGAGTAGCCGACCCGGAACCGGCCCGCGCCCCGTTCCCCCGAGGACTGAGTCAGACGGGCGTCAGGGGCGATCCTGACATCTTTACGTCACAGCCTGATGCTAAGATGCCAGCATGCGCACCACTATTCGGATCGACGACGATCTCTATCGTGCCGTGAAAGAGCGAGCAGTGAGGCCGGGCGGACGGCGCCGTGCTCGAGGACGCGGTGCGGCTCGGTCTGGAACGCAGGGCCCGTGTCGACACCACCCGCTCAAGGTTGCGGCGTCGGGTGCCGGTGGCTGCTCCCGGGTCGACCTTGCGTCCAACGCCTCGGTTCAGAGCCGCGATGGGAAGAGAGGAGTCGGTCGCTGGGCTGCGGCTCCATCCTAACCTGACGGGCGATGACCGCCCCTACCAGACCAGACGATGTGGCCTCGCCGGACGTGCTCGTCGTCGGCGGCGGGCCGGCCGGGGCGGCGGCGGCGTACTGGATGGCCCGCGACGGGCTCGACGTCGTGGTCGCCGAGAAGAAGAGCTACCCGCGCGACAAGACCTGCGGGGACGGGCTCACCCCGCGGGCGGTCAAACAGCTCATCGACATGGGGTTCGACTTCGACGTCCCCGAGCTGCACCGCATCACCGGGCTGCGGTCCTACGCAGGTGAGCTGACCATGGAGATCCCGTGGCCGGAGCACACGGTGTACCCGAATTGGGGTGCGGTGATCCGGCGTTCCGACCTCGACCTGCAGGTGGCGATGCTGGCCGAGAAGCAGGGGGCGGTGATCCGGCAACGCACCGAGGCGACCCCGGTCATCGAGGACGGGCGGCTCACCGGGGTCACCCTGACCGAGCAGGACGGTGACGGCGGCGCCTCCACGGTGGCGGTCCATCCCAGGGTGGTGGTGATCGCCGACGGGTCGCTGGCCCGGTTCGGCAGGGCGCTGGGCACCGCCCGCCGCAAGGACTACCCCTACGGGTTGGCGGTGCGGGGCTACTGGTCGAGCCCCAACTCCACGGACCCGTTCCTGGAGAGCCAGCTCGACATCCGCGACTCGGAGGGCCGCTCCCTGCCCGGTTACGGGTGGGTGTTCCCGCTGGGTGACGGGGCGATCAACGTCGGGGTGGGGGTCATCTCGACCTTCAAGGGCTGGCGCGATGTGAACACGTCGCACGTCCTCGACGCCTACGTGGCCGACCTCCCCGACCACTGGGGGGAGACCGAGCAGCTCACCGACCCGGTCGGCGGCAAGTTGCCGATGGCGTTCTCGGTGGGGCCGAGGGCGGGGCGGAACTGGCTGGCGATCGGTGACGCCGCCGGGGCGGTCAACCCGTTCAACGGGGAGGGGATCGACTACGCCTACGAGACCGGGCGGACGGCGGCCCGGCACATCGCCGACGCCCTCGCCGCCGACGACCTGACCATCCTCCAACGCTACCCGCGCCAGGTCGAGGACGAGTACGGCGCCTACCACCGGGTCGCCCGCGCCTTCGTCATCGCCATCGGCAACCCGACCCTGATGCGCCGGCTCACCCGGATCGGCATCCGCTCCCGCCCGCTCCTCGAGTGGACGCTCAAGGTGATGGCGAACCTGCTGGAACCGGAGGAGCGGGGGATCGAAGAACGGGTGTACCGGGTGATCGAGCGGGCGGTGGCCGTCGGCCCCGACCCGCTCATCAAGAGCTGACCCCTTCCAATGAATCGCGAACTTTGAGCGATTGACGCCACCAGATGGCGCCACTCGCTCAAAGTTGCGATGTGTGGCGTCGGTATCGCCGCCGGGCAGCTGGCGTAGCATCGGGCAATGGCCACCGACCGGCTCTACTTCACCGGCGACGACGAGGCCGACCGGCTGCTGGTCAGCGACCCGATGGCCCTGCTCATCGGCTTCGCCCTCGACCAGCAGGTCCCGGTGCAGTGGGCGTTCTCCGGGCCAAAGGTGCTGCGAGAGCGGGTGGGGACGCTCGACGCCAATCGGCTCGCCGCCATGGACCCGGATCTGCTCGAGGCGGCGGCCAAGGGCCCTCCGGCGATCCACCGCTACCCGTCGGCGATGGCCAAGCGGGTCCAGGAGCTGGCTGCCCACATCGCCGACACCTACGGCGGGGAGGCGCAGCGGCGTGTGGACCGGCGCCGCCGACGCCGGCGACCTGAAGCGGCGCATCGCCGCCATGCCCGGCTTCGGGGAGATGAAGGTGGCGTCCCTGCTGGCGGTCCTCGCCAAGCGGCTCGGGGTGAGCCCACCCGGGATGGAAGAGGCGCTGCCCACCCACCCGACGCTGGGAGACGTGGACTCGCCCGAGGCGCTCGCCGCCTACCAGGCGCACAAACGCGCCGCCAAGGCGGCGGCGCGAGAGGCTGCCGGGTGAGTCGGGCGCCGTGGCACCCCAGCCCAGCAGTCGAACTTTGAGCACTTTTCATCGCTATCCGAGGTAAACCGCTCAAAGTTGCACGGATGCACCATGATCGCCACACCTTTGGTGCCGGGAGCGGTAACTTGAGCAGGTGAGCACGCTGGGGACGGTGGAGCCACGCGACGTGGCCGTCGAGGGGCTCTGCGAGACCATTGCCAAGGCGGGCGCCGCCCGGGGGGACGGCGATGCCGACGTCATCGGCCAGTTCGCCCGCCGGTACCTCAACCGGGTCCCCCTCGACTACCTGACGCTGACCCCGACCGACCAGATCGTCGCCCAGGTGCTGTCGGTGTTCGACTTCAGCGACGCCCACGACGCCAACGCCCAGGACGTCCGCGCCTTCACGCCGACCATGGCGGAGCACGGCTACGAGCCGGGTGGCACCGTGGTCGAGGTCCTCTGCCCGGACATGGCCTTCCTCATCGACTCGGTGACCAACGAGATCCAGGCCAGAGGTCACACGATCGACCGCGTGTTCCACCCGGTGCTCGGCATCCAACGTGGCGAGGACGGCCGTATCGCCTCCATCCTCCCCACCCGCACCGCCCCCAACCGGGAGTCGTTGCAGCACTACGAGCTGAGCCGCAGGCTGACCGAAGAGGAGAGAGACCAGCTCACCAAACAGATCGGCATCGTGCTCCGCGACGTGCGCCGAGCGGTCATCGACTTCGAGCCCATGCAGGGCGCCGTCTTCCGGATGATCAAGGCCGCCAAGGAGAGCAGCGCCCGATACGACCAGGCCGAGGTCACCGAGGCGGTCGCCTTCCTGGAGTGGCTGCTCGACGACAACTTCGTGTTCCTCGGCTACCGGGAGTACCGGATGGTGGACACGCCCGAAGGTCGGGCGGTGATGGCGGTGCCCGACTCCGGCCTGGGCATCCTCACCGACGCCGGACAGTCCGCCTTCGCCGAGCCGGTCCTGCTCGACGACCTCAACCCGGAGCTGCGGGCCCGGTACGAGAGCGGCAACCTGGTGGTGATCACCAAGACCAACGGCGTCTCCCGGGTCCATCGCCGGGCCAAGCTCGACTACATCGGTGTACGACGATCGGTCCCGACGGCCAGGTGAACGGCGAGAACCGGATGCTCGGGCTGTTCACCTCCAAGGCGTACATGGCGCCGGTCTCGCAGATCCCGATCCTCCGCTCCAAGCTCGCCCAGATCCTCGAGGCAGAGGACACCATGGAGGGGTCGCACTACTACAAGGAGCTGGTCCAGCTCTTCGAGAGCTTCCCGAAGGACGAGCTGTTCGCCACCCCGACCGAGGACATTCGGCGCTCCATGGTGGGGCTGGTCGAGCTCCCAGGAGCGCGGGCAGGTCCGCCTCTTCCTCCGTCGTGACCTCCTGCAGCGGTCGGTCTCGTTGCTGGTGGTGATGCCCCGGGACCGGTTCAACGCGCGCCATGCGCCGCCGCCTCCAGGACCTGTTCCAGGAGCGTTTCAGCGGCTCCTCGGTCGACTACCGGCTCGCCCTGGGGGAGACCGACACCGCCCGGCTCCACTTCACCGTCTGGGTCGCCGACAGCCAGGTGCCCAATGTCGACTTCCGCAGCCTGGAGGCGGATGTCCTCGACATCACCAAGACGTGGGACGAGCGGATCACCGAGCTGGCGGTGGAGCAGCTCGGCACCGAACGGGGAGAGGCGCTCGCCGAGCGGTGGACCTCGCAGTTCCCCGACTACTACCGCAACTCGGTCGACCCCGAGCTGGTTGTTGGCGACCTGGCCATGCTGCAGGAGCTCGCCGACGGCGGCGGCCGACCCGTCGTCGGGCTGCAGAACGAGCCCGGCGACGGCTCCCAGCCGCTGACCCGGCTGGCGGTGTACCGCGCCGACGGGAAGATGATGCTCTCGGAGGTGATGCCCACTCTCGAGGCGCTCGGGCTACAGGTCGTCGAGGAGGTGCCGACGAGGCTGATCACCGACAGGAGACGGTGATCCACGACTTCGGCGTGGTCGATCCCGACGGCAGGCAGGTCAACCTGGGGGCCTGCAGCGAGCGGGTGGTGGAGACGGTGACCGCCGTGCTCTACGGCGAGACCGAGTCGGACTCGATCCACCGCCTGATCCTGTCCACCGACCTCACCTACCACCAGCTGCAGATCCTGATCGCCTACCGCACCTACTGGCGCCGGGTCAGGCTCACCTTCGCCGCCGAGTACGTCAACGACGCCCTGGTGGCGCACCCCACCATCGCCCGCGCCCTGGTCGACCTCTTCGAGCAGCGCTTCGACCCGGCGCGGGGCGGGGCGGAGGGCGCCGCCGCCGAGGAGGAGATAAGCCGCCCGGATCCTGGCCGACCTCGACGCGGTGTCGTCGCTCGACGAAGACCGGATCCTGCGGGCGATGCTGGGGCTGATCCAGGCCACGGTCCGCACCAACGCCTACCGTCCCGACCGCGGTTCGCTCGCCTTCAAGTTCCGCTCCGCCGACGTGCCGGGGATGCCGCTCCCGGCCCCGCTCTTCGAGATCTTCGTGTACCACCCCGATGTCGAGGGGATCCACCTGCGCGGCGGGCGGGTGGCGCGCGGCGGCATCCGCTGGTCGACCCGGCGCGAGGACTACCGCACCGAGGTCCTCGGGCTGATGAAGGCGCAGATGACCAAGAACGCCGTCATCGTCCCCACGGGATCCAAGGGCGGGTTCGTGCTGCGCCGGCCCCCGAGCGACCCCGGGAAGCTGGGCGAGGCGGTGCTCGCCGCCTACCGGACCTTCATCGCCGGGCTCCTCGACCTCACCGACAACCTGGTGGCGGGCAGCGTCGAGCATCCGCCCGATGTGGTGATCCACGACGAGGACGACCCGTACCTGGTGGTCGCCGCCGACAAGGGCACCGCCAGCTTCTCGGACACCGCCAACGGCATCGCCGCCGCCTACCGGTTCTGGCTCGGCGACGCCTTCGCCTCGGGAGGATCGGCCGGGTACGACCACAAGGCTCTGGGGATCACCGCCAGGGGCGCCTGGGAGTCGGTGAAGTGGCACTTCCGCGAGATCGGGAGTCGACACCCAGGCCGAGGCGATCACCGTGGTGGGCATCGGCGACATGTCGGGTGACGTGTTCGGCAACGGGATGCTGCTGTCGCCGAAGATCCGGCTGGTCGCCGCCTTCGACCACCGTGACATCTTCATCGACCCCGACCCCGACCCCGAGGTCTCGTTCGCCGAGCGACGGCGTCTCTTCGAGCTGCCCCGTTCCTCCTGGCAGGACTACGACGCCGACCTCATCTCGCCCGGCGGCGGCGTCTACCCGCGCAGTGCCAAGCGGATCGAGCTGTCCTCGCAGGCGATGGCGGCGCTCGGGGTGCACGACACGGCGCAGCTCACTCCCGACGAGGTGATCCGGGCGATCCTGGCGGCGCCGGTCGACCTCCTCTGGAACGGCGGGATCGGCACCTACGTCAAGGCCACCCGGGAGACCCACGAGCAGGTGGGCGACCGGGTCAACGACGCCGTCAGGCTCGACGCCGTCGAGCTGCGGTGCAAGGTGGTGGGAGAAGGCGGCAACCTCGGCTTCACCCAGCTGGGCCGCATCGAGTACGCCGAGGCGGGCGGGCGGATCAACACCGACTTCATCGACAACTCGGCCGGGGTCCACTGCTCGGACCGGGAGGTCAACCTCAAGATCCTCCTCGGACTCGCCGAGGAGAGCGGGGACCTCGACCGGGAGGCCCGCGACGAGCTGGTGGCCGCCGTGGTGGGCGACGTCGTCGCCCGGATCCTGTACGACAACTTCCTCCAGGCCCAGATCCTCGGGCAGGAGCAGGCAGGCTCGGGTCCCCGCACCGAGGCCTACGAGGACCTGATGGTCGAGCTCGAGGCCGATGGGCTGCTCAACCGGCGGATCGAGCTCCTGCCGACCACGGAGGACATGGCGGAGCGGGCCCGGGCAGGGGCGGGGATGACCAGCCCTGAGCTGGCGGTCCTGCTGGCGTATGCCAAGCGCGATCTGCGCAGCTACGTGCTCGACTCCGACCTGCCCGACGACCCGGTCTTCGGCCCGAAACTGGCGCGGTACTTCCCCGACGTGGTGGTGGAGCGGTTCGGCGACCTCATCGAACGGCACCCGCTGCGCCGGGAGCTGGTCGCCACCATCCTCGCCAACGAGGTGCTCAACTCCCAGGGGATCACCTTCGTGTCACGGCTGATGGCCGATGCCGGAACCCGGCCCGAGCGGGTGGTGCGCGCCTATGAGATCGCCCGGTGCGGTCACCGACGCCCCCGAGCGGTGGGCCGAGGTCGAGGCCCTGTTCGGCTCGCTCACCGCGGACGTCGAGCGAAGGCTCCTCTCCGGGATCGACGAGCTGGTCGAGGCGGTGACCCGCTGGTACCTGCGACATCCGACCAGCGAGGCGCTGGAGCGGGTGATCGAGCCGACCCGGGCGGCGTTCCGCGAGCTGGCCTCCACCATGCACACGCTCGCCCCGCCCGAGATCCGTCAGCAGAACGACGCCGCAGTCGAGGAATGGGTCGGGATGGGGGTGCCCGAGGACGTGGCCCGACACCAACGCTACGTCGACGAGCTCTTCCACGCCCCCGACATCATCGACGTCGCCCACCGCACCGGGCACTCGCTGGCGAACGTCGCCCGGATCTTCCTGGCCGTCGGCCCGATCTTCGAGATCGACTGGCTGGAGTCGCAGGTGGAGCGGATGCCGGCGGCGACCCGATGGCAACGGGCGGCGGCGCAGGCCCTGGCCGGCGACCTGGTCGAGCTGCGCCGCGAGCTGGCCGAGCGGGTGATCGGTGAGGCCGGGGACGCCCCGCCCGAGGCGGCGCTCGAGGCATTCCTGGCCGGCCGCGGTCCCGCCCTCAGCGCCCTCAACCGCATCATGCGGGCGCTGTCGGTGGACGGCGTCGACGACATCTCCGGCCTGGTCGTCGCCATCCGCCAGATCCGCAGCCTGGCGGCATGATTTCCCCTCCCCTCTTCGAGGGGAGGGGTGGCAGCTTCACGGGCCGGAGGCCTGCACGGATGACGGGGAGGGGTATCGCCGATCGGGGACCGGTCATGCCCGACCGACGCCGATCGTCCTTCCCAAGGCCGTCATTTCACCCCGACGCGGCACGGCGCCGAAAGCTAGGGTGTGCGCAGCCGTTGGGTTGGAAGGTTTCGGTCGGTCCCTGACAGGGGGTTCGCCGGCGTGCCAATCGAGTCGTCAGGCCACAGCCGGGGCAACCCGCGGCTCTACGAGCTCATCGAGCACGCACCGAAGACCGGCACCAGCCCGACGGTATGGGCCTGGCCCGAGCTGATCGAGTACCTCAAGGTCGCCGGCCAGCCGGTCCAGGGCCCGTGGCCCCCGCACCAGGAGCCGAGGCCGGACCCCCACGCCGAGTCGCTGCCGGTGGCGGTGCCCGACCCCCACTCGTTCCCCCGACGCACACGGCGACGGGGCCGGCGAGCCGCCCGCCTGAAGCACCGGACGAAAGAGGCTGCCATCTACCCTGCTCGATTCCGATACGAGGCACCCCGGTCGATCGACGAGGCGGCGTCGCTCCTCGCCGACGGCGGCGGAGAGGCGAAGGTCCTCGCCGGGGGCCAGAGCCTCGTCCCCATGCTGAAGCTCCGCTTCGCCACGCCCGAGATGCTGGTGGACATCAACGACCTCCCCGACCTCGACTACCACACCATCGATCCCGACGGCACCATCCGCATCGGGGCGCTCTGCCGGCAGGCCACGCTCGAGCGGTCCTCGCTGCTGGCCTCGCATCAGCCGACGATGGCGGCGGCCGCCCCGCTCGTGGCCGATCCCATCGTGCGGGTTCGGGGAACCCTGGTCGGCTCGCTGTGCCACGCCGACCCGCAGGGCGACTGGGCCGCCGTGGTCACCGCCCTCGACGGCTCCGTGGTAGCCCAGGGCGTCTCCGGACGGCGCACGATCGCCATGAGGGAGTTCGTCTCAGGTCCCTTCCAGAACGTGCTCGCCTACGACGAGATCGCCGTCGAGGCGGTCGTCCCAGCTCCGCAGGGGGTGCCCGCCGGCGGGTACCTGAAGCTGGAGCGACGGGTCGGCGACTTCGCCACCGCAGGGGTGGCCGTCGCCGTCGATCGGGTCGGTGACGAGCGTCGCCAGGGCCGGCATCGGCCTGACCGGTGTCGGCCCTTCGACGATCTCCGCCGATGCCGCCGGCGAGGTGCTCGTCGGAGGGCCCCTCACGCCGGAGGTGATCGCCGAGGCCGCCGAGCTGGCCGCCGAGGCCGCCCAGCCGCACACCGACCACCGCGGCAGCGCGACCTACAAGCGGCATCTGGTGCGTATCTTCACCAGCCGGATCCTGACCCGGCTGCTCGACTCGGAGGAGGTGGCGGCCTGAGATGACCAGCCTGTTCGAAGAGGTTCCGGCGGCAACGCCCGACGACATCCCGGTCCGCAGGATCACCGTCCGGGTCAACGGCGAATCCCGGTCGGCGGTGGTGGAGCCTCGCCTCATGCTGGCCCACCTGCTGCGATCGGGCTTCAAGCTGACCGGGACGCACACCGGGTGCGACACCACCAACTGCGGCGCCTGCACCGTCCTGTTCGACGGCCGGCCGGTCAAGAGCTGCACGATGCTCGCCGTCCAGGCCGACGGCCACGACGTGATGACGGTCGAGGGATTGGCCACCGCCAGCGAGCTGCACCCCATCCAGGAGGGGTTCAAGGAGGAGCATGGCCTGCAGTGCGGGTTCTGCACGCCCGGGATGATGTTGACGGCCAAGGCCCTCCTCGACGAGAACCCGGACCCGACCGAGGACGAGGTGCGATGGGCCCTGTCCGGCAACGTGTGTCGGTGCACCGGCTACCAGAACATCGTCAAGGCGGTGCTGTGGGCGGCCGACGAAGGCCAGGGCGATGACCGGGATGCGGGTATCGGAGGTGGCCAGGTGACCCAGGCGCTCGACGAGATCAAGATCGGCGGCATGGGCGCCAGCCGCCGGCGGGTGGAGGACAACCGCTTCATCCGCGGCAAGGGCAACTACATCGACGACATCGTGCTGCCCGGGATGCTGCACATGGAGATCCTCCGCAGCCCGCTCGCCCACGCCCGGATCAACTCGATCGACGCCAGCAAGGCGTGGGCGATGCCCGGTGTCCGCCTCGTGCTCACCGGCGAGATGATGGCGTCGCGCAACCTGGCGTGGATGCCCACCCTCTCCTACGACACCCAGGCGGTACTCGCCACCGACAAGGTGCGCTTCCAGGGCCAGGAGGTGGCCTGCGTCATCGCCGACGACCCCTACATCGCCAAGGACGCCTGCGAGTCGATCGTCGTCGACTACGAGCCGCTGCCGGTGATCGTCAATCCGATGCAGGGGCTGGCCGAGGACGCCCCGCTGATCAGGGACGACAAGGAGAACCAGCCGAACAACGTCGTGTACGACTGGGAGGTGGGCGACCGGGAAGGCACCGACCGGGCCTTCGCCGAGGCCGACGTCATCTCGCAGCTCGACCTGCACTACCCGCGCTCGCACCCGGCGCCGCTGGAGTGCTGCGGTTCGATCGCCGACTTCAACCGGGCGACGTCGAAGCTGACCGTCTACATGACCACCCAGGCTCCGCACATCATCCGGGCGGCGGTGGCACTGGTCGCCGAGCTGCCCGAGCACATGATCCGCATCATCGCCCCGGACCTCGGCGGCGGGTTCGGCAACAAGGTGCCGGTCTACCCGGGCTATGTGGCCTCGATCCTGGCGTCGATCCTGCTCGAGCGCCCGGTGAAGTGGATCGAGGACCGCACCGGGAACCTGATCTCCACCGGGTTCGCCCGGGACATCTATCTCCACGGCGAGCTGGCGCTGCGCAACGACGGCCGGATCCTCGGGGTCCGGATGCAAACGCTGGCCGATCACGGGGCCTTCTTCTCCGACGCCCAGCCGTCGAAGTTCAAGATCGGCCTGATGCACTCGGCGTTCGCCTGCTACGACATCCCCTACGCCCATCTCGAGGCGCGGGGGGTGTACACCAACAAGGCGCCCGGCGGGGTCGCCTACCGCTGCTCGTTCCGGGTCACCGAGGCGATGTTCTTCCAGGAGCGGATGGTCCAGGCTGCTGCCGACGACCTGGGCATGGACCAGGCGGAGTTCCGACGGATCAACTTCGTCCGGGACGACGACTTCCCCCACCGCACCGCCGTACGGGTTCCTCACCGACTCCGGGCAGTACGGCAAATGCCTCGACGTCGGTCTGGAGGCCGTCGGATACGCCGACTTCCTGAAGCAGAAGGAGGAGGCCCGCCAGCGCGGCCGGCTGCTCGGCATCGGCATCTCGACGATGACCGAGCCGCTCGGCGCCGGCAACAGCCGGGAGTACGACATCCTCGGCATCAAGATGTTCGACTCGGCCGAGCTCCGGGTCCACATGACCGGCAAGGCGCTCCTCCGCACCGGGGCCAAGAGCCAGGGCCAGGGACACGAGACGACCTGGGCCCAGATCGTCGCCCACGAGCTCGGCCTGCCTGCGGAGGACATCGTCGTCGAGGAGGGCGACACCGACACCGCGCCGTTCGGCATGGGCACCTACGCCTCACGCAGCACCCCGGTCGCCGGGGCGGCGGTGGCCATGGTGGCGCGCAAGGTCCGGGCCAAGGCGCGCAAGATCGCCGCCCACCTGCTCGAGATCTCCGAGGAGGACGTCGAGTGGGAGCTGGGCCGGTTCTACGTGCGCAGCCAGCCCGACCGGGGCGTGACCATCCAGGAGTGCGCCATGGCGGCGTACTCCAACATGCCCGACGGCATGGAGCCCGGCCTGGAGAACGTCGCCTACTACGACCCGCCCAACCTCACCTGGCCGTTCGCCTGCTACATCGCCACCGTCGAGGTCGACCCCGAGACCGGCGTCTGGGACGTGCTGCGGGTGGTGGCGGTCGACGACTGCGGCGTGCGGATCAACCCGATGATCGTCGAGGGCCAGATCATGGGTGGCCTCACCGAGGCCTACGCCATGGCCAACATGCAGTTCATCACCTTCGACGCCGAAGGCAACTGCATCGGCGCCAATTTCACCGACTACCTGCTGCCGACGGCATGGGAGACACCGGGCTTCGAGCTGCACGAGGTCGTCACCCCGTGCCCGCACCACCCGATCGGCGCCAAGGGCATCGGCGAGTGCGCCACCGTCGGCGGCCCGGCCGCCTTCGTCAACGCGGTGATGGACGCCCTCAAGGGCACCGGGGTGCGCAACATCGACATGCCGCTGTTCCCCGACCGTGTCCACCAGGCGGTGACCACCGGGCAGGACGTCAGCGGCGCCCCTCCGGTCAGGTCGGACGAGTGAACGCACCACCGGTCGACGGCTGGGGCATGATCGAGCGGGCCAGCGAGCTCGCCCGCCAGGGCGTGGAGTTCGCCCTGGCCACCGTCGTCTGGCGCCGGGCGCCCTCGTCGGCGCAGCAGGGCGGCCGGGCCATCATCACCGCCGACGGCGAGATCCACGGCTGGATCGGCGGTGCCTGTGCCGAGCCGGTCGTGATCCGCGAGGCGCGGCGAGCGATCGAGGATCGCCAGCCGCGGCTGATCCTGCTCGGGGCGCCGGACGAGTTCGGCGAGGCGCCCGAGGGGATGATGTTCGTCCAGATGGCCTGCCAGAGCGAGGGAGCCGCCCAGTTGTACATCGAGCCGGTGGTGCCCAGCCCGAACCTCGTGGTCGTCGGCCGTTCGCCCATGGCCGGCACCCTCGTCGACCTGGCCGTCGTCCTCGGCTGGCGCGCCACGCTGGTCGACGCCGCCGACTTCCCGTCCACCGACGTCGCACCCGGCTCGGTCGTGGTGGTGGCCACGCAGGGCCACGGCGACGAGGACGCCATCGAGCACGCCGTCGCCGGCGACCCGGCGTTCGTCGGCATGGTCGCCTCCCGCAAGCGCGGCGAGGCGGTGCTCGGCTACCTGGCCGACCGCGGCGTCGCCCAGGAGCGGCTCGCCGCGGTGCGGGTGCCGGTCGGCGTCGACCTCGGGCACACCTCGCACCGCGAGATCGCCGTCGCCGTCCTCGCCGAGCTCGTCCAGCTGCGTGCCGGAGGGGCTCTGGAGCGTCGGACGGCGACCCGCGAGGATGCGGCGGGCGCCGCCGAAACCGTGACCGGCACCGCCGTCGACGTGGTCTGCGGGATGACCGTGCCCGCCGACGACACCAGCCGCCCGCTCGATCACGACGGCGTCACCTACTACTTCTGCTGCCCGGGATGCCGGGCCGCGTTCGAGAAGAGCCCGGCCGACTACACGTCGGAGGCCGCCTCATGCTGATCAAGAGCGACTTCGAGGTCCCGCAACCGGTCGATGAGGTCTGGGGCTTCTTCCAGGACATCCCCGGTGTCGCCGCCTGCCTTCCCGGTGCCGAGATCGACCAGCAGGTCGGTCCCGACCAGTACTCGGGCACGGTCGCCGTCCGCATGGGCCCGGTGAAGATGCAGTTCGCCGGGCAGGCCCACGTGACGGAACGCGACGAGGCGAACCGGACCATCGTCGTCGACGCCGCCGGTGCGGACGAGCGGGGCCGCGGCCAGGCGGCGATGGGGGTGACGGCTCGGCTGGTGCCCACCGCCACCGGCACCAGGGTCGAGGTGGAGCAGGACCTGCAGCTCTCCGGCGCCGCCGCCCAGTACGGCCGGGGGATGATCGCCGACGTCACCGCCGTCTTGATGCGTGACTTCTCGGCGAACATGGAGGCGCGCCTCGACGCCCTCGGACGGGGTCGTCTCCGCCGACCAGATCGAGGCGTCGAAGCCGGCCAGTGGCCTGGCCATCGGGATCCAGGCCGCACTGATGGCGCTCAAACGGGTGGCCGCCCGGTTCTTCCTCCCGTACCAGCCCGACCGAAGCTGAGGAGAACGGCATGCTCTGGTGGATAGGAAACGCACTGCTGCTCCTGGTGGTGGTGCCCGTCCTCGTCGCCCTGTTGAACCGGGTCCTGGCCGCTCTCGAGCGCATTCGAGGGGCATCGGACGAGATCCTGGCCGGGGGCGTCGCCCTCATCGGCGAGCTCGACGAAGTGCCCGACCTGCTGGCGACCACCGACCGGACCATCAACGACGTCTCGGTGGGCGCCGTCCGCTACGCCGGCTCCGTCGCCAAGTTGCTGGGCTGAGGGGAGGGAGGTACCGATGCCCGCAGTCGCCATCGTCACCCTGGTGATCGCCACGCTCATCGTCGCCGCCGCCGCCCTCGGGCTGATCCGGGTCATCGGCCACCTCATGGCGACGCTGAAGACGCTCCGGGCGCTGACCGGGGGCGTCGAGGTCGTCGCCGAGAAGACCAGCGCGGTGCCCGCCACGGTGGCCTCGGTGAACGCCAACCTCCAGCCGGTCAGCGACTTCTGCGAATCGATCTGAGGGGGTCGCACACATGTACCTGCTTGCCGCCGAGAGCGCCTCGACCACCAGCTGGG
Source organism: uncultured Acidimicrobiia bacterium (assembly GCA_963812375.1). GTDB lineage: Bacteria > Actinomycetota > Acidimicrobiia > Spongiisociales > UBA5794 > JACDBE01. The sequence goes on along the minus strand of CAWEUW010000008.1, from coordinate 489,766 downwards.
CCATCGGCTACACCGTCGCCATCGTCGTGGTGCTGGTGGTGGTGGCGCTTGGTCGTCCCCATCCTGGTGCTGGCCCACCGCATCGGCACCGAGGCGAAGCTGATCAACGACAGCCTGGCCAAGTCGGTGAACAACACCGCCGCCCTCGCCGAGCTGAACACCACGATCACCTCGGCGGTCAACGTCATCGAAGGGCTGGGGCGCGGCCGCAAGCGCCTGGGAGGTTGAGCATGGTCATCGCCCTGACCGACACCCAGGAGACGCTCTGGCAGGTCGCCATCGCCGGCGGCTTCGTGGTCGTGCTGGCGGTGGCCGCACTGCTCACCATCCTGGTGCTCCTGGTGCGCACCATCGACCGCCGCGTCGTGGAGATCAAGGCGACCCTCGCCCAGGCGGCGGACAACACCGCCGACGCCATGCTGCTCGGGCAGACCGCCGCCGGAGTCGACCTCGTGCTGGCTGAGGGCCTGGAGCACCACCTGTTCCTGGGCAGGGTCCTCGGGCAGGTCCGCTCGTGACCACCCTCATCGTCCTCACCGTGGTCGACATCGTCCTGCTGATCGCCGGCCTGGCCTTCTACCTGTGGATCGTCGGCTCCCAGCTGGGCCGCGTCGCCGGCAACCTCGAGGAGTGCAACGACCTGGTGCAGACCATCAAGCGCAACGCCGAGCCGATCGAGGGGGACCTGGAGCACATCAACCGCACCGGCGGTGTCATCGCCGGTGCGCTCCCGCTGCTGTACGGGATGGCCGAGGGCATCGTGGCCGGGGCCACCTATGAGCCGGCGGCCGCCGCGGAGCGTGGACCGGCACTCCCGGCGTCGGGCAGGCGCCGCTCGCGGTTGCACGACGCCGTCGGCTACCAGCCCGACGGCCCGGTCCGCAGCGCCGCCCACGCCTCGACCGACGCCCCCGGCTAGGAGGACGGCTAGCGGTTGCCTGCCGGGTCGCGCCCGGTGGTCAACGGGCCCGTCGTCGGCGCCTGGTAACCGCCGATCCACTCGTCTTTCCACGCCTGGTCGTACTGCTCGGGGTTGCAGCTCGGGCCGGTAGACGGCGACCAGCTCGCGGGTGATCTGCTCCCGGTGGGAACGGAGCGCCCCGGGCGGCTCGTAGGTGCAGATGTAGAGGTTGAAGCGGTCTCCGCCCGCCCGCTCCAGCCAGCAGGGTGCGCGGGGGTGCTGCCACGGGAACCGCTCGGCGGAGAGGTCGTCGGAGTGGCCCACGATAGAGCACGGCGTACTCGTCCGGCTCGGCGGCGGCGTCGGCCGGTAGACGATGGCGTACACCGCCGCCTTCTCCGGCGCCGTCCACCCGGCGAGGACCCGGGGCCCCTCGAACGGGTAGCCCGCCAGGGAGCCGAGCCGGATCATCGCCGGGAAGCCCGGCGCTCGTCGTCGGGGCCGTAGTCGAGATCCTCGTCGTCGGCGATGGTCTCGACCCGGGTGATCGGCCACGGCGGCAGGCCGGCCCGGCCGGCGGCGGCGGCGAACTCCTCCATCGCCCGCTCCACCGCCTCGTCGCTGGTCGCCGCCTCCACCAGGAGCTGGGCGCCGTACCCGGTGGTGCCCATCCCGGAGGCGATGCCGCCGAGCGCGGCGACGGCGTCGGCCAGCTCGACCACCTCCTCGAGCTCGACGACCCGGTCGCCCTCGGCCACGAGGGACACGCTCCATCTCATCGCCCACCCCATCTCTCGCCCGGTCATCGCAGCTCGGGCAACCGTCGGGCGAAATCCTCGAGGCTGGCCAGGTCGTGACCGGAGAGGAGGAGATCGACGTGAGGGGCTGCCACCATCATGCCCAGCGTGCTGGGACGGAATCCGGGGTCGTTGCCCTTGTGCGGGTTCATCCACACGATGCGATGGCTGAGTCGCGACAGCCGCTCCATGGCCCCGGCCAGCACCGAAGGGTCGCCGCGGTCGAGGCCGTCGGAGCAGATGACGACGATCGAGCCGCGGCTCATGCCCCGGCGCCCCCAGTTGCGGACGAACGTGTCGAGCGCGTCGCCGATGCGGGTGCCCCCCTCCCAGTCGAAGACCGCCCGGGCCGCCTCGTCGAGGGCGTCGTCGGGTCGACGGCGGTCGAGCGCCCGGGTGATCCGGGTCAGCCTGGTGCCGAAGCAGAACACCTCGACGCGCCCGCCGGCCCGCCGGGTCGAGTAGGCGAACTGGAGCAGGTTGCGTGAGTACTCCGCCATCGACCCGGAGACGTCGAGGATCAGGACGAGGGGCCGCGTCCGCAGCCGCCGCCGGCGCCAGAACAGCTCCGAAGGCTCACCGTGGGAGCGCATCGTGCTGCGCACCGTCCGGCGAAGGTCCGGCCGGCCGCCGGATCCGGCCGGGTGGGTGCGGCGGGCGCGCCGTCGTGGCGGGACCAGCCTCAGGCCCGCCATGATCCTCCGCAGGGCTGCCAGCTCCTCGGGGGTGCAGGCGGCGAACGCCTTGGTGCGCCAGATCTCGATGTCGGACGCCATCAACCCGAGCCTGGCCTCCTCCTCGTCGCCGGGCGGCCCCGGCTCGGTTGCCGGGATCTCGATCACCGATCGGTTCCCGATCGATGATCGTTGCACGGCCAGCCTCACCGGCTCGGGCAGGTCGTCGCCTTCGTCGAGGAAGTAGCGGCGGAACACACGGTCGTAGACCGGGATGTGCTCGAGGCGGGTCACCAGGGTGGCGCGGCCCGCCCAGTAGAGGTCGAGCAGATCGCCGGGATCGAGCGTCGCCATCGCCGCGCAGTAGGTCAGCAGGTCGCCGGAGCCGACCGCCAACCCGGCCCGGCGCAGCTCCCCGCCGAACCGCACCAGCATCCCCACGAACGGGCTCCCGACGACGGTCCCGGCCTGTTCGACGGCATCGAGCCGCTCAGGCATCGAGGGCGATCTCGTCGAGATGGTCGTGCACGACGTCGAGGTCGTCGCGCTCCTTGACCACCGCGCCGAGGGTGTCCTGAACGGTGCGGGCGTCGAGCTGTGACTCGCCGAGCACGTTCAGGGTCGCCACCCAGTCCAGGGTCTCGGCGACCCCGGGTGGCTTGGCCAGGTCGAGCCGGCGCAGCCGGTTCACCGCGGCGACCACCTTGCGGGCCAGTGCCTCGGTGGCGTCGGGGGCACGGACCAGGACGATCTCGACCTCCCGCTCCGGGGTCGGGTAGCCGACCCAGTGGTGCAGACAGCGTCGCTTGAGGGCGTCGTGCAACTCCCGGGTCCGGTTGGAGGTCAGGATCACCAGGGGCGGCGTCTCCGCGGTGATGGTCCCGATCTCGGGGATGGTGATCTGGAAGTCGGAGAGCAGCTCGAGCAGGAACGCCTCGAACTCGTCGTCGGCCCGGTCGATCTCGTCGATCAGGAGCACGGCACGGTCGCCCGAGCGGACCGCATCGAGCAACGGTCGCTCGAGCAGGAACTTCGGGCCGAACAGCTTGTCGACCCGCTCCTCGTCATCGAGGTGTTGCTCGGAGAGCGCCCGGATGTAGAGCATCTGGCGGGCGTAGTCCCACTCGTAGAGGGCCTGGTTCGTGTCGATCCCCTCGTAGCACTGGAGGCGGATCAGCCGGCGGTCGAACACTGTCGCCAGGACCTTGGCCAGCTCGGTCTTGCCGACGCCGACCTCGCCTTCGAGGAGGAGAGGTCGGCCGAGCGCCATCGCCACATAGACCGCGGTCGCCAGGCCGCGGTCGGCGAGATAGCCTCCCTGGCGCAGCCTGGCGGTGAGGTCGCCCACGTCGGCCGCGGTAGCCATCCGGTCGTTGCTCACGCCATGGCCGCCGGTCGGTGGGAGATGGCCAGGCCGGTCAGGCTATTCGCCCTGACCGAGGACCAGATCGCGGATCGACCCGCCCGACGTGCTCAGCTTGCCCTCGCGCGCCAGCTTCTCCCGCCATGCCGCCCCGAGGTCGCTCCCGGGCTCGGCGAACCCGTCGAAGGTGACGTCCTTCATGTTGCGGCAGGTCTTCGTCGGGCTGCAGTCTTCGTCGAGAACGGCCTGGTCGCCTTCCACTGCCCATACCGACCGGAGCACCTCGAGGGTGGCTTCGACCTGGTCGGGCCCGGCGGGTTGATCGGTCATCGGGAGCGCCTCTCTCACGCTCTGCTTGGTGCCCTTCATCCTAGGAGAGAGGGGACGGTTGGGCGGCGTCGGCGGCCGAGGCGATCGCCTCGGCGAGGATCGAGACGGCGATGGTGGCCGGGGTGTCCGCACCGATGTCGAGGCCGGCCGGGGCGTGGACCCGGGTCAGGTCGGTGACCCCGCGGTAGGCGAGCCAGTCCCTCCGGTTGTCGTGGAGGCGCCGGGAACCGAGCGCCCCGATGTAGCCGACGTCGCTGTCGAGGGCGGCGATCAGGCCGGCTCCGGTCAGTTCGAGGTCATGCCCGGTCACCACCACCTTGTCGATCGTCGACAGGCCGGCGATCACACCCCGTGCCATCTCCCCTTCCGTGATGACCCGGGTGTGCCATCCGACCAACGCCCCGGCCCGGTCGAGGGCGCCGGCGACCGGGCCGTCACCGACGATGACCAGCTGCGGGACCGCCCAGAACACCGAAACCACCCGGTCGTCGACCATCGTCGACCCGCCGACCCGCCGGGCGAACAGCTCGGCGGCGGCATCGCCCGCCTCGGCGACGTCCCCGGCGGTGAACAGGTGGGCCTCCGCCACCAGGTCGCCCTCGAGGCGGCACACCAGGCAGAGCGGCTGCCGGGCGACGGCCAGGTCCCACAGCCCGGCCGGGCAGTGCCTCGGCCGGCATGAGGAGGCACCGCGCCCGGGCCCCCGACCGGCAGGCCGGCGATCAGGGCGTCGATCTCGGTGACCTCGATGTCGACCAGGCGACCCTGGCCGCCGCGCCCGGCCCGATCCGCCAGCGAGCCGTCGAGGGCGCCGCCGACCAGGGTCCCGGTGCGACCGCCACCCGGGGTGAAGGCAACGGCGGCGGACCAGTCGTCGACCGGGAGCCCGGACGCCTCGACCAGCCAGGCGACGTCGGCGCGGGTCCCGGCCCTGAGGCAGGCGGCGACGGTCAAGGCGATCCCGTACACGACGGGATCCGGTGACCTACACCGGGCGAGCTCTCGGTCCCGACCCCTCAAAATGGGCGAGGGGAAAGTCGGTGAACTTGGCCGGGTTCGGGCCGGTTCCTATTCTCCGCCGTCGAGAGGAGGCCCCCCGGTGACGCTGGCCGACTACCTGCCCATCGCCCTCATGGTCCTGCTGGGCCTCGGTTTCAGCATCGTGATGCTGCTGGCTTCGTGGAAGCTCGGTCCCCGCAAGCCGACGCCGGAGAAGCTGGCCCCCTACGAGTGCGGGATCGTCCCGATCCAGGACCCGGTCGAGCGGTTCCCCGTCAAGTTCTACATCGTCGCCATGCTCTTCGTCGTCTTCGACGTCGAGCTCATCTTCCTGTTCGCCTGGGCGGTCCGTTTCGAGAGCTTCGGCTGGGCCGGCATCGGGGCGATGGCGATCTTCGTCGCCCTCCTCGCCGAGACCCTCCTGTACGTCTGGAAGCGGGGCGCCCTCGACTGGAACGAGTCGCGGCGGCTCCGCTACCGCCGTGTGGTCGCCCCCGACAGGATGGAGGAGGCGGCGTAGATGGCAGGAACCGCCGAGGCGCCCGGCTTCCTGCTCTCGACGTTGCACAGAGGGGTCAACTGGGCGCGCACCAACTCGATGTTCCCGGCATCCTTCGGGCTCGCCTGCTGCGCCATCGAGATGATGGGGACCGGGGCCGCCCACAACGACCTCGCCCGATTCGGCATGGAGGTGTTCCGCGCCTCGCCGCGACAGGCGGACCTGATGGTGGTCTCCGGCCGGGTGAGCCAGAAGATGGCCCCGGTGCTGCGTCAGGTGTACGACCAGATGCCCGAGCCCAAGTGGGTGATCTCGATGGGTGCGTGCGCCTCGACCGGCGGCATGTTCAACAACTACGCCATCGTCCAGGGAGTCGACCAGATCGTCCCCGTCGACATCTACGTGCCTGGGTGCCCACCCGGCCCGCAGTCGCTGATGCACGGGATCCTCACCCTGCACGAGAAGATCATGAAGGGCGAGATCGCCAGCCCGATCGGCCACGGCGCCACCGCATGAAGGCCGAGGGGCGGGCGTGGGGCCGACGAGCCGTCAGGCGCACAGCCATGAGTGACCCAGTGAATCCGGTGCGTGCCCTGCTCGCCGTCCATCCGGACGCGGTGCACTCCACCTTCACCCCGGTCGACGGGCCGGCCCAGGACGTGGTCACGGTCTCGCCGAGGGGTACCACGACCTCGTCGCCGGGCTGCTCAAGTCCGGGTTCGACGTCTTCGTCGACCTGTGCGGGGTCGACTACCTGCGGCGCGATCCCCGCTTCGAGGTGGTGCTCAACCTGCTCTCGTACACGCTGCGCCGTCGGGTGCGTGTCCGGGTGGGGATCTCGTACGACCGGTGCGCCATCGACAGCGTCACCGACCTGTTCCCGGGCGCCAACTTCTACGAACGCGAGACCTACGACCTGTTCGGGATCGCATTCGAGGGGCATCCCGACCTCACCAGGCTGCTGATGCCCGACGACTGGGTCGGCCACCCGCTGCGCAAGGACTACAGCGTCGGGTCGGTCCCGGTCCAGTTCAAAGGGGCGCACCAGGCCTCATGAGCGACACCCCCAACGTCGTCACCGGCGATCTCGAAGCGCCCACCATCGACCCTCCCGGCACCCCGGCCGAGCTCGACGCCGCGGCCGCCCGGCGGGAGCGGACGATGGACCTGTGGCTGGCCGGCACCGAGGAGCCGGGCTGGCTGGCCGCCGCCACCACCGAGGGCGCCCAGGAGCTGCTCCCTGACGTCGAGGACCCCGCCCTGGAGACCCAGCGGGGCACGCTGGTGAGCGACGACTTCGTGATCGACGACTCCGCCGAGCCGGCGGAGCGGCAGATCATGAACATGGGGCCGCAGCACCCTTCGACGCATGGCGTGCTCCGGCTCCAGCTCGAGGTGGAGGGCGAGACCATCCGCCGGGTGAAGCCCATCATCGGCTACCTGCACACCGGCATGGAGAAGACCGGTGAGACCCTCACCTGGCTGCAGGGCCCCACCAACGTCACCCGCATGGACTACCTGTCGCCGTTCCACAACGAGCTGGCGTTCTCGCTGGCCGTCGAGCAGCTGCTCGGGGTCACCATCCCCGACCGCGCCAAGGCGATCCGGGTCCTGATGACCGAGCTCAACCGGGTGGCCAGCCATCTGCTGTACCTCGCCACGTTCGGCATGGACATCGGGGCGGTGTCGATGATGATCTACGGCTGGCGGGACCGGGAGACCTGCCTGGAGTTCTTCGAGAAGGTCACCGGGCTGCGGATGAACCACAACTACATCCGCCCCGGTGGCGTCGCCGCCGACCTACCCGACGGCTGGGAAGACGACCTCGAGCATCTGCTGGGATCGGTGCCGGCGGCCTCGCCGAGTACGAGGAGCTGCTCAACGAGAACCCGATCTTCATCGACCGCACCCAGGGGATCGGGGTCATCACCCCTGACGAGTGCAAGGCGTACGGCGTTACCGGCCCCAACGCCCGCGCCTCCGGGATCGAGTGGGACCTGCGCAAGGTGTTCCCCTACTCGGGCATCGAGCAGTACGAGTTCGACGTGCCGGTGGGCGTTCACGGCGACGTGTTCGACCGCTACATGGTCCGGGTCGAAGAGATGAAGCAGTCGCTGGGGATCGTCCGCCAGGTCCTGGAGACGATGCCCGCCGGCGACTTCCGGACCGACGACCGCAAGGTGACGCCCCCGCCCCGCAAGCGCATCGACGAGTCGATGGAGGCGTTGATCCACCACTTCAAGATCTTCACCGAGGGGTTCAAGGTCCCAGCCGGCGAGGCCTACCAGGCGGTGGAGAGCCCGCGAGGCGAGCTCGGGGTCTACATCGTCTCGGACGGCGGTGCCAAGCCGTGGCGCCTCCACGTCCGCGGGCCGTCGTTCGCCCACGTGCAGGCGCTGCCGGCGATGATGACCGACTCCCTGGTCGCCGACGTCATCGCCACCCTCGCCTCGACCGACCCGGTGCTCGGAGACGTCGACCGATGAGCGGCGACCCCGCGGTGGCCGTCGACAAGATCGTGCCCCGCTGGAGCGCTCCCAACCGGCAGCGGGCCGGCCGGCTGCTCGAGCAGTACCCGCAACGTCGCTCGGCGGTGATGCCGTTGCTGTACCTGGCGATGCTCGAGCACGGGCACCTGACCGACGATGCGCAGCGCCAGGTGGCCGAGCTGTGCGGGGTGTCGTCCGCCCAGGTGCAGGCGGTGGCCAGCTTCTACACCATGTACAAGCGTGACGAGGTGGGCCGGTACCTCATCTCGGTGTGCACGTCGATCTCGTGCTTCCTGCTCGGTGCCGACGACGTGCTCGCCGCGGTCGAGGACGCCACCGGCGCCCGCGACGGCGAGCGGTCACCGGAAGGGCTGTTCTCGGTCGAGCACGTCGAGTGCCTCGGCGCCTGTGGGGGAGCGCCGGCGATGCAGGTCGACTACGAGATGGTCGAAGGGGTCGGCCCCGACGAGGCCCGCCGGTTGTGCGACTGGCTCGCCACCGAACGCCCGGCGGTGGTGCTCGGCGACGACATGCAGGCGAGGTTCGGTGGGCAGCGCTCGTTCGACTGGGGCCCGGAGGAGCTCGAGGGCGCCATCGCCCCGGTCCCGGCGTTCGGTCCCTACGGGTCGTCCGGCGGTGGGGCGTGACGGAGGCGACGCCGGCCGAGGCCCCCATGATCCTCACCGGCAGGATGACCGAGCATCCGGCCGACTCGCACACCATCGCCCGCTACGAGGACACCGGCGGGTACGAAGCGCTCCGCCGCGGGTTGAAGCTCGACCCGGCGAAGCTGATCGACATCGTCAAGGCGTCGAGCATCCGCGGTCGTGGCGGGGCCGGGTTCCCCACCGGGGTCAAGTGGGGCTTCCTCGCCCCGGCGACGCCCCGTTACCTGGTCATCAACGGCGACGAGTCGGAGCCGGGGACCTTCAAGGACCGCCAGCTGCTCGAGCGCGACCCGCACCAACTGGTCGAGGGGGTGATCCTGTCGGCATACGCCCTCGCGTGCAACCGGGCCTTCATCTACATCCGCGGCGAGTACCCCAAGCCGGCGCGCCGGGTCCAGCACGCGGTCGACGCCGCCTACGAGAAGGGCTACCTGGGCACCGACATCCTCGGCTCGGGGTTCGACCTCGACGTCACCGTCCACCTCGGTGCCGGCGCCTACATCTGCGGTGAAGAGACCGCCATGCTCAACTCGATCGAAGGAGTGCGGGGCGAGCCGAGGATCAAGCCGCCCTTCCCTGCAGTCGAAGGGCTCTACGCCAAGCCGACCATCGTCAACAACGTCGAGACCATCTCCAACATCCCGTGGATGGTGCTCAACGGCGGCGAGAAGTACGCCGAGATCGGCCCGGCCGGGTCGTCGGGCACCCGGCTGTTCTCGCTCTCCGGCCACGTCAACAAGCCGGGCAACTACGAGATCGTGATGGGGATGACCTGGGGCGAGTTCTTCGACGACCTCGGCGGAGGCATCCGAGACGGCCGGGCCCTGAAGACCTGGATCCCCGGCGGGGCCTCGGCACCGTGGTTCGTCCCCGCGCACCACCTCGACCTGCCGGTCACCATCGACGACACCGGCAAGGCAGGCTCGATGCTGGGCTCGGGCGCCGTGGTGGTGATGGACGACACCACCAACGTGGTGGCGGCCGCCCACCGGGTTGTCCGCTTCTTCGCCCACGAGTCGTGCGGGCAGTGCACGCCTTGCCGCGAGGGCTGCGACTGGCTGGAGCGGATGCTGTGGCGCATCCTCACCGGCCACGGGCGACCCTTCGACCTGGAGCTGCTCCTCGACGTCTGCGACAACATCAGCCCGGGGCTGCGCTGGCCGCCCGCGCAGACCACGATCTGCCCGCTGGGGCCCTCGGCGGTCTCGCCGATCAGGTCGATCCTCACCTGGTTCCGGCCCGAGGTGGAGGCGATGATCGCCACCGGGCGACCCGAGGACGGCCGCACCTTCGTGGAGGGGGCTCTCGTTGGCTGAGCCGGTCCCCGCGACGAACCAGGCCACGCTCGACCGCCAGGCCCGCCGAGGCGCGGATCACCATCGACGGCGTGGCCCACGCCGTCACCCCGGGGACGCTGCTGATCGCGGCGGCCGAGGCGACCGGCACCTACATCCCCCGCTTCTGCTGGCACCCGCGTATGAAGCCGGTGGGGATGTGCCGGATGTGCCTGGTGGAGATCGAAGGCCCCCGGGGCATGATGCTCACCACCGCCTGCACCACCACGGTCACCGACGGCATGGTGGTGGACACCGCATCCGATGTGGTCACCAAGGCCCAGGAGGGCGTGCTCGAGTTCCTGCTGATCAACCACCCCCTCGACTGTCCGGTGTGCGACCGCGGAGGGGAATGCCCGCTCCAGGACCAGACCATGTCGCACGGGCCAGGGGAGAGCCGCTTCGTCGAGCCGAAACGGCACTTCGAGAAGCCGATCCCGATCAGCGACCTGGTCCTCCTCGACCGGGAGCGGTGCATCCTCTGCGCCCGCTGCACCCGGTTCTCCGACGAGATCTCGGGTGACCCGCTGATCGAGTTCAAGGAACGGGGCAACCTGACCCAGGTGCTCACCTTCCCCGACGAGCCGTTCTCCTCGTACTTCTCGGGCAACACCGTGCAGATCTGCCCGGTGGGGGCGCTCACCGCCAAGCCGTACCGGTTCCGCGCCCGGCCGTGGGACCTGGAGGCGGTGGAGTCGGTGTCCCTGGTCGACGCCGTCCACTCGAAGGTGTCGATCCAGGCCAGCCAGAACCAGGTGCTGCGGATCAACGGCGTCGACAACGCGCCCACCAACCAGGGTTGGCTGTCCGACAAGGACCGGTTCGTGTTCGAGTACCTCTCGTCACCCGGAGCGGGTCACCGTCCCGTTGATCCGGCGGGAGGGCGAGCTCGAGGAGGCGACCTGGGGGGAGGCGATCGACGAGGTCGCCGAGCGGCTCCGCACCGTCCCCGGCGACGCCGTCGGCGCCCTCGGCGGGGCGCAGGCGACCAACGAGGAGGCCTATCTCTGGGGCAGGTTCCTCCGCACCGTCGTCGGCACCCCGCACATCGACGCCCAGCTCGGCGACGGGATCGATCCCGGGTTGCTCGTCGGGCTCGACCACCGGGCGGTGATCGACGACCTGGAACGGGCGAAGGCGATCCTGGTGTGGGCCGGCGATCTCAAGGAGGAGCTGCCGGTGCTGTACCTGCGGGTACGCCGCGCCGCCACCGTGCTCGGCGCCACCCTCGTCGTGGTCCACCCACGCCGCACCGGGCTGCACGACGTCGCCACCCACACCGTCACCTACCGGCCGGGGGACGGCCCCGAGGTCCTGCGCAAGCTCGCTGCCGGCGGCGGCGACCTGGCGAGCGCCCGGGCCGCCCTCGGCGACGGCCCGGTGGTGGTCATCGTCGGCAGGACCTCGCCGGCCGAGGACCCACGCCTCGCCGAGGGCGTGGCCGCCTTCGCCACCGGGCTCGCCGCCGGCGGATCGGTCGAGGTGCGGATCCTGCCGGTGGAGCGGCGAGCCAACGTCTACGGCGCGCTCGACATGGGGCTGTCCCCTGGCCTGCTCCCCGGCCGGGTGGCCGTCGACGACGAAGAGGCCGCCGCCGCTCTCGAAGCGGCCTGGGGCCGGGCCGTGGCCGGCGGCCCGGGCCGGGACGCCACCGGGATCCTGGAGGGGCTCTCCGCCGGGGAGCTCGAGGTGCTGCTGCTCCACGGTGCCGACCCGGTGCGGGAGCACCCGGACCCCGGGCTGGTCACGTGCCGCCCTGGAGTCCGCCCGGTTCGTGGTCGCCTTCGACCAGTTCCTCTCCGACACCTCGGTGCACGCCGACGTCGTCCTCCCCGTGGAGGGCTTCGCCGAGAGCGAAGGCACCGTGACCAACCTGGAGGGCCGGGTGCAGAAGGTCAATCGGTTGCTCACCGGGCCGGGCCAGACCAGGTCGACGGTCGGCGTGCTCGACGACCTCGCCGCGGCGCTGGGCGTCGAGCTGGCGGCGTCGTCGCCGGAGGCGGTGGCCAAGGAGATGGTCACCGTGGCCCCGGCCTACCGGGGGATCTCGTGGGACGTCCTCGACTGGGGCGCCGGCCGCCAGGGGATCGTCGTCCCCACCATCCGAGGGCGAACAGCGCTTCCACCATGCCCCGGTCGACCACGGCCTCATCGCCGGCGGGGAGCGCTTCGCCCTCCACCTCGGCCGGGTGCTCTACGACGGCGGTGTCCGCACCCGGATGTCGCCGCCCCTTGCCGCCCTGGCACCGGAGCCCTTCGTTGCGATGAGCCCGCGCGACGCCGCCGCCCTGGCATGCGCCCCGGGCGACCCGGTTCGGGTGGAAGGGGACCTCGGGTCGATCACCGTGCCGCTCGCCATCGACGCCACCCTCGCCGAGGGGGCGGTGTACATCCCCGCCAACCTCGACGGCACCGCCGACCTGGGCGCCCCGGCCTCGGTGCGGATCACGCCTGCTCCGGCGGGGAGCGCACCATGAGAAGGTCGGCGGCGTGGCGGAACTTTGAGCACTTTGCATCGAATACCGATGTCAATCGCTCAAAGTTGTGGCGGTCGGCACGGCGAACTTTGAGCACTTTGCATCGAATACCGATGTCAATCGCTCAAAGTTGGCGGGCGGGTCTGGGAGCGTCGATCTCGTGACCGGCTGGGAGATCTTCGTCGACGCCGCCATCCGGGTGGTCCTCGTCTTCGGCCTGCTGCTCACCGTCACGCTCCTGGTCGTCTGGTTCGAGCGCAAGGTGGTCGCCGACATGCAGAACCGCATGGGCCCGATGCGAGCCGGGCCGTTCGGCATCCTGCAGACCGTCGCCGACGGGGTCAAGCTGCTCTTCAAGGAGAACATCACCCCGCGGAAGGCGGAGGTCTGGCTCTACCTGGCCGCCCCCATCGCCGCCCTCATCCCGGCGCTGCTCATCTTCCTGGTCATCCCGATCGGCCGGCCGTTCACCCTGGGCGACCGCGAGGTCCAGCTCGTCGGCACCGACCTCAACATCGGGTTGCTCTACTTCCTCGCCCTCAGCTCGATGGCGGTGTACGCCGCCGTGCTCGCCGGTTGGTCGTCGGGGTCGAAGTACCCGCTGCTCGGTGGGGTGCGGGCCTCGGCGCAGATGATCTCCTACGAGGCGGCGATGGGGCTGGCCCTGGTGCCGGTCATCCTGTTCACCGGGACCACCTCGGTGGTGGGCATCGTCGACGCCCAGGCGGGGACCGTCTTCGGGTTCCTCGGCGTGTGGAACGTGGTGCTGATCCCGTCGTTCATCATCTTCTTCATCGCCGGCGTCGCCGAGACGAACCGGGCGCCGTTCGACCTGGTCGAGGCCGAGTCCGAGATCATCGGGTTCCACACCGAGTACAGCGGGTTCCGCTTCGCCCTCTTCTTCCTGGCGGAGTACATCAACATGTTCACCATGTCGGCGCTCACCGTCACGCTGTTCTTCGGCGGGTGGCACGGCCCCGACTTCGGTGCCCCGTCTTCGATCTCGTGGGTCTTCCCGCTCTTCTGGTTCTTCGCCAAGACGACGTTGTTCCTGTTCGTGTTCGTGTGGGTGCGGGCCTCGTTGCCCCGGATGCGCTACGACCAGCTGATGTCGTTCGGGTGGAAGCGCCTGATCCCGATCAGCCTGCTGTGGGTGATGCTGGCGACCCTGGCGGTCGCCGTGCGCCGTCTCGGGCTCCCGTGGGCGTGAGGCGCTGACATGGGATGGTTCGCCGACCTCCTCGGGCCGATGCGGGGCTTTGCGGTGACCCTCCGGCAGATGGGCCGGCCGCGGGTCACCACCCAGTACCCCAAGGAGCGGAAGGTCAAGCCGCAGCGGTTCCACGGGCGGCATGTGCTCAACCGCTACCCGGACGGCATGGAGAAGTGCATCGGATGCGAGCTCTGCGCCGGCGTCTGCCCGGCCCGCTGCATCTACGTGCGCGGCGCCGACAACCCACCCGACCTGCCGGTGAGCCCGGGCGAGCGGTACGGCTACGTCTACGAGATCAACATGCTCCGGTGCATCTTCTGCGGGTTGTGCGTCGAGGCCTGCCCCACCGAGGCCATCACCATGACCCAGCTGTTCGAGATGTCGATGGACAACCGGGACGACGCCATCTACACGCGCAGCGAGCTGCTGATGGAGCCCGACGGCACCGTGCCCCACCCCCAGCCGGCCGGTCCGCTCATCGACCTCAACGAGCTGCGTCTCGCCGACGGTTGGATGCGGGCCACGGCCCCGTCGGGAAGGGCCGCCTACGAGGGGATCCCGGCGTGGACGCCGACCGCCGGGGTCGGCCTGCGACCACCCGAGCGCGGGCAGCGTGCCGAGGCGACGGCCGAGCCGGAGACGCCGGTGACCGACGCCCTCGAGGCGGGCGGGGACGAGGTGCGCCATGACGGCTGAGACCGTCGTCTTCATCGTGTTCGCCGTCGCCGCCGTGGCCGGGGCACTGGTGATGGTGCTGGCCCGCAACGCCGTCTACTCGGCGATCGGGTTGCTCACCGCCATGTTCTCGATGGCGGTGTTCTACGTGCTCAACGACGCCCACTTCGTCGCCGTCGTCCAGGTGATCATCTATGCCGGGGCGGTGATGACCCTGTTCCTGTTCGTCATCATGCTGATCGGGGTCGACCGCGACGAGGACACCGCCGAGCAGATCCCGCTGCAGCGGCCGCTCGGCCTGCTGCTCGCCGGGGGGTTGCTCATCCTCTTGCTCGCCGCCGCCGGAGCCACCTGGTTCAGCGGCCCGGTGCCGGCCGACGCCGTTGGCGACACCAACGGCACGATCGAAGCCATCTCCGAGCAGCTCTTCGGCACGTGGATGATCCCTTTCCAGGCCACCGTGCTGCTGCTCACCGTTGCCGCCGTTGGCACCATCGCCCTCGCCCAGTTCAGCCGCCGCCGCCGCGACGAGGCGATCGACGAGGGACAGGCGTGAACGTCACCCCCGCCTGGTACATGACGCTCGGGGCGGTGCTGTTCGTCATCGGCATGGTGGGGATCCTGGTGCGCCGCAACGCCCTGGTGATGTTCATGTCGATCGAGCTGATGCTGAACGCGGTGAACCTCTCCTTCGTCGCCGCCGGCCGCCAGCTCGGGTTGCTCGAAGGCCAGATCTCGGTGCTGTTCGTGATGGTCGTCGCCGCCGCCGAGGTCACCATCGGGCTGGCGATCATCGTCGCCGTCTTCCAGCGGCGGTCGACCGCCTCGGTCGACGCCCTGGCGGAGATGCAGGGCTGATGGACCCGGTGCAGCTGGCAATCGACTGGCTGTGGCTGGTGATCGCCCTGCCGCTCGGCGGGTACGTCCTGCTCCAGGTTCTCGGGCGTCGGATCGGCGAGCCGAGGGCGGGTTGGATCGCCACGCTGCTGGTCGGTGCCGCCTTCGCCGTCGCCGCGGTGGCCTCGGTCGACGTGCTCACCGGTGAGTCGCCGCACCACATCGTGCACCTGTTCACCTGGATCCCGGCGCTGGGTCTCGATGCCTCGCTGCTGTGGGACCCGCTGTCGACGATGATGACCCTGGTGGTCACCGGGGTGGGATTCCTCATCCACCTCTATTCGGTGGGCTACATGCACGGCGAGGCCCGGTTCGGTCGGTTCTTCGCCTACCTCAACCTGTTCATCGCCTCGATGCTGATCCTCGTGCTCGCCGACAGCTTCGGCGTGCTGTTCGTGGGGTGGGAGCTGGTCGGGCTCAGCTCCTACCTGCTCATCTCTTTCTGGTTCGAGAAGCCGGTCGCCGCCGCCGCAGGCAAGAAGGCCTTCGTGGTCAACCGGATCGGCGACCTCGGGTTCCTCGTCGCGCCTGATGCTGATCTTCGCCGCCTTCGGCACGCTCGACTTCGCCGCGGTGTTCGAGAGCGCCCCCGAGGTGCTCACCACCGGCATGGCGACCGCGGTCACCTTGCTGTTGCTGGTGGGGGCGGCGGGCAAGTCGGCACAGATCCCGCTGTACGTCTGGCTCCCCGACGCCATGGAGGGCCCGACACCGGTGTCCGCCCTCATCCATGCCGCCACCATGGTCACCGCCGGTGTCTACCTGGTGGCTCGCACCGGGGCGTTGTTCGACCTGGCCCCGGTGTCGGCGGCGGTGGTCGCCGTCGTCGGCGCCGCCACCGCCCTGCTCGCCGCCACCATCGCCGTCACCCAACGCGACATCAAGCGGGTGCTCGCCTACTCGACGGTGAGCCAGCTCGGCTACATGTTCATGGCGGTCGGCGCCGCCGGCTACGTGGCCGGGATGTTCCACCTGCTCACCCACGCCTTCTTCAAGGCACTGCTCTTCCTCGGCGCCGGGTCGGTGATCCACGCCATGGCCGGGGAGCAGGACATGCGCAAGATGGGTGGTCTCCGCAAGGCGATGCCGGTCACCTTCGTCACCATGGTGATCGCCTGGCTGTCCATCGCCGGTGTCCCCTTCTTCTCGGGGTTCTGGTCGAAGGACGAGATCCTCGCCGTCCTCTACCAGCGGGGAGGATGGTGGATCGGCCTCTGGGCACTGGGGCTGGTCACCGCCGCCATCACCGGCTTCTACATGAGCCGGATGATCTACCTCACCTTCTTCGGCGAGCCGCGTTGGGACGAGGGTGTGCGGCCCCACGAGTCGCCGGCCACGATGACGCTCCCGCTGCTCGGCCTCGCCGGGCTCTCGGCGGTGGCGGGTTTGATCAACACCCCGTTCGCCCCGGTGCTGGAGCACTTCCTGGAGCCGTCGTTCGAGCTGGTGACCCAGGCGCAGATACCCGAATTGCGCGCCCTGTGGATCCTGGCGGCGGTAGCCCTCCTGGCCGCGGTGGTCGGGATCCTGTACGCCCGCCGGCGGTACCTGGGGGCGGAGACTCCGCCGGAGGAGGCCGGGCCCTGGTGGCAGCTGGCCGAGCAGGGCTTCCGGGTCGACGATCTCTATGGCGCCGCTCTGGTCGTCCCGGGGCGGAAGGCGTCCGAGGCGCTCGCCTTCGAGGTCGACGCCAAGGTGGTCGACGGCGCGGTCAACGGGGTCGGTCGGCTGGTGCAGGGCGGCGCCGACCTGATCCGGCCATTGCAGACCGGGTTCGCCCGCAGCTACGTGCTCGGGATCCTGCTGGGGACCGTCGGGTTGGTGGCCTGGCTGCTCGCCCGGGGAGTGTCCTGGTGAGTGCCCGATGAGCCCCCCGGTGCTCGCCCTGCTGGTGGCGACCCCCGCCGTCGGGGCGGTGCTGCTCATGCTGCTCCCCAAGCGCCGGCCCGAGCTGCTGCTACCCGTCGGCGTCCTGGTGACGATGGTGCCGGTGGCCATCGCCGGCTGGTTGCTGGTGGCGTTCGAGACGGGGGAGGCGGGCTTCCAGTTCACCCAGCGGGTGCTGTGGTACCAGCCGTGGGACATCGCCTGGAACGTGGGCGTCGACGGGATCTCGTTGCTGCTGGTGGCGCTCACCGCGCTCCTCTTCCCGCTCTCGCTGCTGGCGTCGCGGTCGATCGACACGAACCTGCGGATGTACCTGGTGGCGATGCTGATGCTCGAGACCGGGCTGCTCGGCGTGTTCGTCTCACTCGACCTGGTGCTCTTCTTCGTGTTCTTCGAGATGACCCTGGTGCCGATGTACCTCCTCATCGGGATGTGGGGGAGCGGCAACCGGGTGTACGCCGCCGTCAAGTTCTTCCTCTACACGTCGCTGGGGTCGGCGTTCATGCTGGCGGCGATCATCGCCCTGGGCGTCATCTCGGGCGACCAGGGCGGCACCACGTTCGACTTCGCCAAGCTGCTCGACCTGGAGCTGACCTCCACCCAGCAACTGTGGCTGTTCCTCGGGTTCGGGATCGCCTTCGCCGTGAAGGTGCCGTTGTTCCCGTTCCACACGTGGCTGCCCGACGCCCACACCGAGGCACCCACCGCCGGCTCCGTCCTCCTCGCCGGGGTGTTGCTGAAGCTGGGCACGTACGGCTTCGTCCGGTTCAACCTCACCCTGTTCCCCGAGGCGACCGTGGACCTGGCCCCGTGGCTGGTCGGGCTGGCGGTGGTCGGCATCCTCTACGGGGCCGCCGTCGCCATCGTCCAACCCGACCTGAAGCGGCTGGTGGCCTACTCGTCGGTCAGCCACCTCGGCTTCATCGTGCTCGGCACCTTCGCCCTGACGACGCAGAGCCTCCAGGGCGGAGTCATCCAGATGGTCAACCATGGGCTCACCACCGGGGCGCTATTCCTGCTGGTGGGGATGTTGTACGACCGCACCCACACCCGCCAGATCGGCGACTACGGCGGGGTGGCGACGGTGATGCCCATCTTCGCCGGCTTCTTCCTGTTCACCGCGTTCGCCTCGGCAGGGCTCCCCGGGCTCAACGGGTTCATCGGTGAGTTCCAGGTGTTGCTTGGCAGCTACCCCAGCTTCCCGGTGGCGGCGATCGTGGCCACCGGCGGGGTGCTGCTCGCCGCCGTGTACCTGCTGTGGGCATACGAGCGGGTGTTCACCGGGCCGCTGGACAAGCCGCGGAACGAGAAGCTGCTCGACCTCGACTTCCGGGAGCGGGCGATCATGGTCCCGCTGGTGGCCCTGATCGTCTTCCTCGGCGTCTACCCGAAGCCGGCGATGGACCGGATCGAGCCGGCGGTGGAGGCGATCCTCGACCGGATCGTCGCCGCCACCGACTACGAGGTGCCCGACTACGGCCGGATGGCCGAGGTCGACCTGGCCGAGGGTGAGGGCTGATGGACCAGATCGCCTTCCTGCCCATCGCCCCCGAGGTCGTGCTGCTGGTGGCGGCGCTCCTCGTGCTGCTCGCCGAGGTTGGCCTCTCGCTCGGCCGCCGCATCTGGGGGGTCGTCGTCGCCGCCGCCCTGGTCCTCAGCTTCGGCTTCTCGGTGCTGCAATGGCTGCGGGTGGACGAGCTCGGGCCGCAGCTCAACTTCACCGCCCGCGGCGTCCCCACCGTCACCAGCCCGATGGTCGTGATGGACCACTTCTCGGCGATGGCCGGCTTCGCCCTCTTCGTCGTCGCCGGCCTGGCGCTGATCGCCGCCTGGAAGCTGGTGGCGGTGCTGGGCACCCGCGGCGCCGAGTTCGTGGCGCTGGTGCTCCTCGCCGTGGCCGGGCTCCACCTGATGGCGATCTCGTCGAACCTGATCCTGATGTTCATCGGGCTGGAGACGGCATCGATCAGCCTGTACGTCGTCGCCGGGTTCACCAGGGAGCAGGTGCGCTCCGAAGAGGCGGCGATGAAGTACTTCCTGCTCGGGTCGACGGCCTCGGCGATCTTCCTCTACGGGATCGCCCTCACCTTCGCCTCCACCGGGTCGACCACCATCTACGGGGTCGGAGGGATCCCCTCGTTCCTCGAGACGACCATCCTGCTCGAGCCCGCGGTCGCCCTGGTCGCCATCGGGTTGCTCGTCGTCGGGCTCGGGTTCAAGGTGTCGGCGGCCCCGTTCCACCAGTGGGCCCCTGATGTCTACCAGGGGGCGCCGGCGGCGGCGGTGCCGATGATGTCCGCCGGGGTGAAGATCGCCGGGTTCGCCGCCCTGGCGCGCATCCTCACCTCGGGTTTCCCGGCGTTGATCGACGACTGGGCCCCGGCGCTGGCACTGCTGGCGGCGGTCTCGGTGGTGGTGGGGACGCTGGCGGCGATCGCCTCGCGCGACCTGAAGCGAATGCTGGCCTACTCCGGCGTCGCCCATGCCGGGTTCATCATGTCCGCCTTGGTCGCGGGCGACGGCGGTATCCCGGCGATGTGGTTCTACCTGGCCACCTATGCAGTCGCCCTTGTCGGGGCGTTCACGGTGGCAGCCGTCGTCTCCGGCCCGCGGGCGGAGCGGTCCCCGTACGAGGCGTACCAGGGGTTGGCGTCGCGATCGCCGTTGCTCGCCGCCCTCATGGCCCTGTTCATGCTGGGTCTGGCGGGCTTCCCGCTGACCGCCGGGTTCGTTGGCAAGGTCTCGGTGTTCTCCGCGGCGGCTTCGGCCGACTACCTCTGGCTGGCGGTCCTCGGCCTGGTGGTCGCGGTGGCGGGGCTCTTCTTCTATCTGAGGGTGATCGTGCTCATGTACTTCACCGAGCCGGCGCTGGCCGAGGCGCCCGGCACGGCCACGGCGTCGCCCCAGGTCGAAGGGTCGACCCGTGCGGTGCTGGGCGCCGCCGCCGCCATCACGCTCGGGCTGGGCCTGGTCCCCTGGCCACTGCTCGAGCTCGTCGGCCATGCCCTTCCGCTCTGAGCGGGGTCGTCGCCGCGTTCTCCTGCTCGGGCTGGCCACGCTTGTGGTCCTGGCGATCCCGGTGGCGGCGGCGGCGACCGTCATCGGGTCGGACATCTACCTGCTCGGCGCAGACCAGGTGGTCGGCGAGGACCTCGTGCTCAGCGCCGGCACCGCCCGCATCGAGGGCACGATCGAAGGCGACCTGACCATCGCCGCCGGCACGCTGGAGCTGAGCGGCGACGTCGCCGGCGACCTCACCGTGGTCAGCCACGGGCAGGTCACCGTGGAGGGAAACGTCGGCGGGTCGATCCGCGGAGTCGCCCGAGCCCTGCATGTCTCCGGGAGCGTCGCCGACGACGTCATCGTGACGACGGTGTCACTGGACATGGAAGGCGACGTGGGCCGCGACCTCGCCGCCTGGGCGTGGCGGCTCGACGTGTCCGGCGACGTCGGCCGCGACCTGATGGGCCGCTTCTCCTCGGCGACGGTGGCCGGGTCGGTGGGCAACGACGTCGACGTGGCGGTCTCGTCGCTGACGGTGAGCGGGATGGTCGGGGGCGACCTGGTCTACCGGTCGAACAGGTCGGCCGACCTGGGCGAGGCGGACGTGGCCGGGCAGGTGATCGACATCCCGGCGAAGGCGCCGTTCATGGTGACCGCGGTGCTCCAGGTGGCGGCCCTGTTCGGCCTCTTCGGGTACATGGTCGGGGGCATCGTGCTGCTGTGGCTCTTCGACGCCACCGGAGCCCGTGCCGTCGATGTCGTCGGCACCAGGGCGTGGCTGTGCATCGGGCTCGGCCTCGGCGTGCTGGTGGGCCTGATCCTCATCGTGGCCGTGCTGGCGGTGACGCTGGTCGGCATCCCGCTGGCGCTGGCGGCGCTGCTCGCCTTGGTGGTGGCCGTCGGATTCGGCTCGGTGCCGGCGGTGGCGGCGGCAGGCACCCGGCTGGTCGGTGGTCGTGGCGGGGTGTTCGGTGGGCTCGTCCTCGGCGCCGTCGCCCTGGCCCTGGTGGCTGCGCTGGTGCCGACCCTGGCCGCTCTCGCCGCGGTGGCGGCCGTGGTGTGGGGCCTGGGAGGCTGGGTGCTCGGCGGTTGGCAGGTGAGGGGTGATCGGGCCTCCGTCGCCGCAGGGCCAGAGGCCCCGCTCGGCTAGATTTCCGCCGGGATGGGGAGCTCATGGTCACCGAGTTGACGGACAGGGACACGCGTCACCTGGTGGCGGTCAATGCCGACATCGTCGGCTTCAGCCGGCTGATGGCCGACGATGCCGCCGGCACCGAGGAGACCGTCGAGGACTACCGCAGCCTCGTCGAGGCGCAGGTGGAGGCGGCGTCAGGGACGCTGGTCAACTTCGTCGGCGACAACTTCATGGCGGTCTTCGATGACGCCACCGACGCCATCGGGGCGGCGATCGCCATCTCGGCCGAGGTCGAGGCCCGCAACGCCGAGCTTCCCCGGCACCGGTGGGTGCGCTTCCGGATGGGCATCGACCAGGGCGAGGTGACGTCGACCGCCGACCGGTACTTCGGCGATGCCCTGAACATCGCCGCCCGGATCCAGGAGAAGGCACCGCCCGGCGGGGTCAGCGTGTCTGGTCGGGTGTTCGAGGCGCTCGACGAGCCGGCGCTCCGGTTCCGGCCGGTCGGCCGGTTGGCGCTGAAGAACATCCCCGAGCCGGTGGACATCTTCGAGTTCGCCGATCTCCCCGGCGACGGGGCCGCACCTCCAGGGGCCTCCCGGCTGCTGTCGCTCGCCGCGCCGACGCTCGTCGTACTCCCCATCCACGCCGAAACGGTGGGCGAGAAGGTCCGGGCGATCGCCGAGGTGATCCGCTCGGACCTGCTCCACCGGCTGACGACGATGTCGCGCCTCAGCGTGATCGACGGCGAGGCGGTTGGGCCCGCCGGCCCGGCCCCTGCCCAGTACATGGTGGAGACCGGGGTGCACGAGGTCGGCGACCAGGTGAGGGTCTACGCCAAGGTCATCCACGTGGCCACGATGAACGTGGTCACCTCACACAAGTGGGCGACCACGGTCGATGGGCTGTTCGCCCTCACCGACACCATCAGCGACGAGATCGAGCGTGGGGTCGCCATCGAGATCGTCATCGGTGAGCAGGCACGGCTGTTCTCGTCGATCGACGACCCCGAGGCCACCCAGACGATCTACCAGGGGTGGTTCCAGCTGACCCGCGACACCTACGACGGCTGGCTGGAGGCGGTCAAGGCCTTCGAGGAGGTGAGCCGTTCCCGCCCCGACCTGGTGTACGGGTATTCACTGTCGGCCTTCGCCAACTGGTGGGGCGCCTCCGCCGGGTTCGCTGACGATCCGGAGGCAGTCCTCGACAAGGCCTTCGACCAGGCGTCGATCGTGCTGGAGAGAGGGGATCCGACCGGCCTGGCCCACATGGTCCAGGGAGCCGTCCTCATGGCCCGAGGCCGCGCCGACGAGGCCGTCGAGGTGATCGAGCAGGCGCAGATCACCCGCCCGACCTGCGACGTGACCTATGCGCTGGAGGGGAGCGTCCGGCGGTATCTGGGGCACTGGCAGAAGGCGGTCGACCTCATGGACCACGCCATCCGGCTGAGCGCGGTCCCCCCGGCTTGGTACCCGACGGTGCTGGCCTGCTCGCTGTTCATCGGTGGGCGGCTCGACCAGGCGGGGGCCACCGCCGAGGCCGTGCTCGAGGAGAGCTCGGACAACCTGGAGGCCATGCTCGTGCTGGCGGCGGTCCAGGCCGAGATGGGTCTCGACCGCAGGGCCAGGGCAACGGCCGAGCAGATCCGCGACCGGTTCCCGGCGATGGACATCGACCACTGGCTACGCACCCACCCGTTCAAGGACGAGGAGTTCATCGACCGCTGGCGGGACGATCTCGCCGGATTGGGCCTGCTCGCAGGAGCGGCCGGCTAGCTGACCAGCTTGAACGTGAGGTTGTCCACGCCGCCCGGGTCGACCTCGGTCAGGTTCGCAGGCAGCCAGACCTTGTCGAGGACGAACACGGCGAAACCGTTGGGTGATGTCGACTGAGGGGTCATGAACCCGTCGACCAATGAATGGACCCAGACCGGCGCGAAGCCCTCGACCCGGTTACCCGACTGGTCGATCGCCCATCCCAGCCGGCAGTGCCACCCGACGGAAAGCCGAACACGGGGTTGCCGCGCGCCCTGGAGGCATATGTTGAGGAGCACGGTCTTCAGCGTGAAGAGTACCGCTGGATCGGGATGAACGATGTTGCCGAAGAAGATCGGGTGACAGAAACCTGAGCTCGCCGGGGTCAGGTAGTCCCACAGCTCTCGGGGCCGACCGAGCAGGCCGCGGATCCCGGCCGTGCGCCGACGTCGGGCTGGCGATCGGCTGGAACGTGTTCGGCAGGGTCAGCTCGTGGCCCGCTTCGCAGGCAGGGATGCTCGGCCATCACCGGCTGCGGCCATGTCGTTGTCGACCAGATGGTCGACACCCATGGCGATGTTCCGGTTCGTTGTAGGCGCCGCTTCGCTGTCGTCGCATCCCAGGTCCAGCCGGCGGAATCCGAGGAACCGCACATCGGTGCTCCCCAGCGGGACCGGGATCGGCAGGGGATCTGGGAGAGGGTCGGGAAACGGCGCGGTGAACGGAAAGATCGCACACTGGGGGATTGGCGGTGGTCCCGGGATCGGCCCGCCCTGGGCGAAGCACCGCAACCGCTGCCCGCTCGTCGAGTTGACCCCGATCGGGAAGAGCTTCATCGCCGGGTACTCGATGTCGATCTGCGCCTCGGCCGAAGCCGGGACGTCGATGGCGCTGGCGCCGCCGATGGCCGGGGCGAACGAGTTGTCCGAGCTGCCGTCGGCATCGACCGCGACGTTGGTGATGCACGGTCTGGTGAAGCCCGGCGGCCGGGCGGCACAGCTCGGCCCCGCGGTCGGCTCGCCGACCGACGGCGTCGCGTCGGCATTGCGGGTGACGAAGTCGGCTCCCACGGATGCCGAGTTGGCCACGGCGTCGGCGAGCAGGGTGCGCGGGATCTCCTGGATGGCGGCCAGCGACCCCATGTCGGCAGCGGTCTGGACTTCTCGCTTCTCCGACCAGGCGGAAGCGGCGTCGACGGCGATGGCGGCGAAACCCATCATCACCAACATCATTAGGGCGGTGAAGACGAGAACGGCACCGTGTTCGCCATCGCGTCGGGCAAGTGACGGCCGGATCACGGACACCCGTTCCCTCCGCCACTCGGCCACCACGACGGGCTGGCTGGTGCCGAAGAACTGGACGGTGAAGTCGACCGTCGAGGTGATGTTGAGCCCCTCGAAGGAGGGGAAGAAGCCGGTGAACGAGTCGTACGGCGCCTGCACGATCACGAACCCGATGGCTCCGAAGGTGCCCGGCGGGTTGGCGCCATTGTTGTCGAGGCCGCGACGCCTCCACCGCGGCGGCGTCGTTGTGCAGCCCGGGGCACACCAGCCCTTCGATTGCCGCCGAGTCGAGGTTCTGGGTGGCGGCGATGCGGGCCGCCTCCCGGGCCGCCCCGCGCACCGTGTTCTGCTGGGCGAAGGCGCCGGCCGCCTCGACGATGCCGAGGACGAGCATGATCAGCAGAGGGAGCACGAGCGCCAACTCCACGGCGCTGACGCCCTTCTCGTCCCTTCGCGGGAGCAGACGGCGCATCAGCACGAGCCCCCACCCGGGATCGACACGTCCGCCTCGGCGAAGAAGGCGTGGGTCGAGACGAGGTTGATCCCCCCCAGCATCCCGTCGAAGAGCCCGGTCAGGGTCTCGGTACGGAGCGGTGACGGTCACCTGCCCCACCGAGCCGCCATCGGCGACGGCGCCGCCGCCGCCGAAGGCGTATCCGGCCTCGTCGAGCAGCGTGATGTTGCCGCAGATCGCCGCCGAGGCGCTGTCACCGACCGACGCCGCCCTGGCCCCCTCACGGGCGATGAACCGCACCTCGTTGTTCTGGGCGAACAGGTAGGAGAACTCGATCAGCCCGAAGACGAGCACGAAGAACACGGGCAGCACGAGGGCGAGCTCCACCAGGGTGGCCCCGCGCTCACGGTTACCCCGGGCGCGAGATGCCTCCCGGGGGGCGTGAGTTGTGCGATCCGACGCCGGCATCCTCCACCCCCTGAGCCTCGTCCCCGGCGGAAGCGGAACCTGGCGGTCGCAATGGTACACGCCGCCGGTCGCCGCCGGCCGCCCAGATTGCGGAGCTGGGCACTCGCCACGCGAAGCGGCCCACCGTTGCCGGTGGGCCGCTTCGAGTGTTCGGATGGAGTTGCGATCAGTACGTCGCCTGGACCTTGACCAGGATCTTGCCCGGCACGGGACTATCGACGAAACCGGTCACTCCGACATAGCACTCGACCGCAGAGTTGGGCAGGTTGATGGTCTTGGTGTGGATCCTGCCCGAGCCGATAGTCGGGTTGTAGGCGCCCTCGGCTTCCATGAGATTGCCGTACTTGTCGAAGCAGCTGCGGAACCATGTCATCTCGACGCGGCGCGCCTTGGTGGCGTAGTTGGTCACCTGGACACGCGCGACCTCCGGGTTGGTCTCAGTCGTCCCCCCGAGCGAAACGACCGGGACATAGCCTTTCGACCACCCGGACGCCAAGGTGCTCCAACTGGCGGCCTTCGCCTCGGAGCCACCGGTCGCCAGGACCAGGGTAGGGATGAGGACGAGGAGGGCGAGGACGACGCGGATGCGCCGGCTCAGGTGTGCCGAGATTGACACATGGTTCCTTTCGATGGGGATGTCGGTGTGACACCGACGGGCCGCCCTTTCTTACAGCGCTCAACTAGGTCGGATGACCCTTTCGATCAACGGGCGACCAGCAGCGGGATGCGGAGCTCCGCCTCGGTGAGGCCGCCGTGGTTGCCGATGAGGCGCTGGTCGGAGTAGCGGTGGAGGACCATGTGGCCGTCGTCCGCCACCAGGGCACCGTCGGGGATCCTCCCGGAGTAGGCGGGCTCCACCGGGCCCGGGCCCCACCAGCCGTCCATCTCCCGTCGGGAGACCCACGTCGCCGGGAGGTCCTCGGCCAGCTCCGCCCCGTCGCCGTGGACGAACATCACCCGGGAGTCACCGGAGAACACCCGGCCGTCGTGGTGCTCTCGCCGGATCCGGATCTGGCGGGTCTGGGCCACGTCCAGGTGGCCGTGGTCGGCGGTGCCCACCATGGTCACGCCCGGCCGGATCCGGCTCGCCATCCGGCTCCACATCGTGTCGACGAGACCGATGGCGGCGGCGTACTCGAGCGACGCCTGCCCGTGGACGTGGGCGGCGTAGTCGACCTCGGGGAGGTAGGCCAGCACCAGCCGTCCCGGGGTGGAGGCGAGGTCCACCGAGGCATCGACCAGGTCGTCGTAGGTGGTGACGCCCTCGAAGCGGCACCCGCGGTACAGCATCAGGCTCAAGGGCGACCCGGCGAAGTGGGCCGGCTGCACCGTCACCGGCTCGATCCCGGCGGCGACGAGCCTCTCCCAGAGGTTGGGCCGGGGGAGCAGAGCGGCGGTGTCGATGGCGAGCGGGTCCCCCCAGAGGGTGGTCCACTTGATGGTGTTGGCCACCTCGCCGGAGTCCCCGGCGTCGGGCAGGTAGAGCTGGTAGCCGAGGATCCCGTGGCGCGACGGGGCCAGGCCGGTGGCGATGGTCGCCAGGTTCACCGTTGTGGTGGTGGGGAAGCAGGCGTCGATCTGGCCCGCCATCGCCCCCTCCAGCGAAGCGGCGCGGGGATGGCCGAGCTGCCCCGCCCCCAGCCCGTCGCAGACCACGACGAGGTAGCTGGAGGCGTCGGGCAGCAGGTCGCCGAGATGCCGGTGGAGCCTGGCCGAGGAGGACTAGCCGGTGAGGCGGTGCTCCAGCTCGCCGATCAGGTTGAGCAGCGACCCGCCTTCGTAGTCGGGCAGACGTCGGCGGTGGCGGCATCGCCCGACGATACCGCCCGCCCTCCCGGCGAGGCTTTGGGGGGGCCGGGCCCCGGTGCGTATACTCGCCGCCGGGTACAGGCCACCTGGAACGGACACCGCCCCCTACCTGCGAGGTCAGAGAGACGTGCTGGAGCAGTACCTCGGTGAGTACGTCACCGTGGCCGCATTCCTCGCCCTTGGTGCCCTGCTCGTTCTCGGCGGTATGGGCGCCTCCAGCCTGCTCCGACCCGACAAGCCCGATCCCGTCAAGGCCGAGAGCTACGAGTGCGGGATCGACCCGGTCGGGGGCGGCTGGTCGCAGACCCACATCAGGTACTTCATCTTCGCCCTGCTGTTCCTGATCTTCGACATCGAGGCCATCTTCATCTTCCCCTGGGCGATCCGGCTCGAGCAGTTCGCCGGCGCCGGGATGGGGATGCTGGTCCTGGTCGAGATGGTCGTGTTCATCGGGGTGCTGGTCCTCGGGTTGGTCTACGCCATCCGCAAGGGAGTGCTCCGGTGGGAGTGATCGAGAAGTTCGGGGTGCCCAAGCCGGTGTCCTGGCTGCTCAACTGGTCCCGCAAGTACTCGCTGTGGTACTTCCAGTTCGGCCTGGCCTGCTGCGCCATCGAGGTCATGGCGGCTTCGGCCCCCCGCTACGACTTCATGCGATTCGGGATCATCCCGCTGCCGGCCTCGCCCCGCCAGTCCGACCTGATGATCGTGGCGGGCACCGTCACCGACAAGATGGCGCCCGCCGTCCGCCGCCTCTACGACCAGATGCCGGAGCCCAAGTACGTCATCTCGATGGGATCGTGCTCGAACTGCGGCGGCCCCTATTGGGACTCGTACTCGGTGACGAAGGGTGTCGACCAGGTGATCCCGGTGGATGTGTACGTGCCGGGTTGCCCGCCCCGCCCCGAGGCGTTGATGGAGGGCATCGTCCTCCTGCAACAGATGATCGCCGGCGAGGACGTGCAGCAGAAGTGGAACCAGCGTGACCGCCAGCCCGCCTGACCCCCCCGAGGGCTCTCCGGAGGAAGCCCCCGAGGTACCGGGGGCCGAAGCCGGGCAGGCGGCGGAGGAGGCTGCCGGCGCTACGGACGCCGATGTCCCCGCAGTCGACGCGGCGACCGAGGCCGCTGCCGCTGCCGAGGCTGTTCCTGGCGAGGAGGCTGCCGCTGCCGATTCTGCTCCTGGCGCCGAGGCTGTTCCTGGCGAGGAGGCTGTCCCTGCCGAGGAGGCTGCTCCTGCCGAGGCTGTTCCTGGCGAGGAGGCTGCCGCTGCCGAGGCTGCTCCTGCCGAGGATGCTGCTGCCGCCGAGGCTGCTGCTGGCGAGACTGGCTGGCGAGGATGCTGCCGCTGGCGAGGATGCTGCCTGCCGAGGATGCTGCTCCTCCGAGGACGCGCCTGCCGAGGATGCTGCCGCCCCCGAGGATGCCCCTGCCGAGAGCCGCGCCGCGACGGATACGCCCGCCGAGGCAGCGCCGACGAGGGCACCGGGGAGCCCGACGAGGCCGCTGACGCCCTCGCCGGGTTCGCCGCCGAGATGACCGACCTGGTCGGTGGCTCGTCGTGGACCGCCGAGCACGGCACGGTGAAGGTGCGGGTCGGGCGCGACCGCTGGCACGGTGCCGTGGCCACCGCATCCGGGCGCCTTCCCTTCTTCGGCTGGCTGTCTGCGGTGGACTGGGCTCGCCAGGTCCAGGTGGGCGAGCCGGCGGAGGCCCCCGACCAGCTCGAGGAGCGCTTCGAAGTCCTGTGCCGGCTGTCTTCGGTGACCGACGCCTCGGCGATGATCATCGCCACCGACGTCCCCAAGGAAGACCCGTGGATGCCGTCGATCGTCGATGTCCTGCCCGGGGCCGGCTGGCACGAGCGGGAGGCCGCCGAGATGTTCGGCCTCGACTTCCGGGGCAATCCCAACAAGAACCATCTGTACCTGCCCGACTCCTTCGAGGGCCATCCGCTGCGCAAGGACTACCCCCTGCTCAGCCGGGAGGTCAAGCCGTGGCCGGGCACGGTCGACGTCGAGGGGATGCCGGGTACCGAGAACGTCGAGGCGGGGGACGGCGAGGTGGACGAAGCCGTCGAAGCCGCCGCGGAGGACGAGGCGTGACGACTCTCGATCCGCGAGTCGCCATGCACATCGCCGAGGCGTCGGTGTCGGTGGCGCTGGAGACCCCGGAGATGACCCTCAACATCGGTCCCCAGCACCCGTCGACCCACGGGGTGCTGCGACTGGTGGCCAAGGTCGACGGGGAGAGGGTCGTGTCGGTGGAACCGGTGATCGGCTACATGCACCGTGGCTACGAGAAGCTCACCGAGGTACGGACCTATGCCCAGATCACCGCCTTGGTCAACCGCATCGACTGGGTGTCCGGTTTCGCCAACGAGATCCCGTTCATCCGGGCCGTGGAGGAGCTGGCCGGGATCGAGCCGCCCCCGCGGGCGCAGTACATCCGGATGATCCTCACCGAGATGGCCCGGATCTCCTCGCACCTGGTGTTCATGTCGTCCTACCCGCTGGAGCTGGGCGCCCCCACGCCGCTGATGCACGCCCTGCGGGAGCGGGAGCGGGTGCTCGACCTCATCGAAGGCGTCACCGGCGGGCGCTTCCACCCCAACTTCAACCGGGTCGGCGGGGTCAAGCCGGCGGCGGGTGGCGGCTCCGAGCAGAAGAAGGTCTCCCAGGACCTGCCCCAGGGGTTCCTCCAGGGCACCCGTGACGCCATGGACGAAGTGATCGCGGTGTGCGACGATCTCGAGGAGCTGGTCACCGGCAACGAGCTGATCCAGGCGAGGACCATCGGCGTCGGGGTCATCCCCGGCGACGTCGCCCTCGGGTACGGCATGTCGGGCGGCAACTTGCGCGCCTCGGGCATCGGGTTCGACCTGCGCAAGCACGAGGACGTCCTGCCGTACGCCGACATGGACTTCGAGATCCCGGTGGGGCGCAACGGCGACTGCTACGACCGGTACGTGGTGCGGCTGCTGGAGATCCGCCAGGCGGCCCGGATCGTCCAGCAGGCGATCGACGGCATACCCGTCCGGGCCGCTCCAGGCGAAGGTGCCCCGCATCCTCAAGGTTCCCACCGGCGAGGCCTACGTCCGCGCCGAGAACCCCAAGGGGGAGATGGGCTACTACATCGTCAGCCAGGGCGGCCGCATGCCCTACCGGGTGAAGATCCGCTCGGCGTCGTTCTCCAACCTCTCGGTGCTCCCATGGGTGCTCGCCGGGGCGCTGATCCCTGATCTGGTCGCCATCATGGGGAGCCTCGACTTCGTGTTGGGGGACGTCGACCGATGAACTTCTGGCTCGAGCTGCTGCTCAAGATCGCCCTGATCCTCGCCGTAGTGCTGCCCGGCGCCCTGGTGGTGATCTTCGGCGAGCTCAAGATCTCGGCGCACATGCAGAGCCGCATCGGTCCGTACTTCGCCGGCGGTCGGTACGGGTGGGCGCAGCCGCTGGCCGACGGGCTCAAGTTCATGCAGAAGGAGGACCTGGTCCCCGCTGCCGCCGACTCGACGGTGTTCCGCCTGGCTCCGTACATCGTGCTGATGGGGACCCTGGCGGTCTTCGTGATCGTGCCCTTCGGTCCCGACCTGGTCGCCGAGAACCTCGACCTCGGGCTCTTCTACCTGCTGGCGGTGTCATCGCTCACCACCCTCGGCGTGCTGATGGCGGGCTGGTCGTCGGGCAACAAGTACTCCCTCATCGGGGGGCTGCGCGCCGCCGCCCAGCTCATCGCCTATGAGCTGCCGCTGGTGCTGGCGGCGGTGGCGGTGGCCGTCCAGGCGGGCACGATGTCGCTCAACGGGATCGTGGACGCCCAGGCCGACCCGGTGCTCACCATCGGCAGCTTCGACGTTTCGCTGCCCTTCGTCCTGAAGGGCCAGATCATCGGGTTCCTGATCTTCCTCACCGCCGGCCTGGCCGAGCTGAGCCGTATCCCCTTCGACATGCCCATCGCCGAGTCCGAGCTCACCATGGGCTACCTCACCGAGTACTCGGGGCTGCGCTTCACGATGTTCTTCCTCGGCGAGTACGCCGGCATGGTGGCGCTGGCTGCGATCGTGGCCACGCTGTTCCTCGGCGGGTACTGGCTGCCTTTCGTCCCCGAGGACATGCTCAACTTCGTCGGCCCGCTGGTGCTGCTGGCCAAGGTGGGCCTGATCTGCTTCCTCTTCATCTGGATCCGGTGGACCTTCCCCCGGCTGCGGGAGGACCAGCTGCAGACCCTGGCGTGGAAATGGCTGATCCCGGCCGCGCTGGTCAACATCGTGCTCACCGGGATCCTCAAGGTGGCGCTCTGATGCCCGAGGTGGAACGCAACTCGGCCAGGCTCCCCTTGGGTGGGCTGCTCAAGGGCATGAAGGTGACGCTCAAGGCGATGGTCACCAGGGTGCACACCGTCCAGTACCCGGTGGTCAAGGAGGTCCCGGTGCCGAGGGCGCGCGGGGTCATCGCCCTCGATATCGAGGCGTGCACCGTCTGCATGCTGTGCGCCCGGGAGTGCCCCGACTGGTGCATCTACATCGAGGGCCACAAGGAGGAGATCCCGCCCGACAAGGAGGGCGGCCGGGTCAGGACCAGGGCGAAGCTCGACCGGTTCGACATCGACTACGCCCTGTGCATGTACTGCGGTATCTGCGTCGAGGTCTGCCCCTTCGACGCCCTCTTCTGGAGCCCCGACTACGAGTACAGCGAGTTCTCCATCTCCGACATGCTCCACGACAAGGAGCGGCTCACCGAGTGGCTCGACACGGTGCCGGCCCCGCCCCCGTTGGAGGCCTCCTGACCATGAGCCTCTCCGATTGGCTGTCGACGCCGGAGAACTGGGTGTTCCTGGTCATCGCCGTGGCGATGCTGCTGTCGGCGCTCAAGCTGGTCTCCACCACCCACATCGTCCATGCCGCCCTCTACCTGGCGGTCACCCTGGGAGGCTTGGCCGCCATGCTCGTGCTGCTCGGCGCCGAGTTCGTCGCCTGGACGGTGGTGCTCATCTCGATCGGCGCCGTGGTCGTCCTGTTCCTGTTCGGGATCATGGTGACCCGGGCGCCGATGGACCACGAGCCGACCCTGAGCCACCCGCGCAACGTGAAGATCGGCGCCGCCCTGGTGTCCTTCGCCCTGTTCGTCCTGGTAGGCGGGGCGACGATCGAGGCGTTCGGCGCCGAGGCCCTGACCGAGCCGGTCGACGCCACCCGCACGGGTGCTCTCGGCGAGGTGTTGTTCACCCGCTTCGTCATCCCGTTCGAGGTGGTGTCGGTGCTGCTACTCGCCGCCCTCATCGGTGGGATCGTGCTGGCCCGTAAGGACCCGGCGAGCGGGGAGCCGGGGCTGTGACTCTCACGCAGTTCGTGCTGGTCGGCGCCGCCCTGTTCTCGATCGGCGTCTACGGGGTGCTCACCCGTCGCAACGCCGTGCTCGTCCTCCTGTCGGTGGAGCTGATGCTGGCGGCCGTCAGCCTCAATCTGGTGGCCTTCGACCGGCAGCTCGGTGATGTCGTCGCCGGCGGCCAGGTGTTCGCCCTGTTCACCATCGCCGTCAGCGCCGCCGAGGTCGGCATCGGGCTGGCCATCGTCCTGCTGATCTTCCGCAACCGCCGCACCGCCAACGTCGACGACCTGGACCTGCTGAAGCTGTGATCGTGCTGCTCGCCCCCCTGGCCGGCTCGGTGGTCCTGGCGGCCGAGGAGGCCCACGCCGTGGAGCTCTCCACCGGAGGGTGGCTCGCCGCCGGCGCCTGGCTCATCCCCCTGGTCCCGTTGGTGGCCGCCTTCGTCATCGCCCTCTTCGGGAAGCGGCTCCCCTACAAGGGTTGGGACGTCGCCATCGTGGTGATGGCGTTCGAGGCGCTCTACGGCACGGCGCTGCTGGTCAGCCAGTTCGTCGAGCCGATCGGCTACGAGGGAGCGGTGGAGATCGCCCGCATCGGGTCGTTCGCCATCGAGTGGGGATGGATGGTCGACGGGCTGTCCACGATGATGTACTTCCTGGTCGGGGTGGTGGGCTTCCTCGTGTTCCTCTACGCCAAGGGGTACATGGAGGGGGACGTCCGGTTCACCTGGTTCTTCGCCTCCTTCACGCTGTTCGCCGGGGGGATGCTGGTCCTGGTGTCGGCCCCCAACCTCATCCAGCTCATCGTGGGCTGGGAGCTGGTCGGGGTCTCGTCCTGGCTGCTCATCGGCCACTACTGGGAGGAGCACGAGAACTCGTCGGCGGCGATCAAGGCGTTCCTCACCAACAAGGTGGCCGACGTCGGGTTGTTCATCGGCGCCATCATCCTGTCGGTGTCGGTCGGGTCCTTCCGCTTCACCGACATCCTCCACGGGGTGGAAGACGGCGCTCCAACCCTGGCCCGATACGCCTTCTGGGCGGGGCTGGCGATCTTCATCGGCGCCATGGGGAAGTCCGCCCAGTTCCCGCTGCACGTCTGGCTGCCCGACGCCATGGCCGGCCCCACCCCGGTGTCGGCCCTGATGCACGCCGCCACCATGGTCACCGCCGGGGTCTACCTGGTGGGCCGCGTCTACCCCCTCTATGCCACTGAGGGGATGGCCGAGGACGTGCGCTGGGTCATCCTGACCATCGGGGCGCTCACCCTGTTCCTCACCGGGCTCATCGCCCTCGTCCAGGACGACATCAAACGGGTGCTTGCCTACTCGACGCTCGCCCAACTCGGCTACATGACGGCGGCGATGGGGGCAGGCGCCTACACCGCCGGGCTTGTTCCTCCTGTTCACCCACGCCTTCTTCAAGGCCCTGCTCTTCCTGGGCGCCGGGTCGGTGATCCACTCTGTCCACTCCAACAACATGTCCGACATGGGCGGTCTGCGCAAGGACATGCCGTGGACGTTCCGCACGTTCATCGTCGGGTCGCTGGCGCTCATCGGGATCTTCCCCCTCGCCGGGTTCTTCGCCAAGGACGAGATCCTGGCGTCGTTCCGCTACGCCGGTTCGGCAGAGTCCGGGCTCACCGCGGCCCAAGGCGGCGCCGCCCTGGCCAACGTCGTCTTCGTGCTCGCCGTGGTCGGCGCCTTCATCACCGCCCTCTACATGGCCAGGGCCGTGTTCCTCACGTTCTTCGGCACCTACCGGGGCCACGCCCATCCCCACGAGTCGCCGCGGATCATGTGGTTGCCGCTGGCGGCGCTGGCCGGGTTCTCGATCGTGGCCGGGTGGATCAACATCCCCGGGATCACCGAGCTCTTCACCGACCTGGTCGGCGCCAGGTTCAACCCGGTGGTGGAGCACCACGCCACCGGGTTCGACTGGTTGGCGGTGATCCTCGGCTCGGCGGCCGGGCTGACCGGGATCTTCCTCGGCTACCGGATCTGGTACCCGGACCGCGACACCCAACTCGAACGCGACCGTTTCAACGTCCCCGTGCTCTACCCGTTGCTGGCGAACCGGTACTACATCGACGACTTCTACATGGACGGCATCATCCGTCCCGTGAGGGGGCCGGTGGCCGCCGCCGTTGACTGGTTCAACGGGCACGTCATCGACTTCGTGATCAACGGTGCCGGCATCGCCGCCCGGTGGGCGGGCCGTTACGTATACGCCTTCGACCAGGAAGGGGTCGACGGGGCGATCAACGCCGCCGGGGCGGTCACCGGGGCGAGCGGAGGGTTGCTGCGGCGGACCCAGACCGGGTTGGTCCAGCAGTACGCCGTCGGGGCGGTCGCCGGGACGGTTGTCCTGGTGGCGGGGTTCGTCATCTTCCTATAGGAGGGACGCATGTTGGAGAACGGATGGGGTCTCAGTGCCGTGGTCTTCCTACCGATGGTGGGGGCCGGGGTGCTGCTGGCGATCCCCAGGGCCAACGAGCAACTCCACAAGGTGGTGGCGCTGGCCTTCGCCGGTGCCTCGTTCGTGCTCTCGGTGGCGCTGATCTTCGCCTTCGACTTCTCCAACGCCGCCGAGTACCAGTTCGGCACCGACCTCGAGTGGATCGCGGTGATCAACTCCAACTACCACATCGGGGTCGACGGGATCAGCCTGCCGCTACTCGTGCTGTCCACGTTCATCACCGTCCTCGCCATCGTCTACTCGTGGGAGCACTGGCCCGCCCCGCACAACCCGAAGGCCTTCCTCATCCTGATCCTGGTGCTCGCCACCGGGATGGCAGGCACCTTCGTGGCGCTCGACCTCATCCTCTTCTTCGTGTTCTTCGAGGTGGTCCTGCTGCCCATGTACTTCATGATCGGCATCTGGGGTGACCGCAACGAGGTGACCCTCCCCGTGTTCCGGCGGGTGACCGAGATGCGGCTCTACGCCGCCATCAAGTTCTTCCTGTTCACCTTCTTCGGGTCGGCGTTGATGCTGCTCGGCTTCCTGGTGCTGTACTTCCGCTCCGGCGACGGTGGCGAGGAGCGCACCTTCGACATCGTCGAGCTGACCGCCCGCAGCGGGCTCTTCACCGGGACGTTCGCCTTCTGGGTGTTCGCCGCCCTCTTCCTGGGGTTCGCCGTGAAGGTGCCGATGTTCCCGCTGCACACCTGGCTCCCCGACGCCCACACCGCCGCCCCCACCGTCGGTTCGGTGCTGCTGGCGGCCATCCTGCTGAAGCTGGGCACCTACGGGTTCGTGCGCATCTCGCTGCCGATCCTGCCCGGTGAGGCGCAGGACTGGGCGCCGCTGATCGGGATCCTGGCGGTGATCGGGATCATCTACGCCTCACTCGCCTGTCTCGCCCAGACCGACATGAAACGGCTCATCGCCTTCTCGTCGGTGGGCCACATGGGGTTCGTGATGCTGGGGATCGCCACCCTCACCGACATCGGGATCAACGCCGCCATCATCGGGATGGTGGCCCACGGGGTGATCACCGGGTTGCTGTTCTTCCTGGCCGGGTCGATGTCACACCGCTACCACACCAGGGAGATGGCCCGCCTCGGCGGCAACCAGAAGCTGATGCCGATCATGGGGGCCATCCTCGGGTTCACCTGCATGGCCTCGCTCGGCCTGCCCGGGCTCGCCGGGTTCTGGGGCGAGTTCATGTCGCTGCTGGCATCGTTCAACCCGCTGGAAGGGTTGAGCACGTCGCTGTTCCGCACCCTGATGGTGGTCGGTGCCATCGGCACCGTGCTCGCCGCCGGCTACTTCCTGTGGATGCTGCAGAAGGTCAATTTCGGCGAGCCGGGCGCCGAGTGGGAGGCTCACGACTTCCACGACGTGGACCGTTGGGAGATGGCGGCGTGGGTCCCGCTGGTGGTCACCATCATCGCCATCGGGGTGTTCCCGCAACGTCGTGTTCGGCGCCACCAACGATGCCGTGGCCGCCATGGTGCAGTCGGTGTTCGGAGGCTGACCGTGCCCGCCCTCGACTACCACGCCCTCCTCCCGGAGATCATCCTCGCCTCCGCCCTGGTGGCGGTGCTGGTGGTCGACCTGCTGTCCCTCCCCAAGTACTGGACCGCGGTCGTGGCGCTGGTCGGCCTGTTCCTCGCCTTCGTGCCGGTGCTCACCCTCGGCTTCTGCGAGTCGCTCGACTTCTGCACCTCGACCGGCGACCGGCTGATGCTGGGCGACTCGTATGCCGTCGACACCTTCGCCCTGGTCCTCAAGGGGGTGTTCCTGACGGCCACCTTCGTCGCCGTCCTGCTGTCGGTCGGCTACCTGGAGCAGGAGCGTTACTGGCAGGGCGAGTTCTACTTCCTCATGCTGTGCTCGGCGCTGGGGGCGGTGGTGATGGCGTCGAGCCGCGACCTGGTGACCCTCTTCGTCGGCCTCGAGCTGGTGACCGGGCCGACGTTCCTCATGGCCGGGTGGCGCAAGGGGGACCCTCGCTCCAACGAGGCGGCGCTCAAGTACTTCATCATCGGCGTGCTGTCCGCCGCCCTCATGCTGTTCGGCATGACCCTGGTGTACGGCTTCACCGGTCAGCTGACCTTCGCCGGGATCCGCCAGGCAACCGAGGGGATCGCCAGCAGCCCGCTGCTCACCGTCGGGGTGATCCTCACCCTGCTCGGCTTCGCCTTCAAGGTGTCGGCGGTGCCGTTCCACTACTGGACCCCGGACACGTACCAAGGGGCCCCCATCCCGGTGACCGCCTACCTGTCGGTGGTGTCGAAGACCGCCGGCTTCGTCGGCCTCCTGGCGATGTGCTACCTGGCGTTCGTGCACCTGCGCGACATCTGGGGCCCGATGCTGTGGATCCTGGCGGCGGTGTCGATGACCGCCGGCAACCTGATCGC
This sequence comes from uncultured Acidimicrobiia bacterium, assembly GCA_963812375.1. Classification (GTDB taxonomy): domain Bacteria; phylum Actinomycetota; class Acidimicrobiia; order Spongiisociales; family UBA5794; genus JACDBE01. The sequence continues at coordinate 452,470 of CAWEUW010000008.1, read as the reverse complement.
CTTGCGCCAGGACGACATCGTCCGTCTGCTCGGCTACTCGTCGATCGCCCAAGGCGGGTTCATCCTGGTCCCGTTCGGCGCCGCCGTCGCCGCCGACGTCAGCCTCGACCAGCTGCAGACCGCCTTCTTCGCCACGGTCACCTACCTGGTGATCTACGCCGTGATGAACCTCGGGGCCTTCGCCGTCGTCATCGCCGGCGCCAACAGGTTGAAGAGCACCGCCATCGCCGACTGGGCCGGGCTGGGCACCTACGCCCCCGGGCTCGCTGCGCTGCTCGCCTTGTTCTTCGCCTCGCTGGCCGGGATCCCACCGCTCGCCGGGTGGTTCGCCAAGCTGGTGATGTTCACCTCGGTGATGGGGGTCGACTCCGGCTGGGCGACGACGCTGGCGGTGATCGCCGCGGTCAACTCGGTGGTGGCGTTCTACTACTACGCCAGGGTGATCAAGGCGGCCTGGTTCGACCCGGTGCCGACCCACATCCCCGCCGGCGAGTACCGCCGGGTGGGTATCTCGGTGGCACCCCCGCTGCGGTTCGCCCTCGCGCTGACCGCGGTGGGCGTCGTGCTCATCGGGTTCTATCCCCCGGTGGCCGCCGCCATCGGGGAGCTGGCGAGCACCCTCGCCGCCGCTCCCTGATCGGGCGGATGCCGGGGACACGGTGATGAGCGCCCCGCTCGTCGCCGCCCTGTCCGCCCGCATCGCCGCCACCGGGCCGATCCCGTTCGACGAGTTCATGCGCATCTCCCTGTACGACGTCGAGCACGGCTACTTCGCCGCCGGCCCGCTGCGGTCGGTGGCCGGCGGCGACTTCCTCACCTCGCCCGAGGTGAGCCCCTGGTTCGGGAGGATCGTCGCCCGGTTCGTGGCCGGCGTGGCCGGTGACCGGCGCCGGCCCGGTCACCGTGGTCGACGCCGGGGCCGGGTCCGGTTCGCTGCTCCGCCCGCTGCTCGGCCACCTTGGCGGACCTGGAGGTCCCGGTCGAGGCCCACGCAGTCGAGGTGTCGCCGGCGGCACGGCACTCACTGCGGGCGATCCCGGGGTTGACGGTTCACCAGCACATGGACGAGGTGCCCATGGCCGGTGGGAGGAGCGCGGTCGTCGTCGCCAACGAGCTGCTCGACAACCTGCCGGCGGCGCTGGCGGTCCGCTCCGGCGACGGCTGGGAGGAACGCCACGTCGGGCTGGTCGACGGGGCGCTCGCCCTGGTGGCCGCCCACCCCCGTCCCGAGGTCGTCACCTGGGCCGACCGGTTCGCCGGCCCGGTCCCCGAACGCGGGATCGTCGAGGTGCAGCTGGAGGCGTCCCGCTGGGTCACCGGCGTGCTACGCCGCCTCCGCCGCGGCGCCCTGGTGGCCTTCGACTACGGGGACACCGCCGCCGAGCTGGCGCCGCGCCGGGCGGAGGGGACGGTGCGCACCTATCGGGGCCACCACCTCGGCCCCGACCCGCTGCTCGAGCCCGGCGCCACCGACATCACCATGGACGTGAACTTCACCGCCGCGGTCGCCGCCGCCGAGCGGGCGCACGCTCGGGTCGAGCTGGTCTCCCAGGCCGAGTTCCTGGGGCGCTGGGGCCTCGGCGGCGAGATCGACCGGCTGGTTTCCGAGGAGCGGGAACTGGCGGGCGGCGGCGACCCGATGCGACGTCTCCAGGTCCGGTCCGAGCACACCGACGCCGCCACCCTGCTCCACCCCAGGGGCCTCGGCGACTTCCGCGTGCTTGGTGGCCCACCGGAGAACGTGAACCGGCGCCTTCGGTCCCTGCCCGCCCGAGGTGGCCCGGGAGCCGGGTCAGCCGCTGCGGTCGTCGGCGGTGCGAACCGCCGACGGGGTCCCGCTATCCGATGCGGCCGCTGCGGTGTCGACCGTGACCACGGTACGGCCCAGCAAGCCGTCCGGGCCGATGTGGGTGACGACTCCGAGGTAGGTGGTGTCCGGGGCGAGGTCGACCCATGACACCTCCACCTCGGCGGGGGCGGCGACCGATGCCTCCTCGGGTGCCCGGCTGACGCCGAGCCGGGCGGCTTCCGTGGCGGCCTCGTCGGCGGCCGGGGCCTCGTCGACCACCCAGGCGGTGACTTCGTATTCGACGGTCTCCCCACCGGTGGCGAAGCCGTGGACCGCCACCGTGTAGGCGCCGGTCATCGATGGCGTGAACTCCACCGCCTCGGACGCCCCGCTCGACCCGCTGCCGGCGACGAAGGCACCGTCGGGGTCGAACACATAGAGATCGAGATCGCCCTGTCCACCGCCCAGCGCCACCCGTACCAGCTCGGTGGCGTCGGTGACCTCGATGGTGTGCAGCGTCACCCCGTCGCCGGACGCCAGCGCTGCGTTGACGTCGGCGGCGGCGTCGGTCACCGATCCCTCGGTGGTCACCGGAGCCGCCAGCGTGCTGGGCACGGCTTGGTAGGTCCCGTCGTACCCGAAGCCGACACCGAGCGTGGCGCTGCCCGAGGTCCCGACACCGGAGACCGACTCGGTGGCGGAGAAGTCGGCGCCGCGCACTGCGATCGGGCTCGTCACCTGGTAGCCGTCCGTGCCCCAGGTCAGGGTGCCGTACCGCCACACCCCGACGTCGTCGCGGTCACGGGTGATGGTCACGGTGAACGAGGCGGACTCGCCCGGGTCGAGGGCGATGGTCTGCGGCGACACCTCGACCGTGAACCCCGGCGGCTGGCGGATCTCGGCGGTGAAGGCGCGGGTCTTGTCCGACACGGAGGTCACGGTCCTGGTGACGGTCTCGGTGCGGGCCAGGTCGGCGACGGCGATGGCCGGCTGGTTGAGGTTGCTGGCGTCCGCCGGATAGCCCAGCTCGGCGAGCCCCTCGCAGGTTCCCGGCTTCCACAGGCCGCCCAGCCCCGCCCCGCAGGAGAAGGCGATGTAGTCGAGGGGGCCGGCGTCGTACACCAGGCCCGGGTTGAAGGCGCTTCCCCTCTGGTAGACCTGGGGGCCGGGCCACAGGTAGCCGGCGCCCATCTCGAACGCCTCGGCCGGCGTGCTCCCGTCGGCGGCGTAGACGTCGCGTCTCGCCCCGGTGACCAGTGCCGACTTCACCATCGCCGGGGACCAGTCCGGATGGGCGTGGGCGAGCAGGGCGAACACCCCGGCAACGTGCGGGCTGGCGGCCGACGTGCCGCTGACCGCCCGGAAGAGCTGGTCTGCCGGCCCCGCCAGCGGGTCGGGACTCGATGCGGCCAGGATGTCGACACCCGGCGCCACCAGGTCGGGCTTGACGATGTCGGGGCTGAGGCTGTTGGGGCCCCTGGCGGAGAACTCGGCGAGCACGCCGCCGTCGCCGGCCACGGGCACGCCACCGCTCAACTGGGCGGTGGGCGTCTCCCCGGCCTCCTCGGCAGCGCTCAGGTAGGCGGTGATGGCCTCGGCGGCCCCGGCCGGGAGATGGACCGTCGGCAGGTAGTGGTTGTCGGGGTCGAGCGACTCGTCGTCGCCGGCGTTGACCAGGACGACGGCGACGCCGCCCTGCTCGGCGACGGCCCGGCTCTTGTCCACCCGGGCCAACCCCCCACCGCGGGTGCACACGACGACGGCGCCGGACACGTCGACCGTGAAGGACACCGCCGGGTCGCAGGTCGGGTTGCCGGCGTCCTCGGCGGAGACCAGCGGCGCCGGGTCGGTGCCGCCGGCGATGCTGACCCCGCTCAACTCGGTGCCGTCGCCCAGCGTGACCAGTCCCTGGAAGCCCCGGCCGTGGGTGGCGGCGCCCACCGTGGTCACCCACGGGGCGGTCGCCGGGGAGGCGATCGTCGACGCCTCCGGACCACCGTTCCCGGCGGCGGTGGCCACCATGACGCCGGCGGCGGCGGCGTGGAGGAAGGCGAGCTCGTCGGCGCCGAAGACCGAAGACCCGGACCCAACGGAGTAGTTGATGACATCGACCCCGTCGGCCACCGCCTGGTCGATGGCCGCCACCAGGTCGGCGGTGGAGCAGGCACTCCCGCTCTCCAGCGACCAGCACGCCTTGTACACGGCCAGGCGGGCCCGGGGGGCGATGCCGGATACCCGGCCCCATTCGGCGCCGAGCACCGAGGCCCGCACGTCACCGTTGCCGGCGGCGACCGCGGCCACGTGGGTGCCGTGGCCGTCGGCATCCCGGGCGGAGAGGAACTCACCGGCCGCCAACCCGTTGCCGGTCCCGCCGTGGAGGGCAGCGCCGAACGCCCGAGCGGTCACCAGCTTGCCGCCGCAGCCGAAACCGGCATCGTCGGGGTTGAAGTCCCCGGCGCCGAACTCGCACCCGCTCGGGGTGAAGCCGGCCGGCCGGCCGCGGAATTCCGCCGGGTCGAAGCTGGGGTGCTCCGGCCAGATCCCGGTGTCGATCACGCCGATGACGACGTCCTCGCCGGTGTAGCCGGTGGCCCATGCCCCCTGTGCGTTGTCGAGCTCGAGATAGCCCGGCGTCGAGTCGGTCACCGGCCGCCTCACCTGGTCGGGGATGACGGCGACCACTCCCGGGGTGGCGTTGATCGCCGCAGCCTCGGCCGGCGTGAGCCTGGCGGCGAACCCGTTGAGGACCGTGGCGTACTGGTGGATGACGGCCTCCTCGGGGACCCCCGCCCGCTCGAGGACCGCCATCTGCCGGCGTCGGAGGGTCCTGGCATACGCCACGGCGGCCGGGTCCGAGGCATCGAGGCGGGAGCCGGGGGCAGGGCCGATGCCGTCCGCGGAGGCCACCGGGGGGGCGGCGAGCAGCACGATGTGGACGGCGGCCGACTTCGCCCCGGCGATCGCGGCGAGCGAATCGGGCGGGACCGTAGGCGCCGCCGACGCGGCAAAGCCAGGCGACAGCATCGTCGCCAGCGCGACAACCAGGACGGCAGTCCTTCTCACCCGGTGGAATCCCCCTTCCTCCGTAGTCTCGTCGACCACTGGCGCCCGTCAATCGGACGAGTGACCCAACGGGACTCGCGGGTGTCTCGCCATCTCCATCGAGCCTAGCCGGGTCGGGTTGGGACCGCCCCACGGCTCCGGCGACCTGGCCGAAACGACGGCGAAGTACCGCACATCTACCGGTACGATCCGATCATGTCGAACAACCTGAAGACCGCCGCCCTGCTCGGCCTCCTTGGCAGCCTCTTCGTCGCCGTCGGCTGGCTCCTCAACGGCAGTCAGGGAGCGCTCACCTTCCTGCTACTCGCCGTCGTGTTCAACTTCGCCATGTACTTCTTCTCCGACCGGATCGCCCTGGCGGCCGCCCGGGCCAAGCCGATCGCACCGGGCCAGCTGCCCGAGGTAGAGCAGATCGTCTCGTCGCTCGCCACCCGCGAGGGGATGCCGATGCCCCGCCTGTACTACATCGACCAGCCGCAGCCCAACGCCTTCGCCACCGGTCGCAGCCCGAAGCACGCCGCCGTCGCCGTGACCGCCGGGATCCTCCAGCTGATGAACCGCGAAGAGCTGGAGGGCGTCCTGGCGCACGAGCTCTCCCATGTCCGCAACCGGGACATCCTCATCGCCACCATCGCCGCCACCATCGGGGCGGCGCTGTCGTTCCTCACCCGCATGGCCTTCTTCAGCGGGGCGGGCCGTAGCGAGAACAACAACCCGTTGGGGGCGATCCTGAGCCTGGTGGCGGTGATCGTCGCCCCGCTGGCGGCGATGCTGATCCAGCTCGGCATCTCCCGATCGAGGGAGTACCAGGCCGACCGGTCCGGCGCCGAGATCACCGGGGCACCGCTGGTACTGGCCGGAGCCCTGGCCAAGCTCGACGCCGGCACCAGCAAGGTGCCGATGCCGGTCAACCCGGCGGTGTCCCAACTGTTCATCGCCGACCCGCTGAAGTCGTTCGGCGGCAACCGTGGCGGTGGAGTCGCCCGGATGTTCGCCACCCACCCACCCGATCGCCGACCGGATCGCCCGCCTCCAGGAGATGGCGTCCGGGGGCCTGATCCGCTGAAGCCGATCCCGGGCGCGTCTCACCCTGTTCGGGCTCGACCTCGCTTCGATCGGGTCGACGCCTTCGAGTCGACTGCGCAGGTGGCGTGCCCGGCGGAGAAGGATTCGAACCTCCGTAGGCGAATGCCGGCAGATTTACAGTCTGCTCCCTTTGGCCGCTCGGGCATCCCGGCTCGAGTCTTCGCAGGATAGAAGTGCTCTATCCTCGGGGCCGCAAACCTCGAAGCCTGCCCCCTTAGGCTCAGTGGCAGAGCAGCGGCCGGGTGAGGCCGCCGGAGGCACAGCCATGGTGCCATGGAGGTGCTCTATCCTTCGGCGCCGCAACGTCGAAGCTCGCCCCCTTAGCTCAGTGGCAGAGCACCTCCATGGTAAGGAGGGGGTCCCGGGTTCAAATCCCGGAGGGGGCTCGAGGCGACCACCACGGCTGATCCGGCGCCCCGGACGGCTCATGACGGCGTCGCCTTGCTATCCTCTCCCGGCTATCCGCTATCCGCGATCGCCGGGCGGATGGCTGACGCGCAGAGCGCCACGCGGCGGCGTAGCTCAGTCGGTAAGAGCGCTCGACTCATAATCGAGAGGTCGGCGGTTCAAGTCCGCCCGCCGCTACGCACGCAACAAGAACGGCAAAACCAACGGCAGCCGAGGCTGCGAAGAGGAGCACCAGGCATGGGCAAGGAGAAGTTCGAGAGGACCAAGCCGCACGTCAACGTGGGCACGATGGGTCACATCGACCACGGCAAGACGACGCTGACCGCGGCGATCACCAAGGTGCTCTCGGAGCGGGTCGGCGGGTCCACCCAGTTCACCGCCTTCGACCAGATCGACAAGGCCCCGGAGGAGCGCGAGCGCGGCATCACCATCGCCATCGCCCACGTCGAGTACGAGACCGAGAACCGCCACTACGCCCACGTCGACATGCCGGGCCACGCCGACTACGTCAAGAACATGATCACCGGCGCCGCCCAGGTGGATGGCGCCATCCTGGTCGTGTCGGCCGCCGACGGCCCCATGCCGCAGACCCGGGAGCACGTGCTGCTCGCCCGCCAGGTCGGGGTGCCCAAGATCGTCGTGTTCCTCAACAAGGTGGACATGGTGGACGACGAGGAGCTGCTCGACCTCGTGGAGCTCGAGGTACGCGACCTGCTCAGCGAGTACGAGTTCCCCGGCGACGACGTACCGGTCGTCCGTGGCTCGGCGCTCAAGGCACTCGACGGCGACGAGGCCGCCGGCGACCAGGTCATCGAGCTGATGGACGCCGTCGACGACTACATCGAGGAGCCGGTGCGGGAGACCGACAAGCCGTTCCTGATGCCCATCGAGGACGTGTTCTCGATCACCGGGCGCGGCACCGTGGTCACCGGGCGGGTCGAGCAGGGCATGCTCACCACGGGCACCGAGGTGGAGATCGTCGGCATCCGCCCGGTCAAGAAGACCACGGTCACCGGGGTCGAGATGTTCCGCAAGCTGCTCGACGAGGGCCGCGCCGGCGACAACGTCGGGCTCCTGCTCCGTGGCGTCGGCAAGGAGGAGGTGGAGCGCGGCCAGGTGGTCGCCGCCCCTGGGTCGATCACCCCGCACACCGACTTCGAGGCCCAGGTGTATGTCCTCACCAAGGAGGAGGGCGGCCGGCAGAACCCGTTCTTCGACGGTTACCGCCCGCAGTTCTACTTCCGCACGACCGACGTGACCGGATCGGTGAAGCTGCCCGAGGGCACCGAGATGGTGATGCCGGGCGACAACACCGAGATGAACGTCGAGCTGATCAACCCCATCGCCATGGACGAGGGCCTCCGGTTCGCCATCCGAGAGGGTGGCCGCACCGTCGGTGCCGGCCGCGTGGTGAAGATCAACAAGTAGCACAGGACGAGGGACCCCGCATGGCCAGCGACAAACGCCCGCCGATCACGCTCGCCTGCGAGACGTGCAAACGCCGCAACTACGTGACGACGAAGAGCAAGGCGAACACCCGCGAGCGTCTGGAGCTGAAGAAGTACTGCCGTTGGTGCCGGACCCACACCTCGCATCGCGAGACCCGCTGAGCGGATCGGGTCGGCGGTGAATTCGTCGGGGGAAGCCGCCCCTGCGGGGCGGCCCCTCGCTTTCGGGCTGCTCGTTCAGCGACGCTACTTGTGCGAACGGCTGACGGCTCGCCATGCCGGGTCAGGGGCCCCACTGCTGCGGAGGCAGGGCCGACCTGCCTTCGGCCGCCTGACACTGTAGACTCGAGCCACCGTAGGCCGGCCCGGAGCCAGAAGACACTGCTGCTTGACCCTCACGTAACGTGATGGTTTACGGTGGGGCCATGAAGACGATCGACGGCTACACCGTCGGGGAGGTCGCCCGGCTCGCCGGAGTCACGGTGCGCACCCTGCACCACTACGACGACATCGGGCTGCTGCGCCCCACCGGCCGGACCACGAGCGGGTACCGGGTGTACGGCGAGGACGATCTTGGAGCGGCTCCACGAGATCCTCGTGTACCGCGAGCTCGACCTGCCGCTCGACGGGATCCGGGCGGTGATGAGCGCCTCGGGGCTGGACCGCGCCGCGGTGCTGCACGGTCAGCTGCGTCAGCTGATCGGCCAGAAGCGTCGTCTGGAACGAGTGATCGACGCGGTGGAGAAAGCGATACGAGCAGAGGAGACCGGGATGAACTTGACCAAGGAAGAGATGTTCGAGGTCTTCGGCGACTTCGATCCCTCGGAGCACGAGGAGGAGGCTGAACGGCGTTGGGGTGAGACCGACGCCTACCAGGAGAGCGCCAGGCGAACCGCCCGGTACACCAAGGAGGACTGGCTGGAGATCAAGGCGGAGAGCGAGGAGATCGGCCGTCGCTGGGTCGAGGCCCTGCGATCGGGTGTCGACCCGACCAGCGAGGCCGCCGTCGACATCGCCGAAGCCGCTCGGCTCCAGATCGATCGCCGCTTCTACCCGTGCCCGCCGGAGATGCACGCCAACCTCGGCGAGATGTACCTGGCCGACCCCCGCTTCACCAAGACCTACGAGGACATGGCCCCTGGGCTGGCGCAGTTCGTGCGCGACGCCATCGTCGCCAACGCCGCCCGGCAGCGCTGATCACCCCTCACCGAGAGACCCGGGCCCGCCGGCTGTCAGCCGGCGGGCCCGACGCGTCACCCAACTCCTGTCGGTAGATTTGTCATCTTCTATCTGATCGGTCAGGACGTGGTCCTCTCGCTCGAATCGGGTCGGCAGGCGGCGCAGCGGCGTCGATGGGAAGAGGCGCTGGACACCTTCACCGCGCTCGATCGGGAAGAGCCGCTGGCGCCTGCCGATCTCGAGATCCTGGCGGACGCCGCCTGGTGGGCGGGTCAGCCCGAGGAATCGGTCGACGCCTTGGAACGGGCGTACGCCGGCTACCTCGACGCCCACCTCGTCGTCGAAGCGGCCGAGGTCGCCACCACCCTCGCCTACCTGGCGGTGCGGCGCCTCGCCTTCTCGGTGGCGTCGGGGTGGAAGGCGAAGGCCGCCCGCCTCCTCGAGGGAGTGCCCGAGACCGGCGCCCATGCCGCTCTGGCCGTGCTCGAGGTGGCCGAGGCAGTGCTTCGCCCACCGCCAGCTCGAGCTGGGGATCGAGAAGGCGGACGAGGTGGTGCAGCTGGCGCGCCGGACCAACCACGTCGACTCCGAGGCGCAGGGCACTGGCGATCAAGGGCCACGCCCTGGTCTCCGCCGGGCGCTGGCGGGAGGGCTCTGGCGACGATCGACGAAGCGGCCGCCACCGCTCTGTCCGGTTCCGCCAACCTGAGGTCGGTCAGCGACGTCTACTGCATAACGATCGGCACCTGCCGCAACCTCGCCGACTTCGGACGAGCGGCCGAGTGGACCGACGAGGCGGAGCGATTCATGAGCGATCACTCGGTGCGGGGGTATCCGGGTGTGTGCCGGATCCATCGCGCCGAGCTGAAGCGACTGAAGGGTGAGTGGTCCGAGGCCGAGGCGGACGCCCGCAACGCCTGTGACGACCTGAGGAGGTTCCGCATCCTCGATGCCGTCGGGCTGGCCTACGACGAGGTCGGCGAGATCAGGCTTCGCATGGGCGACCTGGCCGGAGCCGAGGACGCGTTCCGCCAGGCCTACGAGGTCGGCTCCGAGTCTCAGCCCGGGATGGCATTGCTCATGCTCGCCAGGGGGCAGAAGGAGGAGGCGGCCCGTGGTCTGGCCAGGAGCCTGGCCGGCGCCGGCGACGAGCAGGTCGACCGGCTCGCCCGGGCCCGCCTCCTGCCCGCTCAGGTCGAGGTCTCGCTGGCGGTCGACGACCTCGACTCGGCCTTGGCCGCCATTGCCGAGCTGGAGACGATCGCCGCCGACTTCGACCAGCCCGCCTTCGCCGCCGAGACGTTGCAGGCGCGCGGTGAGGTCGCGCTCCACCGCGGCGACGGACCGGCGGCACGTGGCGACCTCGAGAGGGCCGTCGCGCCTGTGGCGCGATCTCGGCTTCCCCTACGAGACGGCGCGGTCCCGGGTCGCCCTGGGGCGTGCCCATCTCCTCACCGGGGACGACGACCTGGCTCGGATCGACCTCGGCGCTGCCCGCACCGACGTTCGATCGGTTGGGGGCGGTTCCCGACCTCCGTGCCGTCGACGAGCTCCTGCGCACCACCGGGCGGCCGGATGGGGACCGGGAGCGGGTCACCAGGACCTTCATGTTCACCGACATCGTCACGTCCACCGACCTGGTGGCGCTCATCGGTGACGAACGCTGGGAGGCGCTGCTCGCCTGGCACGACCGTGAGCTGCGTGCGCTGTTCGCCAGGCACGGCGGCGTCGAGGTGAGCCACACCGGGGACGGCTTCTTCGTCGCCTTCGACCGCCCTGCCGATGCCCTGGAGGCGGCGGTGGCCATCCAGAGACAGCTGGTGGATCACCGGCGCGAGCACGGGTTCTCCCCATCGGTCCGCATCGGGGTGCACTCGGCCGAGGCCACGGTGGAGGGCGGGGACTTCCGCGGCCAAGGGGTCCACGTCGCCGCGCGCATCGCCGCTGCTGCAGGTGCCGAGGAGATCCTCGTCTCGGCGGACACCGTCGACATCCTCGACGGCATCGCCTACCCGGTCTCGGATGGGCGGCCCTTCGAGCTGAAGGGCATCAAGGCCCCGGTGGAGCTCCGCTCCGTGGATTGGCGCTGAGCGCGCCTTTCGCACGGCGTGGACGCAGGCGTCGCCGTCATGGGTTGCGCAGGCGGCGACCGCGGACATAATGCAGGGGAGGGGGAGCCCTGCCGAGGAGGATCGCCATGCGCACCTACCTGGTGGTCGCCAACCAGACCCTCGCCAGCGATGAGCTGCTGGGTCACGTCCGCGAGGCGATGGGGGGCGGGCCCGCTCGCTTCCATCTCGTCGTTCCCGCGACCCCTCCCCGCGAGCACCTCACCTGGACCGAGGGAAGCGGCCACGCCATAGCCGAGCGCCAGCTCGATCGTGCGTTGACCGCTTTCGCCGCCGAAGGGGCCACGGTCACCGGCGAGGTGGGCGACCCGAACCCCTCGCTCGCCGTCGACGACGCCGTGCTCGCCCTGCGCCACGACGGTGTCGAGGTCGACGAGATCGTCGTGTCCACTCTGCCCGAGGGATCGTCCCGCTGGCTGAAGAAGGGCCTGCCCGATCGGCTCCGCAAGCGCCACGAGCTGCCCGTGACCCACGTCGTCGGCCGGCCCGAGCCGGCGTGACCCGCTCCGCCTGATCGGGGCGGGCCGGTACCGTGCCCCCGGTCCTGACCCGACGCGCCCTCGATCGCGCCACGCTTGCCCGCCAATTGCTGCTGGAGCGGTCGACGATGGATCCCCGCGAGGCCGTCCGCCACCTCGCCGGGTTGCAGGCGCAGACCACCTCCACCTGGTACACCGGGATGTGGGGCAGATTGGCCGGCTTCGACCCGGTGGTCCTGTCGACGCATCTGGAGGCCCGCCGGGTCGTCCGCCTTTCGGTGATGCGGGGGACCATCCACCTCCTGACCGCCGACGATGCCCTCGCTTTCCGGCCGCAAGTGCAGGTGGTGCACGATCGGATGCTGCAGGGGAGCTTCGGCAGGCAGCTAGCCGGGATCGATGTCGACCGGGTGGCCGCCGCCGGCCGGCGGATGGTCGACGAGGCGCCGCTCACCTTCGACGAGCTCGGCCGGCGGCTGCAGCTCCTGTGGCCCGGTAGGGATCGCCTCGCCCTGGCGATGGCGGTGCGGGCCCGCCATGCCCTGGTGCAGGTGCCCCCCCGGGGACTGTGGCGGCAGAGTGGGCTCGCCCGCCACACCTCGGCCGAGAGCTGGCTGGGACCCGCGGCCGCTGTCTCCGGGCGACGGTGCCGAGACGCTCGTCCTCCGCTACCTGGCCGCCTTCGGGCCGGCGTCGGTGATGGATGCCCAGGCGTGGTCAGGGCTCACCCGCCTCAAGGCGGTGGTCGGCATGCTCCGACCCCGGCTGGTCACCTTCGAGGACGAACAGGGGAGGGAGCTGGTCGACCTACCCGACGCCCCCCGCCCCGGTCCGGAAGTCGAAGCACCGGTTCGGCTGCTGTACGACTACGACAACCTCTTCCTTGCGTACGCCGACCGGAGCCGGTTCCTCCCGGCCGGGCTCGACCTCGCCCTGCCGGCGGCGCCGGGACCGCACTACGGCATGGTGCTGGTCGACGGGATGGTCGGCGGCTGGTGGCAGCACACCCGTCACCCGGGTCGATCGACGATCGTGGTGCACCCGCGCCGCACGATCGCCGGGAGGTTTCTCGGGCAGCTGGAGGCCGAGGGGATGTCGCTGGCCCGCTTCCTCGGCCCCGACGACGCCGACGCCGCGGTGCAGGTCGACGCCTCCAGGTGACGGGAGTCTCCGGCGACACGGCGGGCGGTACCCTCTGTCATGGCTCTTCGCCTGACGGCTCATCGCGGTGCGATGGGGACCCCCAGTCCCCATCGCCGATCTCCGCCTGACGGCGTAGTAGCTGTGCTCATGGCTCTTCGCCTGACGGCTCATCGCGGTGCGATGGGGGACCCCCAGCCCCCATCGCCGAGTCTCCGCCTGACGGCGTAGCCTCTGTTTTCATGGCTCTTCGCCTGACGGCTCATCGGGGTGCGATGGGGGTCTCCGCCTGACGGCGTAGCCTCTGTTTTCATGGCTCTTCGCCTGACGGCTCATCGCGGTGCGATGGGGGACCCCCAGCCCCCATCGCCGAGTCTCCGCCTGACGGCGTAGCCTCTGTTTCATGTCGCTGGAGGCGCTTCAGGGGAGAACCTACGGGCCGGTGAACGCCCGGATAACCGCTGACCGGGTCGCCGATTTCGTGGCGGCAACCGGCGACGATCCCGAGCGGTGGCGGGCTGCGGCACCGCCCGGCTACGCCGCCGCCCTGTTGTTCACCGTGGCGCCGCTGCTGATCGGCGACGCCGACGTGGGGGAGAGCACTCGGGTGCTGGTGCACACCGACCAGCGATTCACCTGGCACCACACCCTCGCCGTCGAGCTCCCCGTCGTGGTCGAGGGCACGGTGTCCAAGGTGCGCAGTCGCGGTCCGCTCAGCTTCGTGGAGCTCGACGTCGAGATGACGTCGGAGGGCGAGCCACTGGTCTCCTCGTCGTCGACGTTCCTGATGGGGGCCGAACCGGCGGGGGAGCCGGGTCCCGACCGTGGCGAGCCCGAGGTGACCTCCGGATCGGTGCCCGGTGACGGCGGCTTTGCCGCCTTCAGAGGGGCCAGCCGGCTCGACCTGGTCCGCTACGCCGCCGCCTCGGGCGACTTCAACCCGATCCACTTCGACCACGACTCCGCTCGGGCGGCCGGGCTGGATGGCATCGTCGTGCACGGCCTTCTCATGGCGGCATGGCTGGCACAGGCGGCGTCCGCCACCGAGGGTCGCTTCCGTACCGACCCGCTCGCCGACCTCCGGCTGCGCTTTCGGGCCTCGCTGGCCCCGGCCGAGGAGGCCAGGGTGGTGTGCGACGTCGGCCCGGTCAGCGACGACCTGACCACGATCGCCCTGGCGTTGCAGCGGGACGGCACCGACCTGGTGACGGGGACGGCGATCGCCCGCTCCGCGACGGCCGTCTGATACCGGCGGCGGCGCCGACATTCCTCGTATCAGACGGGCTTCCGGCGGATCCCGTTCCGCAAGGAGGTCCCATGGCTGCCCAACGCCTGTCCGCCAAGATCATGGCCACGTTGCCCGTCTCGTCCCCGTTGCCGAGGCTCAAACGGTCGCGTTACGACCGCCGCCGCCACCGAGCGGCCGCCGAGCTCGCCGCCCTGACCGGGCGCGGCCCCGCCTGAGCACGGCCGGCGCGTTCACCCATCGTCGTCCCATCCACGTTGGCGGGCCCGCTTCACTTCGCTGCGCCGGCGCTTGCGGTCGAGGCGCCGTTCCCGCGATGCCCGGGTGGGCGTGGTCGGGAGCCGGGTGCGTGGCGTGGTGGCGGCGGCGTCGATGCGCGCCGACAGCCGCTGCCAGGCGAGCTGCCGGTTCCGCCACTGCGAGCGGGTATCGGCGGACCGGGCGGACACCCTCTCCCCGAGCACCGAGACGACCCGATCTCGCACCGGGACGGGGAGCCCGGCGGCGGCGATGTCGAGGGTGACCGTCACCGCGGTGTCACTGGTGTTGGCATGCTGGCCGCCAGGCCCGCCCGGGCGGCTTGCGGTCCACTCCAGGGCCGCCGGGTCGACCCGCCACCCGCCGGCGGTCACGAAGTCGCTCAACCGGTCACCCGCCAGGGCGATGATCTTCGAGGCGGGTCCATGGCGAGGATGCTATCGGGTGGTCCCGGGAGCGCCGGCAATGCCCGTGGACCTCGGCCGGGAGCCTGGCCGGCTGGTTTACACTGTCGGGGACCGGCCCATATACTCCGGCGTCCGAGCTCAGGCTCCGGAGGGGTGTAGCTCTAATTGGCAGAGCGCCGGTCTCCAAAACCGGAGGTTGTGGGTTCGAGTCCCGCCACCCCTGCGTGCGCAGCCCTGCGAGGGCACCCCCGAGAGCGCAGCAAGGCAGACAGCCCAGACAGCATGACAGCCGAGGCGGTGGCGCCGAGGCCCGAGGAGGATCGTTCGTGGCCAACCGAGAGCAGCGTCGCATGCTCGAGAAGGACGAGGAGCTCGCCCGCAAACGCCGCGCCGAGGGCAAGAAGCCCAAGGCGAAGGAGCGGACCGGCTTCCGGCAGTACCTGCGCGAGGTACGCCAGGAGCTCAAGCGCGTCGCCTGGCCGACCCGGTCCCAGACGATCACGTACACCGTGGTGGTGTTGGTGGTCACCGCCGTCGTCGGCGCCTACGCCTTCGGCCTGGACTTCCTCTTCAAGACGGCCGTGCTCGCCCTGCTCCGCGTCGACTGAGCCATGACCACCAACGACACCACGTCCACCATCCACGACGACGTGCCCGACGTCGATCTCGACGACGCCTCCGACGAGACAGCCACCGTCGCGGCGCGCCGCCCCCGGCGATACCGTCGCCGCCCCCGGCGACACGGCCGCCGCCGGCCCCGTCGCAGCCCCGGTCGAGGGAGACGGCGCCATCGACGGCGACGGCGACCTCACCGACGGTGAGGCCGCCACGGCCGACCTGACCCCGGCCAGCCCGTACGACCTCCCCGGGTCGTGGTACGTCGTCCATTCGTACTCGGGCTACGAGAACAAGGTCAAGGCAAACCTCAGCACCCGGGTGAAGTCGATGCACCTCGAGGACAAGGTCTTCGATGTCGTCATCCCGCTCGAGGAGGTCGTCGAGTTCAAGGGCGGCAAGAAGGTCAACGTCCTGCGCAAGAAGTTCCCCGGGTACATCCTGGTGCGGCTGTTCATGGACGACGACACCTGGTACGCCGTGCGGAACACGCCGGGCGTCACCGGCTTCGTCGGGTCGGGCTCCAAGCCGACCCCGTTGAGCCGTCGGGAGGTCGAGCGGATCCTCGGCGTGCGCAAGGACGAGGAGGAGAAGAAGGAGCCACGCTTCAAGCCGGCCTGGGAGGTCGGGGAGACGGTGCGCGTGGTCGAGGGCCCCTTCGCCGACTTCAACGGCGTCATCGAGGACATCAACGTCGACCAGTCCAAGGTGACCGTGCTCGTCGACATCTTCGGCCGGGAGACCCCGGTCGAGCTCAACTTCGACCAGATCCTCAAGTTCTAGGAGACATCGCATGGGCCGCAAGCGGCTGGTGACCGTGCTCAAGCTGCAGATCCCCGCCGGGCAGGCGAGCCCCGCGCCGCCGGTGGGGCCGGCGCTCGGCCAGCACGGGGTCAACATCATGGAGTTCGTCAAGGCGTACAACGACGCCACGTCGAGCCAGACGGGAACGATCGTCCCGGTGGAGATCTCGATCTACGAGGACCGCAGCTTCACCTTCGTCACCAAGACCCCGCCGGCGGCCGTGATGCTCCGCCAGGCGGCACGCGTGGAGAAGGGCTCGGCCGAGCCGCACAAGGAGAAGGTCGGCTCGGTGACCCGGGCGCAGGTGCGTCAGATCGCCGAGACCAAGATGCCCGACCTCAACGCCAACGACATCGACGGGGCGATGAAGGTGGTCGAGGGCACCGCCCGCTCGATGGGGATCACGGTCGACCGCTGACCGCTGCCGACCGGTTGACAGCGCACCGCGCCCGACACCAACGGGCGTCACCGTGGGAGGGGCCGCCGGCCCCGTCCGGACCACCAAGGAGAAGCAATGGCACGACTCACCAAGGCGCAGGCCGAAGTGGCCCGCCGCTACGACAAGCTGACGCTGCACGCGCCCGGCGACGCCCTCGAGCTGGTCAAGGCGCTGGCCCATGCCAAGTTCGTCGAGGGAGTCGACGCCGTCTTCCAGCTCGGGATCGACGCCCGCAAGGCGGACCAGCTGGTGCGTGGGACGGTGTCGCTGCCCCACGGCACCGGGAAGACGGTTCGCATCATCGCCTTCGCCGACGGCGACGACGCCAAGGCTGCCGAGGCGGCCGGGGCCGACCTCGTCGGTGGGAAGGAGCTGGCCGAGGAGCTCGGCGCCGGTCGCGCCCTCGACTTCGACATGGCTCGTGGCCACCCCGTCGATGATGCCCCACGTCGGCAAGCTCGGGCCCATCCTCGGTCCCCGCGGCCTGATGCCCAACCCCAAGTCGGGCACGGTGACGGCCGACATCGGCACCGCCGTCTCCGAGTTCAAGGCCGGCCGGGTGGAATACCGGAACGACCGGTACGGCAACGTCCATGTCCCGATCGGCCGGGTCACCTTCGAGGTGCCCCAGCTCACCGAGAACCTGGCTGCCGTCGCCGAGGAGCTCGTCCGCAGCCGGCCCGCCTCGGCCAAGGGCCGGTTCATCCGCCGGGTGGCGGTTTCCTCGACCATGGGCCCCGGGGTTCGCATCGACCCGTCGCAGCTCGACGACCTGGTCCGCGCGTTGCGCTGAGCCCGTGTCGGCGTGCGCCGGCCCGACGGTCGACGTGAGTCGAATGTACGAAAAACGCGCTTGACCGGCGCCGGGTGGCTCCGGCTACACTACGGGGGTTGACAGATCACGGGGATCGAGCGACCGGTCTTGACGATCCACCACCGTCGAGAGGGCTGTCCTTCCAACCACCGGTGGCATCGATGACCAGCCCCTACCCTGGTCGCCATTGGTGGAGCGAGTGGATGGCTTCCTGGCCCGCCGTCTGCCCGAATCACCAAGAACGACGCCCTCCCGGGCGCCGATCCCCGTACCTCGAGCTGAGCCCCCTCCGGGGGGCTCACTCGCGTTTTGGCCTCCGTTCGGCGAAACAGGGCTACCCTCCTGGGCGCACAACCCATCCGACCCGAGACCGCAGGTGCCCGCGAGGGCGTGAAGTCGCCGAGGCGACGCCGGCGCAGGTTGCCAACGACCGCCCTCGTCAACGACGAAGGTGGTCGACCACCGGCTCCCGTGCGGTCCCTCGCCCGGGAGCTTTCACTTGCCGGCGCAGGTCGACGGTCGGGGGCGTGCCGACCGTGAATCAGCGACCCGAGAGAAGGACGTGACATGCCGAGACCAGACAAGGTTGCGGCGGTCAGTGAGATCAAGGACCGGCTCGCCGGAGCCCAGGCGGTGTTCCTCGCCGAGTACGCCGGGCTGTCGGTGAAGGCTCAGCAGGCGCTGCGCCGCAGCCTCAAGGCACAGGATGCCGAGTTCCAGGTCGTCAAGATGACCCTGGCGAGGCGGGCCGCCGACGAGCTCGATCTCGCCGAGCTGGACGCGATGCTGGTGGGCCCGACGGGGCTGACCTTCGCCGACGGCGATGCGGTCGCCGCCGCCAAGGTGCTCAAGGACTTCGCCGCCGCCAACGACGTGTTCACCATCAAGGGTGGGCTGCTCGGCACCACGCTGCTGACCCCCGAGCGGATCCGCCAGCTCGCCGACATCGAGCCCCGCGACGTGCTGCTGTCCAAGCTGGCCGGCCTGTTCAAGGCGCCGACCGCCGCCATGGCCGGGCTCCTCGCCGCGCTGCCCCGCGGGGCGGCGACCGTGCTCCAGGCCCTGCTGGAGAGGAAGGCCGCGGAGGAGCCCGCACCCGCCGCCGAGCCGTCCCCGGAGCCGCCCGCCGACCGTCGGGCGACGACACGGCCGAGGGTGAAGCGGAGCCGGTCGACGCGGTCGCCGAGACCGATGCGGACGTACCCGCCGAGGCAGTTGACGCAGCCGCCGAGACCGATGCGGCTGCCGAGGCGGACGTTCCCGCCGAGCCGGTTGACGCAGCCGCCGAGCCCGAAGCGGCTGCCGAGCCCGGATGAAGCTGCCGAGACCGATGCGGTCGCCGAGCCGGTCGATGAGGCCGCCGAGACCGACGCGGTCGCCGATGCGGACGTGACCGCCGAGCCGGTCGATGAGGCCGCGACCGCCGAGGTCACCGAGACCGACGATGAAGCCACCGACCCGATGCCCCCGCCGAGACCGATGCGGTCACCGAGACCGATCGAGGCCGGGGAACCCGGCAACGGAGAAGTAGAGACCAAGGACGAGAAGGCCGCCGAGGCCGAGGAGGAGAACTGATGGCCACCACCCCGACGACCGACGACCTGTTGAGCATCTTCGACAGCATGACCGTGCTGGAGCTGTCCGAGTTCGTGAAGGCGTTCGAGGAGCACTTCGACGTCACCGCCGCCGCTCCCGTCGCCGTCGCCGCCCCGGCAGCCGGCGGAGGCGAGGCGGCCGCCGCCGTCGAAGAGGAGAAGGACGAGTTCGACGTCATCCTGGCCGGGGTCGGCGACCAGAAGATCCAGGTGATCAAAGAGGTCCGCGGGCTGACCAGCCTCGGGTTGAAGGACGCCAAGGACCTGGTCGACGGCGCTCCCAACCCGGTGCTCGAGGGCGTCGACAAGGAGACCGCCGAGAAGGCCAAGGCCGCCCTCGAGGCAGCCGGCGCCACCGTGGAACTCAAGTAACGCCGGCACTCGACGGGCTGACCACGCCATCGCGTGGGGAGGGGCGGCCGCGAACCGGCCGAAGCCAGCAGGGCGGACCGGGTGCGGGACTCGTGTCGAACGGTCCCTCCCCGTCTGCCCTGCTGGCCTTCGGCCGGTGTCGCAGCCACCCCTCCCCTCGAGAGGGGAGGGGAAAGTGCTGGCGCGTAGACATGGAGACCCTTGACAGTCGACGGACTTCGCGGTTACGGTACGTCCGCCAGTTGAACGCTTCTTTGCGACTCCCGCCCGCCGGAGCTGGGATAGTCACGTGCTATCCTGGCCTTTCGTTCGTCCGGACGCGTTCACGCTGACCCGCCCCACCTGCCCGTCCCTTCCGTTCCGCCCCCCGCTCGACACCATCCACCCGGCCCCCGCCCCTCGCCCACAGGAGGAACCCTCTCTTGGCTGACCGTGCGCGTAACCCTCGTCTCTCGTTCGCCAAGATCCCCGAGGTGCAGCCCCTGCCCGGGTTGCTGTCCGTGCAGCACGACTCGTTCTCCTGGTTCCTGGAGAAGGGGCTGAAGCAGATCTTCGCCGAGGTGTCACCGATCGAGGACTTCACCGGGAACTTGGCGCTCGAGTTCGTCGAGCACCGTTTCGAGGCGCCGGTCCGGACGATCGAGGAGGCCAAGGAGCAGGACGAGAACTACTGCCAGCCACTCTTCGTGACCGCTCGGTTCATCAACAAGGAGACCGGGGAGATCAAGGAGCAGCGGGTATTCCTCGGCGACTTCCCGATGATGACCCCGAACGGCACCTTCATCATCAACGGCACCGAGCGGGTGGTGGTGAGCCAGCTGGTTCGCTCTCCCGGGGTGTACTTCGACCGGACCGTCGACAAGACCTCCGACAAGGACCTGTTCGCCGCCAAGGTCATTCCGGGCCGCGGCGCCTGGCTCGAGTTCGACATCGACAAGAAGGACACGGTGGGCGTGCGGGTCGACCGCAAGCGCCGCCAGTACGTCACCACCTTCCTCCGCGCCCTGGGGCTCGCCGAGACCGACGAGGACATCCTCGCCCTCTTCGACGGGTCGCCGCTGATCGAGGCCACGCTCGAGAAGGACCCGACCTCGACCAAGGACGAGGCACTGCTCGACCTCTACCGCAAGCTGCGCCCGGGCGAGCTGACCACGGTCGATTCCGCCCGCAGCCTCATCCAGACGCTGTTCTTCAACTCGAAGCGCTACGACCTCACCCAGGTCGGCCGCTACAAGCTCGACCAGAAGATGGGCCGGGAACCGCTGCCGCTCGACGACTACCGCGCCGACCGGCACGGGCTGCTCAACACCGACCCGGCCCGACCCAACGACGTGCTCGACACGATCGGCTACCTCATCGCCCTGCACCAGGGCGAGCCGGACTACCGCGAGGACGACATCGACAACTTCGCCAACCGGCGGGTCCGCACCGTCGGCGAGCTCATCCAGAACCAGATCCGGGTCGGCTTGAGCCGCCTCGAGCGGGTGGTCCGCGAGCGCATGACCACCCAGGACCCCGAGGCGATCACCCCACAGAGCCTGATCAACATCCGGCCGGTGGTGGCGTCGATCAAGGAGTTCTTCGGGACCAGCCAGCTCAGCCAGTTCATGGACCAGCCCAACCCGCTGGCCAGCCTCACCCACCGCCGTCGCCTCTCGGCGCTGGGGCCGGGCGGGCTGTCGCGGGAGCGGGCCGGGTTCGAGGTGCGCGACGTCCACCCGTCGCACTACGGGCGGATGTGCCCGATCGAGACCCCCGAGGGCCCCAACATCGGCCTCATCGGCTCGCTGGCCAGCTACGCCCAGGTCAACCAGTACGGGTTCATCGCCACGCCGTACCGCAGGGTGCGCAACGGGAAGGTGACCAACGACGTCGAGTACCTCACCGCCTCCGAGGAGGAGGGCCACGTCATCGCCCAGGCCAACGCCCCGCTGCTCGCCGACGGCTCCTTCCGCAACGAGCGGGTGCTGGTGCGCAAGACCGGCGGCGACGTCGACACCGTGCCACCCACGGACGTCGACTACATGGACGTGTCGCCGAAGCAGGTCGTCTCGGTGTCGACCTCGCTCATCCCGTTCCTCGAGCACGACGACGCCAACCGGGCGCTGATGGGATCGAACATGCAGCGCCAGGCGGTCCCGCTGCTGCGTGCCGACGCCCCGCTCGTCGGCACCGGCGTCGAAGCCCGCGCCGCCCAGGACTCCGGTGAGGTCATCCTCTCCCCGGTCGACGGCCAGGTGACCGAGGTCACCGCCGACCACATCGTGGTCAAGGCCACCGACAACCGGAGCCACACGCTGGCCCTGCGCAAGTTCGAGCGCTCCAACCAGGGAACCTGCATCAACCAGAAGCCGCTGGTGGCCGAGGGCGACAAGGTGAAGAAGGGCGACGTGATGGCGGACGGGCCCTCGACCGACAACGGAGAGCTCGCCCTGGGCCGCAACCTCCTCGTCGCCTTCATGCCCTGGGAGGGGCACAACTTCCAGGACGCCATCATCCTGTCGGAGCGGGCGGTCAAGGAGGACCTGCTGACCTCGATCCACATCGAGGAGCACGAGATCGAGGCCCGTGACACCCGCCTCGGGGCCGAGGAGATCACCCGCGACATCCCCAACGTCGCCGAGGAGGTGCTGCGCGACCTCGACGACCGCGGCATCATCCGCATCGGTGCCGAGGTGAGCGCCGGCGACTACCTCGTCGGCAAGGTGACCCCCAAGGGCGAGACCGAGCTGACGCCCGAGGAGCGGCTGCTGCGAGCCATCTTCGGCGAGAAGGCGCGCGAGGTGCGCGACGTCTCGCTCAAGGTGCCCCACGGCGAGGCGGGCAAGGCGATCGCCGTCAAGGAGTTCCGGCGCGAGGACGGCATCGAGCTGCCCCCGGGCATGAACGAGCTGGTCCGGGTCTACGTGGCCACCGCCCGCAAGATCTCCGAGGGGGACAAGCTGGCGGGCCGCCACGGCAACAAGGGCGTCATCGCCAAGATCCTCCCCGAGGAGGACATGCCGTTCCTCGAGGACGGCACCCCGGTCGACATCATCCTGTCGCCGCTGGGGGTCCCTTCCCGGATGAACCTCGGCCAGATCCTCGAGACCCACCTCGGGTGGGCCGCCGCCCAGGGGTGGGAGTCGTTCGGCGACCTGCCCAGCCCGGCATCCGGCGGCGCCGACCCGTGGCAGACCGTGGCCACCCCGGTGTTCGACGGCGCCCGCGAGACCGAGATCCTCAAGCTGCTCGAGGTCGCCAAGCCCAACCGCGACGGCGACAAGCTGGTCGACGACACCGGCAAGGCCATCCTGTACAACGGGCGCACCGGCGAGCGGTTCGACTCGCCGATCACCGTCGGGTACATCTACATGCTCAAGCTGGTCCACCTGGTCGACGAGAAGATCCACGCCCGGTCGACCGGCCCGTACTCGATGATCACCCAGCAGCCGCTCGGCGGGAAGGCCCAGTTCGGCGGGCAGAGATTCGGGGAGATGGAGGTGTGGGCCCTCGAGGCGTACGGCGCCGCCTACGCCCTCCAGGAGCTGCTCACCATCAAGTCCGACGACGTCAGGGGCCGGGTGAAGGTCTACGAGGCGATCGTCAAGGGCGAGAACATCCCCGAGCCGGGCATCCCCGAGTCCTTCAAGGTGCTCATCAAGGAGATGCAGAGCCTGTGCCTCAACGTCGAGATGCTCTCGGCCGGTGAGGAAGTCGAGCTCAAGGACCTCGAGGACGACGTGTACCGCACCGCGGTCTCGCTGGGGATCGACATCTCACGGCCGGAGCGGGCCGAGATGCCGGTGTGACGGTGGGAATACGGAACGGTTGGAACAGTGGCCAGGGAAAGCACGGCCGGAGAACGGCCAAGGAAGATTGCCGGAGAACGCGAATTGTTGGGATTGCCCAGTTGGGAGTGAGCACACGTGCCGCAGCTCTTCGATGAACTGAAGATCGGACTCGCCAGCGCCGACCAGATCAGGTCGTGGTCGTTCGGCGAGGTCAAGAAGCCGGAGACGATCAACTACCGCACGCTGAAGCCGGAGAAGGACGGCCTCTTCGACGAGCGCATCTTCGGTCCCACGCGGGACTGGGAGTGCTACTGCGGCAAGTACAAGCGGGTGCGCTTCAAGGGCATCGTGTGCGAGCGCTGCGGGGTCGAGGTCACCCGGGCGAAGGTGCGGCGGGAGCGGATGGGCCACATCGAGCTGGCCGCACCGGTGACCCACATCTGGTTCTTCAAGGGCGTCCCCAGCCGGCTCGGCTACCTGCTCGACATGTCGCCGAAGGACCTGGAGAAGGTCATCTACTTCGCCGCCTACCTCATCACCGGGGTCGACGAGGACAAGCGCCACGGCGACATCCCCGAGCTGGAGGAGGCCACCAGGCGCGAGCTCGAGCTGATCACCGACGAGTTCGAGGAGTGGCGCGCCGGCCGTCTCGAGCGGCTCGAGGGCGAGCTGGAGCAGATGGAGGAGGCCGGGGCCAAGCCCCAGGAGGTCACCGCCCGCCGCCGTGAGGTGGAGCGCGAGATCAAGGACCGCGAGGAGCGGGCCAACGTCGAGCGTGAGCTGCTCCAGGAGGCGTTCGACACCTTCCGCTCGATGAAGCCCAAGCAGCTCATCGAGTCCGAGCAGCTGTGGCGTGAGATCGTCGACCGCTACGGCGACTACTACGAGGGGGGCATGGGAGCCGAGGCGGTCAAGGACCTCATCGTCGGCCTCGACCTCGACGCCGAGATCGTCTCGCTCAAGGAGGACGTGGACGCCAAGTCGCAGCAGCGGCGCCAGCGGGCCATGAAGCGCCTCAAGGTGGTCACGCCGTTCTCCGACGGCAAGAACGACCCCAAGGACATGATCCTCGAGGCGGTACCGGTGATCCCGCCGGACCTCCGGCCGATGGTGCAGCTCGACGGCGGGCGCTTCGCCACCTCGGACCTCAACGACCTGTACCGGCGGGTCATCAACCGCAACAACCGGCTGAAGCGGCTCCTCGACCTCGGCGCCCCCGAGATCATCGTGAACAACGAGAAGCGGATGCTGCAGGAAGCGGTCGACGCCCTGTTCGACAACGGGCGGCGTGGCCGCGCCGTTACCGGCCCGGGGAGCCGCCCGCTCAAGTCGCTGTCCGACATGCTCAAGGGCAAGCAGGGCCGGTTCCGCCAGAACCTGCTGGGCAAGCGGGTCGACTACTCGGGCCGCTCGGTCATCGTGGTCGGTCCCCAGCTCGAGCTGCACCAGTGCGGGCTGCCCAAGATCATGGCGCTCGAGCTGTTCAAGCCGTTCGTGATGAAGCGGCTCGTCGACCGGGAGCACGCCCAGAACATCAAGGCGGCGAAGCGGATGGTCGAGCGACGCCGTCCCCAGGTGTGGGACGTCCTCTCCGATGTCATCCAGGAGCACCCGGTGTTCCTGAACCGGGCCCCCACCCTGCACCGCCTCGGCATCCAGGCGTTCGAGCCGGTGCTGGTCGAGGGCAAGGCGATCCAGATCCACCCGTTGGTCTGCGAGGCGTTCAACGCCGACTTCGACGGCGACCAGATGGCGGTGCACCTGCCGCTGTCGGCCGAGGCGCAGGCCGAGGCCCGCATCCTGATGCTGTCCTCGAACAACGTGCTGTCCCCGGCGTCGGGCCGTCCCATCGTCACCCCGTCCCAGGACATGGTGATCGGGACCTACTACCTGTCGGAGATCGTCGAGGACGCCCGCGGGGCCGGTCGCGCCTTCGCCAATGTCGACGAGGCGCAGATGGCGTACGACACCGGTGACCTCTCGCTGCACGCCCCCATCAGGCTGCGGGTGGGTGTCCTTGCCGGGGACCCGGAGATGCACGCCGCCCTCAAGGCGACCCTGGGGCGGCTGATCACCGACGAGCCGGTCGACGGCTCGAAGCTGAGCGACACCACGCTGGGTCGGGCCCTGCTCAGCGGCGCCTTCCCCGACAGCTTCCCGTACATCAACGCCGCCGTCTTCAAGTCGGACGTCGGGATGCTGATCGAGGAGCTCATCGACCGCTACGACAAGCCGGACGTGGCCCGCACCCTCGACGCCATCAAGCAGCTCGGGTTCCACTTCGCCACCAAGGCCGGTCTCACCATCGGCCTCGAGGACGTGAAGACCCCGCCCGAGAAGGAGCGGATCATCGCCGACTTCGAGGGTCAGGCCGCCAAGGTCGAGACCCAGTACCTCAAGGGGATCATCACCGACGACGAGCGCCGCCAGCAGCTGATCGAGATCTGGACCGAGGCCACCGAGGCGGTGAAGGACGCCATGCAGGCGACCCTCGAGGCGGAGCGCTTCAACCCGATGGACATGATGGTCCGATCCGGCGCCCGCGGGAACGTGCAGCAGCTCAGGCAGATCGCCGGGATGCGTGGCCTGGTGGCCAACCCCCGTGGCGACATCATCCCGCAGCCGATCAAGGCCAACTTCCGCGAGGGCCTCAGCGTGCTCGAGTACTTCATCTCGACCCACGGAGCCCGCAAGGGCCTGGCCGACACCGCGCTGCGCACCGCCGACTCCGGGTACCTCACCCGGCGACTGGTCGACGTCGCCCAGGAGATCATCATCCACGAGGAGGAGTCGGCCGACCCCGGATCTGCCGCTCACGGTGCGCGACGCCGCCGGCCGGCCGCTGCGCAACCTGCGCAACCGGATCTTCGGGCGGGTGCTGGCCGAGGACATCAAGGTCAACCGGGTCACGGTCGAGACGGCGACGGGGCGCAAGCTGCGTGCCGGCGTGCTGATCGACAAGGAGGCGATGCAGGCGGTCGTCGACAACGCCGAGATCGTCGAGGTCAAGGTGCGGTCGCCGCTCACCGACACGTCGCGGCACGGGATCAGCATCGCCTCGTACGGGCTGAGCCTGGCGACCGGGCGCATCGTGGAAGCCGGCGAGGCGGTCGGCATCATGGCCGCCCAGTCGATCGGCGAGCCGGGCACCCAGCTCACCATGCGCACCTTCCACACCGGCGGCGTCGCCGGCGAGGACATCACCCATGGGCTGCCCCGGGTGGTCGAGCTGTTCGAGGCCCGGACCCCCAAGGGCAAGGCGATCATCGCCGAGGCCGCCGGCATGGTGTCGGTCGTCGACGACGAGGACGGGCGGCGGGTAGTGCTCACCGACAAGGACCAGACGCGTCGAGTACGCGCCTGCCGCGCCGGGCCCGGCTCCGGGTCCACGACGGTCAGGTCATCGAGCCGGGCACCCAGCTCACCGAGGGCCCCATGGACCCCAAGGAGGTCTTGGAGATCCAGGGCGTCCGAGCGTGCCAGCGCTACCTGGTCGACCAGGTGCAGGAGGTGTACCGCTCGCAGGGGGTGGACATCCACGACAAGCACATCGAGCTGATCGTCCGCCAGATGCTGCGCAAGGTTCGGGTGGTCGAACTCGGGTGACGGGCCGTTCCTGCCCGCCGAGCTGGTCGATGCCCAGGAGTTCCGCGAGGTCAACCGGGAGCTGGTCGCCGACGGCAAGACCCCGGCCGAGGGCCGCCCGGAGCTGATGGGCATCACCAAGGCCTCGCTGGCCACGGACTCGTGGCTGTCGGCGGCGTCCTTCCAGGAGACCACCCGGGTTCTCACCGAGGCGTCGCTGCAGTCCAAGTCCGACTTCATGCGGGGTCTCAAGGAGAACGTGATCATCGGCAAGCTGATCCCGGCCGGGACCGGCAGCCAGAGCTATCAGACGATCCAGCCTTCACTACCGGACGCCGTTGCCGTCTCGGCGCTCGGGCTCTTCGGCGACGAAGTCCGGGAGAGCACCGAGGAGTCGATGCCGGCGAATCCGGCCGAGTGGCTGGCCAGCCTCGGCACCGGCGGCGAAACCGACGAAGAATGAGTGGTCCCCCTCCCCCTTCGGGGGAGGGAGGCGCCGTCAGGCGAGCAGCACGACCGGGGAGGGGGACCGCGGCAACGCTCCTCATCACGGCTAGCGGTGCTCGCCCACCACGCCTTGCTGCAGCTGCTCGTTGGCGAGGGGGACCACCGGGGCCAGTCGCTTGATGTACCGCAGGGTGGGCACGCTGACGCCGGCGGCGACCTGGTGGTCGCGGCGGCCGCCGTCGTGGTGCCAGCCGTGGCGTTCGTAGAACTCGATCGTCCCGGTGTTGTCCTCGAGCACCCAGAGCATGCCGAGCTGCGAGCCCTGGTCGACCCAGGCCGACTCCGCAGCCTCGATCAGCTGGGACCCGATCCCGGTGTGCAGGTACGGCTCCAGCAGGTAGATCGCCATCAGCTCGACGCTGCCCTCGGGGAGGTCGTCGTCCAGCGGGGCGCCCGACGAGGCGAACCCGATGACCTCGCCGTCGACCTCGGCCACCCAGGCCTGGAAGGCGCCGTCGTCGCTCGCCAAGCATCTGCTCCCACGCCCTCGCCCTGGCTTCGGGTCGGAGGCTGTCGAGCACCTCGTCGGGCATCAGCCCGCGGTAGGCCCACTGCCAGGCGGCGACGTGAACCTCACCGAGGCGAGCGGCGTCCGAGGTGTCGGCATGTCGAATCAACGGCGCCATCGGCCAAGCGTACCCCCAAGGGCCTTCGCAGGCAGGCACCTGAGCAGGCGACGCCGAGGATGGTTCCCGAAGGCTCGCCGCTACCCTGCGGTGGTGCTGAGGTTCAGCCTGGCGGGGGTCCCCGTCGGCGTCCACCTGTCCTTCCTGATCATCGCCATCGTCTCACCGTCCAACCGGCCCGTCGACATGGCGTTGTGGGTGGCGGTCGCCTTCCTCGCCGTGCTGCTCCACGAGGCCGGCCACGCCTTCACCGCCCGCCGCTTCGGCGCCGAGCCGGTGTCCATCACCCTGTTCGCCCTGGGCGGCGTGACCACCTTCTCCGCCGAGAAGTCGCTCTCGCCGCATCGGCGGCTGGTCATCTCCGCCGCCGGGTCGGCGATCGGCATCGTCCTCGGTGGGGCGGTGCTGGCTGTTGCGGAACGCAGGGACGTTCGATCGTGTCGATGACGTCCGGGTTCGCCGTGAACAGCTTCATCTGGGCGAGCCTTGGCTGGGGCCTCCTCAACTGGATCCCGATCCGGCCGCTCGACGGCGGGGCGATCCTCACCAGCTTCCTCGAGATCGTCATCCCGAAGCGGGCGTTCGCCGTGGCCAAGGTGATCTCGGCGATCGCCGGCGCCGCCGCCGCCTTCGTGCTGTGGCGGATGGGGTCGACGTTCGGCGCCGTGTTCATCGTGCTCATCACGCTGACCGGGCTCCGCTCCGAGCCCGCCGAGCGTTCCCATCCCCGACCGGCGACACCGCCGGGCGGGACGACCCCCGTCGACGGAGCGGCCGCTCCGCCGTCTCCCGGCGACATCCCCGCCAGCCGCCCGCGTGGAAGGTGGGGACGGCCCGGAACCGCCGCCGCCGTTCCCGATCTGAGGGGTCCCACTCCCGGCCCCCGGAGTGGGCCGGCCGGGTACGATGCCCCGCCCCGTCGAGCCAGGAGATAGCCCGTCCGTGCCGGAGAGCGATGGTCCCCAGTTCCTCGGCATCGGCGCCCAGAAGGCGGGCACCACCGGGCTCCACGAGAACTTCTCGCACCACCCGCTCGTCTGGATGCCTCCCGAGAAGGAGCTGCACTACTTCGACGAGAAGCTGGACCGGCCCAGGTCGATCGAGGAGGCGGTCCATTCCGACGAGGTCTGGGCGGTGCGCTGGCGACGCCAGGTGCAGCGCCAGCTCCGCAAGCACGCTCGGGACCCGGCTTCGACCGACCTCGTCTGGTGCGCCCGGTACTTCGTGTCGCAACCCGACGACGGCTGGTACCGGTCGCTGTTCGAGCCCGGTCCGGGCCACGTCTCCGGCGAGTTCACGCCCGACTACGCGCTGCTCGGCAGGCGCCGGATCGCCCGGGTCCACGAGCTGAACCCCGACCTGCGGATCATCTACATGCTCCGCAACCCGATCGAGCGCGCCTGGTCGGCGGTGCACATGACCGGCCGGGTCGGGGAGGCCGAGGTGAGCGACCAGTGGTACCTCGGGGCGCTGGAACAGCCGCGGGTCGCCGCCCACACGGCGTATGCCGCCAACCTCGACCGCTGGCTGTCGGTGTTCCCGGCAGAGCAGGTGTTCCTCGGGTACCTCGAGGACCTGTCGTTCCATCCCCGAAAGCTCCTGAAGGCGGTGTACACCTTCCTCGGCGTGGAGGATGCCGAGTACCGGGTCCTCAGCCGGAAGATCCACTCCGGCGGGGCGTCGACCATGCCCGACCTCGATCGCGGTGCGGCTGGCGGTGCAGTACCACGACGACCTCGTCTCCCTCGCCGCCCGGTTCGGCGGCCATGCCGCTACGTGGTTGGCGATCGCCGAGCAGTTGCTCGACGACCCTCCCGACCGGCCCGAGATCGGCTACCCGTTCTGGGACGGCGACCTGGCGGCAGCGGTCGCCGGCTACCGGACGGCGTTCGGGGTCCCGCCCGGCCCCTTCAGCGGGCCGCTCGCCTGAGGTCCGGGTCAGCGGCCCCGCCTCTTCAGGAACTCGTGGAAACCGGGGGCGGTGTACTCGTATTCACCGCGGCGCAACCGGTACATGACGCCGGCGGCGGCGATGCGGCCCATCAGGACGTTGATGTTGCCGGTCGTCTTGGGGCTGGCGGCGATGACCTCGGACACGATGATCGGTGGGTAGGAGCACGAGCCGGTGACGATGAGCACGTCCTGCTCGGCCGGAGTGAGCAACCTGACCCGGGGCTCGTAGAAGTCGGTGTCGAGCCGGCGGGTGATGTCCGGCTCGACCACCGTGAGCAGGTCGAGCGAGAGGTGCTGGACGTCTGCCTGGTCGGCGGCGTCCCACAGCTCGGCGCCCCACAGCTGGACGAAGTACGGGTAGCCACCGATCCGCCCGATCACGGCGTCGACCAGGTCGTCGGCGATGGTGACCCCGGTTCCGTCCAGCGGGCGGATCAACGCCTGGCGGGCTGCGTCGAGGTCGAGCGACCCGACGTTCTCGCCGCGGAACATCCGCTCGGTGTACGTGCGGGCCCGGAGGAGGCGGGCGGCCAGGCTGGGGAGGCCGCACAGCACCAAGCCGACCGGCACCGCGTTGCGTTGCAGCGCCGATACCGCCGCCACCAGGACCGACAGCGAGGCCGGGTTCTCCAGCACCTGGGCCTCGTCGAACATGAGGATCACCCCGTGCCGGCCGTGGCCGACGGCCGCAGAGACCGTGGCGTAGATGAGCTCGGCGAGCTCGATGTCCTGGTCGTCGGCAGTGGGGTCGAACGAGAGCCGCACGTCGTCGAACCCGATCTCGAGCTTCGACACCTGCTCGACCGCCTTGCCCACCTTGCGTCGGATCCGAACCGTCCGCGACTGTCGCCGTCGCAGCCGCTCGCACAGGCCGGCCACCGCCGCGACGACCTCGGTGGTCGAGTCGTGGCGGTGCTCCAGCTCGAGCATCTCGGTGACCCAGCCCTCCTCGGCGGCGACCATCTCGTATTCGCCGAGGAGCACCGTCTTGCCCACCCCGCGCAACCCGGTGACCCGCACGTTGACCGGGATCTCGGGCGCCGCGCGCAGCATCGACCGGAACCGGCGCAGCTCGCCGCTCCGCCCGGCCAGGTAGACCGGCGCCAGCCCGACCCCCGGCCGGTACGGGTTCCTCCCCGGCATGGCACTCATAACAGCCGGCATGTTAGAAGTGCCCAACCGGACGGGCAGGATCTACTATCCCACGCGGTGGGGTTGGGGCCCCACCTGCGGAGGAGGGCCGACTCGGCCCGGGCAAGAAGCAACGGCCACGGTGGGGTTGGGGCCCCACCTGCGGAGGAGGGCCGACTCGGCCCGGGCAAGAAAGCACGGTATACTGCGGCGCAGATCATCCCGATCGGGTACCCGCTTACCCGGAGGCGCCTCGGCGCTGTTGTGAGCGGAGCGAGCCCACCAGGGATCGGCGACCGCCACGCCCGGCGTGCCCCTTCGAGGGCATCGGGACCATCGGCCGCCGGTCTTCGTCACGTCCGGACCGGACCGGACCCTGGCCGGGAACTCCCGCTCGCCGGTGACACGGCGGGTGGGCGCACCGTAGTCACGAACCCCAGATCACGAAATCAGGCGAAGCGAGGAAGATGCGTGCCCACCGTTGAGCAGCTGGTCCGCAAGGGCCGGAGCCCCAAGCGCAAGAAGACCAAGACCCTGGCCCTGGCCGGGTCGCCGCAGCGGCGCGGGGTGTGCACCCGCGTCTACACCATCACCCCGAAGAAGCCGAACTCGGCGCTGCGGAAGGTCGCCAGGGTGCGGCTCAGCTCGCAGATCGAGGTGACCGCCTACATCCCGGGAGAGGGGCACAACCTCCAGGAGCACTCGATCGTCCTCGTCCGCGGGGGCCGGGTGAGGGACCTGCCGGGCGTCCGGTACAAGGTCATCAGAGGCGCCCTCGACGCCGCCGGCGTCGACCAGCGCAAGCAGTCGCGCTCCCGCTACGGCGCCAAGAAGGCCTGAGGAAGAGAGCCCCGGAGAAATGCGCAGAGCACCCGCAGAAGTCAGGAAACTCGAACCGGATCCCGTCTACCGCAGCGTCCTGGTCACCCAGGTGATCAACAAGGTCCTGTGGCGCGGCAAGAAGGGCGCCTCGCGTCGCATCGTGTACGGCGCCCTCGAGATCGTCGACAACCGCACCGGCGGCGACCCGCTGGCAACCCTGAAGAAGGCGATCGACAACATCCGCCCCCAGCTCGAGGTGCGCTCTCGACGGGTCGGTGGCTCCTCCTACCAGGTCCCGGTCGAGGTGCGCCCCCGCCGCGCCCAGACCCTCGCCGTTCGCTGGCTGGTCGGAGTTCGCCCGTAAGCGCCGCGAGCCCACCATGGCCGAGCGCCTCGCCAACGAGATCCTCGACGCCGCCAACCGCACCGGCTCCGCCGTCAAGCGCCGCGAGGACATCCACAAGATGGCCGAGTCCAACAAGGCCTTCGCCCACTACCGCTGGTAACGGCACCCATGGCACGAAGCATCAAGCTCGACACGATCCGCAACATCGGGATCATGGCCCACATCGACGCGGGCAAGACCACCACCACCGAGCGGATCCTCTACTACACCGGGCGCACCTACAAGATGGGCGAGGTCCACGAGGGCGCGGCCGTGATGGACTGGATGGAGCAGGAGCAGGAGCGGGGGATCACCATCACCTCGGCGGCGACCACCACCCGCTGGCTCGACCACACCATCAACATCATCGACACCCCCGGCCACGTCGACTTCACCGTCGAGGTGGAACGGTCGCTGCGGGTCCTCGACGGAGCGGTGGCGGTGTTCGACGCCGTCTCCGGTGTCGAGCCGCAGTCGGAGACGGTCTGGCGCCAGGCCGACAAGTACGGGGTGCCCCGCATCGTCTTCATCAACAAGATGGATCGGATCGGCGCCGACTTCTTCCGCTCCATCGACTCGATCGTCGAGCGGCTCGGAGGCAATCCGGTGGCGCTGCACGTGCCGATGGGCGCCGAGTCGAACTTCAACGGGATGATCGACGTGGTCGACATGAAGGCGATCATCTGGCACGACGAGGATGGCAAGCAGCGCGAGGTCGTCGACATCCCCGCCGACTTCCAGGGCATCGCCGACGAGTGGCACCACAAGATGCTCGACGTGGTCGCCTCCGAGGACGAGGAGCTTCTGGAGAAGTACCTCGAGGGGGGTGACCTCGAGCCCGACGAGATCCGCCGCGTCATCCGCAAGGGCACCATCAACCGCGACTTCGTCCCGGTGCTGTGCGGATCGGCATTCAAGAACAAGGGCGTCCAGCCGCTGCTCGACGGCATCGTCCACTACCTCCCCAGCCCCGCCGACCTGCCGGCGGTGCAGGGGTTCCGGCCGGGGGCCGAGACCCAGCTCGAGGAGCGAGCGCCGTCCGACGACGAGCCGTTCAGCGCCCTGGCGTTCAAGATCATGAGCGACCCCTACGTCGGCAAGCTCACCTACTTCCGGGTGTACTCGGGCAAGGCGTCCAAGGGCGACGCCGTGGTCAACACCACCACCGGCAAGAAGGAGCGCTTCGGCCGGCTGCTCCGGATGCACGCCTCCACCCAGGAGGACATCGACGAGGTGATGACCGGCGACATCGTCGCCGCCGTCGGCTTGAAGAACACCAAGACCGGCGACACGCTCGCCGCCTCCGACCAGCCGATCCAGCTCGAGTCGATGAGCTTCCCCGACCCGGTGATCGCCGTCGCCATCGAGCCGAAGACCAAGACCGACCAGGACAAGCTGGGTGAGGCGCTGTCACGGCTGTCCGAGGAGGACCCGACCTTCCGCGTCCACTCGGACGAGGAGACCGGGCAGACGATCATCGAGGGGATGGGGGAGCTCCACCTCGAGATCATCGTCGACCGGCTGCTGCGCGAGTTCAAGGTCGACGCCAACGTCGGGCGCCCCCAGGTGGCCTACCGGGAGACGGTGAAGCGGCACGTCCGCAAGATCGAGGGCAGGCTCAAGCGCCAGACGGGCGGATCGGGCATGTTCGCCCACGTGGTGGTCGACCTCGAGCCGACCGAGGCCGGCTCGGGGTTCACCTTCGTCGACTCGGTCAAGGGGGGCAACGTCCCCCGCGAGTTCATCCCGGCAGTGGAGAAGGGCATGCGGGACGCCCTCGACGGCGGGGTGCTGGCCGGTTACCCGCTGGTCGACCTGCGGGCGACGCTGGTCGACGGGTCGTCGCACAGCGTCGACTCCAACGAGATGGCGTTCCGCATCGCCGGCTCCATGGCCCTCCAGGCCGCCGCCAAGGCGGCCGGCGTGAAGCTGCTCGAGCCGATCATGGAGGTCGAGGTGGTGACCCCCGAGGACTACATGGGCGACGTGATCGGTGACCTGTCGTCCCGACGGGGGAAGATCGAGTCCATGGACAGCCGGGGGAACAGTCGCGTGGTGAAGGCGCTCACCCCGCTGGCCGAGATGTTCGGCTACGCCACCGACGTCCGGTCACGCACCCAGGGTCGGGCCACCTACACCATGCAGTTCCACTCCTACCAGGAGGTGCCCACCAGCACCGCCGAGGAGATCGTCGCCAAGTCCCGCGGCGAATAGAGACTTTCCTCCTCCCCCTCCGGGGGGAGTGGCTGCGGCACGGCCCGAAGGCCAGATCGGCAGACGAGGAGGGGCCCGGCCGACGGGAATCACGCGAGTTTGCCGTGTGAAACGGTCCCCCGCTACACTCGGTGCGGCCGCAGGCCCCCCGGCTTGCGCGCGGTCCTCACCGCAAACGTCCATTCGGCCGCCCGGTTCGTTCCGTTCGGCCCCGACCAAACCCGTGATGTACCCCACGCGGTACCGCTCGCCCGGTGGTCAGCCGCCGTCCCGCCCGGGACGCCCGCTGGCGCTGCACGGCGAAGTACCACGACGGGTCCAGAGAGACAGGAACCCGCCTGTGGCCAACGAGCCCCGGATCCGAATCCGCCTCAAGGCGTACGACCATTCGGTGGTCGACGAGTCGGCGCGCAAGATCGCCGAGACCGTGGTCCGCACCCAGGCGAGGATCCGCGGCCCGGTCCCCTTGCCGACCCGCATCCACCGTTACACGGTCATCCGCGGCCCCCACATCGACAAGACCAGCCGCGAGCACTTCGAGATGCGGATCCACAAGCGGCTCATCGACATCATCGACCCGACCCCGAAGACGGTCGACGCCCTGATGCGCCTCGACCTGCCCGCCGGGGTGGAAGTCGAGATCAAGACATGAAGGCGATCGTCGGCGAGAAGTTGGGCATGACCCAGGTGTTCGACGACCAGTCGCGGGTGGTCCCGGTCACGGTCATCAAGGCGGGCCCGGTCCACGTCGCCCAGATCAAGACCGAGGCCCGCGACGGCTACTCGGCCATCCAGGTCGCCTTCAAGGAGATGAAGGCCAAGCAGGTCAACCGCCCCCAGGCCGGCCACTTCGCCAGGGCCAACGTCACCCCCACCAAGCACCTGGTCGAGGTGCGGGTGGACGACGTGTCCGAGTTCAAGATCGGCCAGCGCATCGGGGTCGCCGACCTGTTCGCCCCCGGCATGAAGGCCGATGTCACCGGGATCTCCAAGGGCAAGGGCTTCGCCGGTGTGATGAAGCGGCACAACTTCCAGGGCCAGGGCGCCTCCCATGGCGCCCACCGGGTGCATCGGGCACCCGGCTCGCTGGGCGCCTGCGCCACCCCCGCCAGGGTGTTCAAAGGGAAGCGCCTCCCCGGCCGCATGGGCAACGACACCACCACGGTGCTGAACCTCGAGGTCGTCCAGGTGGACGCCGAGCGCGACCTCCTCATGGTCAGGGGCGCCGTGCCCGGGCCCAAGGGCGCCGTCCTGGTGATCCGCGAGGCGGTGAAGGCCCATGCCTGAGCGCCTGCCCCGCAAGCTCACCGCAGAGCTGTGGACCGCCGGAGGCGAACGCCAGGGTGAGGTCGAGCTGTCGCGCGGAGATCTTCGGCATCGAGCCGAACGTGTCGGTGATGCACCAGGTGGTGACCGCCCAGCTCGCCGCCGCCCGCGCCGGGACCCACTCGACCAAGACGAGGGGCGAAGTGCGCGGCGGGGGCAAGAAGCCGTGGCGCCAGAAGGGCCTCGGCCGGGCCCGCCACGGTTCGATCCGCTCCCCGCAGTGGATCGGCGGCGGCATCGCCCACGGGCCCAAGCCCCGCGACTACTCCCAGCGGACCCCGAAGAAGATGCGGCGACTCGCCCTCCGCAGCGCCCTGTCGACCCGCGCCGCCACCGGTAACATCAAGGTGGTGGAGACCTTCGACGTCTGGGAGAAGCCCCGCACCAAGAACGCCGTCGCCCTGCTCGAAGCCATGGGGGTCGAGGGCAAGGTGCTGCTGATCGCCGAGGACCACGAGAAGGTGGCGATCAAGTCGTTCCGGAACCTGGCCACCGTCATCGCCTCCAATCTGGGCCAGGCCAACACCTACGACGTCCTGTGGGCCGACACGGTGGTGATGAGCCAGGGGACGCTGGCGCTCGGCCAGTCGGCCCCGCGGGGCACCGAGGCCCACGCCGAGGCGGTCCGCTCCGGCCGAGCCGACCGTGCCGAGGGAGACACGACCGGTGGTGACGAGGCATGAAGAACCCGCGCGACATCATCCTGCAGCCGGTGGTCTCGGAGAAGTCGTACGACCTCATCGAGTCGGTCAACACCTACACGTTCGAGGTCGACCGCCGCACCAACAAGACCGAGATCCGCCAGGCGATTGAGCAGATCTTCGGGGTGAAGGTGCTTGCGGTCAACACCATCAACCGCAAGGGCAAGCGCAAGCGCACCGGCTTCAAGGTCGGTACCCGCTCGGACAGCAAGCGCGCCCTGGTCAAGCTCGCCGCCGGCGAGTCCATCGACATCTTCGAGGTGTGACGCCATGGCCGTGAGAAAGCTCAAGCCCACCTCGCCGGGTCGCCGGTTCCAGACCGTGTCCGACTTCGCCGCGGTGACCACCGACCAGCCGGAGAAGTCGCTGCTCGACAAGCAGAAGCGGTCGTCCGGTCGCAACACCCACGGGCGTATCACCTCCCGCCACCGTGGCGGTGGTCACAAGAAGCGGTACCGGATCGTCGACTTCCGGCGCAACAAGGACGGCGTGCCCGCCAAGGTGGCCACCATCGAGTACGACCCCAACCGGAACGCCCTCATCGCCCTGCTCCACTACTCGACGGGGAGAAGCGCTACATCATCGCCCCGCTCGGGGTGAAGGTGGGCGACATGCTCGAGTCGGGATCGGGCGCCGAGATCCGGCCCGGCAACGCCCTGCCGCTGCGCAACATCCCCACCGGCACCGTGGTCCACAACGTGGAGCTGCGGCCCGGGGGCGGCGCCAAGATGGGCCGCGCCGCCGGCACCGCCATCCAGCTGATGTCGAAGGAGGGCAACGTCGCCCTGCTCCGCCTCCCTTCGGGCGAGATGCGGCAGGTCGAGCTCGGCTGCCGGGCCACCGTCGGGCAGGTCGGCAACA
This sequence comes from uncultured Acidimicrobiia bacterium, assembly GCA_963812375.1. Lineage (GTDB taxonomy): Bacteria > Actinomycetota > Acidimicrobiia > Spongiisociales > UBA5794 > JACDBE01. The sequence continues at coordinate 415,315 of CAWEUW010000008.1, read as the reverse complement.
CCGAGTCGGAGCTGATCAAGGTCGGCAAGGCGGGGCGGGGCCGCTGGAAGGGCAAGCGCCCGCAGAGCCGCGGGGTCGCCATGAACCCGGTCGACCACCCGCTCGGTGGCGGTGAGGGACGCAGCTCGGGCGGCCGTCACCCGGTGAGCCCGTGGGGGAAGCCGGAGGGTCGGACCCGCCGCAAGAACAAGGCCAGCGACAAGTACATCGTCCGTCGCCGGGCGAAGAAGGGCCGTAGGTGACCGATGATGCGAGGTAAGCGATGACGAGAAGCCTCAAGAAGGGCCCCTTCGTCGACGAGCACCTGCTGCGCAAGGTGGAGACCGCCAACGACAAGGGTGAGAAGCGGGTCATCCGCACCTGGAGCCGGCGCTCGACCATCGTCCCCGAGATGGTGGGCCACACCATCGCGGTCCACGACGGCCGCAAGCACGTCCCGGTGTACGTCAGCGAGTCCATGGTCGGCCACAAGCTCGGCGAGTTCGCCCCGACGCGGACGTTCCGCGGCCACTCCGGCGAGAAGGCGGCGAGGCGGCGATGAACGCGCGGGCCCAGGCGAAGTACATCAGGCAGTCGCCGTACAAGGTGCGGCGGGTGCTCGATCTCGTGCGCGGGCTGCCCGTGGCGGACGCCCGCGACGTCCTCACCCTGACCAACCGCCGCGCCACCGACCCGGTGCTGAAGGTGCTCGACTCGGCGGTCGCCAACGCCGAGCACAACCTGGCGATGGACGCCGAGGAGCTGTTCGTCACCGAGGCGTTCGCCGACGAGGGGCCCACCCTGAAGCGGTGGCGACCCAAGGCCCGCGGTCGGGCCAACCGCATCCGCAAGCGCACCAGCCACATCACCATCGTCGTCGGAGACCGGGAGGAGGACTGACATGGGGCAGAAGATCCATCCCTACGGCCTCCGGCTGGGGATCGTCACCGATTGGAAGTCGCGGTGGTATTCCGACAAGGACTACGCCGCCAACGTCAACCAGGACCATCAGATCCGCACGTACCTGCGGCGTGAGCTGAAGCGTGGCGCCCTGGCCCGCATCGACATCGAGCGCATCGGCAACGCCAAGGTGCAGGTCGACGTGCACACCGCACGTCCCGGTGTGGTGATCGGCCGCGGCGGGTCCGAGGCGGAGCGGCTCCGCACCGGGCTGGAGAAGCTCACCGGACGGCAGGTCAAGTTCAACGTCATCGAGGTCCAGAACGCCGAGATGGACGCCACCCTGCTCGCCCGGAGTGTCGCCGACCAGCTCGAGGGCAGGGTCGCCTTCCGCCGGGCGATGAAGCGTGCCGTCGCCACCGCCCTCAAGGCCGGCGCCGAGGGTGTGCGGGTCCAGGCGTCGGGCCGGCTCGGCGGCGCCGACATGGGCCGCCGTGAGTGGTATCTCGAGGGTCGGGTGCCGCTGCACACGCTGCGCGCCGACATCGACTTCGGCCGGGCGACCGCCACCACGACGGTGGGCGCCATCGGGGTCCAGGTGTGGGTCTACAAGGGCGACGTGCTCAGGTCGACCGTCGACAGCCGTGAGAAGATCGCCGCCGAGGCCCGGCTCGCCGCCGGCGGGCCGTCCGAGCGCCGTCGCTCGGTGAAGTCCCGTGCCGAGGCCGCCGCCGGAGAGGCCGGCGGCCGCCGGCTCATCGAGGCGGGCGGAGGCAAGCGGGTCGTCGAAGCCGGTGGGGGCAAGCGTCCCGGCCGCCGGCTGATCGAGGCGGGCGGTGGCCGACGTCTCACCACCAGCGATGCCGCCGCCGAGTTCGACCAGGCTCGCGAGGAAGAGACCGACGAGGCAGCCGCCATCGTCGAGGGTGCCGGCGCCGAGGTCGTCGCCGAGACGCCGGTGGCCGAGGCGCCCGCTGCCGACGTCGCCGAGTCCCGGCCGAGAGCCTGCCGACGCGTCCCTGCCGACGAGGCCGTGACCGAACCGGCTGCCGCCGGCCGGTCGCCGCCGAGCCGGTCGCCGAAGTTCCTGCCGACGAACCGGTTGTCGAGGTGTCTCCCGACGAGGCCGTGACCGAACCGGCTGCCGCTGAGCCGGTCGCCGAGGTCACGGAGACCGAAGAGCCGATCGCCGAGGTGCCGCCAACCGAGGCCGCGGCCGAGGAGCCGGTCGTCGACGTCACCGAGACCGACGAGGCCACCGAAGCTCACCGACGACGGCGAGGGCGCTCCGGACGCGCCGACCGGCCAGCCCTCCGCGGAGGCGGGGGACGAGGACGGGGAGGAGGTGACCTGACCATGTTGATGCCGAAGCGGACCAAGTACCGCAAGACCCAGAAGGGTCGGATGACCGGCGCCGCCAAGGGGGGCACCAGGGTCTCGTTCGGGGACTACGGGCTCCAGGCCCAGGAGTCTGGTTGGGTCAGCGCCCGTCAGATCGAGGCCGCCCGTATCGCCATGACCCGTGCCATCAAGCGCGGCGGCAAGGTCTGGATCAACATCTTTCCCGACAAGCCGATCACCGAGAAGCCGGCCGAGACCCGGATGGGCTCCGGCAAGGGCAACCCCGAGTACTGGGTGGCGGTGATCAAGCCCGGCCGGGTGATGTTCGAGATGGCCGGGGTCGACGAGGAGCTGGCTCGTGAGGCCATGCGCCTCGCCGCCCACAAGCTGCCGGTGAAGACCAAGTTCGTGGTCGAGGGACGAGCTGTGAAGACCACCGAGCTGCGAAACCACACGTACCGCGAGCTGGCGGCGAAGCTGGACGAGGCGAAGGAGGAGCTGTTCAACCTTCGCTTCCAGATGGCGACCAACCAGCTCGACAACACGTCGCGCCTCGGCCAGGTCCGGCACGAGGTGGCCAGGATCAAGACGGTGATGCGCGAGATGGAGATCGAGGAGTGGCGCAACCAGCAGGAGGGCACGGCATGACCGACGAACGTGGACGGCGCAAGATGCGCACCGGTGTCGTCGTCTCCGACGCCCGGGACAAGACGGTGACGGTCGAGGTGAAGGCCTCGAAGCGCCATCCCAAGTACGGCAAGACCATGCCATCGCGCAAGCGGTATCACGCCCATGACGAGGCCAATGACGCCCGTCTCGGTGACACGGTCCGCATCGTGGAGACCCGCCCGCTCTCGAAGAGCAAGCGGTGGCGGGTCGCCGAGATCGTGGAGCGGGCCCGATGATCCAGACCGAGTCGAGGCTGCGCGTCGCCGACAACACCGGCGCCCGGGAGGTGCTCTGCATCCGGGTCCTCGGTGGGTCGCGCCGTCGCTACGCCCATGTCGGCGACGTCATCGTCGGGGCGGTGAAGGAGGCCACCCCGGGTGGCACCGTCAAGAAGGGCGAGGTGGTGAAGGCCGTCGTGGTGCGCACCCGCAAGGAGAGCCGGCGCCAGGACGGGACCTACATCCGCTTCGACGACAACGCCTGCGTCATCATCAACGACCAGCAGCAGCCGCGTGGCACCCGCATCTTCGGCCCGGTGGGACGTGAGCTGCGCGACAAGAAGTTCATGCGCATCGTGTCGCTCGCTTCGGAGGTGCTCTGATGAAGCTCAAGGTGGGCGACACCGTGCGGGTCATCGCCGGCAAGGACAAGGGCACCGAGAGCCGGGTGGCCAGGGTCATCAAGGAACGCAACAAGGTCATCGTCGAGGGCGTCGCCACCGCCAAGCGGCACCAGCGGCCCCAGGGACAGACCATGCAGGGCGGGATCATCGACAAGGACATGCCGATCGACGCCTCGAACGTGATGATCGTGTGCCCCGACTGCGGCCCCACCCGGATCGGCTACGCCATCGACGGCGACGGCCGCAAGCGCCGGGTCTGCCGCAAGTGCGGAGGTGACCTGTGACCCCGCGGTTCAAACAGCGGTACGACGAGGAGATCAGGGCCCACTCAAGGAGCAGCTCGGCCTGGGCAACATCATGGACGTTCCCCGGCTGCAGAAGATCTCGGTCAACATGGGGTTGGGTGACGCCGTCGCCGACTCCAAGCTGGTCGATGCCGCCGTCGCCGACATGCGGGTCATCACCGGGCAGCAGCCCAAGGTGAACCGGGCCCGCAAGTCGATCGCCAACTTCAAGCTGCGCGAGGGCATGCCCATCGGGGTGTCGGTCACGCTGCGGGGTGTCCGCATGTGGGAGTTCTTCGACCGCCTGGTGACGCTGGCGATCCCCAGGATCCGGGACTTCCGCGGGCTCAACCCGAACGGGTTCGACGGGAACGGGCAACTACAGCTTCGGGGTGAACGAGCAGTTGATCTTCCCGGAGGTCGAGTACGACCAGGTTGGCAAGGTCAGGGGCATGGACATCACGTTCGTGACCACGGCGAGGACCGACGAGCAGGGCCGGGCGTTCCTGGCGGCGTTCGGCTTCCCGTTCCGGCAACAGGCAGGTGTGTGATGGCGAAGAAGTCGATGATCAACAAGAACAATCGGCGCAAGGCGCTGGTGGAGCGCTACGCCGAGCCCCGCGCCGCCTTGATCGCCGTGCTCAAGGACCCGGAGAAGCTCCTACGAGGAGAAGCGCGAGGCGTATCAGGGCCTGGCCAAGATGCCCCGCGATGCCAGCGCCACCCGGTACCGCAACCGGTGCGGGGTGAGCGGCCGTCCCCGCGCCTACTACCGCAAGTTCGGGATGTCACGAGTGGCGCTGCGCGATCTCGCCCACAACGGCGAGCTCCCCGGTGTCAGGAAGGCTTCTTGGTGATGTACACCGATCCGATCGCCGACATGCTCACCCGGATCCGCAACGCCAACCAGGCGTTGCACCCCGAGGTCACCATGCCCGCCTCCAAGATGAAGGAGGGCATCGCCGAGATCCTCGCTTCCGAGGGCTATGTCGACAGCTTCAAGATCGAGGATGCCGGGGTGGGCCGGTCGCTCACCATCCGGCTCCGCTACGGCGACGACCGCGTCCGGGTGCTCAAGGGCATCAAGCGGGTGTCGTCGCCGGGCCACCGGGTCTACAAGCCGGCGGCGTCGATCGGACGCGTCCAGGGCGGCCTCGGTGTCGCCATCGTGTCCACGTCGCAGGGCCTGCTCACCGACCGCGAGGCGCGTCGCCGCAAGGTGGGCGGCGAAGTCGTGTGCGAGGTTTGGTGATGAGCCGCATCGGCAACAGCCCGATCCCGGTGCCCACCGGCGTCGACGTCACCGTCGACGGCCCCACCGTGTCGGTGAAGGGCCCCAAGGGGTCGCTGAGCCGGTGGGTGGACGAGCGCATCGCGGTGTCGGTCGACGACGGTGTGGTCACCCTGAGCCGGGACAGCGACGAGCGCGACATTCGATCCCTGCACGGGCTCTACCGTGCGCTGCTGGCCAACATGGTCACCGGCGTGTCGGACGGCTACCGCAAGGAGCTGCAGGCGGTCGGTGTCGGCTACCGGGCCAACCTCCAGGGCCGGCGCCTCGAGCTGCAGGTGGGCTTCTCCCACCCGGTCGTCGTCGAGGCGCCCGAAGGCATCGACTTCGAGGTCCCGGAGCCCACCCGGATCGTCGTCTCCGGCATCGACAAGGAGCTGGTGGGGCAGACGGCGGCGGACATCCGGCGGGTGCGGCCTCCCGAGCCCTACAAGGGCAAGGGCATCCGCTACGTCGACGAGCAGGTGCGCCGCAAGGCCGGCAAGGCAGGTGGATGATGCGGGGATCACGAACCGACGCCCGGCGGCGACGCCACACCCGGGTCCGCAAGTCGGTGCGGGGGACGGCGACGCGGCCCCGTCTCGCCGTGTTCCGGAGCAACCGGTACATCTATGCCCAGGTCATCGACGACGACCGTGGGCTCACGCTGGCCAGCGCGTCGTCGCGGGAGAAGGACCTCGCCGGCCGCACCCTCTCCCTGGAGACGGCCGCCGAGGTGGGAAGCTGATCGCCACGCGCGCCTCCGCCGCCGGGGTCGAAGCCGTGGTGTTCGACCGGGGTGGGTTCGCCTTCCACGGGCAGGGTCAAGGCGCTCGCCGACGGGGCGCGCCAGGCCGGGCTCGAGTTCTGAGAGACGTGAGGAGCACGAAGTGACCAGCAGGAGATCGGACAGCCGAGCCCGCGACAGCGAGTTCGAGGAGCGGGTGATCGCCATCAACCGCGTGGCCAAGGTGGTCAAGGGTGGGCGGCGGTTCTCGTTCACCGCGCTGGTCACCGTGGGCAACGGCGCCGGCAAGGTGGGTGTCGGCTACGGCAAGGCCAAGGAGGTGCCGACCGCCATCCAGAAGGCGATCGAGATCGCCAAGCGTGGCATGGTCGACGTGCCCATGGCAGGCACCACCATCATCCACGAGGTCATCGGGGTGCACGGCGCCTCGCGGGTCATGCTCAAGCCGGCATCGGCCGGCACCGGGGTCATCGCCGGCGGTGCGGTGCGCCAGATCCTCGAAGCTGCCGGCATCCGTGACGTGCTGGCCAAGTCGCTGGGATCGCCCACCCATATCAACGTCGCCCAGGCCACGATGGACGCCATCGCCCGCCAGCGCCGTCCCGAGGACGTGGCCCGCGCCCGCGGCAAGCGCGCCGAGGAGATCTTCCCGCCGGCGCTGCTCGCCGCCTACCGCTCGGCCGAGCTCATGAAGACGCAGGCCGGGGCGCGGGCGGGCGGCAAGGTGGGTGAGTAGCCGTGGCCGGCACACTGAAGATCACGCTGCGCAAGAGCACGATCGGCGAGAAGCCGAAGACCCGGGCCACCGTGGAGAGCCTGGGGCTCCGCAAGCTCCACCAGACGGTGGAACGCCCCGACTCGCCCGAAGTGCGCGGGATGGTGTTCCGCGCCAGGCATCTGCTCGAGGTAGAGGAGTCGGGGACCACACCCATGGAGGGTGAGAAGAGATGAAGCTGCACCACCTGAAGCCGGCCCCCGGCTCGAAGACGAAGAAGATCCGGGTTGGCCGCGGTGAGAGCGGGCGTCGGGGCAAGACCGCCGGCCGCGGCACCAAGGGCCAGAAGGCGCGCGGCCAGGTCCGGCCCGGGTTCGAGGGCGGGCAGATGCCCTTGCAGCGACGGCTTCCCAAGCTCAAGGGGTTCAAGAACCGGAACAAGGAGTACTTCGCCCTGATCAACGTCGGGCGGCTGGCCCAGTTCGACGCCGGTACCGAGGTGACCCCCGAGGTGCTGCGCGACGCCGGGCTGGTCAAGCACCGCGGTCGGGTCAAGGTGCTCGGCGAGGGCGACATCGACCACGCCCTCACCGTGCGCGCCCACGCCTTCAGCCTGGGCGCCGTCGAGAAGATCAAGGCGGCCGGAGGCACCGCCGAGGTCATCGACGCCTCCACCCCGGCGCCGGCCGAGTAGCCGGCACCGGCGACCGGCCCTCCGGTCGCACCACGCCCGACCACTAACCTCGTCACACTCCCAGAAGAGGCTCTCCCGCAGTCATGCTGTCCGTCTTCCGCAACATGTTCAGGATCCCGGACCTCCGGAACAAGATCCTGTTCACCCTGTTCATCTTCGCCGTCTACCGGCTGGGCACCGCCATCCCGACCCCGGGAGTCGACCTCGACGCCGTCCAGCAGTTCGCCGAGCAGTCGGCGACCAGCGGGTTCGTCGGGCTGATCAACCTCTTCTCCGGCGGGGCGTTGGAGACACTTGTCCGTCTTCGCCCTGGGGATCATGCCCTACATCACGGCGTCGATCATCATGCAGCTGCTCGGGGTGGTCATCCCTCGCCTCCAGGCGCTCCAGGAGGAGGGCGACGCCGGGCGCAAGGTGATCACCCAGTGGACCCGCTACGTGACCGTCGTGCTGGCGCTCATCCAGTCGACCTCGTTCACCTTCCTGTTCCACTCCGGGCAGTTCACCGGGGGCATCGACCTGGTCCCGGACTTCACGGTCCGCAACGTGCTCACCATCATCATCACGATGACCGCCGGCACCGCCCTCATCATGTGGCTCGGCGAGCTCATCACCCAGCGGGGCATCGGCAACGGGATGTCGTTGATCATCTTCGTGAGCATCGTCAGCCAGCTCCCGTCGCAGCTCGAGATCCTGCGGGTCAACTCGAACGTGGGCCAGTACATCGCCGTGCTGCTGCTGATGCTGGCGCTCACCATCGGGATCATCTTCATCGACCAGGGTCAGCGGCGGATCCCCATCCAGTTCTCCCGCCGGATCAGGGGCCGCCGGATGATGGGCGGGCAGAGCACCTACATCCCGCTCAAGGTCAACATGGCCGGGGTCATCCCGGTGATCTTCGCCACCTCGATCATGTACTTCCCGGTGCTGATCGCCTCGATGCTCCCCGCCACCGGTTGGGGGCAGTCGGTGCGGGACTGGATCGACTCCAACCTCACCTCGGCGAGCGCCGGCGGGTTGTCGCCGACCCTGCCCTACATGTTCCTGCTGGGCGTGATGGTGGTGTTCTTCACCTACTTCTACACCGCCATCCAGTTCGACCCGGAGCGCCAGGCGGACACCATCCAGCGCCAGGGCGGGTTCATTCCCGGTATTCGCCCGGGGCGGCAGACGGTGAGCTACCTCCAGCACGTGTTGAGCCGGATCACCCTCCCCGGGTCGCTGTACCTCGCCGTGGTGGCCATCGCCCCCTCGTTCCTCGGCTGGCTGTGGAACATCCCTGTCGGCCTCTCCGGGGTCTCGGTCCTGATCGTCGCCGGGGTGGCGCTGGAGACGATGAAGCAGATCGAGAGCCAGCTCATGATGCGCAACTACGAGGGCTTCCTGCGCTGATGACGCCGCCGAGCCGTCCGACGATGGGCCGATGATGGGCAGGCGGCTGCTCTTCCTCGGCCCGCCCGGTGCGGGCAAGGGCACGCAGGCGGCGATGCTGGCCCGGGCGGTCGGCATCCCCCACCTGTCCACCGGCGAGATGCTGCGCCGGGCCGTCTCCGACGGCACCGAGCTGGGACGCCGGGCCGAGGCGATCATGGCAGCCGGCGACCTGGTCCCCGACGAGCTGGTGGTGGCGATGGTGGGGGAGCGGCTGGCCGGGCCCGACGCCGCCTGTGGCTACCTGCTCGACGGCTTCCCCCGGAACGCCGCTCAGGCGGAAGCGCTCACCGCCGGGGTCGGCGCCGGTGCGATCGAGCTGGTGGTGCTGCTCGAGGTGGGCGAGGACGAGCTGGTCGCCCGGCTGCTGGGACGCGCCGCCGAGCTGGGCCGCAGCGACGACAACGAGGAGACGATCCGTCGCCGGCTCCGGGTCTACCACGAGGAGACGGCGCCGCTGGTCGGGTACTACCCAGCGGCCGGGGTGCCGGTGGCCGCCATCAACGGCGTCGGCACCGTCGACGACGTGTTCGCCCGTATCGTCACCGCCCTCGCCGGTGAACGCTGACCGGCACCGCCACCTCCGCGCACGATCGACGGCTCGACGATGAGCAGGGTGATCACCAGGAAGGCGGCGGCCGACTTCGAGAAGATGGTGGTCGCCGGTCGTTGCGTGGCGGCCGCCCTCTCCGCGGTGCGGGACGCCGCGGTGCCCGGGGTCTCCACCGCCGACCTCGACGCCGTGGCCGCCGGTGTGATCCGCGATCACGGATGCCGTCCCTCGTTTCTCGGCTACCACGGTTACCCGGCCAGCATCTGCGCCTCGCCGAACTCTGCCGTCGTCCACGGCATCCCGGGGGACCACCGGCTTCGGGAGGGCGACATCCTGTCGATCGACGCCGGGGCCATCTACGAGGGGTGGCACGCCGACGCCGCATTCACCATGGCCATCGGCGCCGTCCCACCCGAGGTGGCCACCCTGCTCGAGGTCACCGAGCAGGCTCTGTGGAACGGCGTCGCCAAGGCGGTCGCCGGCAACCGGCTCGGTGACATCGGCCACGCCGTGGAGGAGACCGCTCGGCCCCACCGCTACGGCGTGGTACGCGAGTACGTCGGCCACGGTATCGGGAGGGCGATGCACGAGGCGCCCGATGTCCACAACTTCGGGTCACCGGGCAAGGGCATGCGGCTCAGGACCGGGATGGCCCTGGCCATCGAGCCGATGTTCACCATGGGCACCGAGGAGACGGTGACCCTCGACGATGGTTGGACGGTGGTGACCGCCGACGGCGCGCTGTCGGCGCACTTCGAACACACCGTGCTGCTCACCGAGCAGGGATCGGTGGTGTCGACGCTGCCCGAGCCGGTCCCGGTACCCGGCTGAGCGTGCGCCGTCAGGGCGGGATCGGGACCAACCGCTCGGCGATCCTGACCACCTCGGCCAGCGGGGCGTCGGCCTCGATCCGTACCGGGACGCCGTGCCGCGTGGTCAGCAGGGTGTTGCCCGCCAGCCGTGCCTCGTCCGGCCGAACATTGCCGGCGGCGTCGAGCAGCAGCAGCGTGTGGGGGGCACCGGAGATCCACACGCCATCGGCGCCGGCCACGGTGACCGGCTCGATGGTGGTCCCCGGGCCGACCTCCTTCATGGCCAGATCCTCGTCGATCGCCCCGTCGAACTGGGTGACGAGGAGCATCCAGCCCTCGGTGGGCGAGCCGTAGGCGAGGGTGACCATGCCACCCGCCACCGAGGTGTCGAGGAACACGGCATCGGGTTCGACGCCTTCCAGCCCGACCAGGTCGAAGTCGACCGCCGCCGATGCCGCGGCGACGGTGGTGAGCTGCCCGAGGTCGCCCACCGTGGCCGCCGGGGTCAGGTGGGCCACCTGGGAGACGCCGACCGGGCCCAGCCCGAGCAGGTCGGCAACCGCGCGACGCGCCGCCGGCACGCCGGCGGTGAGCACCACGGCGACGACGGCGGCCACCGCCGCCACCCGCCAGACGAGGCGGCGGTGTCGCCGGGCAGGCTCGACGCCGGCGATCCGGTCGGCCACCGCCTCCACCAGCGGGGGGGTGGCCGGGAAGGAGACGTCGGGCGCCAGGTCCGTGAGCAGGGCGGCCATGGCGGACGGTGACGTCATGGCCGTCCCCCTTCGAGGTCGCTGCGGAGTCGCTCCATCGCCCGCCACATGCGTGACTTCACGGTGCCGGGGGGCACCCCGGCCGCTGCCGCCGTCTCCGCCTCCGACAGCTCGAGGAAGTAGCGCAACCCCACCACCAGGCGCTCGGGCTCGGGGAGCCGGTTCACCGCGGCGAGCAGGGCTCGCCTCGTCTCCGCCGCCTCGGCCTCGTGCTCAGGTGTGCGGTCCGGGGTCGACGGAGCCAGCCGGACGGCCCGAGCTTCGTACGCCAGCCGGCGACCCGCCGAGCGTCGCCGGTTGCGAGCCTCGTTGGCGACGATGGTGAGCAGCCACGGCCGGAAGGGTCGCCCCGGGTCGAAGCGGTGCAGCGACCGGTAGGCCTTCACGAAGCCCTCCTGGGCGGCGTCCTCCGCCTCCGGGGCCGACCCGGTGACCAGGTAGGCGACCCGGAAGGCGATCTGCTGGTGGGTCGCCACCAGCTGGGAGTAGGCGGTGCGGTCGCCGGCGCGGGCGCGGGTGGCCAACTCGACCTCGTCAGGGGTCGGTTCGTCGGAGGTGCCGGGTTCAGGCGGCACCGGCCCTGCGCCGTCCGAGCGCCAGCGCTCCGGTCACCGCCGCCAGCCCGACGGCGAGCCAGATCGCCCACGGGACGGCAGGAGCCGGTTCGGCCCGTGCGGGGTCAGCCACGGGCTCGGCGGCGTCGACCGGAGCCTCCGGGGCGGTCACCGGGCGGAAGGGGACGTCGTAGGCGTCGAGCATCGTCCAGCACGGCGCGGTCGGCGGCCACCCAGCGCTCCGGCGCGTCGTGCTCCATGAACTCGAGCCGCTGCGCCGCCATGTGCACCACGGGACCTCCGGCGGCGTTGGGGTACAGCTCGGTGGTTACCCGCTCGGAGCCCATGTGCCACGTCACCGTGTACCGGGCGCCGAGGTCGCTCGGAGGCGAGGCGATGACCTCACCGCGGGACGACATGGCGGACCCCTCGACGTCCATCACCACCTGCCAGAAGCCGGCGGCCTCGACGAAGGCGGCGAAGTCGGTTCCCGAGCCCGGTTCCCCGTCGCCTTCGATCTCGATCGGCTCCTCGATCCCGGGACCGGCGATGGTCGCCCCGGTCGGGCCCTTGGCCCAGGCCGGGCCCATCACCAGCATCGCCAGGGCGAGCACCCCGGCCAGAACGATCATCCGCCTCATGGCAAGCCTCCTCAGGCTGCATGGTCACCCCTCAGTACACCGCCGAGGCCGGACGGTTCGCAGCGGGCGGCCTCAGGCGAGCTCGTCGAGGTACTTGGGCAGCATCTCCCGCCAGGTGGGCCAGTCGTGCGGCCAGGTCTCGTCCCACTGGTCGACCCGGTTGGGGATCCCCTTGGCTCCGAGGACGTTGGCCATCTGCCAGGTGCGCTCGGGGTACTCCCAGGCGCCGCTGCCGGTGGCGAACAGGGCGAACCGGTGGCGGAGCATGTCGAGCTGCCAGCCACCCATGTCGGGGAGGAAGTGGAGCGGGGAGGAGAAGTAGAAGTCGTCGTTCCAATGGCCGTGGAGCCGGTCGGAGAGGTCGTAGGTGCCGCTCATGCACAGGGCGGCCCGGAAGAGGTCGGGGTGGCGGGTGAGCACCTCGATCGCCCAGAAGGCGCCCACCGACGCCCCCGCCGAGATCACCTCGATCCCGGGGTCGGCGCAGTCGAGGCGGATGGCCGGGACCACCTCCTCGGCCACGAACCGGTCGAACTGGTTCTGCAGCCACATGGCGTGGCGGGGATCGTCACCCATCATCCACGACCGTCCCGACATCGAGTCGACCGAGTAGACCTTGATCCGGCCTGCCTCCAGCAGCCCGGCGACGGAGGAGACGGCATGGAAGCGCTCCGCCTCCTCGGCATCGCCGCCGGCGGTGGGGAACAGCAGCACCGGGGTGCCGAAGGTGCCCCACCGGGCGAGGCTGACGTGCTGCTCCACCCGGTCCGAGTACCAGTACTCGACCGACTTCACGCGCCGTCGCCCCTGCCCGGGCCCGCCGAGGCGGCGAGCCGGTCCTCCTCGGTGTGCCGCCAGAACTGGATCAGGCCGTAGAAGTGGTCGGTGAACTCGTCGACCTCGTGGGCGGGGAACAGCGTGCGCCACCTTGCGCCGGATGATCTCCCGTGCCCGTTCGGTGCCGAAGTAGTCCAGAGCGGCCTGGTCGAGACCGGCGAGGTTGTCGGCGCAGAACCGGTCGAACCGGTCGGCGTCGAGTCGCTCCCTGGCGAGCTTGCCCAGGGCCTCCAGCCGCTCCTCGGGATCGTCGATGGCCTCGGCGACGGCGAAGTAGTCGCCCCAGCCCAGGTCGTGGCGCATCTGGCGCTTGGTGGCGGCGCAGAACAGCGACCACCGGATGAGCGCCTTGACGAGCCAGGGCAGGTGGTAGTGCAGCGACGTCACCTGGCTGTCGGGGTTGGCGTTGGCGAAGTCGATCGGGTAGAAGGACCCGTCCTGGCGGAGCGCCTCGCACGAGTTGAAGTCCCACCCGAAGAAGGTGTTGATGGTCAGGGTGAGGTTGACCAGGTGGTCCCACTCGGCCCCGTCGACGACGTTGAACTCCACCTTGTAGCGGTCGTGGAGCGGGGCGTCCGGGTCGTACTTGATGATGTTGACCTGGGGGCCGACCCCGAGGCAGCGGACGAACAGGTCGAAGGGAAACACCGCCTTCTGCAGGTGCATGATGCGCGACCCGGAGGCCTCGTAGGCGGCGACGAGGGCGTCCCCGTCGTCGATCTTGGTGACCCCGACCCAGGCGCCGCCGTCGTAGGGCTTCATGAACATCGGGTAGCCGATGCGCTCGCCCAGGGCGCGCAGGTCGAACATCTGGGCGTACCGGTCGAGGGTGACGTCGAGGTCGGCCTCGAGGGGATCGGTCCTCCCGTACTCCTTGGGGGGAGCAGCCAGGTCTCCGGGATCTCCGCCCCGAGCCGCATCAGAGCTGCGTACGACGTGTGCTTCTGCATGGCCTGCAGCGTGAACGGGTTGTTGAGGACGTACAGGTCGTCCTTCACCACCGCCTTCTTGATCCACTCCCGGCTGGTGTGGTACCAGGGGGTGAGCCGGTCGAGCACCACGTCGTACTTCACCGGCTGGTCGAGGTCGAACGGCTCGATGGTGATCCGCTCCACCTCGAAGTCGATGGTCTCGCCGTCGATCTCCACCACCGGCGCCATCTCGGCGAGGATGTCCTCGTAGAACTGCGGCCAGCAGAGGTCGGCGCCGAGCGAGAGGCCGATGTGCCGGGTGCTCATGTCCCCAAGTTACCCCGGCCACCGACGCCCGCGCCGGGCCGCCTCGTCATCGATCGGGGAGCAGGTCCCGGAGCGCCTCGCCCAGCGAGTTCCGCCAACTCTGCCAGTGGTGGCCGTCGACGACCTCCTCGTAGCCGACCTCCGCTCCGGTCGACTCGAGCACCGGCAGGAGGGCGCGGTTGTCCTCGAGCAGGCCCTCGAAGATCCCCACGGCGACGGACATCCGGTCGACGGGACGCCCCGGCTTGGCGGTGAACGTCTTCACGAACTCGATCACCGGCTGGAAGGGGGCGCCGCGGTTGAGCGGGCCACCCAGGGCGGTGACGAACGACCCGGACAGCAGCACCGCCGAGCCGAACACTCCTGGGCGGCGCCACGCCGTGGCCAGGCTGGCCACCGCCCCCAGGCTGCTCCCGCCGATGACACGGAGCTGCCGGGTCGTCGGAGGCGGCGAACTCCTCCTCGAGGCGGGGGAGCACTTCGTCGACGACGAATCGGGCGTGCGTCTCCGAGGCGGTGTACTCCTGGTTGCGATGGATCGGGTCGAGCAGGGCGACCACGACGGGGCGCATCGCCCCGGAACCGATCAGGTTGTCGAGCACCGTCGCCAGCGAGGCGTACTCGACCATGTCACTGCCGTCGTGGAGCACCACCACCGGGTACGGCCCGGAATCGGGATGCCCGGCGGGCAGGTAGACGAGGGCGAGCCGGTCGTCGCCGAAAGCGGAGCCCTCGATGGGGAGCGCCTCGAGGGTGCCCTTGGCGACGTCGGCGTCGGGCGACACCCAGGCGGGCTCGACGTAGCCGGGGGCATGAGCCACCGAGTTCGACCCGAACGGGTCGGAGGCGGTGCGCTTGTTGAGCGGGTCGAGGATGCGGTCGGTGCGATCCCGGCCGGTCACCTCGAGCTTGTACTCGACCCTGGCGCCACGGGGCAGCTCGACGGTGACGTGCCACAGGTCGGTGTCGGCGAGCCGTTCCATCGGCGGGATGGGTGGGAATCGGCGCCATGAAGTGGACCACGCCCACCGACTCGGCGTCCCCGACATAGGTGAAGGTGGTCGTGTCGCCGTCGGTGTACGGGGCACCGGCCCTGGTCAGCCGACGACGCAGGTAGGCAGGGGCCATGCGGCGACCGGCGGTGGCGAGGATCTCCGGCAGCGGGAAGGCGTCGAGCGCCGGGACGAGGGCCATGTGCGGCGGGAGGCTAGCGAGGCGCGCGGCCCTGGACCGGTCCGGAAGGCCCGCGATCGGGGGTAGAATGCCGTCGCAGCGGTGATTTGCCGGTGTTCCGGCCCCGGCTTAGAATCGTGATCCCGGTTCCCCATGGGTGCCGGGTTTCTCCATGGCATCGACCTGTCGGCGTCGCTCGCCGGGTCGTCGACGCCGCAAGAGAGGCCGGAGCGCGACCTCCGGTTGGTCGTGTCACGACAGGAAACGGCTTCGAGGCAACAGGCTCAGGGGCAGATGAAGGTCTCAGCGTCCGCCAAGAAGATGTGTGAGAAGTGCCGGATCATCCGCCGCCATGGGCGGGTCTGGGTGATCTGCCCGAACCCGCGTCACAAGCAGCGTCAGGGGTAACCGATGGCTCGCATCGCAGGAACCGACCTTCCCAGGGACAAGCGTGTCGAGATCGGCCTCACCTACATCTTCGGGGTTGGCCGGAGCACGTCGCGCAAGGTGCTCGCCGACCTGGAGATCGATCTCGACACCAAGGTGCGCGACCTCACCGACGCCGAGGTGGTGAAGATCCGCCAGTACGTCGACTCCAACCTCACCGTCGAGGGTGACCTGCGGCGCGACGTGGCCCAGAACATCAAGCGCAAGATCGAGATCGGCAGCTACCAGGGGCTCCGCCACCGGCGCGGGCTCCCGGTGCGCGGCCAGCGCACCCACACCAACGCCCGCACCCGCAAGGGCAAGGCGGCCCCGATCGCGGGCAAGAAGAAGGTCGGCAAGTAGGCGCCCGCCTACGCCGGCACAGCAGTAGTTCGGAGAGGTACAGGTACACGTGGCCAAGCAGCAGCGAACCCCGGGACGGCGTCGCGTCAAGCGGACGGTCCCGCACGGGCAGGCCCACATCAGGGCCACGTTCAACAACACCATCATCAGCATCTCCGACCAGGACGGAGGAGTGGTGGCGTGGACCTCGGGTGGCTCGGTCGGGTTCAAGGGCTCGCGCAAGTCCACCCCGTACGCCGCCCAGGTGGCCGCCGAGCAGGCCGCCCGCCGCGCCGGCGAGATGGGCATCCGCAAGCTCGACGTCATCGTCCGCGGCTCGGGCTCGGGTCGGGACACCGCCATCCGCACCCTGCAGAACATGGGCATCGAGGTGACCGGCGTCAGGGACGTCACCCCCAACCCGCACAACGGCTGCCGGCCCAAGAAGCGGAAGGGTCGCTGATGGCCCGCTACACCGGCCCCCGCACCAAGGTCAGCCGCCGTGCCCGCCAGCTCCTCGACGAGAACAAGGCGAGGTACTTCGACCGGCGCCCCTACCCGCCGGGCCAGCACGGCCGGGGCCGCATCCGCGAGTCGCAGTACCAGATCCAGCTCCGCGAGAAGCAGAAGCTGCGCTTCATGTACGGGCTGCTCGAGCGCCAGTTCCGCCGGTACTACGAGACGGCGGCCCGCCAGCGCGGCATCACCGGCGAGAACCTGCTCCGGCTGCTGGAGACCAGGCTGGACAACGTGGTCTACCGCTCCGGGCTGGCCCACACCCGGCCGCAGGCTCGCCAGCTGGTCAACCACGGGCACTTCCTGGTCAACGGCAGGAAGGTCGACATCCCCTCGTACCGGCTGGGCCAGGGCGACGTGGTGACGATGCGCCAGCGCAGCCGCGACATCCTGCCGGTCCAGCATGCCGTCGACACCGTCGACCGCGCAGGTGCCGGAGTGGCTGGTCGTCGACAAGGGAGACCGGTCGGTGACCGTCTCGGTACTCCCCAGCCGCCACCAGATCGACACCGAGATCCAGGAGCAGCTCATCGTCGAGCTCTACTCCAAGTAACCGTCCCCCCGACCGTCCCGCACCCTTCCCGAGAGTTTGAGGAGCGTCAGTGCTCATCGTCCAGCGCCCCACCATCGAATCCGAGCCGGTCAACGACGACCGCTCCCGCTTCATCGTCCAGCCGCTCGAGCCGGGCTTCGGCTACACCCTCGGCAACACGCTGCGGCGCACACTGCTGGCGCGGATCCCCGGCGCCGCCATCACCTCGGTCCGCATCGAGGGCGTCCAGCACGAGTTCTCCACCATGGAGGGCGTGGTCGAGGACGTGGTCGACTTCATCCTCAACCTGAAGCAGGTCGTGCTGCGGATGGAGACCGACTCGGCCACGATGTACCTGTCCGCCAAGGGCAAGGCCGACGTCTCCGCCGGAGACCTGAAGGTCCCCGCCGGGGTGGAGGTGGTCAACGGCGACCTCCACCTGGCCAGCCTCTCGTCGGCCGGCCGGCTCGAGGTCGAGCTGACCGCCGACCGCGGCGTCGGCTACCGCAGCGCCGATCGCAACCGGACCGGCGACAAGATCGGGATCATCCCCATCGACGCCATCTTCTCGCCGGTGCGGAAGGTCGCCTTCAAGGTGGAGAGCACCCAGGTGGGCATGATGACCGACTTCGACCGGCTGGTCCTCGACGTCGAGACCGACGGGTCGGTCACCCCCAGCGAGGCGGTGTCGTCGGCCGGGAAGACGCTGCGCGAGCTGTTCGGCCTGTTCGCCGACGTCGACGAATACGAGGGCCTGCCCATTGGGCGACGTGGTCCAGCCGGACATGGGCTCGCCCGACCTCGAGCTGCCCATCGAGGCGCTCGACCTCACCGAGCGGCCCCGCAACTGCCTGCGACGTGCCCAGATCCACAGCGTGGGCGAGCTGGTGGAGAAGACCGAGGACGACCTGCTCAACATCACCAACTTCGGGCAGAAGAGCCTCGAAGAGGTCGTGGCCAAGCTCGACGAGCTGGGCCTGTCGCTGCGCGCCGGCGAGCGACACGGACGGCGGGATGGTCTGATGCCGACCCCCAAGAAGGGCCCGCGCCTGGGGGAAGCCCGTCCCACCAGCGCAAGATCCTGGCCAACCTGGCCACCTCGCTGATCGTCGAGGAACGGCTCACCACGACCGAGGCCAAGGCCAAGCTGCTCCGGCCCTACGTCGAGAAGATCATCACCAAGGCCCGGCGGGGCGACCTGCACGCCCGCCGCACGGTGATGCGCCGCATCACCGACCAGGAAGTCGTCACCAAGCTGTTCGACGACATCGCCCCCCGCTACGCCGACCGACCCGGCGGCTACACCCGGGTGGTCAAGCTGGGACCCCGGCGGGGTGACGGCGCCGAGATGGCCGTCATCGAGCTGGTCTGAGCGACGTAACCGGCGCCGGCGCCGGTGGGTCCCGGCGGCTCGAGCTGGTCGAGCTCCTCGACCGCTTCGTTCCCGACTCCGAGGCACGGCAGGCGTGGAATGCGATGAGCGTCCTCGCCCGAAGCCCCGGCGACGTGCTGTCGTCGATGCACTTCGACCCCGGCCACTTCACCGCCAGCGGGTTCGTCACCGACCCCACCAACAGCCGGATGCTGGTCATCCACCATCGCAGGCTCGGCAGGTGGCTGCAGCCGGGCGGCCACGTCGAGCCGACCGACCCCACCCTGCTCGCCGCCGCGGTGCGCGAGGTGCTCGAGGAGACCGGGGTGGCGGTTGTCGCCCCCGGCGAGGCGGGCGAGGTCCCGGGGCTGTTCGACGTCGACGTCCACCGGATCCCCGCCTCCTGCCACGGGTCCCCGGCACCTCCACCACGACCTCCGCTTCCGCTTCGTCGCCGACGGAGCGACGCTCGCCGCCGGTGCCGAGGTGTTGGACGCCCGGTGGGTGACGCTCGACGAGCTCGCCGACGCTGACCAGGGAGCGGTCGATGCTCCGGCCCGCCCGCCGGCTGCTGGTCGGGGATCACCCCTAAGCTCGCCGCTCGATCGGAGGGACGGCCGTGGTCGAGACGTTGCGACGGATGGTGGAGACGTTCGCGCTGAAGCGCGAGGCGTTCGTGTGGATGGACCTCAACGACCGGGCCACCGGTGATGCTCTCATTCTCGTGGTGGTCACCCGGCTGCTCATCCTCGTCGGGTTCGGGGTCTCGCTGCTCGGCGCCGCCACCAGTATCTCGGGCTTGGAGGCCCTGTTCCGGGCGATGCTGAACGCCGCGGTGTTCTGGCTGGGCTACAGCGGGATCACCTACGCCGCCGCCCGGTTCATGTTCGACGGCGACGGTGGGTACGCCACCGTGCTGCGGGTCGCCGGCTTCGCCTACCCCACGCTCCTCCTCTTCCTCGTGACCGGCCGGGTGTTCAGCAATCTCTTCGTCGCCTTCCTGGTCGCCGCCATCTGGTTCCTGGTGATCGTCGCCCACGGCGTCCGGGCAGTGTTCGACCTCAGCCTGGAGAAGTCGCTGGCGGCGTCGGCGCTCGGGCTGGCCGGGTGGATCGTGGTCGCCTCGATCCTGGGCTACGGCCTGGTGTGACCGGCCCCGACCGGTCGGTGACCACCTATCGCGTCGACCTCGCCTACGACGGCGCCGGGTTCCACGGCTATGCCCGGCAGCAATCGGTGCGGACGGTCCAGGGCGAGTTGGAAACGGCCCTGGAGCCCTTCACCGGCCCGGTGGAGACGTTCGTCGCCGGGCGCACCGACCGCGGCGTCCACGCCGCCGCCCAGGTGGTGAGCTTCACCGTCGCCGACCCGATCGACACCGCCGCGGTGACCCGGTCGCTCAACCGGCGTCTCGGCCCGGAGATCGCCGTCAAGCGACTGGCCGAGGCGCCGGACGGTTTCCACGCCCGCTTCTCGGCCGTGGGCCGCGTCTACGAGTACCTGGTGCTCGATGCCGAGGCACCGGACCCGTTCCTGGCCCGGGTCTCGTGGCATGTCACCCAACCGCTCGACGTGGCGGCCATGGACTCGGCCGCTTCCCACCTGCTCGGCGAGCACGACTTCGCCGCCTTCTGCCGCCGGGCGGGCGACAGCACGCTGGTGAGGCTGGTGCGCGCCGCCCGATGGGCGCGCCGTCCCACCGGTGGCGCCGACCTCGCCGTGTTCACCATCGAGGCATCCTCGTTCTGCCATCAGATGGTCCGCTCCATCGTCGCCACCTGCGTCCGGATAGGCCGGGGGAGCGCGTCGCCCGAGTCGATGGCCGCCGTGCTCGCCTCGGGCGACCGGGCGCTGACCCCGGGCCCCGCCCCTCCCCATGGCCTCACGCTGGTGCGGGTCGATTATCCGGAGGGACTCGACGGGCGTCATCCATCGTGCTGATCACTGTCGCGGTGCCGACCGTCCCCTCCTCGACGGCCGTGCCGGCCTTCGGCCCCGCGCTGCGGCCACTCGTCCCAAGGAGGGGGAGGAGAAACGTGTTGATTGGCGGGTGGGCGGCGATCTGCGGTACCATGCGGCGTTCCCGGGTTCCCCCGGGCGCGTTCCCTTGTCCGAGGACCGGTTTCTCACGCCATGAAGCCCAAGCTGCAGAAGACGTACTCGCCCAAGGCGTCCGAGCTCGAGCACCGCTGGTACGTCGTCGACGCCACCGACGTGCCCTTGGGGCGGCTCGCCTCCGGTATCGCCACGCTCATCCGCGGCAAGCACAAGCCGACCTACGCCCCCCACATGGACGGCGGTGACTACGTCGTGGTGATCAACGCCGAGAAGGTCGCGGTCACCGGCAACAAGGAGACCCAGAAGATGTACTACCGCCACTCCGGCTACCCGGGCGGGCTCAGGGAACTGCCCTTCGCCCAGATGCGGGAGCGCTACCCGGAGCGGGTGATCGAGATCGCGGTGAGGGGCATGCTGCCCAAGAACAAACTGGGCCGTGCCATGATCGGCAAGCTCAAGGTCTACGCAGGCGCCGAGCACCCCCATGCCGCCCAGGCGCCCGAGGTGCTCGCCATCGGCGGGGCCTCCACTTCCCGAAAGGAACAGGTCTGATGCCGCAGCCAGTGGCCCAAGGAACGGGCCGTCGCAAGAGCTCGGTGGCCCGCGTCAGGATCTACGACGGCACCGGGTCCTTCGAGCTGAACGGCCGTTCCCTCGACGACTTCTTCCCCCAGGCGGCGCTTCGCCTGCGGGTGCTCGAGCCGCTGCGCACCGTCGAGATGGAGGGCCGCTACGACGTCAAGGCGACCCTCCACGGAGGCGGCTTCACCGGGCAGACCGACGCGCTCCGGCTGGGCATCGCCCGGGCGCTCATCGCCGCCGATCCCGACCTCCGGCCGGCATTGAAGCGGGAGGGGCTGCTCACCCGTGACGCCCGCCGGGTGGAGCGCAAGAAGTACGGGTTGCGCAAGGCCCGCCGCGCCCCGCAGTTCACCAAGCGCTGATCGCCCGACCCCTCACCTCCACGCTGCCCGTGACCACCGGTCGCCTCTTCGGTACCGACGGCGTACGAGGCGTCGCCAACGAGGAGCTCACCCCGCAACTGGCGTTCGACCTCGCCCGCGCCGCCGCCGGCTCCCTCGACGGCCCGTCCGGTGACACCGTGCTGATCGGGCGCGACACCCGGCGCTCCGGGCCGATGCTCACCGCCGCCCTCCAATCCGGCTTCAACTCCGTGGGGGTGGACACCGTCGACCTCGGGGTGATCCCCGTCGGCGGCGTCTCCCGGCTCATCCGCAGCGAGGGCGCCGCCATGGGGGTGATGGTCAGCGCTTCGCACAACCCGGCCGCTGACAACGGCGTGAAGCTGATCGGCGCCCAACGGCAACAAGCTGCCCGACGCCGAAGAGGAGGCGATCGCCGCCCGCTACTTCGCCGGCGGTCCCCACCCGCAGCCCACCGGCGGCGGGGTCGGCTGGGCGTCCGAGCTCACCGACGCCGGCAACCGCTACGTCGGCCAGCTCGTCGTCGATGCAGGCCTCCGCGCTCGACGGCATGGCGATCGTGCTCGACTGCGCCAACGGTGCCGCCTCGTGGGCCGCTCCGGAGCTGTTCACCAGGCTCGGCGCCGATGTCGAGGTGCATGCCGCCGATCCCGACGGGGTCAACATCAACGACGGCGTCGGCGCCACCCACCCGGAGGCCCTGGCCCCGCTGGTCAGGGGACGGGTCGGCTTCTGCTTCGACGGCGACGCCGATCGACTGGTCGCCGTCGACGAGGACGGCGTCGTCGCCAACGGTGACGTGATCCTGGCGGTGCTCGCCAACGACATGAAGGCACGCGGCCGGCTGGCCGGCGACCGGGTGGTCACCACGGTGATGGCCAACCTCGGGTTCACCCACGCCATGGCCTCGCTGGGGATCGAGGTGGATCAGACCAAGGTGGGAGACCGCTACGTGCTGGAGCAGATGCAGCGGGTCGGCGCATCGCTCGGGGGAGAGCAGTCCGGCCATGTCGTGCTCGAGGACCGGGTGAGCGGCGACGGGCTGCGCACCGCGGCCCGGGTGGCCGCGGTGATGGCCGCCACCGGATCAGAGCTACGCCAGCTGCGGCGGGTCATCACCGAGTTCCCCCAGGTGCTGCGCAACGTCAGGGTGACCAATCGTGACGGCCTCGCCGGCGCCACCGAGGTATGGGCCGCCGTCAAGTACGCCGAGGAAGAGCTCGGTGAACAGGGCCGGGTGCTGGTACGCGCCTCGGGCACCGAGCCCCTGGTCCGGGTGATGGTCGAGGCGGCCACCGTCGAGAGCGCCGAGCATGTGGCCGGCTCGCTGGCCGAGTTGGTGGAAACCGCCCTCGGCTGATCCCACGCCCGCAGGCGTCCGGGAATTTCACGGCCCTGCGATGGGGTAGGGGCCCCCATCTGCGGGAGGAGGCGAGCGAAGCTCGCCGGGTGTTTCCGGTCGGCAGACCCATGGCGGATCGCCGCCACCCGCCTAAGCTCACCGCTACAACAGAACCGACCGGGGCACGTGTTCTCCAGCGCCTGCCCTCGGCCGCATCCGGCGTCTGCGACGCCGGGACGGACCGAGGTGACGAGGGAGAGGGATCATCGAGCAGTCGGCGGGTGCCCTCTCGGCCGCCCACGGCCGTCAGGGACGGAGCAAACCCCGGGAGCGATCCCGGGAACAGAGGCCGTCCCGTGTGGGGAGCGGAGCACACTTCCGCTCGGTGCCTCCGGTCGCCACGACACAGGAGGTCGATGCGCGCATGTGCGGCATCCTCGGCTACGTCGGCCCTCGCCAGGCCGCACCCCTCATCCTCGACGGTCTCCGTCGCCTGGAATACCGCGGCTACGACTCGGCGGGCATCGCCACCATCGACGACACCATCGACGACCGCGCCATCGACGTGCGCAAGGCGCAGGGAAAGATCGACCGGCTGTCCGGCCTGCTCGACGGCCGGCCGCTCCAGGGAACGGTCGGCATCGGCCACACCCGCTGGGCGACCCACGGCGAGCCCAGCGACGCCAATGCCCATCCCCACGTCGACCCTTCGGGCCGGTTCGTGGTGGTCCACAACGGGATCATCGAGAACTTCCACGAGCTGAAGAACGACCTGGTCGCCCAGGGCCACGTCTTCACCTCCGACACCGACACCGAGGTCCTCGCCCACCTCGTCGCCAACGAGTACGACGGCGACCTGGTGGAGGCCGTGCGCCGCTCCGTCAGCCACGCCGCCGGGGCCTACGCCCTCGTGGTGATGTGCGCCGACGAGCCCGAGCGGATCGTGGCGGTGCGCAAGGTGAGCCCGCTGGTGGTCGGCCTCGGTGACGGGGAGACCTTCCTGGCATCCGACATCCCGGCCGTCCTCGAGCACACCCGCCAGTTCCTCGTTGTGGAGGACGGCGAGATGGTGGTGGTGGACGCCGCCGGCGCCTCGATCGAGCTCATCGAAGGCGGCCCCGTCGACCGGCCGGTCCTCCACGTCGACTGGGACGCCGAGCAGGCGGAGAAGGGCGGCTACGACACCTTCATGCTCAAGGAGATCCACGAGCAGCCGACGGTGATCACCGAGACGCTGTCCGGGCGGCTCGACGCCACCGGGGACGTCTGGCTGGAGGGGGTCGGCTTCGACGACGACTTCGCCAGGGACTTGCAACACCTCTGGGTGACGGCCTGCGGCACCGCGTACCACGCCGGCCTGGTGGGCCGGGAGATCTTCCAGCGGGTGCTCCGGATCCCCACATCGGTCGAATACGCCCACGAGATGCGGTACGCCGACCCGCTGGTGACGGCTCCCAGCCTCACCGTCGCCATCAGCCAGTCGGGGGAGACGGCGGACACGCTGGCGGCGGCCCGCCTCGCCCGAAGCCGCGGCTCCCGCCTGCTCGCCCTCACCAACGTGGTGGGGTCCACCCTGAGCCGCGAGGCCGACGACGTCCTCTACACGAGGGCCGGCCCGGAGATCTCGGTGGCGTCGACCAAGGCCTACATGGCGATGCTGGTGGCCCAGTACCTGCTGGCGCTCCGCATCGGCCGGGTGCGCGGGGTGGTGGACGACGGCCTGGCGGAACGCATCGGGCACGGGCTCCACGCCCTGCCCGCCCAGGTGGAGGCGATCCTCGCCGACGAGGAGGCGGTGGCCAAGGCGGCGCTGCGGGTCGCCGACGCCCAGGACATCTACTTCATCGGCCGCGGGCTCGACTACGCCGTGGCCATGGAGGGCTCGCTGAAGCTGAAGGAGATCAGCTACGTCCACTCCGAGGCGATGCCTGCGGGTGAGCTGAAGCACGGGACGCTGGCGCTGGTGACCAAGGGCACCCCGGTGATCGTGGTGCTGACCCAGGGAGCGGTGTACGACAAGACGATGTCGGCGGTCCAGGAGGTCAAGGCCCGTGGGGCCACCGTGCTCGCCGTAGCCCATGACGACGATCCGTCGATCGACAGCTTCGCCGACGGCGTCCTCCGAATCCCCCGCACCGAGGACCTGCTCAGCCCGATGACCGCCGTGGTGCCGCTGCAGCTGCTCGCCTACCACGTCGCCAAGCTGCGCGGGCACGACATCGACCAGCCGAGGAACCTGGCCAAGTCCGTCACCGTGGAGTGAACTTCCTGTCCAGCTCCCGGGACGAGGGCTCTTTGTCTGGGTCAACCTCCCCGTCGCCGCCGCGGAACGTCACCAGCGGCAGGTAGAACCAAGCCCAGACGGCTACCGCGGTGACCACGAGGGTGGCGACCGCTGCCTCGGTGGAGTCGAAGACGATCGACGTGACCAGGTAGACCACCGAGGCGATGGCGACGACGAACATGACCGTTCCGACCAGGGCGATGTGACTGGCGATCAGCACGTGCTCCATCGAGCGACGTTTGATCCCGGAGATCGGCGCCCGCACCCGTTGATGCACGCTCGGGGCGATCAACAGGACCCCAGCCAGGGCCGAAGAGGCGAAGGCGACGTAGTAGACCATCCGGTCCACCCCGCTCAGATCGGCGAAGGTCGATTGCAGCGGGAGGGTGAGGAGGAAGGCGAACAGGACCATCACCCCTGGGATCGTGGTCCGCAGGCCTTCCAGCAGGGCACGGAACTGGTCGTCGATCTCGTCGGGACTGCGCGCCTCGATCTCCTGTTCGTCGGATCCGGATCGAGGGGAGTTCACCCGATCGGTAGTACCCCCGACTCGCCACAGACAAACCGGCCGGGGACGGTGATCGCTAGCGTGACCGCCGTGAACGTCGTCGGGCTGGGTGTCGATCTGGCCGAGGTGCCCCGGGTGCGGCACCTGGTCAGCACCTACGGTGACCGCTTCCGCCAGCGCTGCTTCACCGACCACGAGTGGGAGTACGCCCACCGCTTCGCCGACCCCTCGGTCCGCCTCGCCGCACGGTTCGCCGGCAAGGAAGCGGTGATGAAGTCGCTGGGCCGGGGGTGGCGCCAGATCCACTGGAAGGACGTCGAGATCACCGGGGGCGGGGCCCCGAGGGTGAACCTCCGGGGGACGGCAGAGGCGCGCGCCGCCGCCATCGGGGTCAGCCGGGTCCTCGTCACCATCACCCACACCGACGACCGAGCGCTGGTGTTCGCCATGTCCGTCACCGACTGACCCGGATGCGGCCGGTCCTCACCCCCGAGGAGACCGCCCGGGTCGACGCCGCCTCCGCCGACCCCGTCGACGTGCTGATGGAGCGTGCCGGAGGCGCGGTGGCGCTGGCGGCGGTCCGGATGGGGGCCGGGTACGGGAGGCGGGTGACCGTCCTCGCCGGGCGTGGCAACAACGGCGGCGACGGATGGGTGGCCGCCCGTCACCTCACCCGTCGGGGTGCCGCCGTCACCGTCCGCCCGTTCGGGTCGCCGCGCGCAGGGAGCGCACCGGAGCGCGCCCTGATCGCCGCCCGCTCCGCCGGGGTGGCCGTCTCGGACAACCCGGCGCCCGCCGACCTCGTGATCGACGCCGTGTTCGGCAGCGGGTTCCGTGGCTCGATGGCCGTCGAGGTGATCGCCGCCGTCGAACCGGGCGCACCGGTGCTCTCCGTCGACATCCCCAGCGGCGTGGAAGCCGCCACCGGCCAGGTCCAGGGACCGGTGGTGACCGCCCACCGCACCGTGGCGTTGCACAGCCTCAAGCCTGGGCATCTTCTCGGCGATGGCCCGGACCACTGCGGCGAGATCGAGGTCGCCGACATCGGGCTCGGCGGCGGCGACCCGCTGTTCGTGGTGTGCGACGAGGCCGACGCCCCCCGGCCGGCCCGGCATCGCAGCGCCCACAAGTGGTCGGCCGGGTCGGTGCTGGTCGTGGGGGGATCGCCGGGCTTCTCCGGCGCCCCGCTGCTCGCCGCCACCGCGGCGCAGCGTTTCGGCGCCGGTCTGGTCACCGTGCTCACCCCGGAGGGGGTCCACCGCATCGTCGGCGGCCGGCCCTCCGGGGTCATCAGCCGCGGGATCGGCTCCGGCGACCGCTTCGCCGCCTCCGACGTCGCCGAGGTGCTGCAGGCCGGCACCCGTTTCGACGTGATGGTGCTCGGTCCCGGGCTGGGGGTCGACGTGGATCGTTTCGTGCAGGACCTGGTTGCTGCCTGGGACAAGGCGCTGGTGCTCGATGCCGACGGGCTCAACAGCCTGGGGAGCCCGGACCCGGTCGCCGGTCGCTCGGCACCCACCGTGATCACCCCCCACGCCGGTGAGTTCTCCAGGCTGACCGGGACCCCACCGAGCTTCGGCGCCGCCTGCGAGCTGGCCGAGGCCGCCGGCGTCGTCGTGCTGCTCAAGGGAGGGCCGACCTTCGTGGTCGGCGAGCAGCGCTGGGCGGTCGACAGCGGGGGACCGGAGCTGGCGACGGCCGGGACCGGCGACGTGCTCGCCGGGATGGTCGGGGCGTTGTGGAGCCGCGGGCTCGACGGCGAGACGGCCGGCCGGTCGGCTGCCTACTGGCACGGCATCGCCGGCGGCGACCTCGCCACGACCACCGCGGTGACCGCCGAAGACCTCGCCGACCACGTCGGGCGGTTCGCCTGGTGAGGCCCACCTGGATCGAGGTCGACCTCGACGCCGTGTCCGCCAACGTGGCCTCGATCGCCGCCGCGGTCGCCCCGGCGGCGATGTGCGCCGTGGTCAAGGCGGACGGCTACGGGCATGGGGACGTGCCCGTCGCCGAGGCGGCGGTGGCGTCCGGCGCCGGCTGGCTGGCAGTGGCGCTCCTCGAGGAGGGCGTCCGGCTGCGTGAGGCGGGGATCGAGGCGCCCATCCTGCTCCTGTCCGAGCCCGACGTGGGCGATGTCGGCGAGCTCGACGCCTGGCGGCTGACACCGACCGTCTACACGGCACCGTTCGTCGCCGCCCTGGCGTCCACGGCCCCGGACACCGGCGTCACCCGTGATGTCCACCTCAAGGTCGACACCGGGATGCACCGGGTCGGCGCCGACCCTGATGAGACGTGCCCGGCCTCGCCGACGCCGTGGCTGCCGCGCCCGCCCTGAGACTGGCGGCGGTGTGGACCCATTTCGCCGTCGCCGAGGAGGACCCGGAATTCACCGGCTTGCAGATCCGCCGGCTCGAGGAGACGCTCGCCACCCTCGCCGCCGCCGGGCACCGGCCCGGCCTGGTGCACGCCGCCAACACGGCGGGGGCGTTGGGGAGGGACGACGCTCGCTACGACCTCGTCCGCTGCGGGCTGGGGATCTACGGCATGCGTCCCGATCCCGCCATCGCTCCCGATCTCGAGCTTCGCCCGGCGATGCGGGTGGTGTCCCATGTGACCATGGTCCGCCGGCTGGAGGCGGGGGAGCGCCCGTCGTACGGGCGACGCCGACCGCTGCCCGCAGCCGCCACCGTCGCCACCGTCCCCATCGGCTATGCCGACGGGCTGCCCCGGCAGCTGTCGGCACTCGACGGCGAGGTGCTGATCGGCGGTCGGAGGCACCCGTTCGCCGGGACGGTGACCATGGACCAGATCGTGGTCGACGTCGGCGACGCCCCGGTCCAGCCCGGCGACGAGGTGGTGCTGCTCGGCGAGCAGGGCGGTGACCGGATCACCGCTGAGGAATGGGCGACCCGGCTGGGCACCATCAACTACGAGGTGGTGTGCCGCTTCGGGCCGAGGTTGCCGCGGACCTATTCCGCCGGCGGCAGGCCAGGTCCGCGGTGACGTTGACCGCCATACCGGGTGTGGAGGTCGGGCACTGGACCGATCCCGTCGCCCGCACCGGGGTGACGGTGATCACCTTCCCCGAGCCGAACGTGGCCGCGGTCGAGGTGCGCGGCGGTGCGCCGGGGAGCCGCGAGATCGCCATCCTCGGGCCGGGGATGCGGGTCGAGACGATCCAGGCCCTCGTCTTCTCCGGCGGGTCCGCCTTTGGGCTGGCCGCGGTGGACGGCGTGATGCGCCGTCTCGAGGCGGACGGCAGGGGACACCCCACGCTCGCCGGCCGAGTGCCGATCGTGCCCGCCGCGGTCGTCTTCGACCTGGCGGTGGGCGATCCCACGGTGAGGCCGGGGCCGGAGGAGGGCGCCTCCGCCTACGACGCCCGCACCTCCGACCCGGTGGCGGCAGGGAAGGTCGGCGCCGGGACCGGGCGCCTCGGTGGCGGCGTGGCGCGGGCCTGATGCCCGGCGCGACGGCGGGATCGGCTCGGCCGCCGTGCCGGTTTGCCGTCCCGAACGGCGGGGACGGTCCGGGCGGGGAGGCCACCGTGGCCGCCCTGGTGGTGGTGAACGCCGTCGGCGACGCCTTCACCCTCGAAGGGGAGCCCGCTGACGGGTGGGCCGCACGTCCCCGCCCAGGTACCCGGTGCGGCCTCCGGCCGTGATGGAGCAGACCACGCTGGTGGCGGTTGCGGTGGACGCCAGGCTGAGCCGGGCCGAGCTGTCGCGGGTCATCGTCCGCAGCCACGACGCCCTCGGGGTGTGCTTCCGCCCTGCGCACACCCGGTTCGACGGCGACGCCGTCTTCGCCGTCGCCACCGGGAGCGAGCCTGCCGACGTGGAGGCCGTCGCCGAGGCTGCGTTCGAGGCGACCGGCCGGGCGATCGAGGTGGCGGTCAGGGCCGCCGCGGAGGGCTCGTGACCCCCGAAGAGCGCGCCCGGGAGCTGGCAGCCCTGGCGGCGGTGGCGGCGGGGTGCATCGCCTGCCGCCTCTCCGAGGGCCGTACGAACGTGGTGTTCGGCTCGGGCGACCCCGACGCCGACCTGATGGTCGTCGGTGAGGGGCCGGGGCAGCACGAGGACGAGCAGGGCCTCCCCTTCGTCGGCCCCTCGGGCAAGCTGCTCGACGAGCTGCTCGACGAGATCGGCCTCACCAGGACCGAAGGCGTGTACATCGGCAACGTGTGAAGTGCCGGCCGCCGGGCAACCGCGATCCCCGGCCCGACGAGATCGACGCCTGCAAGGGCTACCTTCGCCGCCAGATCGAGCTGGTCGATCCCTCGGTGGTGCTCACGCTGGGCAACTTCTCCACCAAGCTGCTCCTGCGCACCGAGCTGGGGATCACCCGGCTGCGGGGGCGTCCCTACGAGTGGTGGGGCGGGCGCCACCTGGTACCCACCTACCATCCCGCCGCCGCCCTGCGGGGGAGCGCCCGGGTGCTCGAGGAGATGCGGTTCGACCTGGCGTCGTCCGCCAGTTGATCGACGGCACCTATCCCGGGCTGCGTCCCACCGACCCCGCGCCCATCGCCGACGCCGCCGCCACCCAGCTCGACCTGTTCGGCTGAGGGCAGTCCCCGGGGACGCCCTCGCAGGTATCCTGGCGCTCCCGCACCGGCCCGGCTACAGGACCGCAGCATGACCCCGATCCCATCACCCGCACCGGCCGGCGTGGTCGTCACCACGACGCTCCCTTCCGAGACGGTCGCCCTGGGTCGCCGCCTCGCCGGTCTGCTCCGCCCGGGCGACGTGGTGCTGCTCGCCGGCCCGCTCGGGGCCGGGAAGACGCTGGTCGCCGCCGGGGTGGCCGACGGCCTCGGGGTCGACGAGCCGGTGACCAGCCCCAGCTTCGTCATCGTCCGCAGCTACCACGGCTTCCTCCCCTTCCACCACGCCGACGTCTACCGCCTGGAGTCCACCGGTGAGTGGGACGACCTCGATCTCCTCACCCTCGCCGCCGACGGTGTCCTGCTGGTCGAGTGGGGAACGGCGGTGGCCGGCGCCATGCCGGGGGACCACCTGGTCGTCGACATCGCCGTGGTCGACGAGGATCAGCGCCGCATCACGCTCGTCCCCCACGGATCCTGGCGCCGTCGCCCGCTGCAGGACCTGACGCCGTGAGGGTCCTCGCCATCGAGACGGCGACCGCGGCCAGCTCGGTCGCCATCGGCACCGACGGCCGGCTGGCGGCCATGGCGGCTCGAGGTCGACGCCCGTGGCCACCTGGGGTTCCTCACCGCCGCCACCGACTTCTGCTTCGCCCAGGCGGGGTGGACTCCGCTCGAGGTGGATGCCGTCGCCGTCGACACCGGCCCCGGTCGCTATACCGGGCTGCGGGCCGGCATCGCCACCGCCCAGGGCATCGCCGCCGCCATCGGGGCGCCGCTGATCACGGTGAGCTCGCTCTCCGTACTGGCTCTGCGGGCCGCTACCGGCCGGAGGCGCATCTGGCCGGTGATCGACGTCCGGCGCGGCCAGATCGCCACCCAGCCGTTCCACCCGGTCCCCGGAGGCGTGGTGGCCGACGGCGACCCCGAAATGGTGACCCCCGAGGAGCTGCGCGGGCTGCTCGAGGCCGATCCCAGCCGACACGCTGGTGGTCGGGCGACTGGGAGTCGCTCCCCGACGCCGTCCTCCGTGGCTTGCACCGCGTGAAGCGGGGCCGTCCCCGGTACCCGTCGGCCGACGTCGTGCTCGAGATCGGTGAGCTCAAGGCGGCTCGCGACGACTTCGCCACCCCCGAGCACGTCCGACCCGTCTACCTGCGGGAGCCCGACGCCCGGATCAACTGGTCGCAGATCAAGGGACGGCAGGCGACAGCGGACGGCGGCTTCTGGCCGGAGGCTGCATCGTGAACGCGGTCGACCCGGCGCTCGTCGCTCGGTGTGCTGCCGGTCCCGGTGATCCGCCTGATGCACCTCGCCGACCTCGACCGGGTATTGACCCTGGAACGGGCCGTCTACCCACACCCATGGAGCGAGGGCATCTTCCACGACGAGCTCGCCGCCGCCGGTCGGGTCTACCTCGTTGCCGAGGTCGACGGCGAGCTCGCCGGCTTCGCCGGGATGATGGTGGTCGGCGAGGACGGCCACGTCACCAACATCGCCGTCGATCCCCGCCGCCGCCGCGGGAAGGTCGCCACCCGTCTCATGCTGGAGCTGGTCGATCGCGGGCTGGCGGGCGGCGCCCGCCATCTCACCCTCGAGGTCCGGGCCTCCAACCGGTCGGCGCAGCGGTTGTACACCCGTTTCGGGATGGCTCCGGTCGGGGTGCGCAAGGACTACTACATCGACGAGGACGCCCTGATCATGTGGGTCACCGACATCGACCGGCCGGAGTATGCCGCCAGGATCGCCGCCATTCGAGGCCCACATGGAGGATCCCCATGGCTGAGGCGGGTCCGATCATCCTCGGCATCGAGACCAGTTGCGACGAGACGGCGGTTGGTGTCGTCGCGGGGGACCGGCTGCTGTCATCGGTGATCTCCAGCCAGGTCGACAGCCATGCCCGGTTCGGCGGGGTGGTGCCCGAGGTGGCGGCCCGCGCCCACCTCGAGGCCATCCGCCCGCTGGCCCACGATGCGCTGCGCAAGGCCGGGATCCACCAGGCGCAGGTCGACGCCATCGCCGCCACCCGTGGCCCCGGACTGGTCGGGTCCCTGGTCGTCGGGTTCGGCTTCGCCAAGGCGTTCGCCTGGAGCCTCGACAAGCCGTTCCTGGGCATCGACCACATGGAGGGGCATCTCTTCGCCCCCCGCCTCGAGCACCCCGGGTACCAGCCACCCGCCGTCGTGCTGCTCGCCTCCGGTGGGCACAGCCAGATCGTCCATGTCCACGAGTGGGGCCGCTACGCCGAGCTGGGAAGCACCCTCGACGACGCCGCCGGCGAGGCCTTCGACAAGCTGGCCCGCTACATGGGTCTCGGTTATCCCGGGGGCCCGGCGATCGACCGTGTCTCCGCCGGTGGCGACCCGACGGCGATCGCCTTCCCGAGGGCGCTGCACGACCGACCCTTCGACCTGTCGTTCTCCGGGTTGAAGACATCGGTCACCACCTTCCTGGCGAAGGCCGAGGCCGCCGGTGAGCTGCCGCCGATCGAGGACGTGGCCGCCTCGCTCCAGGAGGCGATCGTCGACGTGCTGGTCGAGAAGACCTTCAACGCGGTGGAGGCCACCGGGGTGCGCCGGGTCGCCGGAGGGGGCGGCGTGCTGGCCAACACCCGCCTGCGCCGGCGGCTCGCCGAGGAGGCCGATGCCCGCCGGGTCGAGCTGTTCCTGCCCTCCCCGGCGCTGTGCACCGACAACGGGGCGATGATCGCCGCCGCCGCTGCGTTCCGCTACGGCGCCGGCATCCGATCGGGATGGGACACCGACGTCGACCCCGGCATGCGACTGGGCACCTCCCGCCGTAGGGCCTCCCCGTCGCCGGTCGAAGCTCCCAGGCTCCACAGGCTCGCAGACGGTGGGGGACACCGCTAGCACTCTCCTGCTTAGAGTGCTATGCTCTGGCATTCGCACACACCGACTGCTAGCCCCACAGGAGGAGTCGCATGAAGCTGAAGCCCCTGGGCGACCGCATCGTGGTCAAGCCCAAGGATGAAGACGAGTCCCGGACCCCCAGCGGTCTCGTCATCCCGGACACGGCCAAGGAGAAGCCGCAACTCGGTGAGGTACTCGCCGTTGGGCCCGGGCGCCTGGAACGAGGGCGGCACCGATCGTGTCGCCTTGGATGTCGCCGTCGGCGACCTCGTCTTCTACTCCAAGTACGGAGGGACCGAGGTCAAGGTCGACGGTGAGGAATACCTGGTTCTTTCGGCGCGCGACGTGCTCGCCGTCCTGGGCTGAGAGGAGTCCGGCAACACATGGCTGCCAAGGAATTGAGATTCAACGAGGAGGCTCGCCGCAGTCTCCAGGCCGGTGTCGACAAGCTCGCCGACACCATCAAGGTCACCCTCGGCCCCAAGGGCCGCAACGTCGTCCTGGAGAAGAAGTGGGGCGCCCCCACCATCACCAACGACGGCTACACCATCGCCAAGGAGATCGAGCTCGACGACCCGTGGGAGAACATGGGCGCCAAGCTGGCCTACGAGGTCGACCAACAAGACCAACGACGTAGCCGGTGACGGCACCACCACGTCGGCGGTGCTCACCCAGGCGATGGTGAGAGACGGGCTCCGCCTCGTCGCCGCCGGCGCCAACCCGCTCGAGCTGAAGCGGGGCATCGAGGACGCCGTGGAGAAGGTCGTCGAGGCCATCGGCTCCCTCGCCAGCCCGGTGGACTCCAACGCCCACGACCAGATCGCCTACGTGGCGGCCAACTCGGCCGCCGACATCACCATCGGCAAGAGCATCGCCGACGCCATGCAGAAGGTCGGCAACGAGGGCGTCATCACCGTCGAGGACAGCCAGACGTTCGGGATCGAGCTGGAGTTCACCGAGGGGATGCAGTTCGACAAGGGCTACATCTCCCCGTACTTC
Organism: uncultured Acidimicrobiia bacterium; assembly: GCA_963812375.1. GTDB lineage: Bacteria > Actinomycetota > Acidimicrobiia > Spongiisociales > UBA5794 > JACDBE01. Next base: position 381,283 of record CAWEUW010000008.1, on the reverse strand, counting down.
GTCACCGATGCCGACCGCCAGGAGTCGGTCCTCGTCGACCCGTACATGCTGATCGTCAACTCGAAGATCTCGTCGGTGCAGGACCTGCTCCCTGTGCTCGAGAAGGTGCAGCAGACCGGCAAGCCGCTGGTGGTGATCGCCGAGGACGTCGAGGGCGAAGCGCTGGCCACGCTGGTGGTCAACAAGATCCGCGGCACGTTCTCTTCGGTGGCGGTGAAGGCTCCCGGGTTCGGCGAGCGTCGCAAGGCCATGCTCCAGGACATCGCCATCCTCACCGGCGCCACCGTCATCTCCGAGGAGGTCGGGCTCAAGCTCGACGGCGTGACCCTCGACCTGCTGGGCACCGCGCGCAAGATCGTGGTGTCCAAGGACGACACCACGGTTGTCGAGGGCGCCGGCTCGAAGGCCGAGGTCGACGCCCGGATCACGCAGATCCGGCGGGAGATCGAGAACTCCGACTCCGACTGGGACCGCGAGAAGCTGTCCGGAGCGGCTGGCCAAGCTGGCCGGCGGCGTCGCCGTGCTCAAGGTCGGCGCCGCCACCGAGGTGGAGCTGAAGGAGAAGAAGCACCGCATCGAGGACGCCATCCAGGCGACCCGGGCGGCCGTCGAAGAGGGCATCGTCCCTGGCGGCGGCGTGGCTCTGCTCCGTGCCCGTGACGCCATCGACAAGGTGCGGGGCGGCAGCGACGACGTGAAGGCGGGTCGCAACCTGGTCCGCAAGGCGCTCGAGTCGCCGCTGCGCCAGATCGCCGACAACGCCGGCTTCGAGGCCGGGGTGGTCGTGGCCCGCGTGGCGTCCGAGGACAAGTCCATCGGGTTCAACGCCGCCACCGGCGAGTACGAGGACCTGATGGCCTCGGGGATCATCGACCCGGCGAAGGTGACCCGTTCGACGCTGCAGAACGCGGCATCGATCGCCGCGCTGCTCATCACCACGGAGGCGCTGGTCGCCGAGGAGAAGGAAGACGCTCCGGTCGGTGGCCACAACCACGGCGGTGGCATGGACATGATGTGAGATTCGCCTTCGCCGGCCACGAGCCGGCGGGCGTCTCGACATCTCGGTGAGGGCTCCCGTCGGGAGCCCTCATCCGCGTCTGCAGGGTTCCCTGTTCAACCCTCGGCTTGCCACGCGGCCAGCTGGCGTTCCCACTCGCCGCGGGAGGTGGTGGCGCAGTCGGCACCCATCGCCGCCCAGAACGTCTGGCAGCTCCCACCGACCCGGTACTCGACGGCGTCGACCGTCTCGAACTGGAAGACCGTGGCGTTCAGGGAGGCGATCAGGTCGTTGGCCACCGTCGCCTGGTCGAGGTCCGGGATCGACTCCAGCCCGACGAAGTCGACCAGGGCGGTGCCGTCGTCGATGTCCACCCCGGCGAAGATGCTGCTGGTGTCCTCGGAGAACACCGAGGTGAACCCGAGGTCACGCTCTTCGGCGTTGGGGCCCCCCACCAGCTCGGTGAGGGTGGCGGTGAGCCGGCGCTCGGTGGCTGGGACGATGCGGAAGGCGTTGCCCGACGACGTCGGGGACCGATCCCGACCCGCACGTGAAGAACAGCATCACCACCGTGCCCTGGGCGTTTCGCGGCGGCGCTTCTTGGCAGTCACCAGCGCCCTGGCTGTCCTCCCTGCTGTGATCCGCCGCCGCCCTGGCCCGGCGGCGCCGGCCGGTTCCCGCCGCCGCCGACTCCGGGGGCGACGGTGCCACCGCCCGGTGCGCCGGTAGTCGTGGTGGCGGCCAGCTCGACGGCCCGGGCGGCTACCCGGTCGGGGTCCGGCGGCTGGAGGACGCGGCGGAACGTGGAGAAGACGAGCAGCGCCAGCGCGGTGGTGACCGCGGCGATCAGCAGGCCGATGACGATCTGGCGGGTTGCTGGGGTCATGTGTCCGTTCGGCAGCAGAGACGCTCCGGGCCTCGTGACAGAGTTCCGGAGCCTGGCCGGGGCGAGGTTAGCGGGCGGACGCTTCTCCGCCACTCGTCTTCGAGCAGCCCCCACACGGTGTGGTCGAGCCATGACGACCCCACCTTGACCTCCTCACGCAGGGTGCCCTCGTTGCTGAAGCCGAGCTTCTCGGCCACCCGTTCCGACCCCCGGTTGCCCACCGCGATGCGCAGCACGATTCGGTGCAGCCTCAGGTCGTCGAAGCCGTAGCGGAGGAGGCGTCTCGCCGCCTCGGTGCACACCCCTCGTCCGGTCAGGTCGCTGCGCACCCAGTACCCGATCTCGCCGACCAGGTTGGTGCGCGACACGTACCAGATCGAGATGCCGCCGAGGTGCCGCTCGGGGTCGGGTGGGCCGAGCCCGTTGTCGGTCGAGGTGCTCACCTGGCGGATGGTGAAGTCGAACGCCCGGCCCTCCTGCCAGGCCGATTGCGACTCGCGTACGAACTGGCTGGCCGAGTTCCGGCTGTATCCGGTGGCCCAGGGCAGCCACGGCACGAGGTCGGGCCACGACGCCACCACCGCATCGTGGATCGAAGCCACGTCTCGGCGGCGATACGGGCGCAACAGCAGTCGGGGGGTCTCGAGCACCACGCTCGACGGTACTGCCATGGGGTCAGGATACGTGCTCGTTCCGGCCGACTTCGCCGGCTCCGCCGGCGAAACAGGCGCTGGTCGGCCCTCCTCCTGCAGATGGGGCCCCTACCCCATCGCAGGCCGTGCGGGCGCGAATAGTGCGTCGGCTCCCCTTATCCTCGGGTCGTGCTCGATGTGTGGACCAGGCTCTCCGCGCTCCCTCCGGTGTCCGACCACGAGGCGGCGGTGTCCGCGGTGCTCGTGCCGCTCTACGCCGACCGCCATGGCGACACCAGGATCATCCTCACCAAGCGACCCGACGTCATGCGCACCCACCCCGGCGACGTCGTCTTCCCGGGGGGCCGGATCGAGGAGGGGGAGGGCCCGGTGGAGGCGGCCGTTCGGGAGGCGTGGGAGGAGATCGCCCTCCCCGCCGCCGCTGTCGAGGTGATCGGCGGGCTCCATCCGGTGACGACCCGGGACCTGACGAATTGGATCGTCCCCGTCGTCGCCCGGGTCGTCCAGCCGGTGGAGCTGAGCCCGGACCCGGCCGAGGTGGAGTTGATCCTGGAGCCCACCCTGGGTGACCTCCTCGACGAGACGCGCTGGCGGGCCTCCGAGTGGATGGGTGCCGAGCTCTGGTTCTACGAGTTCCCCGAGGGGACCCTCTGGGGGGCGACCGCGTTCATCGTCCGCCAGTTGCTCCGCTTCGTGCGCGGCGACGCCCTCGTCGACTGAGCCGACTCAGCCGGCGGGCGGGGCGGCCGAGGCATCGACCACGTCCCACAACCCGTCGACGTGGCGGGCTTCGGTGGTCGTCTGGCCGACGGCGACCCGGATGAAGGCCCGTCCGTCGATCACGGACGTCGTCACGTGGTAGCGGCCCGACCCGTTGATCGCATCCGCCACTTCCGAGGTACCGGCGTCGCCGTCGACGTGACGGAAGCTCACCAGCCCGAAGTGGGTCGGGGCGACCAGCGCCAGCCTGGCGTCATCCTCGATGCGGCGGGTCAGGTCGCCGGCCAGCTCCACATGGCGGCGGACGTGGTGGCGGATTCCCTCGGCTCCGTAGCTGCGGAGGACGAACCACAGCTTCAGCGCCCGGAAACGCCGCCCAAGGGGAACGTGCCAGTTGCGGTAGTCGATGACGTCGGTGGCCGCCGATGCCCGGTTGCGCAGGTAAGGGGGGGTGATGGACAGGGCGTCGAGCAGGGGGCGACGGTCGGCCACCCAGAACACCGAGCAGTCGAAGTTGGTGAACATCCACTTGTGCGGGTTGAACACGTAGCTGTCGACCAGCTCGAGCCCGTCCTGGTGGTGGCGGAGCTCGGGCAGCACCATCGCCGTCCCGGCGTAGGCGGCGTCGACGTGGTGCCACATCCCGTGACGGGCGGCCGTCTCGGCGATCGACCGCACCGGGTCGACGGCAGCGGTGCCGGTGGTCCCCACCGTGGAGCACACGAAGGCCGGGGTGAGCCCGGCGTCGAGGTCGGCGGCGACGGCACTGGCGCAGCGCCGCCGGGTCCATCGCATGGCCGGCATCCACCTCGACCAGCCGCAGGTGGCGGTAGCCGGCCACCCGTGCCCCCTTCTCGACCGACGAGTGCGCCTGTTGCGACGTGTACACCACCAGGTCGGCCGGATCCGCGGTGGCGGCGCGGTGGCGGGCGACCACCAGCGCGGTGTGCGTCGAGTCGGAGGCGCTCATCTGGATGACACCGCCGCCGGCGCCGTCGGTGCGCCACGCGGTGGGGAGCCCGAGCAGGTCGACCAGCCAGTCGAGCACCACGGTCTCCAGCTCGGTGCAGGCGGGGCTGGTGGACCAGAGCATGCCCTGCTGGCCGAGGCCGGTGGACACCAGGTCGCCGAGAATCCCGGGGCCCGACCCGTTCGCCGGGAAGTAGCCGAACCAGCCGGGGGACTGCCAGTGGACGAGGCCGGGCATCACCACCCGGTCGAGGTCGGCGAGGATCGCCTCGAACGGCTCGGGCAGCTCCGGGCGCCCTCTCGGGCAGCAGGGCGCGGATGGCGCCAGGGGAGACGTCGGGTGTCACCGGGCGGTCTTCCACCGAGGCGAGGTAGTCGGCCAGCCAGTCGATCACGGCGTGCCCGTGGCGGCGGAAGTCGTCGGGCGACATGTGGTAACCGGTCTGGGTCATCCGGTTCACCCTAGGTCGCCACCCGGACGGCCCCGACACCGGCCGAGCCCGCCGCCGCCGGCCGGTCGGCGGATCGAGCCTGACGGCCGCCCGGTAAGGTCGCCGGCCAGAGATGGAGGGAGCCTCGGTGGACGGTCTGGCCGGTCGGGTGGCGGTGGTCACCGGAGGGGCGAGCGGGATCGGGCGCGGGTTGGTCGAGCGTCTCTCCGCCGAGGGCATGCGGGTGGTGGCGGTCGACATCGACGGCGATGCCGTCGCCGACGTGGCAGCCGCCGCTCGGGGCGGTCGGGCGCCGGCTCGACGTCACCGATGGCCCCGCCACCGGTGCCCTGGTCGCCGAGGTGGAAGCCGAGCTGGGCCCGATCGACCTGTTCTGCATGAACGCCGGAATCGCCACCGCCGGCGGTGTCGAGCTCTCCGATGCGGAGTGGCAGAGGACGTGGGACGTCAACGTGATGGCGCACGTCCACGCCGTCCGCGCCGTGCTTCCCGGGATGCTGGCCCGCGGGCAGCGGACACCTGCTCCACACCGCCTCGGCAGCCGGCTTGCTCACCAACATCGGTGCCGCCGCCTATGCGGTGACCAAGCATGCCGTCGTCGCCCTCGCCGAGTGGCTGGCGGTGACCTACGGCGACCGTGGCATCACCGTCTCCTGCCTCTGCCCGCAGTTCGTCGCCACCCCGATGCTCGATGTGTTCGATGCCGGCGGCGAGATGCGGGCATGGGTCGACGGGCTGGCGGTCACCACCGAGCAGGTCGCCGACGCCGTCGTCGAGGGGCTGCTCGACGGCCGCTTCTACATCCTGCCCCACCCCGATGTCGCCGGCTACTACGCCACCAGGGCGGCCGAGCCCGAGCGCTGGCTGGCCGGCATGCGCAAGCTGCAGGCGAGGCTCGGCTACCAGCCCCCTTCGCTCGGCTGAGCAGCGGGCCCGGCCGCCTGCTGCGTGACCGCCATCAGGTACCCGGTGGCCCGCTCGGTCAGCTCGTAGCGCCCGGTCAGCGCGGCGAACCGGGGACCGTGGTTGGCCTCGACGAGGTGGGCCAGCTCGTGGACCAGCACCGAGTCCAGCACCCATGAGGGCATCGTCGCCAGCCGGTCGGAGATGCGGATGCGGTCCGACCCCGGGGAGCACGAGCCCCAGCGGCTGATCTGGCGGCTCGACCACTCGATGTGCCGGGCCGGCGGCAGCCCGTAGCGGGCGGCGAGCACCCCGGCGCGGGAGCCGAGGTCGATGCGTCCCGCCACCACCTTGGCGGTTACCTTGGCAACCAGGCGGTCCACCAGCTGGCGCTCCTCATCGGCGGGCAGCCCGGCAGGGACCAGCACCCGCACCGTGCCCCCGACCACCTGGGCCTGCAGGGTGCGCCGCCGGCGGTGGCTCCGCACCACCTCGACCGGTAGGCCCGGCCCGGGGTACGGCCCCTTGGTCCGCCGGCTCGACCGGCTGTTGCTCGATGGGTCTGGCAATCATGTCGCCCAGCGTACGGGGCAGGTGTGACACTTGAGACCCGGCGCGGACCGGTGAGCAGTTCACCCGCCGGCCCGCAGCACCCGCTCGACCTCGAACCGCACCTGGAAGTCCGGGTCGCTGCGCAGGGCGGCGACGGCGTCCCGGCTCCCACCCAGCCCGAGCTCGCCGAGGGCGCGGACCGCCTTCCACCGCACCCAGGCGTCGGTCGACCGTCAGCGCCTCCTCGAAGAACGGCCTCAGCCCGGCGTCGCCGGTGCCGGCGGCGGCGTCGACCGCGGTGCGGCGCACCACGGGGGACGGATCCGACCAGCCGGCCTCCACGGCCTGGCGGCGGACATCCCAGCTGGCCGACTCGGCGAGGACCGCCACCGCCACCCGTCGCACCGCCGGCACCGGATCGGCCTGGGCGGCGACCAACCGGGCCCGGTGGTCGGGCAGGTCCGGGTCGAGGAGATGGAGCTCGGCGGGATGCTCGCTCTGCGACCGCCCGCCCTCGCCGATCATCTCGTCCCTGGTCATGCCGGCGGTAGACCGCTCGGCGGCCGGGAACAGCGTCGAAACGCGGTCGAGGACCGTGTCGAGCTTGTCCTCCCACGAGGCACCGGCGACCAGCCCGATGGTGACGAAGTCGCCGGCGACCATCACGTCGCTCATGTCCCCGTCCTCGAACAGGGCCGCCACCCGGGCATCGTCCGCGGGTCGGGATCTCCGCGGCGGTACCACACCCCCGGGGCGGGCTCGCCACCGGTGACGAACCGGACCTTGCGGGGGTGGGGGGTCGGCTCGGGCACCACCGGCCCGGCGAAGGCCCGATCGAACACCGACGCCGCGGATCCGTGACCGCCCTCCGGACACATACATCCGGTAGCTCCCGGCCGACTTGCCGTGGGCGAGGACGAGACCCTCGCCCAGCTCGTGCTCCCACCACCCTTCGGGCACGTGCGGCGCCACCAGGCTATCGAGGTCGGCTGACATCCTCGGCGGTCCACGGCTCGGCCGAGAAGAACCGCTTGAGGAGTGTCTTGTAGGCGGCGAGGTCCTCGAAGGGCAACCGGGCCGCCACCTCACCGGTGAGATGGCCCGAGGCGACCGCCACCAGCCCATGGCGGGCGACGGCGGCGCGGGAGTCGTCGAGGGCGGGAGGCGGTTCCGACGTCACACGGCGGGATGCTATCGAGCCGGCTCCCCGGAGTCTGCGTCACCCATCCGAAGGAGGCCGACCACCAGCCCGTCGACCAGCGCCAGCCACGAGGCGTCGATGATGTTCTCGTGGACACCGACGCTGCCCCAGGTGTCGGCACCGTCGCTGTGCTCTACCAGCACCCGCACCCGGGCGGACGTGCCGTCGCCGGAGTCGAGGTCGCGCACCCGGTAGTCGGTGAGCCGCACCCGGTCGACCTCGGGGTAGCGGGGGCGCAGCCCGGCCCGAAGCGCCCGGTCGAGCGCCGACACCGGGCCGTCGCCTTCGCTGGTGGTGACCAGCCGTTCGTCGCCGACCCTCAGCTTGACGGTGGCCTCCGCCTGCACCTCGCCGTCGCGGTGCTCGACGAACACCTTGTAGGACTCGAGCGTGAAGAAGTCCTGCTTCCACCCCTGCGCCTGGCGAACCAGCAGCTCGAACGACCCGTCGGCGCCCTCGAGCTGGTAGCCGAGGTGCTCCAGCTCCTTGATGCGGTCGACCACCGCCTGGGCGTCGTCGTCGGAGAGGTCGAAGCCCTGGGTGCGCGCCTTGGTGAGCACGGTGGACCGCCCGGCCAGCTCCGACACCACCACCCGGGTGGTGTTGCCCACCGCGGCGGGGCGGAAGGTGCTCGTAGGCGTCGGACCGCCGCGCCAGCGCCGACGTGTGCAGGCCCGCCTTGTGGGTGAAGGCGGACACCCCGACGTACGGCGTGTGGGGTTCGAGGGAGCGGTTGACGAGGTCGGCGACGTTGTGCGACACGGTGGTGAGCTTCGCCATCCGCTCGTCGGGGATGGTCTCGTAGCCCATCTTCAGCGCCAGGTTGGGGATGACCGAGCACAGGTCGGCGTTCCCGGTGCGCTCGCCGTAGCCGTTGACGCATCCCTGCACCTGGAGCACGCCGAGGCGCACCGCCGCCAGCGAGCTGGCCACCGCCGTCCCCGAGTCGTTGTGGAAGTGGCAGCCGAACGTCGCCTCCGGGAGGGACGCCATCACCTCGGTCAGCGTCTGCTCGATCTGGTGGGGCAGGGCGCCGCCGTTGGTGTCGCACAGCACGAGCCGCTCGGCCCCTGCGTCATGGGCGGCATCCAGCACCGAGCCGGCGAAACCCGGGTTGGAGCGGTAGCCGTCGAAGAAGTGCTCGGCGTCGAAGAAGACCCGGCGCCCCTCGGCGCGGAGGTGGGCGATCGAGTCGGCCACCATTGCCACCGCGTCCTCCTCCGAAGTGCGCAGGGCGTGCTCGACGTGGTAGTCCCACGACTTGCCGACGAGGCAGATGACCCCGGTGCCGGCGGCGAGCAAGGCGTCGAGTTGCGGATCGTTCTCGGGCCGGCCCCGGGGCCGTCCGGGTCGAGCCGAAGGCGACCAGGGTGGCGGTGTGGAGGTCGAGCTCGTCGACGGCACGGGCGAAGAACTCGTCGTCCTTCGGGTTGGCGCCGGGCCAGCCGCCCTCCACGTAGGGCACGCCGAGGTCGTCGAGCAGGCGGGCAACGCGCAGCTTCTCCCCGGCGGTCAGCGAGATGCCCTCCTGCTGGGTTCCGTCGCGCAGCGTGGTGTCGTAGATCTCCACGTAGGGGCGTTGCCTGGTCTCCATGGGGCTCCTCGTCGGGGTGTTGTCGGGTCGAGACGGTCCGGGAATCGAAAGACCCCCCGCCGGGGCGGAGGGTCGAGGGGCGCACACGCGTGTTGAGCGTGTGCGCCTAGGGAATGATGATGCCGGGCAGCCCGAAGCGTCCCCGGGTCGAGGGGACGTCCGGCGAATGCGGCATCGTGGTCACGAGGCCAGTAAACCCGGGCGGCTCGCCGCCGTCAAGGCGCGCCCCGCCGGCGCCTCGGTCGGCGGTCACTGGGTGGCGTCGGTGGCGATCTGGCGGAGGAGGGTCGCCAGGGCGGGATCGCCGGTGACCTCCACCGCCGCCAGCGGTGCCCGGCCCCACAGCCACAGGTCGAGCCGGCTCGCCGTCCCGGTGATGGTGGCGTCGGGTTGGTGCACTGCGTCCACCACAACGGCGGCGTCGATGTCGTAGGTCTTGCCGCTGTTCGGAGATGTCCCGGTCATGCGGCCGATGAGCAGGTCCCACCGCCACTCCCGGTCGTCGATGCGCACGGTCTTCCCGGCATCGGTGAACATCGCCCACTCCGGTATGCCGGCGATGAACACGTTCAGGATCTCGTCGACGCCGTCCTGGGCAAGCGCAGGGTCGAGGGCCGAGCTGCGGCCGGCCGCCGCCTCGGCGTCGGCACGGTGGATGAGCGCCTCGTGCGCCTGGCGGCGCATCACGAACCCGGCGTTCTTCTCGGTCGACCACGTGTAGCACGGCATTTGCGGATCCGCCTCGCGCAACGTCCGCACCAGGAACGTCTTGGCGGAGTCGAGCGACCCGACGAGGAGCCCGTCGTCGTGGGGGCGGTCCGGCTCGCGGTATCCCTCGGGGTCCATGAGCCGTTCGGCGACGACGGTGGACCAGAAGGTCTGCACCTCGGTGAGGTGCCACAGCAGTGCGGCGACGTCCCAATCCGGGGCCGTCGGCACCCTCGTCCCCAGCGGAACGGTACGGGCGGCGTCGATCAGCCGTTCGGTCTCGAGCTCGATGAAATCGATGTAGTAGTCGTTGTCGAGCCGCACCGGCACCTCCGGGTCGAGGGGCGTCGGGACCACCGTACCCGAGGTCGGAGACGCCAAACCGGGGCCTGGGTAGGGGCAGACGCGAGAACCGGGCCCGTCACCGGGCCCGGCTCCCTCAGCAGCCCGCTCCGTTACAGGAGCACGGCCCTCGAGCGGATTCGCAGGAACACGAACCCGATGACCCCGAGCGTGACCCCGACGGCGATGGCCAACGCGGCCAGTGCGTAGGCGAGGATGCCGGCGCTCAGAGCGGTGGTGAGCACGGTGGCGTTGAACCACGAGGCCCTCGCCTCGTTGGGTCCCATCACCGGCTCGCCGTTCTCGTCGAGGACGGCCTCGCCGTTTTCGTCCACCATCGGGACCTCGCGGGGCATCTCGGCGTAGTAGAGCCCGCCGGTGCTGTCGAGCTGGTGGTGGGTGATGATGTCCGCCTGGGCCCACATGGTGAATGGGCCGCGGACCGCGGTCTCCGGAATGGCGGCGTCGTCTGGCGTGACGACGTTCTGGGCGACCGCCTGGTCCCAGGTGTACCAGATGCCGAACATCCCGCCGGCGACGGCGCCGGCTCCGACCACCATGGCCAGGATGGCGGCTACGAGCAGGAGGGTGCTCTTCTTGTGGCCCTTCTCGGTACCTGTGGGCTCAGAGGTGGTGACCGGGGATTCCATCCGGTCGGTGCTGGCAGTCATTCGGATGCCTCTCTTTCCTGTGTCGGGCGAACTGCCGAATGCGCCCATCATCCGAAAAGGGAGAGCGGGTGCCGAGGGGACTACGGCCCGAACCGGCCCGACGAGGGTCCCTGACCTCCGGGACCTATGGCCCTCGCCAGGATCGGCGTCGTCAATCAGCCGACGAGGGCTCGCAGTCACCGAGCTCGACACAGGACACCAGCGGGCCCACCGCCTCCTCGACCAGGGCGGCGTACACCCGCCGGCCGGCGTCGGTCAGGTGGACGCCGTCCTCCACGAACAGCTCGGGACGGTCGTCGGACGTCGCCTTCCAGTCGATGAGCTCGAGGTCCGGCCATCGGTCGGCCGCCGCCGTCAGCGTCTCGTTGACCTGCCCCTCCCACCTCCGCGGGACGCGGACCGTCACCGCCAGCACCCGGTCCGCCGGCTCGGCATTGGCCATCAGCGTGTCGAAGAGCTCGGCGTCCACCGGGCCGTTGGTCCCCAGATGGACCAGCACGATCTCGCCGAGATCGCCGGCGGCCGCCAGTTGCCCGATCATGTCCGCCCCGGTGGCGAACGAGCGGGAGACTTCGGCGTCGACCGTGAGGGTCTCGCCCAACGCCTGGCGCAACGCGTCGGCGGCTCCCAGCATCACCGAGTCGCCGATGGCGGTGACCGCGGCCGGTTCCGGCGGTGGCCGCCTTCGGTTGGGCGTGCCGGCCAGGGTGGCGGGCCCGGGGACATTGGCGGTCACGGTCCCGGCGGCGGCGACCGGCAGCTCGACCGGGGCGGCGACCACCTCCGGTCGGGTGGCGCCGGCGTCGGGCAGTGCCATCACGAGAGGCGGCGCCGTGGTGCTGGTGGTCGCCGCCACCGGGGTGGTGCCGGCAACCGCCGACGGCGGGCCCTCGAGCGGGGTCGGGGCTACCACCAGGACCGCCACGAACGACGCGACCACGGCCAGCCCTCCTACTCCGGCCAGTGCCCTGGTGGGCCTCGGCCTCGGGGTCAGCAAGCCGCGCATCCAACCGGCCACGCCCTTCTCGATGATGGGCCGCTCCACGAAACGGTACGAGGCGGCGGCGAGGGCGAGCGTGATGGCGACCCTGGCGGCGTCGAGCGCCCACCCGTCGACGGTGACATCGAGCTGGGGGCGGGTCACCATGATCACCGGCCAGTGCCACAGGTAGATGCCGTAGGAGCGCCGGCCGATCCAACCGAGCACAGGGATGCTCAACAGCCGGGATACCGAGGTGGGCGCCGCCGCCCCGATGATGAGCGCCGCCGACGCCAGCGACACCGCCAGGAACCCACCGTTGTACATGGCGCTGGTGAACTCGCTGCCGAGCAGCATCCAGGCCGCCAGGCCGGCGAGCCCGGCCCATCCGGCCAGCTCGGTCAACGCCCGGCGCCGCCCGACGGCCGGGCGGACCAGTCGAGTCGGGGTGGTGACGAAGGCCAGCCCGGCGCCGATCAGCAGCCCGACCGCCCTGGTGTCGGTGCCGAAGTAGACCCGCGACGGGTCGGACAGCGGCTCGTAGAGCAGCGCCATCAAGGTCACCGAGAGCAGCGCCCCCAGCCACACGATGCTCAGCATCCGGCGCCTCAGTAGCGCCCAGCCGGCTGCCACCGCCAGCGGCCACAACAGGTAGAACTGCTCCTCCACCGCCAGCGACCACAGGTGGCGGAGCAACGGCGGGCGTGCCATCGAGTCGAAGTACGACGTGTCGCTGTAGATGAGGGCCCAGTTGGTGACGTAGCCGACTGCGGCGAGAACATCGCCCCGCAGCCGGCGTAGCTCGTCCGGCATGACGGCGGCGGTGAAGGCCACCACGCCGATCAGGACCAGGATGAGCGCCGGGAACAGGCGGCGGGCGCGGCGCACCCAGAACCGCTTCACGTCGAAGTGGCCGAAGCGGCGGATGTCGGCCACCAGCAGCGACGTGATGAGGAACCCGCTGACCACGAAGAAGACGTCGACGCCGAGGAACCCTGCCGGCAGCCAGCCGACCTCCAGGTGGTAGAGCAGCACGGCGATGACCGCCAATGCCCGGACGCCGTCGAGCCCGGTCATCATCGGCAGCGTGCGATGGCGCTCCAGCGGGGGGCCGGCTGGGTCCATGCCCCCATTCTCGCCCGATTCGCGAAAACTGTCACTGTCTTGTTCTCCTCCCCCTCCGGGGGAGGAGTGGCGGCGACAATGGCCGAGCCGGAGAGGCCGACGAGGAGGGGGCTGCCGGACGAAGAGTGTCCTTCAACGTGTCGCTCCGCGGAGTGGGCTGGAGCGTGGGCGGTCCTGGTCGGCCAGCGGAAGCGGACGGCCAGACCCCTCCCCATCATCCGTTCTGGCCTTCGGCCCGTTCTGCTGCCACCGCTCCCCTCCACACTCCAAGAGGGGAGGGGAAAGATGTCGGCCTACGGCCGACCAGGTTCAGTCGTGCTCGATCTCGCCCATGATCCGCCACCGGTCCTCGTCCATGGTGACGACGTAGGTCGTGTCGACGGTGCGCAGGGCCGTCCCGTCCTCCGAGCGCACCGTCCACTGGGCCACCGCCAGCCCGGCCCTGTCGGCCGGGTACTCGAAGGCGAGGTCCTCGAGAGCTCCACACGTGCTCGTCGGCACTGCGCTCGGCGGCGACGATCCTCCGGTAGTACGCGGTGAGCGACTCGGCGCTGTCGTGACGGACGACCTCCCCGGCTCGCACCGCGAAGCCGCCTGGGGGCGTGCGCCGCCACCAGGGCGTCGACGTCGCCGTCCGACCGGGCGGCGGCGTACCCGGCGAGCAATTGCGACACCGGGTCGTCGGCCGGCCGGTACCGGCGCCATCCCTCCTCCCCGGGGCGGGGCCACAGCAGGTCGAACCGCTCCAGCACCACCAGCGTGTCGTCCTCGATCGCTGTGGCCGTTCTGGGCGAAGAAGTCGATGTGCGCCTGGCGCCAGAACGCCAGGCTCCGGTCACCCTCGCCCTCGTCCCATGCGTAGGCGTCGTCGACCTCGCCGAACGGCCTGATGTCCACCTCGGTGGTGCGAATGACGCACACCGGGCCGCCGGACCCGTCGAGCACCACGCTGTAGGCCCCCGGCGTGGGCATGTCGCCGTCGGCGACGGCGTCCTCGTAGAGGCACGTGGTGGCCCGCTTGGGCCCGTGGAGGACCAGCCAGGCCAGTTCGTCGGCGAGGTCGGGAGAGTCTTCGTCGCCGAATGCCCATGCGTCGTAGTCGGCGGTGATACCGGTGGCGGCGGAGAACCGCTCCCAGAATGTCTTCACAGGGTCTGTGCGCACCGTGCAATCCTACAAAGCGGTGCCCGCCGTGCGGCGGGCGCGTCGGGGAGCTGCTGCGATGCGGAACGGGGACTCGGAAGCCGCCCGCCGGTCGGACGCCGGACTCGGGCACCCAGCGATCACCCTGAAGGGCCGGGTGTACGATCCGTGCGCATGAAACGAGTGTTCTCCGGGCTGCAACCGACCGGGAACATCCATCTGGGCAACTACCTGGGGGCGCTGCGCAACTGGGTGACGCTCCAGGACGACCACGACGCCATCTACTGCGTCGTCGACCTCCACGCCATGACCGTCGACTACGACCCCGCCGAGTACGTGCGGGATCGCCACGAGGCGGCCAAGGTGCTGCTGGCCTGCGGCATCGACCCCGCCCGTTCGCTCTTCTACTTCCAGAGCCAGGTGCCGCAGCACGTCGAGCTGTCCTGGATCCTCGCCACGATGACTCCCGATGGGCGTGCTCAACCGGATGACCCAGTTCAAGGACAAGACCGGGCGCGGCGTCGCCCCCAACCTTGGCCTGTACGCCTACCCGGTGCTCATGGCCGCCGACATCCTCGTGCACCACGCCCAGCTGGTCCCGGTGGGCGACGACCAGCGGCAGCACCTCGAGGTGACCCGTGACCTGGCGGAGCGGTTCAACAACCGCTTCGGTCAGGTCTTCCCGGTCCCCGAGGCGTACATCCCGGACACGTCGGCCCGGGTGATGTCGCTCGCCGACCCCACCGCCAAGATGTCCAAGACCGACGCCAACGAAAGGAGCCGGGTGCTCCTGCTCGACCCGCCCGACCTGGTGCGACGCAAGATCCGCGGCGCGGTCACCGACTCCGACGCCGCCGTACGGTACGACTGGGACGAGAAGCCCGGGGTGAGCAACCTGCTCGAGATCATGTCGGCCGCCACCGGGCGCCCCATCCCCGATCTCGCCGACGAGTACGGCGTCAGCGGCTACGGGGTGTTCAAGGACGCCGTCGCCGACGCCGTCGACGAGGTCCTCGCCCCGATCCGCGCCGCCTACGCCGATCTCGACGATGGTGAGGTCGCCGCGGTGATGGCGAAGGGCGCCGAGACGGCGCGCCACCAGGCCGAGGGCTACCAGCGCCAGGTGCGGGCGGCGGTCGGCCTGGGCGGCGGATAACGGGGGTCGCCGTGGGCGAGAGCGGGCTCGCCAGGCTCATCTCCCACCGGTATCCCCGCTCGGCCCGCTACGACCCGGCGTGGGTGGTGGCGAACCAGATGGGCCCGCACCCGCTGTGGCTGATGGAGGCGCTCACCACCGTCGTCGCCGTCGCCCGTCCGATGCGGGTGCTCGACCTCGGATGCGGCCGCGCCCTCACCTCGGTCTTCCTCGCCAGGGAGTTCGGCGTCGATGTGTGGGCCGCCGACCTCTGGATCGACCCGCTCGACAACCAGGCCAGGTTGGTCGAGGCCGGAGTCGCCGACCTCGTGTCGCCGGTCCACGTCGAGGCACACGAGTTGCCGTTCGGCGACGACTTCTTCGACCTGGTGGTCAGCGTCGACGCCTTCCACTACTTCGGCACCGAGGACTACTACCTGGAGACGCTGCTCCGGGTGGTCAAGGACGGTGGGCACGTCGGCATCGTTTCCCCGGGCCTGGCCTACGAGTTCGGGCAGGAGACGCCCGACCACCTGGTCCCTTTCTGGGAGTGGGAGTACGAGACCTTCCACTCGCCGACCTGGTGGCGGGCCCACTGGGAGCGGAGTGGGCTGGTCGCCGTGGAGACGGCCGACCTGGTCCCTGACGGATGGCTGGACTGGCTGCGCTGGGCGGAGGTGGTCGGGCCGCTCATCAACGAGGGGTGGATGAGGGAGGCGGTTCTCAAGGAGGCCGAGATGCTGCGGGTCGACGCCGGCCGGACACTCGGCTTCAGCAGGGTGGTGGCCCGCAGCGGTGACTCTCCCGGGCCGACTTCGGCGCCGACGTCGCCGCACAGGCGCTGGTCGGCCCTCCTCCGCAGGTGGGGCCCCAACCCCACGGCGGCCGTGTATCCCGGTAGGGTTGCCCGGTGAGCAGGTGGATGGACGACGCCGTCGAGGGCTACCTCGCCGACCTCGCCGAGGTGGAGCACGGCGACCCGGTGCTCGACGACATGGAGGCGTACGCAGCCGAGCACGGGTTCCCGATCGTCCACCGGGCGACCGGCCGCTACCTCGAGCTGGCGGCCCGGTCGGTCGGGGCGCGGCGGGTGATGGAGCTGGGCTCGGGCTACGGCTACTCGGCGTACTGGTTCGCCCGTGCCGTCGGCCCGGAGGGAGAGGTGGTGTGCACCGACGCCGACCCGGAGAACGCCGAGCGGGCCCAGGGATACCTGGAGGCGGCCGGGCTCTGGGGCAGGGTCCGCTACCACGTCGGCGACGCCCTCGAAGGTCTCGCCGCCGAGGACGGGGAGTTCGACGTCGTCTACTGCGACGTCGACAAGCCGGGCTACCCGGACTGCTGGCGGGCGGCGAGCGGGCGCATCCGCATCGGCGGCATGTGGCTGTGCGACAACGTGCTGTGGAGCGGCCACGTGGCCACCGGTACCGAGCGCGACGGGCTCCCCGGGTGGACGGCGCCCATCCAGGAGCACAACCGGCTGGTCGCCGAGGACGAGCGCTACGTAGGCGCCATCGTCCCCATCCGCGACGGGGTGATGGCGGCGTTGCGGGTCGCCTGACGGCGCCCCATGCGAACACCGACCACCCCGTATCTGGCAGAATCGCCGCTCGGCGCCGGCGAGCCGGCACCGACTCGGCGCGTTCACAGGGGGGCGGATCGATGCAGGTTGAGTTCTTGGGCCATGCCGGCCTGTCGCTGACCGCCGGCGACACCCATCTGTTGATGGACGCCTGGTTGTCGCCGCGCGGCGCCTTCGACGCCTCGTGGTTCCAGCTCCCGTCGAACCACCACCTCTTCGACCGGGATTGGGGCGGCGTCACCGGGCTGATCGTCTCGCACGAGCACCTCGACCATCTCGACGCCGAGTTCCTCAACACGCTCCCGATGGAGCTGCCGTTCCACATCCCCGCGTACGGGTCGATGCTGTACCGGCGCAAGGTGGTCCGCCTCACCGGGCGCAAGCCGGTCATCCTGCCAGTTGGAGACCGAGCACCGCATCGGCGACATCGGGGTGGCGGTGTGGATCGAGGACTCCCCGATCAACCAGGACTCGGTGTGGGTCTTCACCCACGAGGGCCGGTCGATCGTGCACACCGTGGACAGCCGGCTCACCCCCCGGCAGCTCGACGAGATCATCGAATACCTGGGAGGGCAGCCGGACATGCTGCTGGTCCAGTGCTCGGGGGCCAGTTGGTACCCGCTGGTCTACGAGCAGTACGACGAGGAGCTCCGCCGCACCCGGTCGCAGCGGAAGCGGTACCAGAAGATGGGCTACGCCCTGTCGGTGGCACGCCGGATGAGCCCGGGGACGACCGTCATCTGCGCCGGGCCGCCGGTCTTCCTCGACCCGAGTTGCAGCGCTACAACCCCGATCCGTCGTTCCCGCTGCCCTCCGACGCCCGCGCCTGGTTCGTCGAGCAGGGCTACACCGGGAGTGTCCTGGCGCCGCTGCCCGGCGACCGGTTCGATCTCGACACCGGCGAGCTGGTCGAGGACGAGGAGATGCACGCCCGTTTCGCCTGGGACGCCGCTCGCCGACTACATCCCGGGCTACGCAACAGAGGTGGCACCGGCTATCGCCGCGGTGTACGCCCATGCCGAGGGCCTCCACCACGGCGACCTCTACCCGGCCTTCGAAGAGCACTTCCTCGCCATGTTCGAGCTCAGCCCGTACTTCAACGAGCGCATCGAGATGACCCTCCGCTTCGACGTCGAAGGTGAGGGCGGTGGCATCTTCCTGGTCGGCATCGGCAAGGAGTGTTGGGTGGCTCGGGGCGACGAGACGAGCGCCTACAACTACCGCTACCGCTTCCACAGTCGCTGGCTGAAGCGCATCCTCTTCGACGGTGTGCCCTGGGAGGACTTCTTCCTCAGCCTGCGCTTCCTCGCCGACCGCGACCCCGATGTCTACAACGACCACCTGCTGGGTCTGCTCAAGTTCAACGACCGGGGCTCGCTGCGCGAGGTGGAGAAGTACGAGCGGCGGGACAGCCCGGAGAACATCGTGGTCACCACCGCGGACGGAGCCCGTTACGAGATCAACCGGTACTGCCCCCACGCCGGGGCCAGCCTCGAGGAGGCGACCATCGAGGGCCACATCCTCACCTGCCTCAACCACCACTACGAGTTCGACCTCGACACCGGGGAGTGCCTCACCGGCAACTGCGAGCTGCGCACCCGGCGACTCGACCCGCTCCGAGCCGGCTCCGGCCTGAGGATGGGCGCACGGCGCCCGGGTCGACGCCGTCAGGGCCGGGCTGGCCCGGCTGGGCGATCCGGAGAAGGCTCCGGGCATGCAGGCCTACATGAAGTCGGCGATGCCGTACCGGGGCGTGCAGTCCAAACCGCTGCGGGCGCTGCTCGCCGAGGTCATGGCGGCCCACCCGTTCGCCGGCCGCGCCGACTGGGAGGCCACGCTCGACGCCCTGTGGGAGGACGCTCGCTTCCGTGAGGAGCGGTACGCCGCGGTGAACCTGGCCGGCGACAGGTCGGCGCGCCCGTGGCAGGATCCTGCCGCCGTCGCCCGCTACGACCACTGGGTGGTGACCGGCGCCTGGTGGGACCACGTCGATGCCGTCGGCATCCACCGCATCGGCCCGATCCTCCGCAGCCACCGCCCCGAGATGACCCCGACGGTGCGCGCCTGGATCGGGGACGCCGACCGGTGGCGGCGTCGGGTGAGCATCATCTGCCAGGTGGGCGCCAAGGCGGATACCGACCTCGACCTGCTCGGGGACGCCATCGTGGCCAACGCCGCCGACCGGGACTTCTTCATCCGCAAAGCGATCGGCTGGGCGCTGCGGGAGCACGGCAAGACCGATCCCGACTGGGTGCGCCGGTTCGTCGCCGTCCACGAGGGCGAGCTGTCCCCGCTGTCGTACCGGGAGGCGTCCAGGCACCTCTGACCGGCGCTACCTTCGGCTGCGTCGCCAAGGAGGTCGTGGTCATGAGGAAACTGGTCGTCGTCGAGTTCCTGTCACTCGACGGGGTGATGCAGGCGCCGGGGGATCCCTTCGAAGACCCCGAGGGTGGGTTCGCCCACGGCGGCTGGCAAGCCCCCTACTTCGACGAGGCGCTCATGGCGGCCGGCCAGGAGGGCCAGGCCGGCACCGACGCCTATCTATTCGGGCGCAAGACCTACGAGATCATGGCCCGGTACTGGCCGGGCGCCCCGCCGGAGGACCCGTTCGCCGCCCACCTCAACGAGACCGTCAAGTACGTCGCGTCGAGGAAGAACCCCACCCTGACCTGGCAGAACTCGCACCTGATCGAAGGTGATGTCGCCGAGGAGGTCGCCACGCTGAAGGCCCAGGACGGGAAGGACATCGTCGTCCTCGGCAGCGGCGACCTCGTGCAGACGCTCATCGCCGGGGATCTCATCGACCGCTACTCCTTGACCATCTCGCCGATCGTGCTCGGCAGCGGGAAGCGGCTCTTCCGCCACCACGATCAGCCGGTGCGCCTCGACCTGGTCGAGTCCCACACGGCCACCACCGGATCGCTCGTCCTCACCTACGAGCCGGTTCGCTGACCGTTCCGGCACGGGGCCCGACCCACCCGGTGGTACCCTCGGCGTGCGCTGGACGACGCTGCTGGTAGACGGGGCGGAGGGGTTTCATGGAGATCGAGATCGGCATCGCCAAGTCCGGACGGCGCGCCTGGGGGTTCGACGACATCGCCATCGTGCCCTCGCGCCGCACCCGCGACCCCGACGACGTCGACCTGAGCTGGGAGATCGACGCCTACCGGTTCGAGCTCCCCATGATGGGGGCGGCGATGGACTCGGCGGTGAGCCCGGCCACCGCGGTCACCATCGGCGAGCTCGGTGGGCTCGGGGTCCTCAACCTCGAGGGCCTGTGGACCCGCTACGCCGACCCGATGCCGCTCTACGACGAGATCGCCTCGCTCCCCGCCGAGAAGGCGACGCAACGGATGCAGGAGATCTACCAGGAGCCGGTGAACCCGGAGCTGATCGCCCCGCGGGTCGAGGAGATGCGCTCCGCCGACATCGTCACCGCCGCCAGCGTCACCCCGCAGAACGCGGCGCGGTACGCCGGTGCCGCCGTCGGAGCCGGCCTGCACATCCTCGTCATCCAGGGCACCGTGGTGTCGGCCGAGCACGTGTCCTCGAAGACCGAGCCGCTCGACCTCAACCGGTTCATCTCCGACCTCGACGTCCCGGTGATCGTGGGCGGTTGCGCCTCCTATGCCGGCGCCCTCCACCTGATGCGCACCGGCGCCGCCGGTGTCCTGGTCGGGGTCGGTCCCGGCGCCGCCTGCACGTCGCGCGGGGTGCTCGGCATCGGGGTGCCCCAGGCGACCGCCATCGCCGACGCCGCCGGTGCCCGCACCCGCTACCTGGAGGAGACCGGCCGCTACGTGCACGTCATCGCCGACGGCGGGATGCGCACCGGGGGCGACGTCGCCAAGGCCATCGCCTGCGGTGCGGATGCGGTGATGATCGGCTCGCCGCTGGCCGCCGCCGAGGAGGCGCCGGCCAGCGGGTTCCACTGGGGAATGGCCACCTTCCACCCCACGCTCCCCAGGGGGGCCAGGGTGCACACCACCACCCTGGGGACCCTGGCCGAGATCCTGGTCGGCCCCGCCCACGAGAACGACGGCCGCCGAAACCTGTTCGGGGCGCTGCGGATGTCGATGGCGACCACCGGCTACGCCAACCTCAAGGAGTTCCAGAAGGCCGAGGTGATGGTGGCGCCGGCGCTGCAGAGCGAGGGCAAGGCGTTGCAGCGCTCGCAGAGCGTCGGCATGGGGTCGTGACCACCCCGGAGCCGTGACCGGGCGCGGCCAGGCCTCGACCGGCGACTTCGATCGGGTGCTGGTCGTCGACTTCGGCGCCCAGTACGCCCAGCTGATCGCCCGCCGGGTCAGGGAGGCGCACGTCCTCTCCGAGATCGTGCCCCGCGCCGTCACCGCCGCCGAGGTCGCCGCCGCCGGCCCGGTGGGCCTGATCCTCTCGGGTGGGCCCGCCTCGGTCAACGCCGAGGACGCCTACCGGATGGACCCGGCCATCCTCGACCTGGGGATCCCGGTGCTGGGCATCTGCTACGGCCACCAGGAGATGGCCATCGCCCTGGGTGGCGAGGTGGCCGCCGGCGACATCGCCGAGTTCGGCGGCACCGAGCTGAGGCTCGTCGACGGAGGCGGGACCCTTCTCGACGGGCTGCCGGCTGCGCAGACGGTGTGGATGAGCCACCACGACGCGGTCACCGCGCCGCCGGACGGCTTCAGGGTCATCGGGTCGACCCGGGACTCGCCCGTGGCCGCGATGGAGGACCCGCAGCGGCGGATGTACGGCGTCCAGTTCCACCCCGAGGTGGGGCACTCCGTGCGGGGCCAGGAGATCCTGACCCGCTTCCTCCTCGACGTGTGCGGCGCCCGCCCCTCGTGGACGCATGTCGGGATCATCGAGCAGGTGGTGGCCGAGGTGCGGGCGACCGTGGGCGACCGTCCGGTGCTGTGCGCCCTCTCGGGCGGGGTCGACTCGTCGGTCGCCGCCGCGCTGGTGCACAAGGCGATCGGCGACCAGCTCACCTGCGTCTTCGTCGACCACGGTCTGCTCCGTGCCGGCGAGGCCGGCCAGGTCGAGGAGACGTTCCGCGGCCACTTCGGGATCAACCTGGTCACGGTCGAGGCGGCGGACCGGTTCCTCGAGCGCCTCGCCGGTGTCACCGACCCCGAGGAGAAGCGCAAGGCGATCGGCGAGACCTTCATCCGGGTGTTCGAGGAGGTGGCGGGCGATCTGCGGATCCGCCGGGTTCCTCGTGCAGGGCACGCTGTACCCGGACGTGATCGAGTCGGGCACCGCCGACGCCGCCAGGATCAAGAGCCACCACAACGTCGGCGGCCTGCCCGCCGACATGCGGTTCGAGCTGATCGAGCCGCTGCGCGACCTCTTCAAGGACGAGGTGCGGGCGGTCGGCGAGGAGCTGGGCCTGCCGCCGGAGATCGTGTGGCGCCAGCCGTTCCCCGGTCCCGGGCTGGCGGTGCGGATCATCGGCGAGGTCACCGCCGAGCGGCTGGAGATCCTGCGCGCCGCCGATGCCATCGTCCTCGAGGAGATCAGGCGGGCCGGGCCTCTACCGCGACATCTGGCAGAGCTTCGGGGTGCTCCCGGCGATCCGCTCGGTGGGAGTGCAGGGCGACGGGCGCAGCTACGCCTACCCGCTGATCGTGCGGGCGGTGATGTCCGACGACGCCATGACCGCCGACTGGGCGCGGCTGCCCTACGAGGTGTTGGAGCGGATCTCGTCACGGGTGGTCAACGAGGTGCCCGGGATCAACCGGGTCGCCTACGACATCTCCTCGAAGCCCCCGGCCACCATCGAGTGGGAGTGAGCTGCGTCTCGCAACTTTGAGCGAGTGAGCCATGTGGTGTGTTCATTCGCTCAAAGTTCGCGCCGCGGTCGTCGGCAACTTTGAGCGAGTGAAGCCATGTGGTGTGTTCAATCGCTCAAAGTTCGCTGTCCGGAGGTGATCGGTACCATCACCGGGCATGTCCGGCGCCATCGACGTGACTCTCGACGCGGTCATCGTTGCGGTCACCGACGACCGGCCGCGCATCCTCACCCTTGCCGGGTCGACCGGGCCGCCGCGTATCCCCTCGGGGACGCTCGACCCGGAGCGCGACAAGACGCTCGAGCAGGCGATGCGCCGCTGGATCGACCAGCTCGCCGGGGTCAGCATCGGGTACGCCGAGCAGCTCTACACGTTCGGTGACCACACCAGGGGGCGGCTGCGTGACCTCCCGGGTCGATGGCTGTCGGTGGCCTACCTGGCGCTGGTGCGCGAGGAGGTCCCGGCCCCGGGTGCTTCCTGGGTCGACGTGTACGACCTGTTTCCCTGGGAAGACCACCGCCAGGGCAGGCCGCCGATCATCGGGGAGGCACTGCTGCCGGCGCTCGACGATTGGGCGGTGTCCGCGCCTGGCGCCGAGGAGCGGGACGGTCGTCGCGAGCGCATCTCCGTGATGTTCGGGCAGGAAGCCGGTTGGGACGGGATCAGGGTCCTCGAGCGGTACGAGTTGCTCTACGAGGCCGGGCTGGTGGGGGAGGCCCACATCGACGCCGGCACACCCGCCGCCGACAGGACCGCCGGCACCACGATGGCGCTCGACGACCGCCGCATCGCCGCCACCGCCCTGGGACGGCTGCGAGGGAAGCTCACCTACCGCCCGGTTGTGTTCGAGCTGCTCCCCGACCGGTTCACCCTTTCGGCGCTGCAGCGCACCGTCGAGGCGCTCTCCGGGGTGCGTACCCACACCCAGAACTTCCGGCGCCTCGTGGAGCGCAACCGGTTGGTGGAACGAACCGGGGTGACCGCGGCGACCGGTGGCCGGCCGGCCGAGCTGTTCCGGTTCCGTCCCGAGGTCCAGCGGGAGCGTCCCCGACCCGGGGTCGGCGTCCCCTATCGGTGACCCGGAGCTCAGCCGGTTCCGGGGGGCGGCGGGTCGACGAGGGCGGCTGCCGATGAGGCCGCTACCGTCCCGATGATGCTCCAGCCGCACCAGGTGGCGCTCGACCTGTTCGCTCCCCTGGGGCCGAGCTACGAGCGCTGGGCGCGCATCCTGTCGATGGGCCAGGACACCCGGTGGCGGGCGGCGATGGTCGCCGGTCTCGGGGTCGAGCCGGGGGAGCGCGCCCTGGACGTCGCCGCCGGCACGGGCTCGATCACCCGCCTGCTCCGGCAGTCGGGAGCCGACGTGGTGTCGCTCGACCAGAGCGCCCAGATGCTGACCGAGGCGGCGCAGCGCGGGGCCGCGGGGGTGCGAGCAGGCGCCGAGCGGCTCCCATTCGTCGACGCCGCTTTCGACCTGGTCACCTTCGGCTACCTGCTGCGCTACGTCGACGACCTTCCGGCGGCGCTCACCGAACTGGCCCGGGTGCTCCGCCCCGGGGGCCGGATGGGGATGGTCGAGTTCGGTAGGCCCACCGGGGTGTGGTCGGGGCCGTGGTGGCTCTACACCCGTGTCGGCCTCCCGACTGCCGGGGCGCTGATCGGCAGGGGCTGGCGGGAGGTCGGGACCTTCCTCGGGCCGAGCATCGACCGGTTCGCCGCCGAGTGGCCGCCGGACCGGTTGGCCGAGGCGTGGCGGGCGGCGGGGATGGGCGAGGTGAGGCTGGCCCGGCCCTCGCTCGGTGGCGGGCTCCTCATGTGGGGGCGCAAGCGGTGACCGGACGCCGGGCCGCCTGGTACGCCCGGCGGGGGAGTCCCGGCGCCGACCTGCTCACCCTGCTCCACGTGCCGTACACGCTCTGGCACCTCGGCTACGTCGCCATTGGCGCCGCCCTGGCCGCCAGGCTCGACTGGAGGGTCCTGGCCGGCACCATCCTCGCCTTCGCCGTCGGGCTCGGGGTGTCGGCGCACGCCCTCGACGAGCTCAACGGCCGGCCCCTGGGCACATCGCTCAGCGACCGCGCCCTGGTCGCCCTGGCGGTCGCCGGGTTCGTCGTCGTGGTCGCCCTGGCCGTGGCCGGAGCCGCCGAGGTGTCGCCCTGGGTGCTGGCGTGGGCGGCAGCGGGAATCGTCCTCGCCGCCGCCTACTGCCTGGAGTGGGCGCCCGCCCTGCACACCGTGGTCGGCTTCGGGCTGGCATGGGGTGCGTTCCCGGTGCTGGCCGGCTACTGGGCGCAGGCCACATCGCTGAGCGCGGCAGCCGTCATCGCCGCGCTGGCGGCGGCACTGCTGTCGATGACCCAACGGACGCTCAGCACCCCGGCACGGTTCGTGCGGCGCTCTTCCGGCGACGCCACCGTCCACTTCGAGGCCGATGTCGCCGCCTGGGACGGCGACGAGTTGCTGGAGACCTGGGAGCGGCCGCTGCAACTGCTCGGCGCCTCCGTCGTGGTGCTGGCGGTGGCGATGCTGGTGGCCCACCTCTGAGCGTCCCTCGAGCCGGCACCGCTACCTTGCGCCGGTGCGGATCGCCACCTGGAACGTCAACTCGTTGCGGGCCCGGGTCGACGCGCTGACGGCATGGCTGGAACGGGCCGACCCCGACGTCCTCCTGCTCCAGGAGACCAAGCTGGCCGACGAGCAGGTGCCCGGACTGGTGTTCGCCGGCGCCGGCTACGAGCTGGCCCACCACGGGGAGGGCCGCTGGAACGGGGTGGCCATCGCCAGCAAGGTCGGGATCGCCGACGTGGTCACCAACTTCGGTGACGGCCCGGTTCGGGACAGCCGGAAGGCCGGTGGCGAGGAGGACTTCGACCCGTTCGACGAGGCCCGCATGGTCAGCGCGGTCTGCGGGGACATCCGCTTCGTCTCCGCATACGCCCCCAACGGGCGGGTGGTCGGGTCACCGTTCTATCTCGGCAAGCTCGCCTGGTTCGAGCGGCTCCACCGGTGGGTGGCCGAGACCTGCTCGCCCGAGGAGCCGCCCGTGATGGGCGGCGACCTCAACGCCACTCCCGCCGACGAGGACGTCTGGGATCCCGCCAAGGCGCACGGTGGCACGCACGTTTCGCCGGAGGAGCGTGAGGCGCTGCGCCGGTTCCGCGACTGGGGCATGGTCGACGCCTTTCGGCTGCGGCGGCCCGAGTCGGGGAGGTTCTCGTGGTGGGACTACCGCGCCGGCATGTTCCACCGCAACGAGGGGATGCGCATCGACCTGCTCTACGTGACCCCGCCGGTCGCCGAGCGGGTGGTGTGGGCCGAGATCGACCGGGAGGCTCGCAAGGGCCCGCCCACCCCTTCGGACCATGCCCCGCTGGTGGTCGACCTCGACGAGCCCGGGAAGCCGTTCGACGCCGGATGGGAGGGTGCCATGGCCCGCATCGCCGCCCGCACCCGGCGGAAGGCCTGACGGGAGGTGGAGCTACCGCCGATCGGCGGCGAGCCGGTAGGCGATGCCCCGCGGCGACAACCGGTAGCCGACCGTCAGGCTCTCGGTGAGCCCCATCGCCTTCAGCTTGCGGATGTCGGTCTTGAACGGCTGGGTCTCCCGCCCGACCATCTCTGCCAGGTCGGGTGCCCGCCTCGCCGGGTGCTGCTTCGATCAGATCGAGCGCCTCCCGGGTCCACGGGCCATGGCTGCTGGCCCGGTCGAGCCGGTCGAGGCGGCGGGTGATCGCCGCCACCTCGTCGGGGGTGAGGGCGGCTTCCTGACGCAGCGCCACCCGCGGATCTTCACCGATGAGGTGGAACCGGATGCGGTACAGGTCTCCATCGCTCCGGGTCGCCAGCATCGCCATCAGCTCGGCGCGGTCGGCGTAGCCGGCGGAAACGGCGTCTTCCTCGGTGACCTCGCCCTCCTCGATGACCTCAACCGAGTCGATCCCGAGCAGTCCGCCCTTCGACAGCATGGTGCCGCCGGCCTTCACCGAAGGGCGCCGCCACCGCCGCACCGCAACGGTGATCGTCCCGTCCTGCAACCCGGCCCAGAACCGCTTGGTGAACTGCACGATCGGGAGCGTAGGCGTCGGGCGGAACGCGTTGGCTGTGGCGATTCCCACTTCAGCCGCGATCAGTAGCCCGGCGGTGGCGGGATGTCCCGGTCGATCTCGAGCCTGGCGTGTGCCTCAGCCATCTCCTGCGCACGCTCCTCGGGGGTCTTCAGGGCGTCGACCGCGTTGCGATAGGCCACCGCCTCCAACGGCCAACGGTGGTCGGCCAGCCTCTCGCCGCTCCGGCTTGGCGCGAAGGTACGCCGACGTGCCCGGCTTGGGCAACACGAAAGTACCCCGCCACGAACACGCCGGGGATGAACACGGCAACCGTGCCCAGGCTCTGGTGGCCGCCTTGGAACAGACGGACCACCCCGATGATCCAGGCTGCCAAGACCGCCGTGCCGATCACCGAGTCAACGGCTCCACCATCTCCGCCGATGGTCCCGAGCATCACGAGGCCGCCGACGATCGCCCCGCCGACGATCCAGCGGTTTCTTCTTCTCTTGTCCATGCCTGCCTCCTACCTACCCTGGCTCGTCGACGCCCGGGAGCTCTCCCGAACGCGGTGGCGGTCCGCGGTTGCTTTCCTGCCGTGTCGATGACTGGATGACTGTACGACCGCTGCGATCGGGGGAACATGAGCCGCTCGGCCGGTTTTGCTCAGGAATAGCAGAAGTGGTACCTTGGTTGACTGGTAATGCTCACAATGAGCAGAACACAGCGGGTCAGGCACCGCGGCTTCGAGAGGCACGCCAGCATGCTCCACAGTCCGACCGTCATCCCACTCGAGCCGGCCCACCCGGGCCCCGGTCACCGAGCTGCCTCCGGTATCGGAACGCCTCGTCGGGATCGTCCCCGACGTCGAGCGAGTGATCCTGGAACCGCTCATCGAGGAGATCGAGGCGCTCAAGGCGGAGCGCAACGCGGTGGTCCTCGCCCACAACTACATGACCCCGGACATCTTCCACGGGGTCGCCGACCTGCGGGGCGACTCGCTGCAGCTGGCCCGGCTCGCCGCCGAGACCGACGCCGAGGTCATCGTCATGGCGGGGGTCCACTTCATGGCGGAGACCGCCAAGATCGTCAACCCGTCCAAGACCGTGCTCATCCCGGACACGCGGGCCGGGTGCTCCCTGGCCGAGTCGATCACCGGCGCCGACGTGCGGCTCCTCCGGGAGCGGTACCCCGGGGTCCCCGTGGTCACCTACGTCAACACCTCGGCCGACGTGAAGGCCGAGTCGGACATCTGCTGCACCTCGTCGAACACGGTCAAGGTGGTCGAGTCGCTGGGCGTCGACCGGGTGATCTTCCTCCCCGACCAGTACCTGGGCCGTTGGGTCGCCAGCCAGACCGACGTCGACGTCATCCTCTGGCAGGGGAGCTGCATCGTCCACGAGCAAGTTCACCGGTGACGAGCTGCGCCAGTACCGGACCATGTGGCCCGGGGTGGAGATCATCGCCCACCCCGAGTGCCCGCCCGACGTGCTCGAGGAGGCCGACTTCGTGGGCAGCACCAGCGGGATGATCAACTACGTCTCCGACCGCCGGCCCCGCCAGGTGCTGATGGTCACCGAGTGCTCCATGGCCGACAACGTCGCCGTCGAGTCGCCGGGCACCGAGTTCGTGCGGCCCTGCGTGCTGTGCCCCCACATGCAACGGATCACCGTGGAGAACATCCGCGATGCCCTGGTGCACATGCGCCACGAGGTCGTGGTCGAGCCGGCCATCGCCGACCGGGCCCGGCTGGCGGTGGAGCGGATGCTGGCGGTGGGGCCGTCGAAGTGACCGTCCCCGCGGGCGGTGATCGTCGGCAGCGGGATCGCCGGGCTGAGCACCGCCCTGGCGCTCGGCGATTGCGTGGTGGTGACCAAGACGGCGCTGGGGGAGGGATCCAGTCGCTGGGCCCAGGGTGGCGTCGCCGCCGCCATCGCCGCCGACGACGACCCCCACCTCCATGCCTTGGACACGCTGGCGGTGTCCTCCGGGCTGTCGCGACCCTGTGGTCGCCGAGCTGGTCACCGGGGCCGCCCCGGAGCGGCTGGCGTGGCTGATCGACAACGGGGCGCGGTTCGACCGCGATGCCGGCGGCGAGCTGATGCTGGGGCGTGAGGCGGGCCACTCCCGCCATCGCATCGTCCACGCCAACGGCGATGCCACCGGAGCAGAGCTGATGCGGACGCTCGCGTTCCGCGGTGCTCGCCCGCCCCGACGTCGAGGTGCGGGAGGAGACCCACGCCGTCGACCTGCTCCGCTCCGGAGGCATCGTGGTGGGGGTTTCGGTCCGCACCGCAGCCGGCGAGCACGAGCCGATCCTGGCGCCGGCGGTGGTGCTCGCCACCGGCGGCATCGGCGGGCTGTACGCCCACACCACCAACCCCCCGGAGGTGACCGGCGACGGCCTGGCGATGGCGATCCGCGCCGGAGCACGCATCGCCGACCCGGAGTTCGTCCAGTTCCACCCCACCGCCATGCGCTCGACCCTCGACCCGATGCCACTGCTCACCGAGGCGCTGCGCGGCGCCGGGGCGGTGCTGGTCGACGCCGGCGGCGAGCGGTTCATGGTCGGGGAGCACCCCGACGCCGAGCTGGCGCCGCGTGACGTCGTGGCCCGGGCCATCTGGCGGAGGCTCGACGCAGGCGACGACCCGCGTCTCGACGCCACCGACCTCGGCGACAGCTTCCCGGAGCGGTTCCCCACGGTCCATCGGTACGCGGTGCAGGCGGGCCTGGACCCGACCGCGTCGCCGATCCCGGTGTCGCCGGCCGCCCACTACCACATGGGCGGGGTGGCGGTCGACGGGGCGGGTCGGAGCTCGCTTGCCCGGGCTGTACGCCGTCGGCGAGGTGTCGGTCACCGGGCTGCACGGCGCCAACCGGCTGGCGAGCAACTCGCTGCTCGAAGGGCTGGTCTTCGGGGTGCGGGTGGCCGACGCCATCCGCCTCGACACCCCCGAGGCGACCGGCGACATCGAGGTGCCGGTGGCCGGGCTGGAGTTGCCGGTGATCGACGATGCGGCCGGCGGTGGCGGAGCTGCGCCGGGTGATGTGGGACCACGCCGGGGTGATGCGCACCGAGGACGGGCTACGTCGAGCCATTGCCGGGATCGATGCGCTCGCCCCATCGGTCGCCGTCGGGGTGACCGGGCGCAACATGGTCACCGTCGCCCGCTGGGTGGCCCGTGCCGCCCTGGGGAGGCGGGAGAGCCGGGGTGCCCACCATCGCCTCGACTTCCCCGAGACTTCCATCGCCTGGGCCCGGCACACCCTGATCGAGCCGCTCCCGGAGCGCACCGCCGTGCTGGTGTCCCGGGCCGCCGCCTGATGGGCCTGGCCCGGTGACGGACGGGGCGCCGCCGCCGGCGGGGCTGGTGGACGACCTCCTCCGGAGGGCGTTGGCCGAGGACCTCGGCCTGGCCGGTGACCTCACCTCCGACGCCATCTTCCCGCCCGACCACGCCTCGACCGGGACGATCGTGGCCCGCCAGGCGGGTCGGGTCGCCGGGCTGGGGCTGTCGACCGGGGTGTTCGCCCTGCTGGCAGCGGAGTCGAAGGTCGCCCTCACCGTGGCCGATGGGGACGATGTGGCGGCCGCCACCACCCTGGCCACGGTGTCCGGCCCGACCCGGGCGCTGCTCGCCGGGGAGCGCACCTGTCTCAACCTGCTCGGCCGGCTGTGCGGGATCGCCACCGCCACCGCCGACATGGTGCATCGCGTCGAGGGAACCGGGGCCGCCATCGTCGACACCCGGAAGACCACCCCGGGGCTGCGGGCGCTGGAGAAGTACGCGGTGCGGTGCGGCGGCGGCGCCAACCACCGGTTCGGGCTCGACGACGCCGTGCTCATCAAGGACAACCACATCGCCGCCGCCGGATCGGTGGCGACGGCGATCACCCGGGTACGGCAGCGGGTCGGCCACCTGGTGGCGATCGAGGTCGAGGTGGACGACCTGGAGCAGCTGGCCGAGGCGCTCGATGCCGGGGTGGACGCCGTGCTCTGCGACAACATGCCGCTCGACGTACTCCGTCGCGCGGTCGAGGTGGTCGGCGGTCGGGTCCCCGTCGAGGCGTCCGGCGGGATCACCCCGGCCACCGTGAGGGCCGTCGCCGAGACCGGGGTCGACCTCATCTCCGCCGGCTTCCTCACCCACTCGGTTCGCCAGCTCGACGTCGCCTTCGACCTGGCGCCCTGATCGGCGGCCGATGAGCCAACCGGAGCGTCGGACCGTGTTCCAGGTGAGCCTGATGGCAGCCCTGCTGGACGGTGTCTACGACGGCGACACCACCGTTGGACAGCTGCTGGAGCGGGGCGACTTCGGGCTGGGCACGTTCAACGCCCTGGACGGCGAGATGGTCATCCTCGACTCGATGGCCCACCGGCTGAGGAGCGGCGGCGAGGCAACTCGGGTCGGGCCCGAGGAACCGACCCCGTTCGCCATCGTCACCCGTTTCGTCCCCTCGATGGCCGTCGAGGTGGCAGGCGGAGCCGGGCGCGACGAGGTGGCCGGGATGGTCGACCGGCTCGTCTCCACCAACTACCTCTACGCCATGCGAATCACCGGGCGGTTCACCGCCGTCAAGACCCGCACCGTGGTCAGGCAGGAGAAGCCCTACCGGCCCCTGGTCGAGGTCACCAGGGGCGAGCCGACGCTGACGCTCACCGACGTCGACGGTGTCATCGCCGGGTTCCGCACCCCGCTCTACCAGCAGGGGATCGGGGTCCCCGGCGGGCACGTGCACTTCATCGACGGCGACCGGCGGCGTGGCGGCCACGTCCTCGACTTCGAGCTCGCCGCCGGGACGCTGGAGCTGTGCCTGGGCACGGACCTCCACCTGGCCCTGCCGCTGTCGGACTCCTTCGCCGATGCCCGCCTCACTCCCGACGACCTCGACAGCCAGGTCGAGCAGGCCGAGCGCCACCGGTAGAAGGACGGGACGGCCCTGCGGTGTAGCCTGGGGCGATGGTGAGCGAGAGCGCGCTCCGGTAGGCGCGTGCAGGTCTCGGCCGAGGACGCCCGCCGTTTTCTCGTGGCACGCCAGATGCTGGCGCCCCCACGCTCGCTCGCCGGCGGGCCTGAGGCGGTGCTGGAGGTGGCCCGCCGCCTCGGGTCCATCCAGTTCGACCCGATCGCCGTCGCCGGCCGCAACCACGACCTCGTACTCCACGCCCGCGTCGCCGGCTATGACCCCGCGTGGACGGATGAGCTCCTCTACGAGCGCCGCCGGCTCGTCGAGGCCTACAACAAGGGCCTCTCCATCGTCCCCACCAGCGACTATCCGTGGTTCCGCGCAACGCTGAGAGTGGGGGCGGACAAGATCCTGGACGGGCATGCCGAGGTCGCCGACCACGTCCTGGCTCGGATCCGGGCGGAAGGCCCGCTCTCGACCCTCGACTTCGAGCGCCCGGAGGGGTCGTTGGTCGACTGGTTCGGGGCGCCGGCGAACACGGTGCGGGCCGTGCTGGAGGCGTACTTCGTCACCGGCGTGCTCGGCCTCGCCCGAAGGGACGGGAACCGCCGCTACTACGACCTGATCGAGCGACTCCTGCCCGACGAGATCCTGGCGCCCACGATCCCTCTGAACGAGCAGATGCGCCACCAGCTGCTGTCTCGGTACCGCGCCCACGGTCTCTTGGGCATCGGCGGCGGCGGGGGCATCTTCGCCAGCCTCGGCCCGGCGAAGCCGGACCCGAGCTGGCCCGGGTACCCGGGTCGGACCGCATTGCGCGAGGAGCTCGTCGCCGACGGCGAGCTCCTCCCCGTCACCGTCGAGGGTGTCCGCGGCAAGCGGTTCGTCCTCCGCGATGAGGTCGAGCTGCTGGACGCGCCGCCGGATCCGGGGCACTCGTCGCCTTCCTACCGCCGTTCGATCCCTTGGTCTGGGACCGCGCACTCCTCGGGTCGCTGTTCGGGTTCGACTACGTGTGGGAGCTCTTCCTGCCGCCCGGCCAAGCGTCGCTGGGGCTGGTACGTGCTGCCGATCCTCTTCGGCGACCGGTTGGTCGGGCGGATCGAGCCACGCATCGACCGCGGGGCCGATCGGGTGCAGGTGCTCGACCTCTGGTGGGAGGCAGGGCTTCGACCCCGGCCGGGCGGACGGCTTCGGCGACGCCATGCGCCAGGCACTGCAGGCTTATCGTGGGTTTCGCCGGCGTGGGTCGTGTCGATTGGCCACAGCACCTCGGGAGGGAGAAGCGGCTCTTCGGCGCCGGCGTCTAAGGGCTCAACCGGTCCGCACCATCGGCCGCCCCGTCTCGACCAGGGTCTTGAGACCGGAGAGGATGTACACCAGCCCACCGCTGAACTCGGTGATCAGCTTGCTGTCCGGGTCGACGTCGTAGAGCCCGACGGTCAGCCCGACCATGCCGTCCGTCTCCTCGAGCGCCCACACCTCCCTCACCGGGCCGGCCATGGCCAGGTCGTCGTCCCAGAGCGCCCGGAAGGTGAACTCCAGCCGCTTGGGCCGATCGATGGAGATGATGCGCCCGTCGGCCGCCGGCGTCCCGTCGGGATAGGCGTAGCTCAGCGGAGAGCCCACCTCCCAATCCGAGTCCACTCTCGTGCCGTAGAAGTACTCGACCGACTTGTCCGGTTGGACGATGGCGTCCCACACGTCCTCGGCGGTCCCACGGATGAGGATCTTGTACACGTGCACCGGTGTGTCCATACGGGTCCCTCCAGTCTCCACGCCGGCCTTGAGGCGGGTCAGCGCCGTCACCGTGCGCTCGGCGTACCTGCTGATCCACCGGTCGTGGATCAACCTGATGGGGATGGGGTTCAGGTAGTGGTGCTTGTACCGCCCCTGTCTGAGGGGGATCACCAGGTCGGCCTCCTCGAGCACGGCGAGGTGGCTCATGACGCCGAACCTGGTCATCCCGGGGAGGTATTCGCACAACTCGCCCAGCGTCTGGCCGTCCCGCTCGTAGAGCTTGTCGAGCAGCAGCCGCCGGCTGGGGTCGTCGATCGCCCGGAACACCGCATCCATGCCGGCATGATATGTGAGTAAATACTCACCTGTCAAGGCTCGACATCGACCGGTGACTCACACCCGTGTAGTTCGCCGGCCGGGGAGCGCGGGTAAGATCGGCGGCGCAGCATGGCCGAGTCGCCTCTCTTCGACGATCTCAACCCGGCCCAGCGGGAGGCGGTCGCCGCCACCGAGGGGCCGGTCCTCGTGGTGGCCGGGGCCGGGTCGGGCAAGACCCGGGTGCTGACCCGGCGCATCGCCCACCTGATCCTCGACCTCGACGTGCCACCCCACGCCATCCTGGCGATCACCTTCACCAACAAGGCCGCCGGGGAGATGCAGGAGCGGGTGGCGGCGTTGGTGGGCGGGGTGGCGCGCAGCATGTGGGTGCAGACGTTCCACTCGGCGTGTGCCCGGATCCTGCGCCGGGAGGTGCACCGGCTCGGTTACCGGTCGGCGTTCTCGATCTACGACGCCGCCGACTCGCTGCGGCTGATCACCCAATGCGTTTCCGATCTCGATCTCGACCCGAAGCGGTTCCCGCCGCGCACCATCCGCGCCACCATCTCCGATGCCAAGAACGAGCTGGTCGACTACGAGACGTTCGCCGGCAACGGGGAGGGGTTCTTCCACGAGCGCATCGCCGACGTGTACCGGCTCTACCAGCAACGACTGGTGGAGGCGTCGGCGATGGACTTCGACGACCTGCTCATGGTGACCGTCGAGTTGTTCCGGGCGTTCCCCGACGTGCTCGCCGGCTACCAGGAGCGATTCCGCTACGTGCTGGTCGACGAGTACCAGGACACCAACCACGCCCAGTACGAGTTGGTGAGGTTGCTCACCGAGAAGCACCAGAACCTGTGCGTGGTCGGTGACGAGTCGCAGATCGATCTACAAGTTCCGTGGCGCCGACATCCGCAACATCACCGAGTTCGAGCAGGACTTCCCCGATGCCCGGGTGATCCTGCTGGAGCAGAACTACCGGTCGACCGAGATCATCCTGGACGCCGCCAACGGGGTGATCCGCAACAACCCGACCCGGAACCTGAAGCGGTTGTGGACCGACCTGGGCAAAGGAGACCTGATCCTCACCTTCGAGGGCCAGGACGAGCACGACGAGGCCGGGTTCGTCGCCGAGCAGGTGGGCGAGCTCGCCCACGACGGGATCAGGGCGAGCGACGTCGCCGTCTTCTACCGCACCAACGCCCAGTCCCGGGTGATCGAGGAGACCCTGGTCAAGTTCGGTGTGCCCTACCAGGTGATCGGCGGGTTGAGGTACTACGACCGGCGTGAGGTCAAGGACGCCCTCGCCTACCTGCGGGCGCTGGTCAACACCACCGACGTGGTGGCGCTCAAGCGGATCGTCAACACGCCCGAAGCGGGCCATCGGGGACACCAGCGTCGCCCACATCGACCGCCACGCCGAGAAGGAGGGCCTCTCCTTCTGGGATGCGCTCCACCAGGTCGACGACATCGCTCCGCTGTCCGCCAGGGCGCGTCGCTCGGTCAACGAGTTCGTCGCCCTGATGGAGCACCTCGCCGAGGTGATGCGGGACGGGCCCCGGGCGGTGTTGGAGGCGATCCTCGCCGACACCGGGTACCTGGAGTGGGTGCGGTCGGAGCGCACGATCGAGGCGGTCGGGCGGGAGGAGAACCTGCGGGAGCTCGTGGCGGCGGCGGGCGACTTCGAGATCGAGGGACCGCTCTCGGCGGGCCCGGCCGACTGGGCGACCGCCGACGGGCCCCGCCGCAGCGAGCTGTTCCTCGAGTCGATCAGCCTGATCACCGACGTCGACAACCTCGAGGAAACCGACGTGGTGACCTTGATGACGTTGCACAACGCCAAGGGACTGGAGTTCCCTGTGGTGTTCATCACCGGGATGGAGGAGGGGGTGTTCCCCCACATGCGGTCGCTCGGTGACCCGGCCGAGTTGGAGGAGGAGCGGCGCCTCTGCTACGTGGGCATCACCCGGGCGATGCGCCACCTGTACCTGACCAGGGCGTGGAGCCGCAACCTGTACGGCGGCAACAACTACAACCCGCCCAGCCGCTTCCTCGCCGAGGTACCGGCCGCCCTCAAGGTGGAGGCGAAGCGGTCGCGTCGCCGGCCCGAGCTGGAGACACCGGGTCGGGCGCCCCGCAGCCGTCTCGACGTGGTGGCCACCGGCGACCGGGTGCGGCACAGCCACTGGGGCGAAGGCACCGTGCGACGGGTCACTGGCGAAGGCGACCGCACCGAGGCGGTGGTCGACTTCGACCAGCAGGGCGACAAGCGGCTGCTGCTCGCCTGGGCACCGCTCGAGCGGGTCTGAGCCCCTCCCGGGCCGCCTATCCCCGGTGGACGGCCGGCAACTAACCTCGCGCAGAGATGCCACCGACGGATCCTCATCGCCAAGCCGGGGCTCGACGGCCACGACCGCGGGGCCAAGGTGGTGGCCCGGGCGCTGCGCGATGCCGGGTGCGAGGTCATCTACTCGGGCTTGCACCAGACGCCGGCGCAGATCGTGGAGACCGCCATCCAGGAGGACGTCGACGCCGTCGGCCTGTCGGTGCTCTCCGGAGCCCACATGACCCTGTTCCCCCAGGTGGTCGAGCAGCTCGCCGCCCGCGGCGCCGAGGACATCGTCGTGTTCGGCGGCGGGATCATCCCCGACGAGGACATCCCCAAGCTGGAGGCCAAGGGGCTGGTGCGCATCTTCACGCCCGGGGCGCCGCTCACCGAGATCGCCGACTGGGTGAACGAGTACTTCGGCGACCGCGATCCCGTTTGACGCCGCACCGGCACTCCCGGTGACCCGCCACCGTCCCCACTAGCGAACTCGAGGAGGCGCCGTTGAAGATCCACGAGTACCAGGCCAAGGAGCTGATGCGGGCGCGGGGCATCCCGGTCCCGCTTGGCCGGGTGGCGACGACCGCCGACGAGGCGGTTGCCGCGGTCCGCCCCATCGTCGAGGAGAGCGGGAACCCGGTGGTGGTGGTGAAGTCGCAGATCCATGCCGGTGGGCGGGGCAAGGGCAGGTTCGTCGAGCACCCCGATGTCGGCGGGGTCACCGTGGTCACCGAAGGCGTCGCCGGCGGCATCGAGGCCACCGAGGCTCAGGGTGCGGGAGCTGGCCGAGAAGATGCTCGGCTCGACCCTCGTCACCATCCAGACCGGGCCAGAGGGCAAGCAGGTCAACCGCCTCTACGTGGAGCAGGGCATCGACATCGAGCGGGAGCTCTACCTGTCGATCGTGCTCGACCGCGCCCAGGGGCGGAACACGGTGATGGCGTCGACCGAAGGGGGCACCGAGATCGAGGAGGTGGCGGCCGAGACCCCGGAGAAGATCGTCCGCCAGTCCATCGACCCTGCCTTCGGGTTGCTCGGGTTCGAGGCGGCCCGGGTGGCCGACGCCCTCGGGCTCGACCGGCGACGCCCACCGCAACGGCGTCGCCTTCCTCCAGACCCTCGCCGAGTTCGCCGTCGAGCTCGACACCGACCTCGTGGAGATCAACCCGCTGGTGGTGACCAAGGACGGGCAGGTGATGGCGCTCGACGGGAAGATGAGCTTCGAGGGCAACGCCGTCTACCGCCATCCCGACGTGGCGGCGATGCGCGACGAGACCGAGGAGGACCCGCCGAGCTGCTCGCCTCCGAGCACGGGCTCAGCTTCATCAAGCTCGACGGGAACATCGGGTGCATGGTCAACGGCGCCGGGCTGGCCATGGCCACCATGGACATCATCAAGTACGTCGGCGGCGAGCCGGCCAACTTCCTCGATGTCGGCGGCGGCGCCGACAAGGACCAGGTGACCGCCGCCTTCAAGATCATCACCCGCGACCCCAACGTGAAGGGGATCTTCGTCAACATCTTCGGCGGGATCATGCGCTGCGACACCATCGCCACCGGGGTGGTCGAGGCGGTCAAGGAGGTCGGCCTGGCGGTGCCGCTGGTGGTCAGGCTCGAAGGCACCAACGTCGAGTTGGGCAAGCAGATCATCGACGAGTCGGGCCTCAACGTGGTGTCGGCGGTCGACATGAAGGACGGGGCGCAGAAGATCGTGGAGCTGACCTCATGAGCGTGCTGGTCGGGTCGGACACCAGGGTCATCATCCAGGGGCTGGGCAAGACCGGCCGGTTCCACACCGACAAGGCCATCGCCTACGGCACGGCGATGGTGGGTGCGGTCCACCCGAGCCGGGCGGGCGAGGTCGAGCGGTTCGAGGGCGAGACCGACCACTCCGGGGTGCCCGGGCGCGACGACCGGTACACCCAGGATCTGCCGATCTACGGGTCGGTGCGTGAGGCGGTGGCCGAGACCGGGGCCAACGCCTCGGTGGTCTATGTCCCGCCGCCGTTCGCCGCCGACGCCATCATGGAGGCGGCCGACGCCGGGGTGCCGCTGATCATCGCCATCACCGAGGGGATCCCGGTGACCGACATGGTGCGGGCCAAGCGGTTCATCGAGGAGCGTCCGGTCCGGCTGGTCGGCCCCAACTGCCCCGGGGTGATCACCCCGCAGCAGTGCAAGATCGGGATCATGCCCGGGTACATCCACACGCCGGGCCGGATCGGGGTGGTGAGCCGGTCGGGCACCCTCACCTACGAGGCGGTGTTCCAGCTCACCAACAACGGTCTCGGCCAGACCACGGCCATCGGGATCGGTGGCGACCCGGTGAATGGGACCAACTTCGTCGACTGCCTGACCCTGTTCAACGAAGACCCGGCGACCGAAGGGGTGCTGATGATCGGCGAGATCGGCGGCTCCGCAGAGGAGGAGGGCGCCGACTACATCAAGTCGTCGATGACCAAGCCGGTGGCCGGGTTCATCGCCGGCACCACCGCGCCCTCCGGGCAAGCGGATGGGCCATGCCGGGGCCATCATCTCCGGAGGGAGCGGCACCGCCGCCGACAAGATCGCCGCCCTCGAGGGAGCCGGCGTGGTGATGGCGCCCACCCCCACCGACATGGGCGCGGCGATGCTGCAGGCGCTGGGCGAGGAGTGACGCCGGCAGCCCGGCTGGTGGCTGCGCTCGTGGTGGTCGACGGCGGCATGCGCCACTACGCCCGGTGTGACCGGGCACCGACCACCCGCCGCTGTCGGTGGCCGCTCCGTCGACCACGACCGTCCACGGTCGCCGCCACTCGACGACGGTCACGGTCGGGCACCACGGTCACCATCGTCGGCCCGCCGTCGCACCCGGAGGTGGTCCCCGGCGAGGTCGGGGCGTGGGTACCGGAGATCGTGGCTCGCATCCCGCACGACCCGGAGGCGTTCACCCAGGGCCTGCTGGTCGACGGCGACGTGGTCTGGGAGAGCACCGGGCTGTACGGCGAGTCGACGCTGCGCCGCACCGATCGGGAGACCGGCGAAGTCTTGGACTCGCATCCCTCGAGCCGAACTCTCTTCGGGGAGGGCTTGGAGCTGGTCGACGACCGGTTGGTCCAGCTCACCTGGCAGGAGGAGACCGCCCTGGTCTGGGACCCGGCCACGCTGGAACAGACGGGTACCTACGCCTACGAGGGGGAGGGGTGGGGGCTCTGCGCCCACGACGACCAACGGCTGGTGATGTCGAACGGAAGCTCGACCCTGACCGTGCGAGACCCGGCCACCTTCGAGCCGCTCGACCAGATCGAGGTGACCCGCGATGGAGTCCCGGTCGCCAACCTCAACGAGCTGGAGTGCGTCGACGGGCTGGTGTTCGCCAATGTGTGGCTGACCGACGAGATCGTCGTCATCGGGAGTGACGGCGTCGTGGTGGCGGCTATCGACGCCTCCGCCCTCGACGAGGAGCTGGCCGATGTGCCCGGCCACGACGTCCTCAACGGCATCGCCTACGACCCCGCCACCGGTACGTTCCTGCTCGCCGGCAAGCTCTGGCCGACGACGTTCGAGGTGCGTTTCGTCGAGAGCTGACGCTAGTCGGCGAGCGTCCCGCTGGTGATCGTCACCAGGCGTGCACCGGCGAGGCTGGGTCCAGAGGTCGTCGACCGTTGGGTCGGCGCCGGTATCGCCAGCCGCCTTCGTCTTTGGCTCGGTGGTGGAATTCGCACAGTGGTGCCAGGTTCCATTCGAGGGTGGGTCCACCGTCGATGTGGCGTCGGGTGTGGTCGAGGTCGGAGGATCGGGCGGGTCGGCGGCATCCGGGGAACACGCAGGTGCGGTTCCGGGCCCGGACTTGCCGGGCCTGTGAGGTGGTGGGGCGCCGTCTGACGGCGACGGCGAAGGGGTCGCCGTTGTCGTCGATGACGGTGGCCTGCCACCGACCGTCGGTTTGGCGGTCGGTGACCTGGCGGGCGATGTCGGCGACCACCGGTCCCCACCCACCCAGCTCACCGGGTTGCTCGGCCAACCCGAGGAGGGTTCGCAGGTCGACGGTGAGGTCGACCATCCCCCGACCCAACGGCTTGCTGTGCCCGGTGAGGAGGTCGATGGCGACGTCGGCGCGACGCTGATCCATGCTCCGCCCGTCACCGGGCAGCCTGCGGGCGAGATGGTCGATGCGTTCCCGGGCCGCCGCCGCCACATCCGGCGGAGGTCCAACAGCAGCAGGTTGGCGGATCCCGCCGGGTTCCCTTCCAACACGATCCTGCGGTCCTCGACGGCGTGCTGGAGCCGCCTCTTGGCGTCCTCGGGGTCGGCCACCAGCACAGCTTGCGCAGCAGGCCCGTAGCTGACCGGTGGTGAGGTCACCTGCCCGGTCGGCGACGTCGCCACGACCCGGCGTCCCGACTCACGGTCAGGTGGGCGGTGCCGTCGCCAGTACCCGGGCACGACGCACTCGATCCGACCCGAGCCCGACAGCTCACCGACCTGGGGGAGCCGCTCGGTCACATCGTGAGCGAAGGCGACCCTGTTGGCAGCGGTCCGTCAACCGCAGCGCCGCTGCCCACCTCGAGGGCGGCGAACTCCCCGGTGAGATCGTCGTCGCCGCAACGCCGCGTCACCTCACAGATATCGGCGGCCCGTTCCGCCTGG
The DNA here is from genome assembly GCA_963812375.1 of uncultured Acidimicrobiia bacterium. Taxonomy (GTDB): domain Bacteria; phylum Actinomycetota; class Acidimicrobiia; order Spongiisociales; family UBA5794; genus JACDBE01. Next base: position 340,924 of record CAWEUW010000008.1, on the reverse strand, counting down.
ATGTTCGACGCCACCCGGTCCCGGGCCACCATGAATCGCACCACGTCATGATCCGTCAACCCGGGCCGTCGATCCCGGCCAACAGGCGGCGAGCCGCGGTCCCGGCGCCATCGTCTCCAGGTCGATCGGCAGCGTCGACGCTCATCGAGTGCAGAGTGTCGTTGTCCATCACCATCAGCCCATCATGCACCGCGTACTGTCCCGACAAATTCGTGCCTTCCGCCGGCCCGATCTGCCGACGCCCGGTCGGATGTACCGTCGGCAGGCTTCGCGCCTAACGTCTCGACGATGACCGAGCCACGGCGCCGGCTGCCACCGGGGTACGAGGAGCAGCTGGAGCTGGGCTACGTGTTCGGCAGCGTCACCACGTTCGCCCAACGGCCGCTGCTCACCGAGCCCGAACAACTCGACGAGTGGCGCCCGGACGTCGCCGTGGTCGGGGCACCGTTCGACGGGTCGACCACCAACCGGCCCGGGGCGCGCTTCGGGCCCAAGGCGATCCGGGGCCAGGCGTACATGCCGGGCACCTACCACCTCGACCTCGGGCTGGAGATCTTCGATCACCTCGAAGTGGTCGACTACGGGGACGCCTACTGCCCGCATGGGCAGACCGAGACCTCTCACGCCAACATCCACGACCGGGTCCACGACGTCGCCCGGCGGGGCATCGTCCCCGTCGTCCTCGGCGGCGACCACTCGATCACCTGGCCGGCGGCGACTGCCGTTGCCGACGTGCATGGCCACGGCGCCGTCGGTGTCGTCCACTTCGACGCCCACGCCGACACCGCCGACAGCATCGACGGGAACCTGGCCAGCCACGGCACCCCGATGCGGCGGCTCATCGAATCTGGCGCGGTGCCGGGCAGCCACTTCGTCCAGGTGGGGCTGCGCGGCTACTGGCCGCCCCGCGAGGTCTTCGAGTGGATGCGCGACCAGGGCATGCGGTGGCACACCATGCAGGAGATCTGGGAGCGCGGGCTTCGGCGCGGTGATGGCCGACGCCGTCTCCGAGGCGCTTGTCCGCCGCCGACCGCCTCTACGTCTCGGTCGACATCGATGCCATCGACCCGTCCCAGGCACCGGGCACCGGGACACCCGGAGCCGGGAGGGATCCAGGCCGCCGACCTGCTCCGCATGGTGCGCCGGCTGTGCGTCGACCACGACGTCGTCGGGCTCGACGTGGTGGAGGTCTCGCCTCCCTACGACGTCAGCGACCTCACCGTCAACGTCGCCCACCGCGTCGTGCTCGAGGCCCTCGCCGGCATGGCCCATCGGCGACGCCTCGCCACCGGGGACGAGCCCGGTCCGGTTGCCTCCAACTGACCGGGTCGCCGGGCGGATAACCTGCCGCCGGTCATGAACGGGCGCCTCCCCATCGCCGTGCTCGTCTCCGGGAGCGGCAGCAACCTCCAGGCCCTGCTCGACGCCGCCGCCGACCCCGCGTTCCACGCCGAGATCGTGGTGGTCATCTCCGACCGCGCCGGGGTGAAGGCGCTGGACCGGGCCGCCGCCGCCGGGGTGCCCGCCGAGGTGGTCGACTGGGACGCCCATCCCGACCGCGCCGGCTTCACCGAGGCGGTGTGCGCCGCCGCCGCCGACCACGGCGCCGCCGCCCTGGTGCTCGCCGGCTTCATGCGGATCCTGGCACCGGTGGCGATCCGCCGGTTCCCCAACCGCATCCTCAACACCCACCCGGCCCTGCTCCCCGCCTTCCCGGGCGCCCACGCCGTCGCCCAGGCGCTCGCCCACGGGGTGACGCTCACCGGGGTCACCATCCACCTCGTCGACGAGGAGGTCGACCACGGGCCGATCGTCTACCAGGAGGCGATTGCGGTGCTCCCCGGCGACACCGAGGACACCTTCCGGGACCGCATCCAGGAGGTGGAGCACCGCCGCTACCCGGAGGTCGTCGACGCCTTCGCCGCCGGCCGCCTCCGCGTCGAGGGCCGCCACGTCGCCTGGGACCCGGCGTGACCCCGGTGAAGCGGGCGCTGCTGTCGGTGTCCGACAAGACCGGGCTGGTGCCGTTCGCCACCAGGCTGGTCGCCGCCGGTGTCGAGATCGTCTCCTCGGGAGGCACCGCCGCCGCCCTCGCCGCCGCCGGGCTCCCGGTGACTCCGGTGACCGAGGTGACCGGCACCCCGGAGATGCTGGACGGGCGGGTCAAGACGCTGCACCCGGCGATCCACGCCGGGATCCTCGCCGACGTGTCCCGACCGGAGCATGTCGCCGACCTGGAGGCCCACGGCGTCGAGCCCTTCCAGCTGGTCGTCGTCGATCTCTACCCGTTCGAGGCCACCGTGGCCGACCCCGAGGTGGCCGAGCCGGCCGCCGTCGAGCAGATCGACATCGGCGGGCCGACCATGATCCGGGCCGCCGCCAAGAACCACGCAAACGTCGCCGTGGTGACCTCTCCCGGCGACTACGAGGCCGTCGCCGGCATGATCGAGACCGGGGGCATCGACGCCGCCACCCGGCGGCGGCTGGCGGCGACCGCCTTCTCCCGCACCGCCGGCTATGACGCCGCCATCCTCGACTGGTTGCACCGCGACGAGCCGCTCCCTCCGTCCGTGGTGATGGCCCTCGACCGGGTCGACGTGCTCCGCTACGGCGAGAACCCGCACCAGGAGGCCGCCGTCTACCGCCACCGGGGTCGGACCGGGTGGTGGGACGCCGCCGAGCTGATCCAGGGGAAGGCGCTCTCGTTCAACAACCTGGTCGACGCCGAGGCGGCGTGGCGGCTCGCCACCCAACTGGCCGGCGAAGGGGCGGCGGCGGTGATCGTCAAGCACACCAACCCGTGCGGCGTGGCGGTCCGGCCGGGCGTCGCCGACGCCTTCGACGCCGCCTGGGAGTGCGACCCGTTGTCGGCGTTCGGGGGTGTGGTGGCGGTGAGCGGCCCGCTGGACGAAGCGACCGCGTCGCGTCTCGACCGACCGCTTCGTCGAAGTGGTGGTGGCCCCCGCCGTCACCGCCGAAGGCGACCGCCATCCTCGGCGGCCAAGCCGAACATGCGGGTGCTGGTCGCCCCCGCCCCGCACGACGCCGACCTCGACCTGCGCCGGCTCGAGGACGGGTTCGTCGCCCAGCGCCGCGACGGCACTCCCGGCGACGGCGACTGGGAGGTGCGGTCGGCGGTGAGGCCCTACGAGGCGCAACTCGCCGACCTCCGGCTGGCGTGGAAGGTGGCCGCCGCCGCCAAGTCGAACTCGGTGGTGATCGCCACCGGCGGCGCCGCCGTCGGCATCGGCGCCGGCGACCAGAGCCGGGTGGGCGCCGCCGTCCGGGCGGTGGCCAAGGCGGGGGAGCGCGCCCACGGCGCAGTGGCGGCCGGCGACGGCTTCTTCCCGTTCGGCGACGGGGTCAGAGGTCCTCGCCGCCGCCGGCGTGGCCGCGGTGGTGGCCCCGGGCGGGTCCCGACGCGACGACGAGGTCGTCGCCACCGCCGACCGCCTCGGGATCGCCCTGATCCTGGCCGGGACCAGGCACTTCAGGCATTGACCGCGCGAATCCTCTCGGGCAAGGAGGTAGCGGCCGCCCTGAGGGCAGAGGTGGCCGCCGCCGTCGCCGCCCATCCGCGGCAGCATCGGCCTCGCCACCGTCCTCGTCGGGGACGACCCCGCCTCGCACACCTACGTCACCGCCAAGCACGCCGCCGCCGCCGCCGCCGGGATCGTGTCTGTCGACCGCCGGCTGCCGGCGACGACCGGCCAGGCGGAGGTCGAGGCGGTGGTCAACGAGCTGAACGCCGACCCGGCGGTCCACGGGATGATCGTCCAGCTCCCGCTGCCCGCCGGGCTCGACGGCGACCGGGTGGTCGAAGCGGTCGACCCGGCGAAGGACGCCGACGGCCTCCACCCCTACAACCTCGGGCGGCTCGTGCTCGGCCGGCCCACCGTCAGCTCCGGCCACGCCCTCGGGGATCCTCCGCATCCTCGACCACTACGGCATCCCGACCGCCGGGATGATGGCGGTGGTGGTGGGACGCTCGTTCCTGGTGGGGCGCCCGATGGCGTTGATGTTGGGCGCCCGCGGATCGGACGCCACCGTGGTGCAGGCCCACTCCCGCACCACCGGGCTGGGTGACCTGACCCGCACCGCCGACCTGCTGGTGGTGGCCGCCGGGCGTCCCCGGCTGATCAGCGGCGCCGACGTGAAGCCGGGGGCGACGGTCATCGACGTCGGCACCAACCGCACCGAGGAAGGGCCTGGTCGGCGACGTCGACTTCGACTCGGTGGTCGAGGTGGCCGGGGCGATCACGCCGGTCCCCGGGGGCGTCGGCCCGATGACCATCGCCTCTCTGCTCGCCAACACGGTGCAGCTGGCGACCGGGCGGGAGGGCGCGGGATGACGGACGAAGCATCGCAGGAGGCGAGGCGGCCCCCGCCGGCCGACGTGCGGTGGATGATCCATGACATCGCCATCGGTGCCCTGGCCGGGTTCACCACCGGGTTCGTCGCCGGGCTCTTCGGCCTGCAGTTCATCGACCACATCGCCGTCCCTTTCACCGTGGCCACCATCGGCGCCGTGATCGGCGCCCGCTGGCTGGTGGGTGCGGCCCGGCAGGGCACCGGGATGCTCGCCAGGAGGCTGGTCGCCTGGGTGCTGTTCGGCCTCGCCACCACCTTCCTCGTCATGCTGATGGTGGCCATCGCCACCTTCGAGTAGCCGGGCTGGCGCCCTGCCGCCGCCACTACCCTCTGCGCCTCGAACCGCTGCGCCCGGAGGATGCCAATGGCCGACAAGATCACCATGGGAGCCGACGGGCTGAGCGTGCCCGACCAGCCGATCCTGCCCTTCATCGAGGGTGACGGGATCGGCCCCGACATCTGGGCGGCGGCGGTGCGGGTGTTCGACGCCGCCGTCGACAAGGCCTACGGCGGGTCGCGCAAGGTCGACTGGCTCGAGGTGCTCGCCGGGCAGAAGGCGTTCGACCAGACGGGCCAGTGGCTGCCCGAGGAGACCGTCGAGGCGTTCCGGTCGCACCTGGTCGGGATCAAGGGCCCGCTGACCACGCCGGTGGGCGGTGGAATCCGCAGCCTCAACGTCGCCCTCCGCCAGATCCTCGACCTGTACGTCTGCCTGCGCCCGGTGCGCTGGTACCAGGGTGTTCCGTCACCGGTGAAGCAGCCGGAGCTCGTCGACATGGTGATCTTCCGGGAGAACACCGAGGACGTCTACGCCGGCAAGGAGCTCGAGGCCGGGTCCGAGGGAGCGCGCGAGCTGCTCGAGTTCCTCGACCACACGTACGGGTGGAACCTCCGCCCCGACAGCGGGCTGGGGATCAAGCCGGTGTCCGAGACGGGGTCGAAGCGGCTGGTGCGGGCGGCGCTGCGGTACGCGCTCGCCAACGGGCGGCGCTCGGTGACGCTGGTGCACAAGGGCAACATCATGAAGTACACCGAGGGCGCCTTCCGCTCCTGGGGTTACGAGGTGGTCGAGGACGAGTTCGCCGACGTCGCCGTTTCCTGGGAGGCCAGCGGCGGAGATCCCGGCGACAAGCTGCTGGTCAAGGACGTCATCGCCGACGCCTTCCTGCAGCAGATCCTCACCCGGCCCGCCGAGTACGACGTGATCGCCACCCTCAACCTCAACGGCGACTACATCTCCGACGCCCTCGCCGCCCAGGTCGGCGGGATCGGCATCGCCCCGGGGGGCAACATCAACTACACCACCGGCCACGCGGTCTTCGAGGCCACCCACGGCACGGCCCCCAAGTACGCCGGGCAGGACAAGGTCAACCCGGGGTCGATCATCCTGTCGGGGGCGAATATGTTCCGCTACCTGGGATGGATCGAGGCCGCCGACCGGATCGAGGACGGGTTGGAGCGGGCCATCGTCGACCGCATCGTCACCTACGACTTCGCCCGGCTCATGGAGGGGGCCCGCGAGGTCCGCACCAGCGAGTTCGGCACCGCCATCATCGACCGTATGTGAGGCAAAAAAGGGTCGATAGATGCCTGCGGCGAAACCTCGCACGGGCTATGGTGACGGCTGGGCCAAGACAGTCTGAGGTTCTCGCGGGGAGACCGTCTGGGCGACTGTCGAGAGAGGGGCGCGCGGCACTGCGCGGCGTGCCCAGGGAACGCTAGGGGTGCGCCACCGGCTGGCGCGCCCGAGGAGGTAAGGGGGGCGCGCCACTGGGCGGCGCGCCAAGAGGGAGTAACGGGGTGCGCCACTGGGCTGGCGCGCCTCGGGTAAGGAAGGGGCGCGCCATTGGGCGGCGCGCCGAGGGAAAGCAAGGGGCGCGCCACTGGGCGGCGCGCTGAGGGAAAGCAAGGCAGGCACAACCGATGCACAGGCGCTACAGCCTGGTGCTGGCGGCGATCGCGGCGCTCTGCGCCGCCTTCGTCGTCGCGCCGGCACAAGCAGACACGAACAGCTCCGCCTCCTGGGACTACGCGACCGGGTTCCGGGTGACCCCGGGCACGGTCATCCAGGTGGCCTCGATCACCATCGACGAGGCCGTCGGGCTCTGCACCGTCGACCTGACGGCGACCAACGGGCAGTCCCAACACCCGGGCAACAACCTGATCGTCGAGGAAAACGGCGTGGCGGTGTTGACGCTGTTCGGGGTCGAGGATGAGCCATTCACCACCACCACGGGCTCCGTGGACGTCGATGCCTCGGCGGGCGACGTCTTCGTCGTCTACCTCGAGTCCACCGAGTCACGGCGGACGTCCATCTCCGGGACCTTGCAGGTGGCCTGCACCACGCAGACCACCACGACCACCGAGCCGCCGGAGACGACGACGACGGTTCCGGATGACTCGACGACCACGACGCAGCCCGACAACACCACGACGACCGAGCCGCTCGTTACCACCACCACCACCGATCCGGACGACCCGGACGCACCGCCGACGGGGTCGACCCCCCCGGCGCCGGGCAGCCACCAAGAGCCCGGGGGTGAGCTGAGCGCCCTCTTCGGGCTCCTCGGGATCCTGGGACTGGTCGGGTCGACGCATGTTGTTCCGCCGGGACCGAGCCGGGAGCTGAAGCCGGGCGACTGAGTGCCGGAAGGGCGTCGTCGAACCGACGCCCCCGGCACTCGTCCGCGTCCGCACGATGATGACCGCCGTTCGTCGCCTCGCCGCCGTCTGCCTGCTCCTGGCGGGCATAGTCGGCGCGGTCGCCTGGGCCTGGTCGTCGGGGGCCATCCCCGAATCTCGCCAGCCTCGCCGGAGCGGCGCCGACGACCGTGGTGGCACTGCCCACCACGACCGCCGGGTCCACATCGCCGTCGACAACCGCGAGCCCTCCGGCGGAAGGAGGAGCCGGCAACGCCGCGGAGCCGACATGGCCGGCCCCCCTGCCGGCGGGGTGGCGAGAACGGCTGTGGCTCACGCTCCCGGCAACGGCGACCAGCCCGGAGCGGTCGGCGCCGGTGATCGCGGTCGGCCCCAGTCACGAACCGACCAAGGAGTGGAACCCGGTGTTCGGCACCGTCGAGGTCTACCAGGACGCCCGGCTCGCCCTCCCCTGCGAGGGAGGTGCCGTTTTCGCCCTGGGCCACGCCAACTACAGCACCGCCGCGCAGGCGTGGGACATCTTCTACGACGTCATCGACTCGGAGCGGTACGACGGCGATTCCGGTCTGACCGCCGGCCAGCAGATCGTGGTCTCACTCGACGACGGCACCGAGGTCTGCCGCTACGAGGTCTTCGACCTCGTCGACGGCCCCGGCGAGCACCTCCCCGAGAGCCCGGGCCGTTACTTCCTGAAGACCGCGCTCTCCGGCGATCCCGACGATCCCACCGGCGGCCCGGATGACCAGCTCATCCGAAGGGCATGGGACGAGCGGCAACCGACGATCTACCTCCTCGGCTCGTACGCCGGTCCCAGCGGGGACGAGATGGACGCCTCCGGTGTCCATCAGGCATACAACTTCGTGGTCGCCGCCAGACTGGTTGACTCCCGCCGGTCCATGAAGAGCCCGCCGCCGGGCAACTACCCTCGGCGCCGGACCTCGACCGAGGAGTGGAGAACGATGTCCAAGGTCACCGTCGTCGGGGCGGGCAAGTACGGGTCGACCACGGTGCAGCGGCTGGCCGAGGCGGACATCGCCGACGAGTTGGTGATGACCGACATCGTCGAGGGCCTGCCCCAGGGCCTCGCCCTCGACATGAACCAGTCGCGGCCGGTGCTCGGTTTCCGCACCAGGGTGACGGGCACCAACGACTACGCCGACACCGCCGGCAGCGACGTGGTGGTGATCACCGCCGGGCTGCCCCGGAAGCCGGGGATGTCGCGCATGGACCTGCTCGCCGTCAACGCCAAGATCGTCAAGGACGTCACCGAGCAGATCGTCCGCCACTCGCCGGACACGGTCATCGTCGTGGTGACCAACCCGCTCGACCAGATGACGACGCTGGCGGCGGAGGTCTCCGGCCTGCCCCGGCAGCGGGTCCTTGGCCAGGCGGGGATCCTCGACAGCGCCCGCTTCGCCAACTTCATCGCCGACACCGCCCGGGTCGACGTGCTGTCGGTGAAGGCGGTGACCCTGGGCAGCCACGGCGAGACCATGGTGCCCGCCCCTTCGCTGTGCCGCGTGGGTGACCGGCCGCTCACCGAGGTGCTCGACGCTGCCACCATCGACGACCTCGTGGCCCGCACCCGGGACGGTGGAGCCGAGATCGTCGCCCTCCTCAAGACCGGTAGCGCCTACTACGCCCCTTCGGCGGCGGCGGCGCAGATGGTCGAGGCGGTGCTCACCGACTCGGGAGCCGAGCTGCCGGTGTGTGCCTGGACCACCGGCGAGTACGGCATCTCCGACATCTACCTCGGCGTGCTCGCCCGGCTCGGGGCCGGCGGGGTGCAGCAGATCGTGGAAGCCGACCTCACGGAGGACGAGCTGCGGGCACTGGTGGACGCCGCCGCCGCGGTGAGGGAGAAGGTCGCCGAGATGGATCAGATCGAGCTGTGAGCCTCCCGGCGATCAGGGGGTGAACCCTTGCCGTGCAAGGGGAATCTTGGCTTTCTGTGCCTGGCGGGTTAGAGTTACAGCTCTGTGATTCCCCACCCAGGAGGTTTCGGATGAACAAGGGTGACCTGGTAGACGCCGTCGCCGCGGCGACCGGAGAGTCCAAGTCGACGGTCGGCTCGGTTGTCGACGCCACCCTCGATGCCATCACCGGCGCGCTCAAGGGCGGCGACAAGGTGACCTTCACCGGGTTCGGCACCTTCGAGCGGCGTTACTCGGCGGCACGGACCGGCCGCAACCCACAGACCGGCGAAGCGGTCAGCATCGCCGCCGGCCACCGGCCCGCTTTCAAGGCAGGCAAGGGCCTCAAGGATGCCGTGAAGTAGCGCCGGATCGACCGGCCATCCGAATGCAGATCAGGGCGGGGCGCCGGCCCCGCCCTGATCTACGTTCCCTCCCACCGGTCGGCGGACTCGTCCCTGACGGGGGGCAGGCTCAGTACTCGACGTCGACACCGGAGAGGGCGGGAGCGAAGGCGTTGATCACGTGCTGGTTGAGCATCAACTTGGCCATGTCGCCGGTCACCTTGAGCTTGCCGGTCATGAAGGCCATCTGGGTGTTGAGCTCGCCGGTGGAGATACCGACGGCGGTCTCGTAGTCGTTGGTCACCTCGAGGTCGGCGCCGGCCAGCTCGCCCAGCGCCATCTCGGCGGTGCCGTCGGCGATCGAAAGCCCGTACACGACTTCGCCCGCCGGCGCATCGGTGATGGTGAACTGGATGGCGAGGTCGACGTTCCCGATGGCACCGGTGAATTCCGGGTCGGCGTTGAGCGCCGCTGTGGCCTCGGCCATGAACGCCTCGGACAGGAACTGCGACAACGGGGGGTCCTTTCTGGGTCGGCGCCCGGGATTGTAGGTGGAGGGCGCCGACGGCTGCTCGGGCGGTCGACCCGCCGGCTCATCGACCGACGAGGCGCCGATCGGCCAGCCTGGCCCTCAGGTAGTCGCGGTTCATCAGGGCGATGGTGTCGATGCTGATGCCCTTGGGGCACGCCGACTCGCACTCCCCATGGTTGGTGCACGAGCCGAAGTACGACTCCATGGTGTCCACCATGGCGATGGTGCGCAGATGACGTTCGGCCCGGCCCTGGGGGAGGAGGTTGAGGTGGGCCAGCTTGGCGGCGGTGAACAGTTGGGCGGCGCTGTTGGGGCAGGCGGCGACGCAGGCCCCGCAGCCGATGCAGGCGGCGGCATCCATGGCGGCGTCGGCGGCGTCCTTGGGCACCGGCGATCTCGTTGGCGTCGGGGACGGCCCCGGTCGACACCGAGATGTAGCCGCCTGCCTCGATGATCCGGTCGAAGGCGGAGCGGTCGACCATCAGGTCGCGCACCACCGGGAAGGCGGCGGCCCGCCACGGCTCCACCACCACGGTGTCGCCGTCGGCGAACTTGCGCATGTGGAGCTGGCAGGTGGCGGTGCCCGGCTGCGGGCCGTGGGCGACGCCGTTGATCATCACCCCGCAGGTGCCGCAGATGCCCTCCCGGCAGTCGTGGTCGAAGACGATGGGCTCCCTGCCGTCGCGCTCCAGCCGCTCGTTGACGATGTCGAGCATCTCGAGGAACGACGCCTCCGGCGAGATGCCGTCGGCCTGGTAGGTCTCGAAGGAACCCGGAGCGTCGGGCCCCGCCTGGCGCCAGACCCGCAGCGTCAGGTCCACTACTTGTAGCTCCTCTGGGACGGGGTGACGTTCTCGAAGGCCAGCTGCTCCTCGACCTTGGTCTGCGGGACGCCGTCGCCCTCCCACACCCAGGCGGCCACGAAGGCCTGGTTCTCGTCGTCACGGCGGGCCTCGCCCTCTTCGGTCTGGTGCTCGACCCTGAAGTGGCCGCCACACGACTCCTCCCGGTCGAGGGCGTCACGGCACATCAGCTCGGCGAGCTCGAAGAAGTCGGCGACCCGGCCCGCCTTCTCCAGCGACTGGTTGAGCGTCTCCGCCGAGCCCAGCACCCGCACGTCGGCGTCGAACTCGGCCTTCAGCGCCGGGATCTCGGCCAGCGCCTTCTCCAGTCCGGTCTGGTTCCGCGACATCCCGCAGTGCTCGAGCATGATCCGGCCCAGCTCACGGTGGAACCAGTCGACCGGGCGGCTGCCCTGGACGGCCAGGAAGCCCTCCACCCGGTCGCGTACCTCCGCCTCGGCGGCGACGAAGGCGGCATCGTCGGTGGGCAGCGGGGCGACGTTGAGGTAGTCCGCCAGGTAGCCGCCGATGGTGGCGGGGAGGACGAAGTAGCCGTCGGCGAGCCCCTGCATCAGGGCGCTGGCCCCGAGCCGGTTGGCGCCGTGGTCGGAGAAGTTGGCCTCACCGAGGGCGTACAGCCCGGGGATGGTCGTCATCAGGTCGTAGTCCACCCACAGCCCGCCCATCGTGTAGTGCGGGGCCGGGTAGATCCGCATCGGCAGCTTGTACGGGTCGTCGTCGGTGATCCGCTCGTACATCTCGAACAGGTTGCCGTAGCGCTCCGCCACCACCTCGGTGCCCAGCCGCTCGATGGCGTCACGGAAGTCGAGGTAGACGCCGTTCTTGAGCGGGCCCACCCCCCGGTTCTGGTCGATCATCCGCATCGCCGCCCGGGAGGCGACGTCACGGGGCACCAGGTTGCCGAACGCCGGGTAGGCACGCTCCAGGTAGTAGTCGCGCTGCTCCTCGGGGATCTCGTTGGGAGGCCGGGAGTCCTCGGGGTCGAGCGGCACCCAGATGCGGCCGTCGTTGCGCAGCGACTCCGACATCAGGGTGAGCTTCGACTGGAACTCGTCGCTCGCCGGGATGCAGGTGGGGTGGATCTGGGTGTAGCAGGGGTTGGCGAAGGCCGCCCCTCTGCGGTGGGCCCGCCAGATGGCGGTGACGTTGCACGCCATGGCATTCGTCGACAGGTAGTAGACGTTGCTGTAGCCGCCGGTGGCGAGGACCACGGCGTGGGCCGAGTGCGACGACACCGCGCCGGTCACCAGGTCGCGCACCACGATGCCGGCGGCCCTGCCCTCGTGGACCACCACGTCGAGCATCTCCGCGCGGGTGTACAGCTCGACGGTCCCGGCTCTCACCTGCCGGGCCATGGCCTGGTAGGCGCCGAGGAGCAACTGCTGCCCGGTCTGGCCCCTGGCGTAGAAGGTGCGCGAGACCTGGGCGCCGCCGAACGACCGGTTGTCGAGCAGGCCCCCGTACTCGCGGGCGAAGGGAACCCCCTGGGCGGCGCACTGGTCGATGATCTCGTTGGACACCTGGGCGAGCCGGTAGACGTTGGCCTCCCTGGCCCGGTAGTCGCCGCCCTTGATGGTGTCGTAGAAGAGCCGGAACACGCTGTCGCCGTCGTTGCGGTAGTTCTTGGCGGCGTTGATGCCGCCCTGGGCGGCGATGGAATGGGCCCGGCGGGGCGAGTCGTGGAAGGTGAACACCTTCACCCGATACCCGAGCTCGCCCAGGGTGGCCGCCGCCGACGCCCCCGCCAGGCCGGAGCCGACGACGATGATCTCGTACTTCCGCTTGTTGGCCGGGTTGACCAGCCGGGTGGTGAAGCGGTGGCGGTCCCACTTCTCGGCGAGGGGCCCCGCGGGGACCTTGGCGTCCAGGGTCACGGTGGTGCCCTGGCGGGCTCGGCGGCGCGCCGGTCACGAGATGACCCCGAGTTGGATGGCGATGGGCACCGCGGCGAACCCGGCGGTGACGATGACGGCGAAACCGGTGGCGAAGGTCCGCCGGAACGCGTTGAACCTCGGGTTGTTGATCCCCAGGCTCTGGAAGAGGCTCCAGGCGCCGTGCCAGACGTGCAGCGACAGGGCGCCCAGCGCCACCAGGTAGAGCAGGAACACCGGCCACCGTGACAGGCTGGCCACCAGGTTCTCGTAGACCGCGCCGCGGATGAACTCGGGGTTCACGGTCTCCACGCCCCAGGTGAAATCGGCGAGGTGCCACACCAGGAACAGCAGGATGATGACCCCGGTCCACCGCATGGTGCGCGAGGCGTAGTTGGCCGCCACGTAGTCGCGCTGGTCGTAGCGAGCCGGCCCTCGCCCGCTGGTTGGAGCGGGTGAGCGCATAGGCGGCGTGGACGTGCACCACCAGGGCGATGGCCACGGGGAGCCGCAGGACGACCCACAACAACAGGGTGCGGGGGAAGAGCGGCTCTCCGATGTCCCTGAGCGCCTCGCCGTACTCGTCGATCTCGACGGGTCCCTCGAAGGCGTGGAGGTTGCCCACCATGTGGGCGAAGACGAAGAGCAGCAGCAGGACGCCGGAGATCGCCATGGCGTACTTCTTGCCGACGTCGCTCCGGTAGATGCCGAGCAGCCCGGACCGCGATTCCGCCGTCTTCGGTCGGGTTGTGGTCAACACCGTCCTTTCTCGGGCAGGTCGCGACAGGGCGCCCGGCCATTATGCCAACCCGATATCGGGCACGTTACGTCGGCTGCGGGGCGGGCGGCTGGATGGGACGAGGCAGGGAACGGCGGCCGTCGTCACGGAACGGGGTTGACAGGCCGCGCGGACCGGGGGCGAGAATCACAACGGCGTAATTACATCGGTGTAAGGGTTGGTCTGTGTTCACCCAGCTGCTCGAGATCCTCGCCTCGGACCAACTCGCCTGGCAGGATCTCGCCAACTGCCGGGGAGCCGACCCGGACCTGTTCTTCCCCGAGCGCGGCGCCTCGACCCGTACCGCCAAGTCGATCTGCCGGGAGTGCGCGGTGCGGGCCGAGTGCCTCGAGTTCGCCATCGTGTCCTCCGAGAAGTTCGGCATCTGGGGCGGGCTGTCCGAGCGGGAGCGTCGCAAGATCCGTCGGGAGAGGGCCGCTTCGGCCCGCCGCGCCGGCTGACCTGGGCCCCCCGGCCCTCGGACGCCCCGTACAATCGGGTGGCGCCCCCAGCCACAGGAGTTTCCGGTCGTGGACCCCTTGGTCGTCGTGCTCATCGCCGTCGCTGTCGTCATCCTGATCGTCCTGGCGCTCAGGAGCCGGGGAGAGCCGCAGGCCGGCGGGCCGGCGGCGCCGGCGACCCCCAGCGTCGATGACGGCGGGCTGCATCCCCCGGCATCGAGGTTCCACGTCAGCGGCGGCGAAGCCCACGTCGAGTTCGCCGTCCCTCTGCCGGAAGGGGACGTCGACCCGGTGTTGCGCGACATCCTGCTGGCCGAGGCGGTCGAGGTCCTGCGCTCGAAGCGGGGCAAGCTGCCGATGGAGGGGGTGTCCCGGGTCCATGCCTACGCCGACCGCGAAGGTCGCCCGGTGGCGGTGGGCACGCTCGGCCTCGACGGCCCAGGCGAGCTACCCCCGCCGGCACCTCCGGGGATGTTCCACCTCGGCAGGGGCGGTGCCGACGTCTTCGACGAGCTCTCCGTGTTCGACGACTCGGACGCACCGATGCCGGCGGTCGACTCCCGGGTGCCCGCCGACGAGTTGCCGCCGCTCGCCGACGAGGTACGACTCACCGCCATGCAGGACGCCGGTCTCCGCACCCAGGGGATCGACCCGGCCACGGCACCGGCCTCGGAGCTCGTCGCCGGGCTGCTCCGCCTGGCGGGATACTCGGTCGATGGCGAAGGCCAGGCGTTCACCGCGACCCGCGAGGGGTGGCCCACTACGTCGAGGTGGTCGAGCACCTACCGGGGAGCCATCCCGAGCTGTCGGAGCGGGCGATCGACGAGTTCGTCGTCCGCTTCGGTTCCTCCGGTGCGGGCCGCGGGTTGCTGTTCACGCCCAAGTACGGCTCGTTCATGTGCTACGACCGGGAGCGGCGCCAGCCCAGGCTTCGCTTCGTCACCAGGGAGCGATTCCAGACGTTCGTCAACTCGGCGGCGCTGGGATAGGCCATTGGTCGGCGAGCTCGGTGGTTGGCGAGCTTGGCGGCCGGCCGGAGGTACACTCGGAGGACAGGAAGGAGCAGTCCATGTTCAGGCAGTTCGGCGGCGGCGAGATCCTTCTGATCGTCGCCGTGCTGGTGCTCCTGTTCGGCGCCCGCAAGCTCCCCGACCTCGCCCGTTCGCTCGGAGCCTCCGCCAAGGAGTTCCGCAAGGGGGTCGAGGAGGGCAGCGAAGAGGAGCAGCCCGCCTCCGAGAAGTCGCCCACCGAGTAGCGCGGTGCCCGGTCCCCCGGGAACCGGGAGCGGCCCGGGTTCGTTCACTGTTGGTCCTGCCTCGTTGGAGGATGCGTGACCGATGCCCCCGTTCCCTCATGGGAAGACGTCGCCCGGCGCTATGGGCGGCAGATCTACAACTACGCCTACCGGCTCACCGGCAACTCCCACGATGCCGCCGACCTCGTCCAGGAGGTCCTGCTCCGGGTACGTTCCGGCATCGACCGGTACACGCCCGGATCGTTCGAGGCGTGGCTGTGGCGGATCACCCGCAACGCCTTCATCGACGACCTCCGTCGTCGCCGGCGCCGTCCCACCGTCGAGTTGATCGAAAGTGAGCGCACCCTCCATGCCGCCGCCGCCTCGCCGGACGAGGTGCTCGCCCACGTCAGGCTGTCCGACGACGTCCAGGCGGCATTGCTCAAGTTGCCCTTCGATTTCCGCGAGTGCGTGGTGATGTGCGACGTGGTCGGGCTCAGCTACGACGAGATCGCCCACGCCGTCGACATACCGGTGGGCACGGTTCGCAGCCGCATCCACCGGGGCCGTCGCCGCCTCAGGGAGTTGCTGACATGGCCGGCGTGACCGGTCCCGCCTGCCCGCCCGAGGAGGTCCTCTCCGCCTGGCTCGACGGTGCCACCGAGGCCGCCGAGCACCGCCTGGTCGACCGCCACCTGGCCGGATGCCCGGCGTGCACCCAGGCCGCCGGCGAATTGGGGGCGGTGCGGCAGCTGACCAGGTCGCTCCCCGACCTCGACCCGCCCCCCGGTCTGCTGTCCGCCGGCCACCCCGAAGACGAGCTGTCGGCGTACCTCGACGGTGAGCTGCCCACCGCCGAGATCGAAGCCTTGTCGGGTCACCTCTCGGGGTGCGCCGAATGCAGCCGCCGGCTCCAGGAGGTCGACGCCGCCCGGACGGCGATCCGGGCGCTACCCCGGCTCGAGCCGCTGGTCTCGGGTGGGCACCGAGGCATCAGCGGTCACCGCCGCCACTGCGGCGCGGTCCCGGCACCGAGTGGGCCTCGGGGTGGCGATCACCGCCGGGGCGGCCGCGGTCTTCGCCGCCTTCGCCCTCACCCGGGGCCCTGCCCCGACGATGATCGATCCCGGCGACCTCGCCTCCCGCCACGGGGCGCGCAGCGCCGTCGACCCGGGGCTGTCGCTGCCGGTGTTCGAGCTGCCCGGAGGCACCGGATGAGTCGAGCCGGTGTGCTTCGTACCTTCGTCATCATCGGCGCGGTGACCGGACTGGTGATCGGCCCCGCCGGTGCCGCGCTCGCCGACGACGAGCTCGACCGCTACCTCGCCGAGGCGGCAGCCGCCGACTACTCGGGGACCGTGGTGGTCGTGTCGAGGTGGGCGGGTGACGAGGTGGCCGCCGTGGTCGAGGTCCACAAGAGCGGTTCGACCGTCGTCGTCGAGTCGGGCGGCGAGTCCGTCACCATCGCCGGAGACGGCAGCATGCACGACGCCTCGGGGACGCTTCGGATGTCCGGGTGGTCGGCAACCGCCTCGAGCGACCGCTACCAGGTGGGTGAGCCGCGGCAGGTCGTCGTCGTCGGCCGGCCTGCGCTGGAGCTGGACGTCACCGAGGGCGACGATCGAAGGGCGGTGGTCACCGTGGACGAGGCGACCGGGGCCGTCCTGGCCACCACCGTGCTCGACGGCGACGGTGAGGTGTTCAGGGAGAGCACCTTCACCAGCTTCGCCTCCGGGGCGGATGGGCTCGAGGAGGGCGACTCCGGGCCCGGCTACACGATGATGGTGGTCACCCCGGAGTCGGACCTGCCCGGCGAGCTCGCCGGCTACCGGCTGACCGACGGCTACCGGGACGGCGCCGGCGTCGCCCAGGCGTACTTCAGCGACGGACTGTTCTCGTTCTCGGTGTTCGAGCTCGACGAGTCGACGGAGCTCGACGTCGACGAGGCGGCCACCGTGCTCGACGTCGCCGGTCACGAGTACGCCGTGGTGGTGGAGCCGTCCCGGCTCCTGGTCGCCTGGCGGGCCGACGGCGGCGACTACCTGCTGGTCGGAGACCTTCCCCCTGACCACCTCGAGGCGGTGCTCCGGCTGCTCCCGGCTCCCGGCTCGGAAGGCCTCTTCGACCGGGTGTGGCGCAGCCTGTTCGGCTAGTTCGCCTGCCCTTGGGGAGGGGTGGCGGCAGCTTCGGCCGGAGGCCGGCTTCGCCGCCGGGGAGGGGTCTGGCCGTCCGCCGCCAGGCGCTGGTCCGCATCGGAGCGAGCCCTTCTTCAGCTCCGTCCGGGCCACCACCATGGCGTGTACCTCGTCGGGACCGTCGGCGATCCGCAGCGTCCGCGCCATGGCGTACATCCGCGCCAGCGGGACGTCGTCGGACACCCCGGCGCCACCGTGTGCCTGGATGGCGTGGTCGATGACCCAGAGAGCGGTGCGGGGCACGACCACCTTGATCGCCGAGATCTCGGTGCGGGCCTCCCGGTTGCCCACGGTGTCGATCAGCCACGCCGTCTTCAACACCAGGAGCCGGGCCTGCTCGATCCGCCACCGCGACTCGGCGATCCACTCCTGGACGACACCCTTGTCGGCGATCGCCGACCCGAAGGCGTGGCGCTCCCTGCTGCGGGCGATCATCAGCTCCAGGGCGCGCTCCGCCATGCCGATCGCCCGCATGCAGTGGTGGATCCGCCCGGGCCCGAGCCGGGCCTGGGCGATCATCGCCCCCTCGCCCTCGCCGGCGATCAGGTTGCCCTTGGGGACGCGCACCCCGTCGAAGCGGACGACACCGTGGCCGCCCCGCTCCTGGTATCCGAACACGGAGAGGCCCCGCTCCACCTCGACGCCCGGGGCGTCCATCGGCACCAGGATCATCGAGTGGCGCCGCCTCCGGTCGGCGTCGGGGTCGGTGACGCCCATCACGATCGCCACCTTGCAGGTGTCGCCGAGGGCGCCGGTGGTCCACCACTTGCGCCCGGTGAGCACGTAGTCGTCGCCGTCGGCGACGATGCCCAGCTCGAGGTTGGACGGGTCCGAGCTGGCCACCGCCGGCTCGGTCATGGCGAAGCAGCTCCTGATCTCGCCGTCGAGCAACGGCACCAGCCAGCGCTCCTGCTGTTCCGGGGTGCCGAACATCGCCAGCACCTCCATGTTGCCCGTGTCCGGCGCCGAGCAGTTGGTCGCCTCGGGCGCCAGCTCGATCGACCGGCCCATGATCTCCGCCAGCGGGGCGTAATCGGTGTTGGAGAGGCCGGCTCCCCAGCGCTCGTCGGGGAGGAACAGGTTCCACAGCCCGAGCCCGCGTGCCGTGGCCTTGAGCGACTCCAGCACCGGGGTGGCGTTGATCGGGTCCCCCGAAGCGGCGCGCTGCTCCTCGTGCACCGCCTCCGCCGGGTACACGTGGTCGTCCATGAACCCGGTGAGGAGGGTGCGTAGCTCCTCACAGCGGGGCGAGTGGGCGAAGTCGATGGCGATCCTCCTTGGGGGTCGCCAGCCTACGGTCGCCGGTCGGGAGACCGACTACTACCGTCAGCACGTCCCGCCGAGCAGGTCCGGGACTCGAACCCCGAGTCTGCCTGATACCCGGGTCGGTCAAGGAGCCAATCCGTGCGTCGACCGGCATCTGTCGGTGAGCATCGCGTTGCCGGCTCGCTGCTGGTGATCGGCTTCGCATTCCTCGTCCTCGCCGCCTTCCTGTACGGCTTCGGCACATATCCTTGGGGCGAGAGCGTGGCAGCACAACGTCTTGAGCGTGGGACTCGTGCTGACGTTGTTCGGTCTCTCGGTGTTCCAGCTGGTCCTGACGGACGCCGGCGACCGTCTCCTGGCGCGCCTGGGCACGATCGCCTTTCTCGTCGGGGTCGTGTTGTGGCTCGTCGGAGAGGCGATCGCGCTCGATAGCGGTCGATTCATCTTCGAATTCGAGCGGGATTACGTCCTCTTGGCATGCGTGGCGATTGCGGCGTTCGGTGGGGCGATCGTGAGGACGACGATCCTGCCCCGGTGGGTCGGGAGGCACGGCCGATGGCCTGGGCGGTCGTCTGGGGGATCCTGTACCTCGCCCGGGTCGCCGAAGCCCCGCTCGGCCCGAATCTGGTCACGGGTCTCTTCGGTGTCGAGCTCCTCCGTCCACCGGCCGGCGATCGGACGGCCGCCGCGATAACGGTCCGTCGAACGACCTGACCTTGGTCGGTTCGGACCGCGGTCGCCGCAGCGTCTGGTCAGGCCTCGTCGGAGGGGACGGCGCGGCTGCTGTCGGGGAGCTCGGAGGTGACGATGTAGGTGACGTTCTCGGCGATGTTGACCGCGTGGTCGCCGATGCGTTCGAGGAACCTCCCCACCCGTGACATGACGATCGCCGTCTCCAGCCCGATGTGCTCCGCCTCGGCGCCGATCTCGGTGTAGTAGCGGCTGATGAGGTCGTCGAGCTCGTCGTCGGCGGCGTCGAGCCGGGACCCGGCGTCCTCGTACATGTTGGACAGGGCATCCACCGACATGTCCACCAGCCCGGCGGCGGTGTCGACCGCCCGGGAGAGCAGCGCCTCCATCCCGGGGACCTCGGGGAAGCCCTCCTCCCGCTCCAGCATGTTCATGCAGTTGACCACGAGGTCGCCCGACCGCTCCTGTTCGTAGAGGACCCGGGTGGCGGCGATGAGGAACCGTAGGTCGCGCGCCACCGGTTGCTGCCGGGCGATGGTCTCGAACGTGATGCGCTCCATCTCGGCGCATCTCCGGTCGATCTCGCCGTCGATGGCGCGGACCTCGGCGATCAGCTCGAGCCTGCCATGGCGCATCGCCTCGCCGGCCCTGCCGCAGGTTGTCGGCGATCAAGGCGCCGATCTCGGCCATGCCCCGTTGCAGGTCTGCCAGAACGGCGTCGAAGCTGGTGCGGATGTCCTGGTGGCGGAACGGCTCGTTGGTGATCATGTCTGGTCCTCGTCGAGCGTCATCCGAAGCGACCGGTGATGTAGTCCTCGGTCGCCTTCTGCTCCGGGTTGGTGAACAGCGTGGCGGTGTCGTTGAACTCGACCAGGTAGCCGGTGCGCTGGCCCTTCTCGTTGAGCGCCACGTTGAAGAAGGCGGTGCGCTCGCTCACCCGGGCCGCCTGCTGCATGTTGTGGGTGACGATGATGATGGTGTAGTCCTGCTTCAGCTCGCCCATCAACTGCTCGATCTTGAGCGTGGCCACCGGGTCGAGAGCCGAGCACGGCTCGTCCATCAACAGGACGTCGGGGTTGGTGGCGATCGCCCGGGCGATGCACAGCCGCTGCTGCTGCCCGCCGCTGAGGGCGTAGGCGGATTCGTCCAGCTTGTCCTTCACCTCGTCCCACAGGGCGGCACGGTTGAGGGAGTGCTCCACGAGGTCGTCCATCGATCCCTTGTACCCGTTGATCTTCGGGCCAAACGAGATGTTGTCGTAGATCGACTTGGGGAACGGGTTGGGCTTCTGGAACACCATCCCCACCCGGCGGCGGACCTCCACAGGGTCGACCGCGGGGGCGTACAGGTCGGTGCCGTGGTAGAGCAGCTTTCCCTCGACCCGCGCCCCGTCGATGAGGTCGTTCATCCGGTTGAAACAGCGCAGGATGGTCGTCTTGCCGCAGCCCGACGGCCCGATGAAGGCGGTGATCTCGTGCTCCTTGATCCCGGCGGTGAAGCCGCGCACGGCGTGGAAGTCGCCGTAGTACACGTTGAGCTCCTCGACCTCGAACATCACCGGCGCCGTCGGGTCGAGGTCGCGGACGTCGACCCGAGGCCGGATCGCCTGCACCGGGGTCGTGTCGGTCACGGCTGGAATGTCGGTTTCGACGATCGTCTCGGCGTCCGGCATGGTCTGGTCACCACTTCCGTTCATATCGGTTCCGCAGGATGATCGCTGCCGCGTTGGCGGTCAACAGCACGAGGAGCAGGGCGACGATGGCGGCGGCGGCCAGCGCCCGGAAGTCGGCGTCGGGCTGGCGGGCCCAGGAGAAGATCGTCACCGGCAGGGCGGTGTAGGCCGAGGTGAGCTTGTCCATCGCCCCCGCACCCTCTCCGAGCGTGAAGAAGCCGGTCACCGCACCCACCAGCAGCAGCGGCGCCGTCTCCCCGAACGCCCGCGACAGGGTGAGCACGGTCCCGGTGAGGATGCCCGGCGCCGCATAGGGGAGGACGTGGTGGCGGGTCACCTCCCAGCGGGTGGCGCCCACCCCGAACCCCGCCTCGCGGATGCTGTTGGGCACCGCCCGCAGCGCCTCCGCGGAGGTGATGATCACGATGGGAAGGACCAGGGCAGACAGGGTCATCCCGGCGGCGAAGACGTTGCGGCCGTTGACGCTGCCCCCCAGGCCGATCGCCACCACGACGCGGACGAAAACGGCGAAGCCGAGGATGCCGAAGACGATCGACGGCACCCCGGCCAGGTTGCGGATGTTGGTGGAGATGAACCGGGTGAGCCACGAGTCGGTCGCGTACTCCTCCATGTAGACCGCGGTGCCCATCCCGAAGGGGAACGACAGCATCGCCACCCCGAGGGTGATGACCACCGATCCCAGGATGGCGGTGC
The DNA here is from genome assembly GCA_963812375.1 of uncultured Acidimicrobiia bacterium. Classification (GTDB taxonomy): domain Bacteria; phylum Actinomycetota; class Acidimicrobiia; order Spongiisociales; family UBA5794; genus JACDBE01. The sequence continues at coordinate 319,359 of CAWEUW010000008.1, read as the reverse complement.
CGACACCGGCCCTGGCCGGGTCGGGGGACAGCTCGCCGCCGAGGAAGTCGACGGGGCGCTCGGTGAGCACCGGCAACGCCTTGATCACGATGTCGGCGAGCAGCGTGACCAGGAAGAGGAGCGAGATGAGCAGGGCGAGCAGCAGCGCCCCCTCGAAGGCCACTTCCCGCCAGGGCAGCTTGCGCCCCGAGATCTGGCGGGCGACGACGTCGGCGGTGGTGGGCAGCGGTGCCTGGGTGGCGGTCATCAGTACCGGCCCCTCACCCTGCGGACGAACCGGTCGCTGATCAGGTTGAGCCCCAGGGTCATGATGAACAACAGCATCCCGACGAAGAACAGGCTCTGGAAGGCGTTGCCCGCTCCGGCCACCTGGTCGGTGCCGATGGCCAGCGAGGCCATCGCCGCCGTCATCGTGATCCCCGGCTCGAGCGGGTCGAAGGTGAGCAGGCCGCCCCCGGTGGCGCCGGCGGCCATGGCCACCACCATGGTCTCGCCGATGGCGCGTGACACCCCGAGGATGAGCGCCGCCATGATCCCCGAGACGGCGGCGGGGACGACGATCTTGCGCACCGTCGCCGACTTGCGGGCTCCCAGCCCGTAGGAGGCCTCGCGGAGCGCCTGGGGGACGGCACGCAGGGCGTCCTCCGACACCGATGCCACCAGCGGCGTGGTGAGCACGCCGACCCCGATGCCGGCGGCGAGCATGTTGAAGATCTCGGCGTTGAAGATCGGCTGGATCAGGTTGGGGCTGAGCCAGGTGAGGGCGAAGTACCCGATCACCACGGAGGGGATGCCGGCCAGGATCTCCAGCACCGGCTTGAGGATGCGGCGCATCCGCGGGCTGGCGTACTCGGACAGGTAGATGGCGGCCCCCAGCCCGAGGGGCGCCGCCACCAGCATGGCGATGCCGGCGATGATCATCGTCGCCACGACGATGGTGCGCAGGTCGAACATGCCCCGCCGTGGGAACCATCCGATGTCCCACAGTGCCGACCACTCGACGGTGCGGAGGAAGTTGACCGCCTCCCCGATCAGCGACACGACGATGAGGCCGCTGAGCAGCACCGAGAACAGCGCCGCCCCCCAGAAGGCGCCCCTCACCCGCCGCTCGCGGCGGAGCCGTTTCCGGTCTCCACCGAGGTCGAGTGGTGATGGGTGAGGTCATTGGCGCCATTCTGGTGCTGGTCGGGGCGGGGGCGGTGCGGTCGGTGTGGCGGTGGGCTGTCAGCTCCCGATGGCGGCGCGCTGTTCGTCGTAGCTGTCGAGGGCCACGTAGCCGGCATCGGTGACGGCGGCGAGGCCCTCGTCGGAGAAGTAGTGCTCGACGAAGGCGGCCAGCTCCGGCTTCTCGGCCATGTTGGCGGTGTTCACGTAGATGAACAGCGGGCGGGACATCGGATAGCTGCCGTCGGCGATGGTCTCGGCCGTCGGGGCCACACACCCCTCGCCGCCGTCGATCTCGAATGCCTTCACCGCATCCTGGTTCTGGGTGTAGAAGGCGAAGCCGACCCAGCCGAACGAGCTCTCGCTTCCCTGGATGCCCTCGATGATCACGTTGTCGTTGGGTGAGGCGGTGTAGTCGGGACGGGTCGACCTCTTCCTGGCCCGCGCTCCTCGGCGAGGTCGGCGATGACGAACTCGACGAAGGTGTCGTAGGTGCCCGACTCCTCACCGGGTGCGGTGATGACCAGCTCGGCGTCGGGGAAGCTCGCCGTTGCCCCCGACCTCGGTGGCCAGGTCGTTGGCATCGGACCAGTTGCCGAAGCCGGTCGACTCGGGGCCGACCAGGGCATACATGTCGGCGAAGGTCAGGCAGCTCAGTGCGGTGTTGGCGGGGTTGGTGAGCACCGACAGACCGTCGATGCCGACCTGGAGCTCGAGGTATTCGATCCCGGCGTCACCGCACAGGGCGATCTCCTCCTCGCTTGATCGGCCGGCTGGCGTCGGAGATGTCGGTCTCGCCGGAGCAGAACAGCTGGAAGCCGTCACCGGTGCCGGGACCGTCGACGGTGACGGCGACACCCGGGTTGGCGTCGGAGAACTGCTGACCCACCAGGGCGCTGATCGGCTCGACCGTCGACGAGCCGGAGATGGCGATGCTCCCGGTCGAGCCGCCGTCGCCGGCGGCCCCGGTCCCGTCCGGGCGCTTCGGTGTCGGTGGTGTCGTCGTCGCCTCCGCAGGCGGCGACGACGAGGGCAAGGGCGAGGACGAGGAGGGCGAGTCGTCTCAGCTGCATGTGTCGATTGCTCCGTGTCTCGTGGTGGCGGCTGCTGCCGCGTCGGCTCACGAGATCGACGGTATGGGCGGGGATTGACCCGATTCAGGACCCGGGGTGAACTGGACGTGAACTTCTCCGGTCCCGGCATGGATCCTGCCGGCCTCCTCGCAGGCGGTGCGTAGGATCGCCCCGGTGGAGTGGATCACCGTCGTCGCCGCCACCCTCGCCCTGGTCGTCTGCGCCATCTCGTGGCGGCAGCACGCCCGGCTGCGGGAGGCGGAAGCCAGGGTCGAGGCGGTTCGGGCAGCGCTCCCCGGCGACCTTGCGGAGGGGCCGGTCGACGCCGCGGTGCGCCAGCTGGTGGCCGGCGCCGACTCGTGCGCCGAGCGGCTGGCGATCGTGGAGTCGGCGGTGGACGCGGCACCGATGGGGCTGCTGGTGCTGGACCACTCCCTGGCTGTTGCCTACGCCTCGGGCGACGCCAGGGCGATCGTCTACGGAGGCGAGACCGGGCAGGCGACCATGGCCCGGGTACGCTCCGCCGCCGCCGCCGTCCTCTCCTCCGGGGAGGCGAGGGAAGAGCGGGTGGAGCTGTACGGCAGGCGGCGCCGGGTCCTGCGACTCAGGACCGCCCCGGTCACCCATCGGGTGAGGCCCGGCTCGACCGCCCCCGCCGGACAGGTCGCCGGCGTCACCGTCGAGCTGGTCGACGTGACGGAACGCGAACGGGTCGAGGCGATGCGGCGCGACTTCGTCTCCAACGTCAGCCACGAGCTCAAATCCCCGCTCGGCGCTCTTTCGGTGCTCGCCGAGGTGCTCGCCGATGCCGACGATGCGGTCACCCGGAAGCGCCTCGCCGGACGGGTCCAGGACGAGGCGGGCCGCATGTCCGACCTCGTGAGGGACCTGCTCGACCTGTCCCGGGTCGAGTCGGAGGAGCCGGACACGGCGCCGGTCGAGGTCGGCTGGGTGGTGGAGGAGGCGGTGCGCCGCGCCGGGGTCCTCGCCGACGCCTCGGGAGTGGCGGTGCGCGCCGACCTGCCGGAGGACCCCCTCGTGATGGTCGCCGACCGGGCCCAGCTGGTCACCGCCGTCGCCAACCTGATCGACAACGCCGTCACCCACAGCATCCCGGGAGTCGAGGACTCCGACGTGGTGGTGCGCGCCGCCCGCGCCGGCGACGACATCACCATCGAGGTCGAGGATCACGGGGTGGGGATCCCCCCCGACGAGCAGGATCGGATCTTCGAACGCTTCTACCGGGTCGACCGGGGCCGGGCACGGGAGCGCGGCGGGACCGGGCTGGGCCTCGCCATCGTTCGCCACGTCGCCCTGAGCCACGGCGGGACGGTGGAGGTGGAGTCGGCCCCGGGAGCGGGGGCGACCTTCACCCTGCGGATCCCGGCGGGGACGTGATGGCGCAGCTCTCGGTGCTGATCATCGAGGACGAGCCCAGCTACGTCGACGCCGTCGACCTGGCGCTGGCTCGCGAGGGGGTTGGCGTGGAGGCGGCCGGTGACGGCCGCACCGGGCTGGCGCAGTTCCGTGAGTCGCGACCCGACGTCGTGCTGCTCGACCTGATGCTGCCGGGGCTGTCGGGGATCGACGTGCTCAAGCGCATACGCGCCGAGAGCGCCACCCCGGTGATCGTCCTGTCTGCCAAGGACGCCGAGGCAGACGTCGTGCTCGCCCTCGAGTTGGGGGCCGACGACTACCTCACCAAGCCGTACTCGCTACGCGAGTTGGTGGCCCGGGTCCGGGCGGTCGCCCGACGGGGGGCGATGGCCGAGGCCGAGCAAGCGGTGCTGGTCGCCGGCGAGGCGGTGCTCGACCCCGACCGCTACGAGCTGCGCCTCGGCGACGAGACCTTCGAGCTGCCCAGGAAGGAATTCGAGGTCATGCGCCTGCTGATCGCGAGGGTCGGCCGGATCGTGCCCCGCTCCCAGCTGCTCGACGAGGTGTGGGGGATCGGCTGGGACGACTCCAAGACCCTCGACCAGCACATCCGCAGGCTGCGTCGCAAGCTGGAGACCGTCGACGGCGCCCCGGTGATCACCACCGTGCGCGGCGTCGGCTACCGGCTCCAAGCTTGAACGGCGAACCGGTCGCAATCCTGTTCGAGAGCGGGTACGGCCACGCTGGGGTTGGGGCCCCAGCTGTGGAGGAGGCCCGACCGGCGTCTGGTCGGATGGCACCGGCCGTGCACGGCCGGTGGCGTCCGAAGTCGGCCCGGGAGGGACTAAGCCAGTCTGGTCAGGGCGTCGGTGTAGGCCTGCACGGGGCGGGCGGTGCCCAGGTGCTCGCTGGCGATGATGTCGGTGACCACGCCGGCGGCGTCGAGCACGTAGCTGATCCTGAAGGGCACGCCATGGGCTTCGTCGAAGGCGTCGAATGCCTTGGTCACCGCACCATGGGGCCAGAAGTCGGACAGCACCGGGAACTCGATGTCGTTGTCCGCCGCCCAGCCTCGATTCGCTCCATACGTGTCGCAGGTGACGACCACCACGTTGGCGTCGAGGTCGGACAGGTCGGGAACGATGTCGCCCAGGTCGCACAGCTCGGCGGTGCACGTCGAGGTGAACGGGTACGGGATGAAGACGACCACCGAACGCCGCCCGGTGAGGTCGGACAGGGACACCTTGTTCCGGTTCTGGTCGCGGAGCGTGAAGTCCGGTGCGGTGGCGCCGATCGGTAGCGGCATGGGTCTCCTGGTCTCGTGACGTGACGAGAGCTTACGAGGCTGTCTCCACTCCCGGGCCGGCAGGCGCTGGTCGGCCTCCTCCCGCAGATGGGCCCCTACCCATCGAGGGCCGTGTTCCCTCACTGATCCGGTTGGCTCGTCGCTTCGTCGAAACCGTCGTCGAGCAGGACCCGGGCCGCCCAGCCCACCGGGTCGGTCAGTTCGGCGACGGTGGGAACCGTCTCGGGCCCCGACCACACCCGGTCGACGGCGTCGTCGGCCCAGCGCCGGATGATCTCGGGGAAGAACCGTGCGGCGTCGTCAGCGTTCGCCCTGTCCGGGGTCAGCCCGACGAGCTGCCCGAGCAGCTCGCCGGCCTGGTCCGGCTCGGCTCGCCATCTCGACCACGCTTCCTCGATCCGGGGCAGTTCCGGGGCGATTCCCTCGAGGGCCAGCCCGGTCAGGTGGTCGCCGTACCCCTCGATGGTGGCGAGCAGCGCCCGGATCGGCTCCAGCTTGCCCGGGTCGTGCTCGCTGCCGAGCAACCCGGCGAGCCCACCGGCCTGCCCGCCGATGGCGTCCTGCAGGGCGGCGGGGTCGTCCATCTGCTCCAGGGCCTCGGTGATCCGCGACGGGTCGAAGCGCACCGTCGCCGCGAAGTCGCCGACCAGTTCGACGATGCGGCCCCGCACCCAGGGGATGTCGAGGATGGCGCGGTGGGCGACCTCGTGGCACGCCGCCCAGAGCCGCACCTGGCGGCGATCCAGCCCGTGGTCGGCGGCGAACCCCTCGACGTTGGGGACCACCAGGTACAGCCGGTCGCTGCCGAGGGCGGGGAGGCCGGTGTCGAACTGGCCGAGGACCCGGTGCGCCATGAACCCGACCATGGTCCCCGCCTGCATGCCCAGCACGGCGGGACCCATCGGCGCCAGCATCGCCGCCATCGGGTTGGCCGGGTCGGACGGCCCGCCGCCGAACTTCCCGGCCAGCGGTTCGACGGCGTAGCCGAAGCTCTCCTGGTTGTCCTCGGCCCAGACGGCGCGGTCGACCGGCTGGATCGCCCCGAGGGATCCGGTGGGGAGAGCGGTCACCGGCTCCAGCCGCATCGAGGCGGCGGTCCCCAACTCGGCGTACTCGTCGGCCAGGTTGGGGTCCACCGGCTCGGCGGCGCCCACCAGGCTCTTGCGCACCTCGCCGGCCAGCCGCCAGTTGACCGGGCCGGGGGACTGGAACAGCTCGAAGAGCCTGCTGAAGATGCTGTCGTCGGATGTCATGGGACGGCCGGTCGCCTGGCGAGCTCGATCTCGAACACCAGGAACTCCCCGTCACGAATCGCCTCGACGGTGGCGATGTCTCCGGCGGCAAGCATCCTCAAGTCGCTGATCAGGGCCTCCCGTGTGGTGATCGCCTGTCCGTTGAGTGCGACGATCACGTCGCCCCGCTCCATCCCGGCTTCCTGGGCGACCGATCGAGGGTCGGACGAGAACGCCGAGATGACCGCACCCGCGGGCACCAGAGCGCCGTCCTCGCGCTCGGTGAGCTCGTTGCGGAGCTCGATGCCCAAATAGGCGTGGCGGACCTCCCCGGTGGCGATGATCTCGTCGGTGATACGACGCATCAACTCGACCGGCACGGCGAAGCCGATCCCCTCGGCGCCGACGCTGCCGACGCCGATGGCGGTGGTGATGCCGATCAACCGGCCGGCGCCGTCGACCAGGGCGCCGCCGCTCGAGCCCTCGGTTATCGGAGCATCGGTCTGCAGCATCCCGAACAGGGCCGAGTCGATGTCGGTGTCGATCTGACGACCGAATGCGGAGAGGACCCCTACGGTGAGCGAGGCGCCTCCGGAGAGCCCCAACGGGTTGCCGATGGCGATTGCGGTCTCGCCGATGGCGAGGTCGTCCGGGTCCCCACGTCCACCGCCACCAGCCCGTCGGCGTCGACGTGGAGCACGGCCAGGTCGGTGTCGGCGTCACTCCCGAGCACGGTCGCCCGGTGGATGGACCCGTCCTGGAGGACGACCTGGACCGAGTTCCCCTCCTGGATGACATGGTGGTTGGTGACGATCAGGCCGTCGCCGATGACCACGCCGCTCCCGGCGACGAAGGGGACGAAGTTGCGCCCGAAGTCGCCGTCTCCCACCTCGACGGCGACGATGGACGGCGTGACCTTGACGGCCACGGCCGTGGCCACCTCGGAAGTGGCGCCGGACACGTTGATGGTGGGGCGGACGATCGGGGTCGTCGGAGCCGCCGTGGGCGCCGGAGGTCGGTCGAAGGCGCCGAGGGCCCAGGCGCCGGCCAGCGGCGGCCATCGCGGCGATGGCACCCGCTACCAGGGCGGTCAGCCAGGCAGGCCGGTTGGGTCGTGGCGCCGGCTCGAACAGCGCAGGGTCGAACCCGGTCGGGTCGTGGAGCGGGATCGGGTCGCCGGGGAGGTCGTGGCCGGGCAGGAGGTGCGCTTCCTCCCACTGTGGGGGGGGCCGGGAATGCCGGGGCCCGGGTCGGTGTCCGGGCCGGAGCCGCCCACCAGAGGGGCGTGGTGATCCCACCATGCCTGGTCGGGCATGTCACCGGCCGGGGTCGGGTCTGGTGGTTGACCACCCGGGGTAGATTCCTCCACGGGGGTGATTGTATGGCCCTGGACCCGAGTACTTCGCAGGACGACCTGATCGCCGTCACCGCGACGCCGATCGACCCCGCCGGCGTGCTCGGGCACGTCGCCGATGCCGGATCCGGCGCCGTGGTGCTGTTCCTGGGCACGGTGCGGGACCACTCACCCGGGATCGACGGCGTCACCCATCTCGAGTACGAGGCCTACGGCGGGTGTGGTCGAGGCCAAGATCGGCGCCGTGGTCGCCGAGGCGCGGGAGAAGTGGGATGTCGCCCGGGTCGCCGCCGTCCACCGCACCGGGGAGCTGGCGGTCGGCGAGGTGAGCGTGGCGGTGGCGGTGAGCTCCGCGCACCGGCCGGAGGCCTTCGAGGCGGCCCGCTATGTGATCGACGAGCTCAAGCACCGCGCCCCCATCTGGAAGAAGGAGCACTGGCCCGGCGGCGCCGAGTGGGTCAGGGAGGACTCTCCCCTCCCCTCTCGGAGGGGAGAGGTGGCAGCAGATCGGGCCGAAGACGGCCGGACGACGGGAGGGGTCTGGCCGTCCTGGGTCCTGACCCGTTGGATGCCGCGGCCCTTCCCCTCCGGGAGGTGGACGGGAAAGTTCCGAGAGGGGACGGCGGAACGTCTTTGTCGTGCCCGACCACCATCTCGGCCACCTCGCGCACCATGGGGTTGCGGTCGGCGGTCGCCCGGCGTAACGCCGCCTCGATGGCCGGGTCGTCGAAGACGGTGAGCGCCACCACGGCGCGGCGGCGCACCTGGGGCGGGCCGGTGGCGAGGAGCTCGAGCAGCACCGGCACCGCCACCGGGTCGGCCAGGGCACCGAGCGAGGCCACCGCCGCCTCCCGCACCAGCTTGTCCGCAGTCTCGTCGGCGGCCATGCCGAGCAGCCGGGCGACGACGGCAGGTCGTGGCGGCAGCTCGCCGAGGGCGGTGACCGCTGCCTCCACCACCCTGGCATCGTCGTCCACCGATGGCATCGAGGAGTGCCGCCGTCACCGGCTCCGCCAGGGACGACTCGGCCGGCAGCCCGCCCAAGGCCTCCGCCGCCGCCGCACGCACCGCCCCGTCCCCGTCGCCGGCGAGGACGGCGAGCAGCCTCTCGCCCGGCCCGGGCTCGGTGACCAGCGGCGCCGCCAGCGAAACGGCGAGACGGCGGATGGCCGGGTCCGGGTCACCGAGGTGGTCGAGCGGTGCGGCGAGCACAGCCTCGGGCGTGGGCATCGGGTGCACCGTACCCGCCGGCCGCCGGTCACCACCGCGTCGCCGACTAGCCTACGAACGTTCGTTCGTCGATCCCGGAAGGTGCCCGCGTTGACCGCCGAGCCACGCCGCAACGGGCTGCCCGAGCAGCAACGCACCCGCGACGACGTGGTGCGAGCCGCCGGGAGGCTGTTCGCCGAGCGTGGCTTCCACGGCACGTCGATGCGCGACCTGGGCAACGAGGTCGGGCTGCTCGGCTCCTCGCTCTACTCCCATGTGAGCAGCAAGGACGAGCTCCTCGTCGCCGTCGTGTCCCGTGGCGCCGCCCTCTTCCAGGCCCTCGCCGACGCCGTTCTGGCGTCGGACGCTCGACCCGCCGGGCCAGCTGGCGATGCTGGTCGAGGGCCATGTCGCCATCGTCGCCGCCAACCTGCCCGAGGCGCGCACCATCCTCAACGAGGCCCGCTTCCTGCCCGACGATGCCCGCCACGCCATCGTCGAGATGCGGGACCGCTACGAGGCGGCGTTGCGCGTCGTCATCGGGCGGGGGGTGGAGCGGGGCGACTTCGCCGTCGACGATGTCGGGCTCTCCGCCATCCTCGTCCTGTCGGTGCTCAACGCCTTCGAGCGCTGGTTCCGACCCGACGGGGAACGTACTCCCGAGGACCTCGCCGCAGAGATGTACCGGTTCGTGCTCGGCGGCCTCAGGTGACCGGAGGCGCCGTGGGCACGGAGGTCGGCGGACCGGTGGGCGAGGACCACCTGCTGGTCTCGGTCGAGTCGGGTGTCGGGTCGGTGACGCTGCACCGCCCCGACCGGCTCAATTCCTTCACCGCGGCGATGCTCGTCGACCTGCGCGCCACGCTGGAGGAGTTCGCCGCCGACGAGGGAGTGCGGTGCGTGATGCTCACTGGGGCGGGTCGGGCCTTCTGCGCCGGACAAGACCTGTCCGATCGCAGCGTCGCCCCCGGGGCGGCGCCACCCGACCTGGGCGAGTCGCTCGGGGAACGCTACAACCCGGTGGTCACCGCCCTCCGCACGATGCCCAAGCCGGTCGTGGTGGCGGTCAACGGGGTGGCCGCCGGCGCCGGGGCGAACCTGGCGCTGCACGGCGACATCGTGATCGCCGCCCGGTCGGCCCGCTTCATCCAGTCGTTCGCCAAGCTGGGGCTGGTGCCCGACTCGGGCGGCACCTATCTGCTGCCCCGACTGGCCGGCTCGGCCCGGGCCATGGGAATGGCCTTGCTGGCCGGGCCGGTGACCGCCGAGCAGGCGCTCGAATGGGGGATGGTGTGGGCGGTGGTCGACGACGGGGAGCTCACCGCCGCCGCCACGGCGATCGCCGTTGAGCTGGCTGCCGGCCCTACCGCCGGCTACGCCAGGATCAAGCAGGCGTTCGCGGCCTCCCTGGGCAACACGCTCGCCGACCAGCTCGAGCTGGAGAGGGTGCTGCAGCAGGCGGCCGGATGGAGCGACGACTACGCCGAGGGCGTGGCGGCGTTCATGGAGAAACGGCCGCCCCGGTTCGGCGGCCGATGAGCGGTTCGAGCGGACAGGCCCTCGAGGGTGTCACCGTCGGGGTCCTCGGCGCCGGGACGATGGGAGCCGGGATCGCCCAGGTGGCCGCCACCGCAGGCCACCGGGCTCTCCTCCACGACACCGCGCCGGGGACCGTCGACCGGGCGCTCGCCGAGTTGCGAACACGCCTCGACGGGGCGGTGGCGAAGGGTCGCCTCGACGTCGCCGGCGCCGACGCCATCGCCGCCAGGATCGTTCCCGTCGCCTCGCTCGACGACCTCGCCGGCGCCGGGCTCGTCATCGAGGCGGTGGTGGAGCGTCTCGACGTCAAGCGCCGGCTGTTCGCCGAGTTGGAGGAGGTGGCCGCCACCGACGCCATCCTGGCCACCAACACCTCGTCGTTGTCGGTGACCGCCATCGCCGCCCAGCTTCGCCGCCCGGAGCGGGTGGTGGGCATGCACTTCTTCAACCCGGCGCCGGTGATGCCCCTGGTGGAGGTGGTGTCCGGTGACGCCACCGCTCCCGATGTGGCCGACGCGGTGTCCGGTCTCGCCCGCGCCTGGGGCAAGACGCCGGTTCGCTGCACCTCGACGCCCGGCTTCATCGTCAACCGGGTGGCCCGGCCCTACTACGGCGAGGCGCTCCGGCTGCTCGCCGAGGGAGCCGCCGACCCGGCCACCATCGACGCCGTCGCCATGGGGGCAGGGGGGTTCCGCATGGGGCCGTTCGCCCTGATGGACCTGGTGGGCCTCGACGTGAACCTGGCGGTGTCGAGGTCGGTGTACGAGCAGACCTTCGGAGATCAGCGGTTCGCCCCCAGTGTCATCCAGCAGGGGCTGGTCGACGCCGGGCGGCTGGGACGGAAGACCGGCCACGGGTTCTACCGCTACGAGGAGACCGCCGCCGTCCCGGCACCGGCCACCGTCCTGCCTGGCGATGCCCAGCCGGAGTCGGTCGAGGTGGTGGGGGACCTCGGGCATGCCTCGGGGCTGGTCGACCGGCTCGCCGCCGGCGGGGTCGGGGTGGCCCGCCGCGCCGCCGATGCCGGGCCGGGTCGCCTGGTCGTCGGGGACACCGTGGTGGTCCCCACCGACGGCACCACCGCCACCGAGCTCGCGGTTCGCCTGGGGCGGGCCGAGGTGGCCGTGCTCGACCTGGTCGGGGACTGGTCGTCCGCCACCAGGGTCGCCGTGGCCGACGCCGACCAGGCCCGGGGCCGTCCGGCCGTCGCCTTCGCCGCCGCAGTCGCCCCAGCCGGCGTGGTCGTCTCCTCGGTCGGGGACACTCCCGGCTTGGTCCTCATGCGTATCGTCGCCCAGCTGGCCTCGGTGGCCGCCGATGCGGTCACCCTCGGGGTCGCCTCCGCCGCCGACGTCGACACCGCCATGCGACTCGGCACGAACTATCCGCGTGGCCCGCTGGAGTGGGCCGAGGCGCTGGGCGCGGCGACCGTGGTCGATGCCCTCGATCGACTCCGGGCGTACTACGGGGAGGACCGGTACCGTGTCGCCTCCCGGCTCCGCAGGTTGGCGATCGCCGGGACTCGGGATAGCCCGCCGGGAGGGTACGGATGACCGAAGCGTTCGTGTGCGACTCGGTGCGGACGCCCATCGGGCGGTACGCCGGGATGCTGGCCGCCGTCCGCCCCGACGACCTGGCGGCGCTCACCCTGGCCGCGCTGGTCGACCGCAACCCGGGGGTCGACTGGGCCGCAACCGACGACGTGATCCTCGGTGACGCCAACCAGGCGGGTGAGGACAACCGCAACGTCGCCCGCATGGCGGTGCTGCTGGCCGGGCTCCCGGTCGAGGTGTCGGGAGCGACCGTCAACCGGCTCTGCGGGTCGGGGATGGAGGCGGTCGGGCTCGCCGCCCGGGCCATCAAGGCCGGCGAGGCCGATCTGATCGTCGCCGGCGGCGTGGAATCGATGAGCCGTGCCCCCAAGGTCATGGCCAAGGCCACCACCGCCTTCGACCGGGGGACGGAGGTCCACGACTCCACGATCGGTTGGCGATTCGTCAACCCCGAGCTGGTGGCCCGGTTCGGCAGGGACGAGATGCCCGCCACCGCCGAGAACGTCGCCACCGAGTTCGATGTGTCCCGCCCGGACCAGGATGCCTTCTCCGTCCGGTCGCACCAGCGTGCCGTGGCCGCCATCGCCTCCGGCCGGCTCGGCGACGAGATCGTCGCCGTCGAGGTGAGACAGCGGCGGGGAGACCCGGTGAAGGTCGACACCGACGAGCATCCCCGGGCCGACACCTCGATCGAGGCGCTCGCCAGGCTCCGCCCGCTGTTCGAGGGCGGGACGGTCACCGCCGGCAACGCCTCCGGGATCAACGACGGCGCCGCCGCCCTCATCATCGCCTCGGAGGGCGCCGTCGATCGGCATGGGCTCACCCCGGTGGCCCGCGTGGCGGGGATGGCCACCGCCGGGGTGCCGCCGAGGATCATGGGCATCGGCCCGGTTCCCGCCACCCGGCGGCTGCTCGACCGGCTCGACCTCGAGATGGGCGACATCGACGTGGTGGAGCTCAACGAGGCCTTCGCCGCCCAGTCCCTGGCATGCCTGCGCCAGCTGGGGCTGCCCGACGACGCCGAGCATGTCAACCCCAACGGCGGGGCGATCGCCCTCGGGCATCCGCTCGGGATGAGCGGGGCGAGGCTGGTGCTCACCGCCGCCCGCCAGCTGGCGAAGCAGGACGCCCACCGCGCCCTGGCCACCATGTGCATCGGTGTCGGCCAGGGCATCGCCATGATGCTGGAGAGGGTGAGATGATTTCCCCTCCGGCCGCGACCCCTCCCCTGGGGAAGATTTTCCCCTCCCCTCTTGGAGGGGAGGGGTGGCTGCGGCATGGGCCGGAGGCCGCCATGGCAGACGGGGAGGGGTATCGCCGTCCTTGATGGAAGAGCGCAGGGGAAAGGAGACACAGGATGACCGACTTCTTCGAACGACACGAGGAGACGCTGGACCGAGCCATCGAGGCCATCGGCTCCCGCCGGTACTGGAGCCCGTACCCGGAGAGCCCGCGCGCCTACCCCGAGGAGGCACCGGCGGAGGGCGAGGCCGCCTTCGAGGCTCGGCTGGGCGGGCGGTTCGATCTGGCCGGCCATCCGGGGCATGGCTGGACCACCGGTGACGAGTCCTCGCCGTACGGGATCGAGCTCGGCATCACCTATCCCGAGGCGAGCGCCGGTGAGCTGCTCGCCGCCGCAGAGGCCGCCTTGCCGTCCTGGTCGGGCGCCTCGCCGCAGGACCGGGCGGGGGTATGCCTCGAGATCCTCGACCGCCTCGCCCGCAACCCGTTCGAGATGGCCCATGCCGTGATGCAGACCACCGGCCAGGCGTTCCTGATGGCGTTCCAGGCGGGCGGCCCCCACGCCCTCGACCGCGGACTGGAGGCGCTGGCCTACGCCTTCGCCGAGATGACCCGGTTGCCCGATGCCATGCGCTGGGAGAAGCCGCAGGGAAAGCGGGAGCCGTTGCTCGTGGACAAGCGGTGGCGGATCCGGCCACGCGGGGTGGCGGTGGCCCTCGGGGTCTCGACCTTCCCGACGTGGAACAGCCTGCCCGGCATCGTCGCCAGCCTGGTCACCGGGAACCCGGTGATCGTCAAGCCGCACCCGGCCACGGTGCTGCCGCTGGCGTTGTTCGTCGAGACGGCCCGCACCGTCCTCGACGAGGCCGGGTTCGACCCGAACGTCGTCACCCTCGGGGTGGACACGGCGGCGGCTCCCATCGCCAAGGAGCTGGTGACCGACCCCCGGACGGGGATCGTCGACTACACCGGCGGGTCCTCGTTCGGTCGCTGGCTCGAGGAGAACGTCCACCATGCCGAGGTGTACACCGAGAAGGCAGGGATCAACTCGGTGATCGTCGATTCCACCGACGACCTGAAGGGCCTCTACCGGAACCTGGCGGTGTCGATGACGCTGTTCTCCGGGCAGATGTGCACCACGCCGCAGGACGTCTTCGTGCCTCGCGCCGGCGTCGAGACCGGTGAGGGGACGGTGTCGTTCGAAGACTTCGCCCGGGGACTCGCCGCCGAGATCGGCGGGCTCCTCTCGGATGACACCAGGGCGGGCGACGTCCTCGGCGCCATCAAGAGCGAGGAGACCCTGCGCCGGCTCGACGAGTCCGCCACCGACGGGACCTCGCTGCTCGAGCCGCGGGTGGTGACCAACCCGGCGTTCCCCGATGCCGTGGTGCGCACCCCGCGCCTGGTCTCGGTCGACGCCGCCGACCGGGCCGCATACATGCGGGAGATGTTCGGGCCGATCGGTTACGTGGTGGCCACCGACGGCACCGCCGAGAGCCTGGCGCTGGCGACCGAGGCCGCCCGGGAGCACGGCGCCATCACCTGGTTGGTGTACACCACCGACGACGACGTCGCCGGCCGGGCGGAGGATGCCGCCGTCGACGCCGGGGTCTCGGTCGCCTTCAACCTGACCGGCGGGCTCTTCGTCAACCAGTCGGCGGCGTTCAGCGACTTCCACGTCACCGGGGCCAACCCGGCCGGCAACGCCTCGTTGAGCGACCCCGCCTTCGTCACCGGCCGCTTCCGGGTGATCGGGGTCCGCACGCCGGCGTAAGCCCATGCGCAACTTTGAGCGATTTGACACGGCACAGCGGTGTCACTCGCTCAAAGTTGCGTGGCCGGAGCGCGATGCCAGCTACCAACTTTGAGCATTTGACTATCGCCATAGCGGTGTACACTCGCTCAAAGTTGTCGGTGCGCATCGTTCTCGTCCGAGCGGCGGGCGAGCCCGCTCTCTATCGTGGCTCCGCCCGGAGGAGGCTACCGGGAGGAGGGTCGGGGGTTGCTCGACGTCGCCAACCTGGAGGTCGTCTACAAGGACGTCATCCTGGTGTCCCGCGGGGTTTCCGTGACCGTGGCCGACGGCGAGATCGTGGCGCTGCTCGGAGCGAACGGAGCCGGCAAGACGACGCTGCTCCGTGCCATCAGCGGGTTACTCGACGTCCACGGCGGCGAGGTGACCAAGGGCTCGGTGAGCCTCGACGGCGACCGCATCGACCATCTCGACCCCGAGAAGATCGTCGAGATCGGGGTCACCCAGGTGCTGGAGGGCCGCCGTGTCCTGGCCGAGCTGACGGTCGAGGAGAACCTGCAGCTGGGGGCCCACACCAACCGGTCGAAGGTGAAGGAGAACCTCGATCGGGTGTACGCCCTGTTCCCGGTTCTGGGGAACCGGTCGAAGGCGACCGCCGGGTACCTGTCCGGTGGCGAGCAGTCGATGCTGTCGATCGGTCGGGCGCTGATGTCGTCGCCCCGGTTCCTGCTGCTCGACGAGCCCAGCCTCGGGCTCGCCCCCAAGCTGGTGCAGCAGATCCGCGATCTCATCGTCGACATCAACGCTCAGGGCATCGCCGTGCTCCTGGTGGAGCAGAACGCCATGATGGCGTTGTCGATCGCCTCCCGGGGCTACGTCATGGAGACGGGCAAGATCGTCATGGATGGGGCGGCGGCCGAGCTGCTCGCCGACCAGGACGTGCGCGAGTTCTACCTCGGCATCGGCGGGGAGGGCAACACCGCCTCCCTCGCCGAGGTGAAGCACTACCGGCGCAAGAAGCGCTGGCTGGCATGAGGGAGCGCCTGCTCTCCGAGGTCCTGCCCGCCGCCGGCGCCGACGCCGCCGGGACCGCCCTGCTCGTCGTCGATGACGTCCACCTCTCGTTCGCCGGGGTGAAGGCGATCGACGGGGTCAGCTTCGCCGTCCACCACGGCGAGCTCTTCGCCATCATCGGTCCCAACGGCGCCGGCAAGACGTCGATCTTCAACTGCCTCAGCGGCGTCTACCACCCACAGACGGGCCGGATCGAGTACCTCGGGCGTTCCATCCTCGGCGAGCGACCGGACGCCATCGCCTCCATGGGCATGGCCCGGACCTTCCAGAACATCGAGCTGTTCCCCAACCTCACCGTCATCGACAACATCATGCTGGGACGCCACCTCAGGTTGCGTTACGGGGTGCTGGCCTCGGCGGCGTGGCTGGGGAAGGGCGCGCCGCCAGGAGGTGGCGAGCAGGGAGGTTGCCGAGGGGATCATCCAGTTCCTCGAGCTCGAGCCCTACCGCCGCTCCTATGTGGCCATGCTGCCCTACGGGATCCAGAAGAAGGTCGAGCTGGGCCGGGCGCTGGCGATGGAGCCGGTGCTGCTCCTGCTCGACGAGCCGGCGGCGGGCATGAACCAGGAGGAGACCGAGGACATGGCACGGGCCATCACCGACATCAAGCGAGAGCTCGGGATCGGGATGATCCTCGTCGAGCACGACATGCGGATGGTGATGGACCTGGCCGACACCGTCCTCGTCCTCGACTTCGGGAAGCCGATCGCCGTCGGCGAGCCCGGGCAGATCCAGACCAACCGGGACGTGATCCGCGCCTACCTCGGGGAGGAGCACGCCGTCGTCGACACCTCAGGAGGAGTGGCATGACCGCGCTGGCCCAACCACCGACCCACCCCTCGACCGCCGTCCCTGTCGACCATCCCCGAACGGGTGAGGCAGCGCGCCATGGCGACGCCCGACACGGTCTCGATGCGGGTCAAGAAGCTCGGCATCTGGCGGGAGATCACCTGGGCGGGGTACTGGGACCAGGTGCAGACCGCCGCCCACGGGCTGATGTCGCTCGGGCTCGAGCCCGGCGACCGGGTCGGGGTCCACTCGCTCAACCGGCCGGAGTGGATCGTGGCCGACTCGGCCTGCCTCGCCGCCCGGCTGGTGTGCATGGGGCTCTACCCGACCAACCCGGCCGCCGAGGTCCAGTACCTGCTCGAGGACAGCGGCACCAGGGTGCTCATCGCCGAGGACCAGGAACAGGTGGACAAGGCGATGGCGGTGAAGGACCGGCTGCCGGCACTGGAACGGATCGTGTACATCGAGCCGCGTGGCGTCGACGTCATCGACGATCCGATCCTGATGTCGTGGGACGAGCTGATGGCGCGGGGCGACGAGCACCGCGCCGCCCACCCCGGTGAGCTGGACCGGCGCATCGAGGAGATCCGAGCGGAGGATCTCGCCTACCTGGTGTACACATCGGGCACCACCGGCCCGCCCAAGGGGGCGATGATCACGGTGGCCAACGTCTCGTTCGCGATGGAGATGGCCGGCTCCGACCAGGGTCTGGTGAACCCGCCGCCGGGCCCCGATGACGTGATCATCTCCTACCTCCCGCTCTGTCACATCTTCGAGAAGCTGATCAGCCAGGTGAACCACGCCGGGGTCGGGTTGGGTCACCCACTTCGGTGAGTCCATCGACACCCTGTCGACCGACCTGCGCGAGGTCCAGCCCACCTTCGTCCAAGGCGTGCCCCGCATCTGGGAGAAGATGCACGCCTTCGTGCTGGTGAGGATGTCCTCGGCTTCCCGACTCAAGCGGTGGAACTACGGGCTGTGGACCAGGACGGCGAGCCGGATCGGGCGGCAGCTCGCCGCCCGGGGCGGGCGCCACACGGTCGGCAGCCGGGTGATGCTCGGGCTCGGCGACCTGTTCCTGTACCGGGCGCTCAAGGAGCGGCTCGGGTTGCGGAGGTGCCGGTACGCCCTGTCGGCGGCGGCCCCCATCGCCCCGGAGATCCTCGAGTTCTTCATGGGCATCGGGGTGCCGATCTACGAGGCGTACGGGATGACCGAGCAGACCGGGGTAGCCACCCGCACCCTCCCCGGGCGGGTGAAGCTGGGCACCGTCGGCGAGGCGTACCCGAACATCGACATCGAGGTGGTCGAGGAGACCGGCGAGGTCCTCACCAGGCACCCCGGGACCTTCGCCGGGTACTGGAACCGCCCCGACGCCACCGCCGCCGCCATCGACGCCGAGGGGTGGCTGCACACCGGCGACGTCGGGGAGTGGGACGGCACCCACCTGCGCATCGTCGACCGGATCAAGGACATCATCATCACCGCCGGCGGCAAGAACGTGTCGCCCTCGGAGATCGAGAACAGCCTCAAGATGTCACCGTTCGTCGGTGAGGCGATCGTCATCGGGGACAAGCGGAAGTACCTGTCGGCGCTGATCGGGATCGACTACGACGTGGTGTGCGAGTGGGCGCAGCGCCGCCGCCTCACCTACACCACGTACCGTGACCTGGCCGAGAAGCCCGAGGTGCGGGAGCTGATCCAGAAGGTGGTCGACGGCACCAATTCCTCCCTCGCCCAGGCGGAGCAGGTCAAGCGTTTCGGCCTGCTGACCAAGGAGCTCGACCACGAGGACGGCGAGCTGACCGCCACCCAGAAGGTGAAGCGGTCGGCGATCGAGGCGATGTTCGCCGAGCAGATCGAAGATCTGTACCGGTGACCACCTTCCTCCAGGCCACCGTCTCCGGGCTGTCGCTGGCGGCCATCTACGTGCTGGTGGCCCTGGGGTTCGTGATCATCTACAAGTCGACCCAGGTGCTCTCGTTCGCCCAGCCGGCGCTGCTCATCACCGGCGCCTTCGCCATCTCGTACCTGGCCGTCGACCGTGGGTTGGGTTTCTGGCCGGCGGTGGGGATCGGGGTGGTGTTCACCGCCCTGTTCGGTGGCCTGGTCGAACGGGTGGCGCTGCGCCCGCTGGTGGGCAAGCCGGTGTTCGCCGCCGCCATCGCCACCATCGGCCTCGACATCGCCATCCGGGTGGTGGTCGACGACATGCTCGGCGTCAACATCCGCGGCGTCGAAGACCCGTGGGGGATGTCGGCGTCCACCTGGGGCGGGGTGATCGTGCCCCACCGCACCATCGCCATGGTGGTGGCGGCGGTCGTGGTGGTGGCGGCGCTGGCCGTGTTCTACCGCCGCAGCCGGATGGGGCTGGCGATGCGGGCGACGGCGATCGACCAGGAGGTGGCGCTGGCCCAGGGCATCAACGTCGGCAGGGTGTTCTCCACCGCCTGGATGCTCGGGGGAGCGATGGCGGCGCTGGCCGGCATGTTCAGCGCCACCGGTCTCGCCGGGCTCTCCCAGGCCAATGCGGTCTCCGCTCTCAAGGCCCTCCCCGCCGCCGTGGTTGGCGGGCTCGACTCGATCCCGGGGGCGGTGGTCGGGTCGCTCATCATCGGGCTGGCCGAGGCGTACACCGCCGTCTACCAGCCGGTGTACGCCCCCTGGCTGGGCGCCAACTTCGCCCAGGTGGTGCCCTACCTCGTGATGCTGCTGGTGTTGCTGGTCCGTCCGTATGGGCTGTTCGGCACCAAGGAGGTGGAACGGGTGTGAGGGGCCGTCCCCAGCTCCGGGTCTCCTACGAGGCGGACTCGGCGGTGCTGCCCTCCGGCGTGCAGAAGCTGTGGCTCGTCGCCGGGATCGTGGTCGCCGTCGCCGCCGTCTTCGTGTTCGACCGCCCCACGCTGTCCCTGGTCGCCACCGCCTTCGTGGCGGTGATCGGGGCGATCGGGCTCAACCTCGTCACCGGGTGGGCCGGGCAGATCAGCCTCGGCCACGCCTTCTTCCTCGGGATCGGCGCCTACGTCGGAGCGGCGCTGAGCGGGGCGCCGGGGACCCCGGTGATCGGTCTCGGGCTGGACATGGTGATCTGGCTCCCCGCCGCCGGCCTGGTGGCGGCGCTCATCGGGGCGCTGGTGTCGCCGATCGCCCTCCGGCTCAAGGGGCTGTACCTGGCGCTCGTCACCATCGGCCTGGTGCTGCTCGGCGAGCACATCTTCCGCAACTGGCGCAGCCTCACCGGGGGCCAGGGCCAGGGCCGGGAGCCATCGGTGCTCAGTCTCTTCGGGTACCGGTTCGACCAGCCGGGCACCATCCTCGGCGTCGACTTCACCCGCGAGCAGTTGATCTACCTCCTCATGCTGGTGTTGATGGTGGTGATGACGGTGATCGCCAAGAACCTCACCAGGGGACGGCTGGGCAGGGCCTTCTCGGCCATCCGTGACCGGGACATCGCCGCCGAGGTCATCGGCGTGAACCTCACCCGGTACAAGGTGATCGCCTTCGCCCTGTCGTCGTTCTACGCCGGTGTCGCCGGGGCTCTGCTGTTCTCGGTCACCGGTTTCGTCGAGCCTTCGCAGTTCAACCTGCTGCTCTCGGTGGCGTACCTCGCCATGGTGGTCATCGGCGGCGCCGCCTCGATCGCCGGGTCGATGATGGGGGCGTTCTTCATCGTGCTGCTCCCGGAGATCATCGAGCGGCTCATCGGGGTGTCCCCGGTCGACCCGACCGCCTTCTCGGAGGTCCTCACGGTGGGACAGCTGGAACGCGTCGCCTTCGGGTTGCTCATCGTGGTGTTCATCGTCGTCGAGCCGCTCGGCCTCTACGGCATCTGGCTGAGGATCCGCAACTATTGGAAGGCCTTCCCATTTTCGTACTAGGGGTGGCCCGTTCTGGTACAACAGGAGGACAAGAGCGACGTCCCGCGAAGATCCATGTGAACGAGGCTACGTCGGAGACGGAGAATCGGCGATGGGGGTTGGGGGTCCCCCATCGCACAGCGATGAGCCGTCAGGCGAAGAGCCATATGACAGTCCCGGTCGACGCCGGGCGATAAACGGGAGGAAGATCGTGAAGAGAAAGATCCCGCGTGTTCTTCTGATGCTGCTCGTCCTGGCGCTGGTCGCCGCGGCCTGTGGCGGCGACGACGACGGGGACACGACCACCAGCGCCGGCGACGCCGCCACGACGGCCGCACCGGCGACGACGGCCGCCCCTGCCACCACCGCAGCCCCGGGGACGACGGCCGCCGCGGGTGGCGAGGTCACCCTCGGCCCCGGCGTCACCGCCGAGCCGTGCCCGGAGGGCGACCCTGCTCGAGGCTGCATCTACCTGGCGGCGCTCACCGACGAGAGCGGGCCGTTCGCCGCCGCCAGCCCGGGTCTGATCCTGGGCCAGCAGCTGTTCTGGCAGACGGTCAACGCCTCCGGCGGCATCGGCGGCGCCTACGACGTGGCGCTGCCCGACAGCAACGTGCTCGACGCCCAGTACACCCCCGACCAGATGGTGGTCCAGTACAACTCGGTTGCCGGCGACATCGCCGCCCTGGCGATGAGCCTGGGCACCCCGCAGACGCTGGCGGTGCTCGAGGACTACAACCGGGACAGCACGGTGGCCGCCCCGATGTCGTGGTACTCGGGTTGGGGCTTCGACTCGGTCGACCAGGGCTTGGTCATGGAGTTCGGCACCAACTACTGCTTCGAGGCGATGAACGCGGTCGACTGGTCGATGGGGGCGTTGCCGGCGGCGGGACGCGAGGCCCCGACCACCGTGGGCATCCTCGCCTTCCCGACCGACTACGGGCTGGACTACGCCG
Source organism: uncultured Acidimicrobiia bacterium (assembly GCA_963812375.1). Lineage (GTDB taxonomy): Bacteria > Actinomycetota > Acidimicrobiia > Spongiisociales > UBA5794 > JACDBE01. The sequence goes on along the minus strand of CAWEUW010000008.1, from coordinate 297,881 downwards.
CCGGCGTGGAGATCGCCGCCGAGGCCAACGGCCTCGAGGTGGTCTACAACGCTCCGGTGGTGCCGATCGTCGCCGGTGGCGACGCCCAGCAGACCGAGGCCGTTGCCCAGGTGCTGGGCACCCCGGCCGACGTCGTCTACCTGGCGGTGGGCCCGTCCGAAGCGGGTGCCATCGTTGGTGGCGCCGCCGCCCAGGGTTTCACCGGGCTGTTCATCGGCTCGTCGCCGTCGTGGAACCCGGGCCTGCTGGAGTCACCGGCCGCCCCGGCGTTCGAGGCGGGGATCTTCTACCAGTCGTCGTTCAGCCCGCCGCTGGACTACGACAGTGAGGGTCACGAAGCATTGCGCGCCGCCCTCGAGGGCGCCGGGGTCACCGAAGGGTTCAACGATTTCTATGGCGCCGGCTGGCTGTCGCAGTACGGGCTGCGCGCCACCCTCGAGGCGGCGGTCGCCGCCGGTGACCTCAGCCACGAGGGGATCCGGGCGGCGGCGGCCACGGTGACCGACGTCGACTACCAGGGGATGGTGTCGAACCGGTCGTTCCAGGGCGAGCCCAACGACGTGTTCCCCCGTGACTCGGTGGTCAACGGCGTCAACCCGGAGGCGCTGACCGGCGTCTCGGTGGTGCAGGACTTCTTCACGGGCCCCACCGCCGAGGCGTACGACTTCAGTGCACCCTGCGTGGCGCTGGGCGAGTAACCCATACGCTGCATGGTCAGGGAGAGGGGCGCACCTCTGGTGCGCCCCTCTACTGTGTGAGGCCATGCACCAACAGGACGCCTGGCTGCTCGAGGAAGGGACCCACGAGCGGCTGTACGAGGTGCTCGGCTGCCACCTCGACCAGGACGGCGCCACCTTCAGGGTGTGGGCCCCCAACGCCGACTACGCCGCGGTGATCGGCGACTGGAACTCGTGGAGCGGCGCCGACCTGATGCAGCCGGCCGGCGGCGGCGTCTGGGAGGCGCGGGTGGAAGGCATCGGGCAGGGTGCTACCTACAAGTACCGCATCGGGCGGCTCGGCCGGTCGGTGGACAAGACCGACCCGGTCGGGTTCTACACCGAGGAGGGGAGAGGGGCGGCCTCGGTCGCCTGGGACCTCGGCTATGAATGGGGCGACGGCGACGTGGATGGCCGACCGGGGTGAGCGGCAGAGCCATGAGTCGCCGATCTCGATCTACGAAGTCACACCTCGGGTCGTGGCGCGGCCCCACCCGCTACCGGATCGTCACCGAGCCACTGATCGAATGGGTCCTCCAGCAGGGGTACACCCACGTCGAGCTGCTCCCGGTGATGGAGCACCCGTTCTTCGGGTCGTGGGGCTACCAGACCACCGGCTACTTCGCCGCCACCTCGCGCTACGGGGTCCCCCAGGACCTGATGCACCTCATCGACCAGCTGCACCGCAACGGGATCGGGGTGATCCTCGACTGGGTGCCTTCGCACTTCCCCATGGACGAGTCGGGGCTGATGCACTTCGACGGCACCCACCTCTACGAGCCGTCCGACCGGCGGATCGGTTACCACGCCGATTGGGGGTCGGCGGTCTTCGACTACGGCCGCCCCGAGGTCCGGTCGTTCCTGCTGTCGAGCGCCCATTTCTGGATCGAGGTGTTCCACGCCGACGGGATCAGGGTCGACGCGGTGGCCTCGATGTTGTACCGCGACTACTCGCGCGGCGACGCCTGGATCGCCAACCGGTACGGCGGCCGGGAGTACCTCGAGGCGGTCGGGTTCCTGCGTCAGCTCAACGACAGCCTCTATGCCCGGCACCCCGGCATCCAGATGATCGCCGAGGAGTCCACCTCGTGGCCGCTGGTCACCGGGCCGGTGTCGGTCGGCGGGCTCGGGTTCGGCTTCAAGTGGGACATGGGATGGATGAACGACACCCTCCGCTACGTCGCACGGGAGCCGGTGCATCGCAAGTGGCACCACAGCGAGCTCACCTTCCGGGCGATGTACATGGGCACCGAGAGCTTCGTCCTGCCCCTGTCCCACGACGAGGTGGTGCACGGCAAGGGCTCGTTGCTCGGCAAGCAGCCGGGCGACCCCTGGCGCCGGTTCGCCGGGCTGCGGCTGCTGTTCGGCCACCAGTGGACGACACCGGGCAAGAAGCTGCTCTTCATGGGGGGCGACCTGGCCATGCCCGGCGAGTGGAACCACGATGCCTCATTGCCCTGGGACCTGCTCGACCTGCCCGAGCACGCCGGGGTGGCCCGTTGGGTGGCGGACCTCAACCGGGTCTACAAGGAAGAGCCGGCGCTCCACCGCAGCGACATCCGGCCCGAGTGGTTCCGGTGGCTCGCCGCCGACGACGCCTCCGGCTCGACGCTGGCCTTTCTCCGTCTCGCCGACGGTGCCCGACCGGTGCTGGTGGTGAGCAACTTCACCCCGGAGGTGTGGACCGGGTACCGCTTCGGGGTCCCCGAAGGAGGCTATTGGAAGGAACTCCTCAACGGCGACGCCGCCGAGTACGGCGGGAGCGGGGTCGGTAACCTCGGCGGCGTGGAAGCCGAGGAGATCGCCGCCCACGGCTACGAGTGGTCGGTGGCGGTCAACGTCCCGCCGCTGGCGACATTGGTGCTGGCGCCGGGTCCTGGGCTGGCGGCGGCGGCGCCCGAGGAGCGGGAGGCCGGGCCGGCCGACGCCGACGACGGTGAGATCGGGGAGGGATCGACGGAGTGAGGCCACGGGGCAACCACAGCGTGCTCTCCATGGTGCTCGCCGGTGGCGAGGGCAAGCGGCTCCTTCCGCTGACCGCCGACCGGGCCAAGCCGGCCGTCCCCTTCGGCGGCCACTACCGGCTCATCGACTTCGCCCTCTCCAACCTCGCCAACGGCGGGTTCCGCCATATCGTCGTCCTCACCCAGTACAAGAGCCACAGCCTCGACATCCACCTGTCGCGCACCTGGCGCCTGTCGACGCTGCTGGGGAACTACGTGACGGCCGCCCCGGCGCAGATGCGCGCCGGGAAGCGGTGGTTCCTCGGTTCGGCGGACGCCGTCTTCCAGAACCTCAACATCGTCTCCGACGAGCGACCGGAGTACATCTTCGTGTTCGGAGCCGACCACATCTACCGCATGGACCCGAGCCAGATGCTCGAGCGCCACATCGAGAGCGGCGCCGGGGTGACGGTGGCGGCGCACCGGGTGCCCATCGAGGAGGCCCACCAGTTCGGCGTGATCGAGCGGGGCGACAGCAGCCGGATCGAGGCGTTCCGGGAGAAGCCGGCCGACCCGGGGCCGCTCCCCGACGACCCGACACTCGCCTACGTGTCGATGGGCAACTACGTCTTCGACGCCGACATCCTGGTCGACATGGTGAGGGACGACTCCGAAGACGACAGCTCCCGCCACGACATGGGCGGGGACATCATCCGCAAGCTGGTCGACGACGGGGTGGCCCACGTCTACGACTTCACCGAGAACGAGGTCCCCGGCCAGACCGAGCGCAGTGCCGGGTACTGGCGGGACGTGGGGACGCTCGACTCGTACTTCGCCGCCAACATGGACCTGGTCGACATCGAGCCGGTGTTCAGCCTGTACAACGCCGAATGGCCGATCTACACCGACATGCGCCCGCTGCCCCCGGCGAAGATGGTCGGCACCAGCGGCCACGGGGCGGGCACCATCGCCAACTCGATCGTCTCCAACGGCTGCATCCTCTCCGGGGCGACGGTGACCGGTACGGTGCTCTCCCCCGACGTGCGGGTCGAGGACGGCGCCACCCTGGAGCGTTGCGTGGTGTTCACCGGCGTGAGGATCGGGCCCGGTGCGGTGGTGCGCAACGCCATCATCGACAAGAACGTGATCGTCCCCGCCGGCGCCCGGATCGGGGTCGACCCGGAACGCGACGCCGCCCGGTTCACCATGTCCGACTCCGGCATCGTCGCCGTCGCCAAGGGCCAGGAGATCACCGAGCCCGAGTAGAGACGGCGTCCACGAGGGCGAGCGAGGTCTCGGACCGCCGGACCCTTCCCCGTCAGCCCTGCTAGGCCTCTGGCCCCCGTTCTACGCCACCCCTCCCCTCCAAGAGGGGAGGGGAACCTGTTCAACCGGGGCGCATCACGACGAGTTGGTCAGCGGACGACTCGGCTCCCCACACCTCGCCGGGCCGGCCGAGGATCTGGCGGACGTCGCCGGGGTCGTGGGGGAGCGGGATCTCGGTGAAGGTCTCGGTGGCAGGGTCGAAGCGGACGATGGCGTTGGCGTTGAAGTCGCTCAGCCACATGGCGTCGCTGTCGTCGACGTACACGGCGTAGGTGGCGGCTTCGCCGGGCAGGTCCCATGTGTCCAGGTGTCGGTGGCGGGCTGGTACCGGCTCACCTGGCCGCTGTTCCACTCGCTCACCCACACCGCGCCCGCCGAGTCCGACCACACCCGGCGGGCGCCCTGCCCGCGGTGGGCGGCTCGAGCACCTCGGCGGAGCCGTCGGGCAGGATTCGCCCGACGTAGCTGCCGGCGAGCGAGGCGTAGTAGACGTCGCCGGTCGGGGTGGCGGTGATCCCGTACGGCCCGGGTCCCCGGGGTGCGTCGAGCACCTCCATGGCGCCGGTGGCCGGGTCGAGTCGGCCGTAGATGCCGTTCTGCCCGGTGAACCAGAGGATGCCGTCGCCGTCGAACACCGCCGTGTTGAGGTTGGCGTCGCCACGCTCGGGCGGAAGCGGGTACACGGTGACCTCGTCGTCGGAGGGGTCGACCGAGACGATGGCGTTGAGTCCGCCGTCGGTGATCCATGGCGTCCCGGCGTCGTCGACGATCACGCCGTGCGGCGCCGAACCGGCGCCGAGCGGGATGTGCCGGGTCTCGCCGGTGGCAGGGTCGAGATGGCCGAGCGCCCCGACGTTCTGCGCCGTGTACCACACACCGCCGTCGGCGGCAGGGGCCACGTCGTGCGGGTGGGTGCCCGGGGGCACCGGGTACGACTCGATCGTCCACGCCGTCGGCGCCGCCGTCGACGCGAAGTCATCGTCGGGGGAGGCGCCTCGGTGGTGGCCGCCGCCTCCGGTTGGGCCGTCGTGGTCGTCGGCTCCTGCGCAGTAGTCACCGGCACGGTCGAGCTCGCCGCGGCCACCCCAGTCGTCGGCGTTGCTTCCCCGTCACAGGCTCCCAGCGCAACTGCCGCCAAGAGCAGCAACGCACGCCGACGAGCCGATCGGGTTCCCATCGTCGAAGGCTACGTCGGCGATCTGCAGCCCGGTTCATTTGGTCAGGCGACATCACAGCATCGGATCGGATGATGCTATGATGCGACAGCCGATGCGAACCACGATCACCCTCGACGCCGACACCGAGGCCCTGCTCCATCGGAGGATGCGACAGACAGGATCCAGTTTCAAGCAGGTGGTGAACGATGCCATCCGCGCCGGCCTGACCTCTCCGGGCGCACCCTCCCGGGAGGTGTCGTTCCCCACGTACGCAATGGGCGTGCCCACCGTCGACCTCGATCGCGCCCTGGCGCTCGCCGGAGCGTTGGAGGACGAGGAGCTGGTCCGCAGGATGCACGTCGGCAAGTGAAGCTGGTCGACGCCAACGTTCTCTTGTATGGGGCCAACGAGAGCGCCCAACACCATGTTGCGGCGCGTGACTGGCTGATGGGCGCCGCTCTCCGGCGATGAGCCCGTCGGGTTTCCCTGGGTGGTTGTGCTCGCGTTCGTGCGGCTTGCCACCAGGGTCGGCGTCTTTCCCCGTCCCTCTGGAGCTCATGGAGGCGACCGCCGTCATCGAGGCCTGGCTGGCGCAACCGCCGGCGATAATCGTCGAGCCCCGCCACGGCCATCTCCAAGTCGTCACCCGGCTCCTGGAGTCGGTCGGATCGACCGGGGGCAACCTCGTCAACGACGCCCATCTGGCCGCGCTCGCCGTCCAATACCGAGCGACCGTCGTGTCGTTCGATCGTGACTTCGAACGGTTCGGCGTGCCCTGGTCGATGCCCTCCGGCCGCTGACGTCCCAGCGGGAGTCACCAGGTGGCGATCACCCGGCAGGGCCCTCCGGCGGCGCCCTCGAAGGGCACGGCGCCGACGAATGCTGTTGCTCCGCGTTCGGGGATCGACGCCAGGTTGGCCATGCACTCGATCCCGTACCCGCCGGTGGCGAGGAACCCGAAGTGCACCGGGAAGGTCGGCCGAGTCGCCCGGGTCGATGCTCAGCGTGTCGACGCCGAGGCCGACGGCGTGCCGGCGGGTGGCCAGGAAGTCGGCGGCCGCCTCCCCGAACCCGGGAAAGGCGAGGTCGGGGAACCCGGTCCCACCGCGGAAGGCGTCACCGTCGTGCACCTTGGCGTCCCATCCCGAGCGCATGCACACCAGGGCGCCTCCGGGGATTCGGCCGTTGTGGCGCTCCCAATCCTTGACGTCGCTCAACTCGACGGTGGCGTTGGGGTCGGCGGCTGCCTTGGCGGTGAGGTCCAACACCACGATCGGCGCCACCAGCGCGGCGACGTCCAACTGGTCGACCGACGCCATTCCCTCCAGGAAGTGCCCAGGAGGGTCGATGTGGGTGCCGATGTGCTCGTAGAAGGTCCACTCCTTGGCGAGGAACCCCGCCGTGTCGAAGTCGAAGATGGTCTCGACGGAGATCGAGGGGCCACCGCCGAGGAACCCGGGGAAGTCGACGAAGAGTCGATGGGTGAGATCGACCACCCTGCGCCCGGGGGCTTGGGTGGCGAGCGCGGGGACGGCGCCTCCTGCGGCGACCACCGCGGCTCCGGCCGCCGCCGTCGCCGACATCTTGAAGAACCTGCGCCGGGTCAGCCCTTCCGTCACTCGGGTTGGCTGATCTGCCGCCAGGCGGTTGCAGGAGTCGGTTATCGCTGACATGCACATGGGGGGCCTCCCTCCTCGTCGCCTTCCGCAACGATACGTCGCCGCACCGTCCGGTGTCCCGGCGCAAGGGGAACGTTGTCAGCCCGGGGCGAGCTTCGCTTCTTCCCGACGTGGCCACCCGAATTTGTCACACCTACGGTGCATGATGGGCGGATGGTGATGGACAACGACACTCTGCGCTCCGAGAGTTCGGCGCTGCCCGCCGACCTAGAGGCCATGGCGCCGGGTCCTCGGCTCGCCAGCCTGTTGGCAGCGATCGACCGCACCGGTTGTCGGATCATGACGTGGTGCGGTTGATGGTGGCCCGGGACCGGGTGGTATCGCATCGCCAGGCGGAGCGGGCCGCCGACATCTGCGAGGTGACCCGGCGCTGCGGCGACGACGACCTCATCGGGGAGTTCGCCGCCCTCGAGGTGGGCGCGGCCCTGCGGTTGACCCGGACCGCCGCTCAACACGAGGTCGCCTTCGCTCATGATGTGACCGAGCGGCTCCCCCAGGTCGGTGAGCTGCTCGATGCGGGTAGGGTCGATGTGCGCCGGGCCCGGGTGCTGGCTGACGGCACCGCCCACCCCACCGTCGAGGCGGGGCGCCGGGTGGTAGCCGAAGTAGCGGACCGTGCCGGTGATCTCACCACCGGTCAGCTGGGCCCTGTTGCGCAAGCTGTGTCTGGTAGCCGATCCCGAGGACGCCAAGAGGCGTCTGCAGCGTGCCGTCGAGACCGGAGGGTCGTGTTGGAAGCGAACCCGGCGGGTTCGGCCAACCTGCTGCTGCTGGACCTGCCGCCGGATGTGGCGGCAGCGGCCCGGGAACGCATCGACTTCCTGGCCCGCAGGCTTCCCGGTGACGGGCGCAGCATGGATCAGCGTCGGGCTGACGTCGCCGTCGACCTCCTCTGCGGGCATGGCAAGCCGTTGGGTCGGGGGATGGTCGGACCTCACCGTGGATCTGCGCACCCTGTTGGGGTTGGCCGAGCACCCCGGTGAGTTGGGTGGGTGGGGACCGGTGGTCGCCGACATCGCCCGCCAGGTCACCGACCGGCAACGAGATGGGCGCTGGCAGGCCACCGTCATCGACGACAACGGCGACCCCTTCGCGGTGGCGGTGCGGCGCCGCCCCACCGCATCCCAGACCCGCCAAGTCCGGGCCCGGCACCGCACCTGCGTGTTCCCCGGGATGCCGCCGACCCGCCCGATCCTCCGACCTCGACCACACCCGACGCCACATCGACGGCGGACCCACCCTCGAATGGAACCTGGCGCCACTGTGCGAGTTCCACCACCGCGCCAAAGATGAAGGCGGCTGGCGATACCGGCGCCGACCCAACGGAGACCACATCTGGACCAGCCCCCACGGCCACACCTACATCACCAGCGGCCGCTCACCGTGACCACGGACGCGGATGCGACTCCGGATGGCAGACGATGCGGCGACCTAGCGGGAGATCTCCTCGTACAGCTCGATGTGGCGGCGGGCGGGCTCCCGCCACGACCAGTCGTGGCGCATGCCGCGCTGCTGGATGGCCTTTCTCCGGGTGGGGGAGCGCCACGCCCGGGTGGCCCGGTGCAGTGCGTCGAGCAGCGCCATCGGCGTCACCTCCCCTGCGACGAACCCGGTCCCGGCCGACTCGTGCAGGTCGGAGTCGATCACGGTGTCGCGCAACCCGCCGACGTCGGTGACCACCGGGATGGTGCCGTAGATCATCGCCTGCATCTGGGCCAGCCCGCACGGCTCGAAACGGCTCGGCATGAGCAGCAGGTCGGATCCGGCGAAGATCCGGTGCGACAGGCTCTCGTCGTAGCCCTCGACGAACCGGGCGACCTCGGCTCGCCCGACGGTGGCCCAGTGGGCCCGCTCGGCCAGCTCCCGGTCGCCGGAGCCGAGGATGACCATGCGGGCCGGGAACCGGTCGAGATAATCGATCATGTCGATGGCCAGGTCGACGCCCTTCTGCGCAGTGAGCCTGGTGACCATCCCGATGACCGGGTCGCGGTTGGGCTCCCATCCACAGTCGGCGATCAGGTCGCGCCGCGTCGCCGCCTTCCCGGCCAGGTCGTCGGCGTCGAACGGCTCGGCGAGGTGAGCATCGGTCGACGGGTTCCACTCTCCGGTGTCGATGCCGTTGAGGATGCCGACCAGGGCGTCACCCCTCGCCCGGAGCGGCCCGTCGAGGCCGAACCCGCCCTCCGGCCGGCGGATCTCGTGGACGTAGTTGGGGCTCACCGCCACCACCCGGTCGGCCAGGGCGATCGCCCCCGACATCGGGTTCACCGTGCCGTGCCACTCGTAGGCCTCGGGCCGGTGGTGGAGCATCCCGGCCCAGCCCCCATCGGCCATCCCCTGGTAGGCCAGGTTGTGGATGGTGAACACCGAGGGCACCGGTTGGTGCACCATCCCAAGGGAGGCCCCGGTGTGCCAGTCGTTGACGTGGAGGACGTCCGGGTCGAGCCTGGCGGCCAGCTCCTGCCACCGCCGCCGAGAACGCCATGAACCGGAAGTCGTTGTCGTGCCAGCCACGGCCGTCTCCGTCGTTGTAGGGGTGGGGGCGCTCGATCGCCGGGGTCCGCACCGCCACCAGCGGGACGCCGTCGCCCACGGTCCCGCGGCGGATGGTGGTGATGCCCACCCAGCCGGGCATGTCGAGGGGCTCGTCTGCGCCGAGGGCGGCGTCGTAGGTGCCGTAGTCGGGGAGCACCACGGTGACCTCGATGCCTTCGGCGTGGAGTTGGCGCACCAGCCCGGCGGCTGCATATGACAGCCCGCCGACCCGTACCAGGGGTGCCAGCTCCGCAGTGGCGAACAGGACCTTCACGATGTCCCTTCTGCCGGGCTCGACGCCCGGTCTGAGCAGCACCATCATGGCAAACGGCGCGAGGGTGACGACGGCGCCCTCCTCCAGCCGGGCCGCAGGGTCGGGCGGTTCGTCGCCGGTGGTGTCGACCACGACGGTCCATTGCCCTCCTCCCGGAGGGCGGGCGATGGTCATGTCGACCGGTGTGGCCGAGCCGTTGGCGATCACCATCGCCGAAGCGGCGCCGAGCGGGGCGGGATCGAGGTCGAGCGGTCGCAGCACGTCGCCGTTGAGCACCATGGCCACGGCCCGGGTGTCGGCCGCGGTCCACTCCGCCAGGGTCATCGGCAGGCCTTGGTCGTCCAGCCAGGTGACGTCATGGGAGTCGGGGCCGCCGGCGGGGATGCCGGTCAGCCACGTGCGCCGCCGCAGGACAGGGTTGGCCCGGCGCAGCGCCACCAGCCGGCCGGCGAAGTCGACGAAAACGGGGTCGGCGCTCTCCCAGTCGTACCACGACGTCTCGTCGTCGTGGGCGTACGGGTTGTTGTTCCCACCCTGGGTGCGGCCCAACTCGTCGCCGCCGAGCAGCATCGGCACCCCCTGCGACACGAGTAGCGTCGCCAGCAGGCTGCGACGTCGCCGACTCCTCAGGGCGAGGATGTGCGGGTCGTCGCTGGGGCCCTCCACGCCGGTGTTCCACGACCGGTTGTTGTCGGTGCCGTCGGTGCCCCCCTCGCCGTTGCGCTCGTTGTGCTTTCGGTCGTAGGCGACCAGGTCGGCCAGGGTGAATCCGTCATGGCTCGTCACGTAGTTGATCGAGCTCGCCGGCGGGCGGCGTCCCCCGGCGAGGAACACGTCGGCGCTGGCGGTGAGCCGGGTGGCCAGGTCGGGCACGGTGCGTTCCGCTCCCCGCCAGAAGTCCCGCACCGTGTCCCGGAACCGGTCGTTCCACTCTCCCCAACCGGCCGGGAACCCACCGAGCTGGTAACCGCCGGGCCCGACGTCCCACGGCTCGGCGATCAACTTCACCGTGGCCAGCACCGGGTCCTGGTTGATGAGGTGGAACAGCGGGGCGGCCGGGTCGAACAGCTCGTGGCGGCGACCCAGCGTCGTCGCCAGGTCGAGGCGGAACCCGTCGACGTGGTACCGGGTGACCCAGTGGCGCAGGCTGTCGACGATGGCTCGCTGCACGGCCGGGTGGTCGGCGTTGACGGTGTTCCCGGTGCCGGTGTAGTCGAGATACCGGCGCCGGTCGTGGACGTCGAGGCGGTAGTACGCCGGGTTGTCGATGCCGCGCAGCGACAGGTGCGGGCCGAGCTGGTGCGACTCTGCGGTGTGGTTGTACACGACGTCGAGGATCACCTCGAGCCCGGCGGCGTGCAGGCGACGCACCATCTCCTTGAACTCGGCGACCGGGCCGTTGCCGCCGGCCGTGGCGTAGCCGGCGTGCGGGGCGAACCAACCGATCGGCTGGTACCCCCACAGGTTGCGCAGGCCGCGTGCCGCCAACGCCTGGTCGTCGACGAAGTGGTGCACCGGCATCAGCTCGACCGCGGTGACCCCGAGCCCCTTCAGGTGATCCAGCACAGGGTCGGAGACGAGGCCGAGGTACGTGCCGCGTAGATCGTCGGGCACGGCCGGGTGGAGGCGGGTGAGGCTCTTGACATGGGTCTCGTAGATGACGGTGTCCGCCCAGCGGGTGTGCGGCGGGCTGTCGTCTCCCCAGTCGAAGTCGTGGTCGACGACGACTGACCGGGGGACGAACGGGGCGCTGTCGGTGCGGTCCAGCACGTCGGGGTGGTCGGGGCGGAAGCCGAACACCGCCGGGTCCCAGGACACCTCCCCGGCGATGGAGCCGGCGTATGGGTCGATCAGCAGCTTGTGCGGGTTGCATCGCAACCCCGCCGCCGGGTCCCAGGGGCCGTCGACCCGCAGCCCGTAGCGGGCGCCGGGACCGATCCCGACCAGGTAACCGTGGTGGGTCGACCCGGTGCGGTGTTGCAGCCAGTGGGTCGTCTCCGCGCCTGCCTCGTCGAACAGGCAGACGGCGACTCTGTCGGCGATATCGGAGTGCACGGCGAAGTTGACGCCATCGGCGTCGGGGGTCGCCCCCAGCGGCGTCGGCCGCCCGGCCAGCTGGCGAACGGTCACCGTGGCTTACTGGCGGCGGAGTCTCGTCACCAGGGCCCACGTGCCCGGGAGCAACAGCCCGGCGATGGCGACCTTGAGCAGGTCGCCCACGATGAACGGGACCAGCCCCAGCTCCATCGCCTCGGTGCCGGTCACCGCGAGACTGGCGGCCAGCCAAGGGACGCCGATCAGATAGATGACGACGGATCCGAGCAGGAACAGCGGTATGGCGGTGGGCACCGTGCGGTCCTGACGGCGTTCGGCCAGCTTCCCGACCAGCCAGGCGGCCACGATGAACCCGATCAGATAGCCACCGGTTGCCCCTCGAACCACCTCCCAGCCCGACGAGCCCTCGGCGAAGAAGGGCAGCCCCACCGCTCCCAGCAGTACGTACAACGCCATGCTGGCCGCCCCGAGGGTGCCGCCGAGGGCGGCCCCGGCGAGCAGCACGGTGAACGTCTGCCCGGTGATCGGCACCGGGGTGAAGGGCAGCGGGATCACGGCCTGGGCGGCCAGGGCGGTGAGGAGGGCGAACCCGACGACCAGCCCCATGCTCACCGCCCGGGAGCGGGGGAGGACCACCGCCGTGATGACCGGCGACGGGACGGTGGTTTGCACGATCGTCTCCCTTCCGACACCTGCGGGCGGGGAGTGTACCGGGCGTGTAGCCACGGCTTTAGCCACGGGGCTCCGGTACCATTCTCCCGTGGAACGTACCCCTGTCGACAGCTCTCCCGACGCGCCCGTCGCTACCCCCTCGATGGACCCGACGCCGCCCGTTGCGCGACCGATGAGGCCGTCGCCACCTCGCCGCGCCGGAGGCGGGTATGGCCATGGGTGCTGGTGGCGATCCTCCTTATCTCCGGGGTGGCGGCGGCGGTCTCCTGGCCGATCAAGGTCCCGTACTACGCCTTCTCCCCGGGACCGGTGGAGGACGTCTCCGACTTCGTCAACGTCGAGGAGCCGGTAGGGGAGGCTTCCGAGGGCGAGCTCATGTTCCTCACGGTGTCGATCCGGGAGACCAACCTGCTCGGTTACCTCGGCGCCATGCTGAGCGACGAGGTCGACCTCGCTCCCCGCTAAACATCCGCCCGGCCGGGGTGTCCCGGAGCAGCTGCGCCAGCAGAACCTCGACCTGATGGAGACCTCGAAGGACTACGCCGTCTACGTGGCCCTCGACCGACTCGGCCATGACCCGGAGCTGGTCGGCACCGGGGCGCTCTCGCCCAGGTGGTCGAGGGGTCGGCCGCCGACGGCGCCCTCCAGTTGGACGATGTGGTCGTCGCCGTCGACGGCGAGCCGGTGCAGTTCAACAGCGACGCCACCGCCCTGGTCGCCGGCCACGCCCCCGGCGACACCATCGAGGTCACGGTGGAGAGAGCCGGCGAGGACGGCGAGGTGGAGACGGTGACCGTCCCGATCACCCTGACCCCGTTCCGCTTCGTCCAAGACGACGGCACCGTCGAGGAAGACCCGGAGCGGGGGATGGTCGGGGTCCTGCTCACCAACGACGAGGTCTTCGTCGACTTCCCCATCCCGGTGAACATCGACTCGCAGAACATCGGCGGGCCGTCGGCCGGGCTGATGTTCACCCTCGAGGTCTACGACCAGCTCTCGGAGGGCGACCTCACCGCCGGCCATCGCATCGCCGGCACCGGCAGCATCGACATCGACGGCACGGTGGGCGGCATCGGCGGGATCCGCCAGAAGGTGTTCGGGGCGATCGCCGTCGGCGCCGACTACATCCTGGTCCCGGCCAGCAACTACGACGTCGCCGTCGAGGCCGCCGGCGACGACATCGAGGTGGTCCGGGTGGCCACCATCGACGACGCCCTCGAATTCCTCCACGGGCTGGCTCCGGCGGCTTAGGCCCCGGTCACCGAGATGCGGCTGGCGCTCTCCATCCAACGCTCCGCCATCTCGATGCGTCGCAGCGTCGCCGTGGCCGATCCCCCCGCTGCACCCGGAACGGCCCCGTGGCCAGCCCGAGGACGACGGCGGCGGTGCGGCGTCTCAGGTCGCCCGGGTCGACCAATTCGTCCCAGGCGCCGAGCAGGCTCGACGCATAGGCCTCGATGCGCCGGGCTCGAGCGGGATCGGACCGGCGGATGTCGAGATGGCCGAGCATGGTGGCAGGGTCGTCACCGGGTCGCCCCCACCGAAGGTGTCGACATCGAGCACTCCGACCACCACGCCGTCGGAGACGAGGAGCTGGGCCTCGTAGAAGTCGCCGTGGATGGGGATGCTGCGCTCCACTGCATCGCGCCCGATCCTCTCGACCAGCTCGCCGATGCGGTTCGAGACCTCGGGCAGGAGGTGCGAGAGGAGGTCGCCGAGCCGTTTCACCCGCTCGATCGGCGAGCGGGCGGTCAGACCGGGGGAGGGCGCCGGGAGTGCGGCGAGCAGGCCATTGAGGGCGGCGACGTCCGGGAGCGGCGTCTCCGGCTGGTCGAGGGCGTCGGTAGGCTGGTCCCGGGCAGCGCCTGGAGAGCGAGCAGCCCGAGGTCGCGGTTCACGCCGAGGCTGCGAGGCACCGGCAGGTGGGCGGCGAGTCGCCGGTGGTTGTGGTGCAGCGCTTCGACCTTGTCGGTTGGCACCAGCTTGAGGAAGAAGCTCGTCTTCCTTCCCCGAACCTCTACCACCGCCCTCGTTCCGGGCCGGTAGGCGCGGAGTCTCGTCTTGACCTCGCCACCGGCGCCTCCGAGCTGCCCGACCAACGCGGCGGCCCGGGTGGGGTCGAGGGCGGCAGCGAGCCCCGGGATCCGCGGGTCGTCGGGCATGCGCCATACCGCGATCCGGGTGCCTTCGCTGTCCGTCACGGACGCCCCCTCGGGGGTGCGCCTGCCGGCCACGGCGACCAGGTCATGGTTGCCGTTCAGGTGCGGGCCCTCCAACCGGGCGCGGTAGCGCACGGTGATCGACCGGCCCGGCCACCAGGTGACCTGCCGTGTCGACGCGAAGGCGATGTGAGCGCCCTCGGCGTCCACGGCGGACGCAACGGCGCAGGGACGGCCTCGCCGAGGAGGATCGCGACGGCCGGTAGGCGGTCGTCATGGAGCATGGCGTTGCGGACGGGATTGGCCACGTGGAGTGATCCTCCGGGTCGGATCCATGATGGGCTCGGGGAGACTCTCCTGTCATCTCGGGGATCGCCGTCCCGGTCGGGTCGTGGTATTTGTCGGCGTCGCCGCAGTCGATGACGACGCCACTGGGCTACCGGGTGATGACTCGTGCGGGCGGTATCGTCTCCCGTGATCCCCTCACCCCCTACTACATCCGGCAGCGCCAGTTCGAGGTCGGTCGGCGTGGCTACGACCGGGATGCGGTGGACGGTTAGCCGAGGTCGCCGTGGGCTCGACGAGTTGTCCCGGACGGTCGCCGGCTCGCGGAGGCTCGGCCAGCTCCGGATCGACGACCTGCCGACATCCGAGCCGAGCTGTCCTGGATGGCCGCCGAGGTGGCCCATCTGGAGGACGCCCGGGAGCCGGCGACGAAGATGCGCCGCCGCGCCGAGGAGGACGCGACCCCGGTGGCGGGCCGAAGCGGAGCGGGATGCCAGTGCCAGCCGGCTCGACGCCGAGACGGAGGTGGCGGCGCTGCGCTCCGGCGCCGAGGAGGAGACGGCGGCGCAGCGGTCCTCCGCCACCGAGGAGGCCGAGCAGCTCCGGGCCGGGGCCCAGCGCCAGGCCGAAGAGCTGCGCGGGGCGGCCTGGGTCGAGGCGGCGGCCATGATCGAGCGGGCCAGCGCCGACGCCGCCGCGCTCGTCGCCGAAGCCACCCAGGACGCCCTGTTCATCAGAGCCGGGCAGCGCCAGCTCGCGCGGCCTCACCGGCACCGCCCGCCAGGACGCCGAAGCCGTCATGAAGGTGCTCGCACCGACGCCGGAGCCGACGATCCGGGAGGCGGAGCAGGAGAAGAGACCGGCCCACTGGAGGAGGGTCCGTGTGGCCAGGGACGAGGCGGCGGAAGAAGTCCGTTCTCTCGATGAACAGCGAATCGAAACGGGTGAGTCGATGTCGAGGCACTGCAGCGCACTTTCGACCAGATGGACATCGAGCTGGAGGCGAGACTCAACCCGACCCCTGTGGTCGAGGACGAGCAGCCGGCGGCGCGGACGCCCGAGCTGGCGGGCGGTGCGGGCGAGTCGGGTCCTCACCCCGGGGCCCATCGACGCCGACGAGCTGATGGCCGAGGTCGCCCGGCTGCGCGACCAGGGCGGCCTCCACTCCCGGCGGAGGGGCTCCTCCCGACGACGAAACGATGGGGGGACTGGGGCAGCGCGGCGACGCGGAGGACGGCGAGGCCTCCGCAACCGCCGAGGACGGCGGCCTCCTGCGTGCCCTCGACGACGGCGGCGAGGGCGAGGCAACCGGTCCACCGGTCGAGGAGGCGGGCCCCGCTCTGGAGGAGGGTGGGCCGGTCGAGGCGTCGGCCGGTGCCGAGGTGATCGAGCTCTCCCGGCGCGGCGGCGAGGTGATCGAGCTCCCCGTCCACAGCGAGCCCCCCGCCGAACCTGCCGGGGCGACTGTCGAGCCCGATGGCCTCCTCGTGCCCGACGGCCCATCCGAGCTCGTCGGCCCATCATCCGAGCTCGTCGGCCCATCATCCGAGCTCGACAGCCCAGCCCGGTCCGCGCCCATGGGCGAGCAAGCCGCACCGCGATGATCGGCCCTCGACGACCTGTTCGCCAGGCTCCGGATCCCGGGCGAGGACACTGCAGAGGATGTCACGGAGGCGGCGACGGAGCCGGACGGTCAGGTGACCACCGCAGGCGCCTCGGAGCAGGAGTCGGGAGGGGGGCGTCAGCCTGTCTCTCCGGTCGCCGGGCACTCCTCGCCGGTCGTCGATCCCGCCACCGCCGCCGAGCTCAGGCTGAGGCTTCCTCCTGCCCACCGAGACGCTGCGTCGGGCACCGTGAAGCGTGGGATCGTCGACCTGCAGAACCGGATGCTGGCCGAGATCCACGACGACCCGGCCGGATGGTCACCGGACCGGGCGGCCACCGGCGAGGTCTTCGCCGCTTCGGTGACGGCCCTGGTCGACGCCGCCTACGTCGCCGGTCACGAGGCAGCCGGCCAGCTGACCGGCGGCCCCGGTCCCGAGCCGGCCACCGGGCCGCATCTCTCCCCGACGCCGACCTCGGCGCCCAGCTGGCCGTCCAGCTCGCCGATGCCACCGGCGGGCGGTCGCCGTCGAAGCCGGGCCCAAGCTGATCCAGGGGTCGTGTCGAAGGCGTTCCGTGCCTGGCGGATGGACGGGGGCGAGCGCCGGTTGCATGCCGTCTCCTGGTCCGCATACCACCGACGGCGTGCTGTCCGGGATGGCGATGCTCGGGGTCGAGGCGGTGACCACAGTGGCCGACGCCCGCAGCTGCGTCTACTGCTCGGGACGCCGCCGACCTTCAGGACCTCTTCCGGCCCGGGCACCCACCGGCTGGACGATGCCACCGGCGCACTCCGGGTGCGCGGTCAGCATCGTGCCCGCCGGAGGTCACCCTAGGCTCCCGGCGGTGACCGCCGCCCCTCCCCCCACCGCCGGGCGCTATCCCTCCGACTGGGAGTTCGACCTCCTGCTCAAGGACGGCTCCACCGCCCACCTGCGCCCCATCAGGCCCGACGACGCCACCGGGCTGGCCGACCTCGTCGCCCGGATGTCGTGCGAGTCGATCTACCACCGGTTCTTCCGGGTGCGCACCGGGCTCACCGACGCCGAGCTCAAGGCATTCACCGTGCTCGACTACCGGGACCGGATGGCCTTCGTCGTCGAGACGGCAGAGGATGCCGGCGGAGGGCGCCGCCTCGCCGGGGTCGGCCGCTACGAGCGGAGCCTGCCCGGAGGCGACGCCGCCGAGGTGGCCTTCAGCGTCGCCGACGAAAAGCCAGGGAAGGGAGTGGCCAGCCGCATCCTCGAGTACCTGACCGCCTATGCGAGGACGCAGGGGATCTCCGCCTTCGAGGCGTACGTGATGGCCGACAACCACGCCATGATCCGGGTGTTCCGGGGCGCCGGCTTCACCATGTCACGTCAGCTCGACGAGGGGATCTACCGGATCGAGTTCCCCACCGAGGAGTCAGACGAGACCAGGGCCGCCACCGAGGAGCACGAGAAGCGGGCGGCGGCGGCCAGCGTCACCCCGCTGCCTCTACCCGACATCGGTGGCGGTGATCGGTGCCAGCCGCGATCCCGAGTCGATCGGTGGGCGGCTCCTCGCCAACCTGCTCGCCGGTGACTTCACCGGGCCTGTGTACCCGGTGAACCCCAAGGCGACGGTGGTCCGCTCGATGAGGGCCTACGCCTCGGTGCTCGACATCGAGGATCGGGTGGACCTGGCGGTGATCGTGGTGCCGGCGCCATTCGTGATGGAGGCGGTGCGCCGAGTGCGCGGCGAAGGGGGTCAAAGGCGCTGGTGGTGATCAGCGCCGGGTTCTCCGAGACCGGAGAGGACGGCCGTCGCCTCGAGCAGGAGCTGCTCGACCCTGGTCCGCGCTCCACAGCATGCGGCATGATCGGCCCGAACTGCATGGGCGTGGTCAACACGGATCCGGCCGTCCGGCTCGACGCCCAATTCGGGCCGGTGGTGGCGAGCCGGGGCAACGTGGCCATGTCTTCGCAGAGCGGCGCGCTCGGGCATCGCCATCCTCGACCACGCCGACCCGGATCGGTCTCGGCATCTCCAGCTTCGTCTCGGTGGGCAACAAGGCCGACGTGTCCGGCAACGACCTATTGCTCTACTGGGAGGACGACCCGGCCACCGACGTGATCCTCCTCTACCTGGAGTCCTTCGGCAACCCGCGGCGCTTCGCCAGGATCGCCCGGCGGATCGCGCGGAAGAAGCCGATCGTGGCCGTGAAGTCGGGCAGGACCACCGGCGGCGCCCGCGCCGCCGGGTCGCACACGGGATCGCTCGCCAGCCGCGACGTCGCCGTCGACGCCCTCTTCCGCCAGGCGGGGGTCATCCGCCCGACACCCTGGAGCGAGCTGTTCGACGTCACGCCGTGCTCGCCAACCAGCCGCTCCCAGCAGGCCGCCGGGTGGCCGTGGTCAGCAACGCCGGCGGCCCGGCATCCTCGCCGTCGACACCCTCGAATCGTTGGGTCTCCTGGTGCCGGAGCTCTCCGAAGGCCCTCCAGGAGACGCTGCGCGCCAACCTGCAGCAGCGACGCTTCGGTGGGCAACCCGGTCGACATGATCGCCGCCGCCGGGCCGGACGAGTACCGGGCCTCGTCGCAGGCCGTGTTGGCGTCGGACGAGGTCGACGCCGTGCTGGCGATCTTCATCCCGACGTCGGTGCACGGCGCCGGACTGGTCGCCGCCGCCATCGCCGATACGGCGGCCGAGCATCACGGTGACAAAACATTCCTGGCCGTGTACATGGACTCGTCGGGGACGCCACCTCACGTGTTCGGGCGCATCCCGGTCTACCTGTTCCCCGAGCAGGCGGCCCGCGCCCTTGCTCGGGCGGTGGACCACGCCGAGTGGGTGGACAAGCCGACCGGCTCCATCGTGACCTTCGACGACGCCGACCCGGCTCGGGCGGCGCGCGATCGTGGCGGAAGCGCTGGCGGCCACCGGTGGGGAGTCGTCCTGGCTCGAGCCGGAGCGAGTCGAGGAGTTGCTCGCCTGCTTCGGCATCACCGTGCCCCGCTCGGCGGTGGTGGCCACCGAGGACGAGGCGGCGGCGCTGGCCGCCGGACTGGGCGGCCCGGTGGTGCTCAAGGTGATCTCCCCGTCGGCGCTGCACAAGAGCGATGTGGGCGGCGTTGCCCTCGACGTCAGCGGTGAGGACCAGGTGAGGTCCGCATACCGGGCGGTCACCGCCGCCGTGCCCGACCCGGAAGGCGTGCTGGTCCAGGAGTTCATCGCAGGTGGCCACGAGGTGCTCATCGGCATCACCCAGGACCCCAACTTCGGCCGGCTGGTCGTGTTCGGCATGGGTGGGGTCTACGTCGAGCTGATCCGCGACGTGGCGTTCCGGATCCACCCGCTGACCGACCTCGATGCCAGGGAGATGCTCGGCGACGTCCGCTCGTCCAGGCTGCTCGAGGGCTACCGAGGCGGGGACGTCGGCGACGTCGATGCGCTGGTCGACGTCCTGCTCCGGGTGTCGGCGATGGTCGAAGCCGTGCCCGAGCTGGTCGAGATGGACATGAACCCGGTGAAGGTGCGTCTCCCCGGCCAGGGGGTGTGCGTGGTCGACGCCCGCATCAGGGTCGAGCCGTCCGTGGTGTCCGTGGCGCCCGAGCCGGGCCTCCGCATCCGGCGTTAGTTGCGTTCACCGTGTTCGGCGTGTGGGGCGACCGTGGCTCGCCGGGCATATCTCGTCGGCCCGGGTAGGACTATCACGGCCGCCATGGGGTTGGGGCCCCATGTGCGGAGGAGGGCCGACCGGCGTCTGTTCGCCGGCGCCAGCCGGCGAAGTCGGCCCGGGTAGGACTATCACGGCCGCCATGGGGTTGGGGCCCCATGTGCGGAGGAGGGCCGACCGGCGTCTGTTCGCCGGCGCCAGCCGGCGAAGTCGGCCCGGGTAGGACTATCACGGCCGCCATGGGGTTGGGGCCCCATGTGCGGAGGAGGGCCGACCGGCGTCTGTTCGCCGGCGCCAGCCGGCGAAGTCGGCCCGGGTAGAAATGCGGGTTAGCCTTCCGTCACGCGGCGCCGAGGAGATCCATGCAGGTCGTCGACCTGATGACGAGCGAGCTGATCGTGGTGGGCCCGGACACGCCGATCCGGGAAGCGGCCAACCTGATGTCGGTGAACCGGGTTTCCGGGCTGCCGGTGTGCGACGGAGGCACGGTGGTGGGGATCATCACCGAGGCCGACTTCCTCCGCCTCGAGGTGGCCCGTCAGGAGGCCGAGCACCCAACCCCGATCGAGCGGGTGGGCGACGTCATGAGCACCGAGCTGGTCACCATCCGCCCCGAGCGCCTGGTCACCGATGCCGCCCGGGTGATGGTCATCAACGACGTGAACCGCCTCCCCGTGGTCGACGAGGATGACATGCTGCTCGGGATCATCTCCCGAATGGACGTGGTGGGCGCCTTCGCCCGCCCCGACGAGGTCATCGAGGACGAGATCCGCGAGGACCTGCTGCGCCGCGTGCTCTTCGTCGACCCGGAGACGATCGACGTCGCCGTTGCCGACGGGGTGGTGTCCTTCGCCGGGGAGATCGGAACGCTCACGGAGGCCGAGATGCTCGACGAGCTGGTCCTGCGGCTCCCCGGAGTGGCGCGGGTCGACAACGGGCTCACCTGGCGGGTCGACGACAGCTCGGCGTCGTGAGGCGCAGCCTCGGAAGGGCGGTCGCCCCCGACGGGCTGACGATCGCTACCGAGACCACCTCGTGGGGGCCCGAACCCGCTCCAGGCGTGGTCGCCGTCCATGCCACCGGGTTCTGCAAGGAGGTGTACCGCCCGGTCGTCGCCGCGCTGTCCACGCTGGCGGAAGCCGGCACGGTGACCGCCATCGACCAGCGAGGCCACGGGTCGTCGGACCGTCCCGACCCTCCGTTCGACTGGTGGGACCTCGGTGGTGACGTGCTCGCCGTGACCCAGACGCATGATGGTGGCGGCCGGCCGGTAGCGGTGGGCCACTCCGCCGGCGGCGCCGCCGTCGTCATGGCCGAGCTGGTGTCGCCAGGCACATTCTCGGCCCTGGTCCTCGTCGAGCCGATCATCTTCCCCCCGCCCCACGTCGGCCGGGACGAGGGGACGCTCGTCGACGCCGCCCTCAAGAGAAGGCGGCTGTTCGACAGCCCGGCGGCCGCCGCCGAGAACTTCGCCGTCAAGCCCGCCTTCGCCGGGTGGCACCCGGCGGCTCTCACCGAGTACGTCGAGCACGGCCTCAGGCCCATTGCCGAAGGATGGGTGCTCGCCTGCGCCCCCGAGGTCGAGGCCGAGTTCTACAGGATGGGATCGGCGCACGACGCCTGGGACGGGCTCGACCAGTTGACCCTGCCGGTGACGCTGGTCGCCGGCGAGCGGTCCACCACCCACCACGGCGCCTATCTGGAGGACCTGGCCTCCCGGTTCGGTTCCCCGCCGGCGGTCGACATCGTGCCCGAGGCCTCGCACTTCGTGGTGATGGAGCGGCCCGAGCTCATCGCTGCCCATGTCGCGGCACGGCTCCCGGTGGGAGCGGCGGCATCGAACGCCGCTGACAACGGCCGCCGGTAGCATCGTCCGGCGATGCTCCTCCCCGCTGGTGTCCTCGCCGCCGTCTCCGCCCAGCTCACCGCCGCCGACGCGGGCCCGGTTGCGATCGCCCGGTTCGCCGCCGTGCCGGTCGAAGTGGCGCCGCTCGACCTGGTCCGGGCGGGGGCGGCGATGTTCGGCTCGGCCCGGTACCTGCGAAGGCCCGACGGCGCCGCCGTCGCCGGCCTGGGCACCGCCGCCAGGGTCACCGCCGCCGGGGCCGAGCGCTTCGTCACCCTGGACCGCCTGCTGGCGGAGCTACCCGACCATCCCGATGTGATCACCATGCTCGGGTTCTCGTTCGCCGCCGACGGCCCCCGGTCACCCGAGTGGGACGCGTTCGCCGCCGCCGAGGCGGTCGTCCCGGCGGTCGCCATCGTCGAGGACCACGACGGAGCCCGTTTGGTGGTGGCGGTCCCCCCGGGATCACACCCCGGCGGGACCGTCGCCGCCCTGCGAGATCTCCCCGACCCCGGTCCACCACGCCTCCCCGGGCTGGGTGACCATGCGGTACGGGCCGTTCCCAGCGGGTCGGACTGGTGCCGCTCGGTCGACGAGGCGGTGGGAGCCATCGGCGACGGCGCCCTGGCCAAGGTGGTGCTGGCCCGGGCCGCCCTGGTGACCACCGAGATGACCATCGACCCGTTCGAGACCGTCCACCACCTCGCCGAGAACAACCCGCACACGTACTGCTTCGGCTGGCAGGTCGGCGGGTCCGCCTTCGTCGGCGCCAGCCCGGAGATGCTGGTCGGCAAACGCGGCGACGCCGTCGTCTCCCACCCCCACGCCGGCTCGGCACCCCGGGGCGACGGCGACGAGGAGGACCGGGCCGTGGGGGCGGCACTGATGGCGAGCGCCAAGGACCGGGAGGAGCACGCCGTGGTGGTCGACGACATCGCCGCCCGGCTCTCCGAGATCACCACCGACCTGGCGGTCCCCGCGGCACCGTCACTGGTGGTGACCAGCACCGTGCAACACCTGTCCACCCACGTCTCCGGGACGCTGCGGCCCGGTGTGTCGCTGCTCGATCTGGTGGGCCGGCTCCATCCCACACCGGCGGTGGGTGGGGTGCCCAGGGCGGAGGCGATCGCCTTCATCGACAAGCTCGAGGCCATCGACCGGGGGTGGTATGCAGGAGGGATCGGCTGGGTCGACGGCGCCGGCGACGGCGAGGTGGCCATCGCCCTGCGCTGCGGGCTGCTCAACGGCCTCGAGGCCCGCCTCTACGCCGGCAACGGCATCGTCGCCGACTCCGACCCCGAACGCGAGCTGGTCGAGACGAGATGGAAGCTGCGGCCCATGCTGGACCTGCTCACCGCCACCTGACGACATGCCCTGATCGATCCGCTGTCTATCGGAGCGATGTCCTGACCGCCTGCACGAGTCGGGCGTGCACGGCGACGTTCTCGGTGCGGTCGGTGGGTAACTCGACCAGGGTCGGGCCGGTGCCGGCGGCGATCAGGTCGGTGAGGGCGGTGGCGGTGGCGACGTTCTCGACCTTCATCCCCAGGGCGGCGGCGACGGAGCCGAAGTTGGTGCCGTGTGGGGTGCCCAGGTGTCGCTCGAAGACGTTCGGGTCGAACCGAGCCGGGTCGGCTTGGGGGAGGAACGAGAAGATGCCGCCCCCGTCGTTGTGCACCACGACGACGGTGACCGACAGATCGAGCCGGACCGCAGTCGCCAACGCGTTGAGATCATGGAGGGCGGCCACGTCACCGACCAGGGCGGTGACCGGGACACCGCAGGCGGCGGCGCCCAGCGCCGACGAGATCACGCCGTCGATGCCGTTGGCCCCGCGGTTGGCCAGCACCGCCACCGCCGACGCGTCACGTCGATGGCCGGCGTAGGCGTCGACGTCGCGGATCGGCATCGAGCTGGAGGCGTACAGCAGCCCGTGATCGGGAATCCCGGCGAACACGCCCCGGGCGATCGCCGGCTCGTTGGGGAAGGGCTCGGCGGCGATCGTCTCGTCGAGCACCCGCTGGGCGGCGACGTCGGCCCGGTGCCAGGCGTCCGCCCACCCCTCCGGCGCCGGGCTCGTGGAGCCCAGAGCGGCGACCAGAGCGTGGGGATCGGCCCGTACGACCATGGCGGCGCTGGCGGTGGAGTCCCGCCACCCGGCCGGGTCGACCACTACCTGGGGGACCTCGTTGTTGGCGGCCAGCCAGGTGGTCACCGCCTTCGAGGTGAGCGGGGCCCCGAAGCGGAGCACCGCCTCCGGGACCATCCGGTCGAGCATGCCTACCGTGGCCAGCAGTTCGCCCGAGGCGAGCACCGCGCCCTTGTCATCGCCGCGCAGGCCCGACTGGGGGTCGGCCAGCACGGGGATCCGGAGCGCGGTCGCCAGCCTGGCGACCGCCTCGGCGTCGACCGGGGAAAGCGCGCCCACCACGGCGACGACCCGCCTCCCCCCGACCAGGGCGTCGACCTCGGCAACCGCCGTTAGGTCGGGCACCACCACCCCTGAGGCGACGGACGGAGTGGGCGTCGTCGGCGGAGGCGACGGCGCTCCGGCCGGCAGCACCAGCGAGTCCTCGAAGGGGAGATTGAGGTGGACCGGACCGGGAGGGATCCCGACGGCCAGGGCCCAGGCGTGAGCGGACAGGTGGGAGGCACCAGCCGCTGAAGCCGGGCTCGGCACCGATCCCTGGTGGAACCACCGAACCGCCTCGCCGTACAGCTTCACCTGGTCGATCGCCTGCGGGGCGCCCACGTCGCGCAGCCGGTCGGGACGGTCGGCGGTCAGCACCAGCAGCGGGACCCTGGCCAGGTGGGCCTCGACCACCGCCGGGTGGTATTCGGCGGCAGCGGTCCCCGAGGTGCACACCACGGCAACCGGGCGGCCCGACGCCTTGGCCATGCCCAGGGCGAAGAAAGCGGCGCTCCGCTCGTCGAGCACGCTCCAGTCGGTGAGACCAGGGTGGGAGGCGAAGGCGGTTGTGAGCGGGGTGTTGCGCGATCCCGGGGAGATCACGACATCGGTGAGCCCCAGGTCGGCGAAGCCGCCGACAAGGGCGGCGGCGAACCCATGGGCGGCGATGGCGGGGTGCATCTGGCAGAGGCTACGCCGTCAGGCGAAGAGCCATGAGCACGAGGCTACGCGGCCAGGCGGAGACTCGGCGATGGGGGCTGGGGGTCCCCCATCGCTCCGCGATGAGCCGTCAGGCGAAGAGCCATGAGCACAGCTACAAGTCGCTGCCTAGACCAGGATGCCCACCGCCATCAGGAACCCGGTGAGCGCCATCAGTCGGGAGGTGCCCACCAGGACCGGTACCAACCCGGCACCGGTGGCGCCCGACGTCACCGGTCGAGCGACGGACACGGCGTACGGGGCGGCGATCAGCCCGAGCGCCGACCACGGCGGCAACCACCGAGCCGAGGCGCCCAGCAGGAGGACGGTGAAGGCCAGCAGGACGAGGACCACGTACAGCCGGCGGGTGGCGCCGTCACCGATCCGAACCGCCAGCGTCCGCTTGCCCGCCGCCTCGTCGGTCGGGATGTCGCGGAGGTTGTTGGCGACGAGGATGGCGGCAGCGAGCAGGCCCATCACCACCGAGGCGACCCAGGCGTCCCGGGGGGCCGACCGATCGAAGGCGTAGCGGCTCCCCACGGTCACCACCGGCCCGAAGAACGCGAAGACCGACACCTCACCCAGCCCGAGCGAGGCGTAGGGACGGGGCCCGCCGCTGTAGCCGAGGGCGGCCAGCACCGCCGCCAGCCCGATGAGCAGCATCTC
The DNA here is from genome assembly GCA_963812375.1 of uncultured Acidimicrobiia bacterium. Taxonomy (GTDB): domain Bacteria; phylum Actinomycetota; class Acidimicrobiia; order Spongiisociales; family UBA5794; genus JACDBE01. The sequence continues at coordinate 272,215 of CAWEUW010000008.1, read as the reverse complement.
CGGGCCGGTGATCGAGGCGACATAGACACCGCACAGGGTGGCCACGGCGACGACCACGCCGATGCCGAGGCGCATGGCCCCCGGGGTGATCAGCCCGGACGCCACCGCCCGGGGGGGCCCGGTGCGGTGCTCGGTGTCGACCCCGCGAACGGCGTCCTCGAGGTCGTTGGCGAAGTTGACCGCCACCTGGAGCAGGGCGGCCACCGCCAGCACGGCCAGGAAGATGTCGACCCGGAAGACCTCGTCGGCGGCCGCCAGCGCGCCGGCGACCAGGACCGGGGTCACCGACGCCCACAGCGTCGCCGGGCGGGCGGCCAGCAGCCAAGCCTGCACCCGGCCGGTCCGGTGGTCAGTCACCACTCAGTATTGCCAGGGGAACGAGCGGTAGTCCGGGGGCCGTTTCGCCAGGAACGCGTCGCGCCCCTCCACCGCCTCGTCCGACCCGTAGGCGAGGCGGGTGGCCTCCCCGGCGAACAGCTGCTGCCCGACCAGGCCGTCGTCGGGCAGGTTGAAGGCGTACTTCAGCATCCGCTGGGCGGTGGGGCTCTTGGCGGTGATCTCCCCGGCCCACTCCAGCGCCACCTTCTCCAGGTCGGCATGGGGCACCACCGTGTTGACCGCTCCCATCGCCAGCATCTCCGCCCCCGTGTAGGTGCGGCCCAGGAAGAAGATCTCGCGCGCCCGCTTCTGACCCACCTGGCGGGCCAGCAACGCCGACCCGTACCCACCGTCGAAGCTGGCGACATCGGCGTCGGTCTGCCTGAACCGGGCGTGCTCGGAGCTGGCCAGGGTGAGGTCGCACACCACGTGCAGGCTGTGTCCGCCCCCGGCCGCCCATCCGGGCACCACGGCGATCACCACCTTGGGCATGAACCTGATGAGCCGCTGCACCTCGAGGATGTGCAGCCGGCCGAGACGCCCCGGGTCGACCTCGTTGTCTCCGTCGGCGTAGCGGTACCCATCGGCGCCGCGGATCCGCTGGTCCCCGCCGGAGCAGAACGCCCACCCGCCGTCCGCGTCCGACGGCCCGTTCCCGGTGACCAGCACGCACCCTACGTCCGAGGTCGTCCGGGCGTGGTCCAGAGCGGTATACAGCTCGTCGACCGTGGCCGGGCGGAAGGCGTTGCGCACCTCGGGGCGGTCGAAGGCGACCCGGACGGCACCGACGGCACGGGCCCGGTGGTAGGTGATGTCCTCGAAGTCGAAACCCTCGACCGGCTCCCAGGCGGCCGGGTCGAAGATCTCGGACACGATTCTCGTCACCCGTCCCTCCCGCCCGGGTCGTCCCATCGCTCGCATCGGGGCCGGATACTGTAGTGAGCGCCATGACCGCGCCTCCTCGCGGCCCGGACTGGGTCGCCGCCGCCGCCGCCAGCACCGCGTCGGCGCCGGCGTTGGTGGTCGGTGACGGGCTGGTGGTCGACTACGGCACTCTGGACCAGCGGATCGAAGCCGAGATCGCCACCGCCGAGCCGCCTCTCGAACCGGGGTCCCGCCACGCGGTGGTGGCCGTCGCCGATCTCGATGGCATCACCCGGCTGTGGGCCCGCTGGCGCACCGGCGCCGTGCCCATCGCCTCCCCTCCGCGGCCCGCCACCGACCTGAGGGCGGCGCTGTCCACGTGGGAACTGGTCGATCGCAGCTCGTTCGAGGCCGGGGACCACACCTGGGTGCCCACCTCCGGGTCGACCGGGATCCCGAAAGCGGTCCGACTGACCACGGCCAACGTCACCGCCGCCGTGTCCGCCTCACAGGCCCGTTTGGGCAACGGAGCCGGCGACCGCTGGCTGCTCGCCCTGCCGCTCCACCACGTGGGGGGTCTCTCCGTGCTCTGGCGCAGCGCCGCCGTCGGTGGGGCGGTCGTTGTCCAGGCCCCATTCGATGCGGCGGCGACCGCCGACCTGCTCGCCTCCGGTGCGGTCACCTACGCCAGCCTGGTGCCCACGATGCTCGCCAGGGTCCTCGACGCCGGCCCGGCTCGCTACCGGAGAGCCCGTGGCGTCCTCGTCGGTGGTGCCGCGGTGCCGCCGCGGTTGATGCGGCGCGCCGTCGACGCCGGGCTGCCGGTGCTCGCCACGTACGGCTCGACCGAGACCTGCTCCCAGATCGCCACCGTCGCCCCCGGCGAGCAGGAGGCGGCGATGGGCACCGTGGGCCGGCCGCTCGACGGGCTCACCGTCACCGTCGACGCCGACGAGGGCGGGGTCGGGGAGATCTTGGTCGACGGGGCGGCGGTTTCGATCGGCTACGGCCTGGAGCCGGGCCGCACCGGGCCGTTGCGCACCGGCGACCTGGGGAGATTCGACGGGAACGGCCGGCTGGTGGTGGAGGGGAGGGCGGACGACGTCATCCGCACCGGGGGCGAGAGGGTCGTCCCCCAGCGGGTCGAGGCGGCGTTGGTCGACGGGGTCACGGTCACCGCGGCGGCCGTGGTGGGGGTGGCCGACACCGAGTGGGGCGAGATGGTGACCGCCCTGGTGGTCGCCGGCGACGGGTACGACCCGGACGCGGTCACTCTGCGGGCTCGACAGAGCCTCTCTGCCCACGAGGTCCCCAAGCGGCTCGTGGTCGTCGATGCGTTGCCCTTGCTCCCCAACGGCAAGCTCGACCGCATCGCCGCCGCCGCCCTCGCCTCCCGCCCGTGACCGACGAGCTTTGAGCGAGTGACGCCATGTCGTGGAGTCACTCGCTCAAAGTTCGCGTGGAGGACGGCAGACCGCCACCTCGGAAGGGTGGCCGGCACCGGCGCCCCCTAGCCTGGGGCCGTGAACCTCGGGCTCTCCGGCAAGCGGGCGGTGGTGGCGGCTGCGTCGGGCGGTCTCGGGCACGCCATCGCCATGGAGCTGGCGCGGAGGGGTGCCAGGTCACCATCGGCAGCCGTGACGCCGAGCGGGTGAACGCCGCCGCCACCGCCATCGGCGACGCCACCGGCGCGACGGTCAGGGCGCTGGTGTGCGACGTCTCCGCCGAGGGCTCGGTACGCACCTTCGTCGAGGACGCCGCCGCCTTGATGGGTGGCCTCGACCTCGTCGTCCCCAATGCCGGCGGGCCGCCGTACGGAATGTTCGGTGACCTCACCCCGGCGCAGTGGGACGACGCCTACCGACTGGTCCTGGCTTCGGCGGTGTCGTTCGCCCGCCATGCCCGGCCACTACTCAGCCCCGGCTCGGCGTTGCTGTTCATGACGTCGACGTCGGTGCGTGAGCCAATCGGGACGCTGCTGTTGTCCACGGTGTTCCGGTCCGGGGTGGCAGCGCTGGCCAAGGCCCTCGCCACCGAGTGGGCGCCGTCGGGAATCAGGGTCAACCACCTCATCCCGGGCCGCATCTCCACCGAGCGGGTCCGCGCCCTCGATGAGGAGTCGGCCCGGCGCCGGGGCGCCGACCCGGTCGAGGTCCGCAAGGGCATCGAGGCGTCGATTCCGCTGGGGCGCTACGGAGAGCCCGACGAGTACGCCAGGGCCGCCGTCTTCCTGCTCTCGGACGCCGCCTCCTACATCACCGGCGCCACGCTCCAGGTGGACGGTGGCATGCTCCACGGGGTGTGAGCCCGGGTCGGGGCCGGGGGCGGCCGCTCCGTATCAGGCCTGGTTCAGCCCGAGCTTGGCGAGGAATGCCTCACTGTTGGGCTCGCGGCCGAGGAAGGCGCGCAGGTGGTCGATGGCGTCGCGCGAGCCGCCGGTGGCGAGCACCTCGTTGCGGTAGCGCATCCCCACCTCGGGGCTGGTGATCCCGACGCGGGAGAACTCGGAGAACATGTCGTCGCCGTACACCTCGGCCCACAGGTAGCCGTAGTACCCGGCGTCGTAGCCGCCCATCAGGTGACCGAAGCTGGCGGGCATGAAGGTGTCCTCACGGAACGGCAGGCGTGTATAGGCGAACGCCTCCCGGTACACATCCATGAGGTCGACCTCGTGGTCGACGGCGTGCATCCCCAGGTCGAGCTTGCCGAAGGACACCTGGCGCATCATGTGCAGACCGACGTTGAGATCGCGGACGGCCACCAGGCGGCCCACCAGGTCGGCGGGAATCGGCTCCCCGGTCTCGTGGTGCCGGGCGAAGCGCTGCAGGACCTCCGGCTCCCACGTCCAGTTCTCCATGATCTGCGACGGGGCCTCGACGAAGTCCCACTCGGTGTCGTATCCCGAGAACCGGGCCTCAGAGACCGTGGTGAGGCAGAAGTGGAGGATGTGCCCGAACTCATGGAACAGGGTGAGCACCTCGCTGTGCTTGAGCAGCGAAGGTGCCGTGGCGGTTGGCTTCGTGAGGTTCGCCACGATTGCCGCCACCGGCATCCGGTAGCCGTCCGGTGTCGCCATCCCGTACCGGATCGAGAAGGCGGCGGCGTGGCCGAACTTGCCCTCGCGGGAACAGGTCGGCGTAGAAGCTGGCAACGGGGCGCCCCGTTTCGCGGTCGACGATCTCGTAGAGGGTGACGTCGGGATGCCACGCCGCCGCCTCGTCCACGATGCGGTAGTCCAACCCGAACACCTCGCCGGTGAGGTCGAACATGCCGGCCACCACGGTGTCGAGCGGGAAGTAGTCGGCGACCTCGTTCTGGTCGATGCCGTGGTCGAGGCGGCGTTGCGGTCGTCGAGGAAGTTCCAGTCCCACGGCTCGACCCGCTCTCCGGAGTGGGCCTGCTGGTGCCGGTCGGTGAGCACGGCCAGTTCGGCGTCCGCCTTGGTGGTGAGCCCGGGAACGATGGAGTCGTAGAACTTCTCGACCGCCTCGGGCCGCTCCGCCATCTTGACCTCCATGGCGAAGTCCGCCCAGGTCGGGTAACCGAGCAGGCGGGCGATGTCCAGGCGGATGGCGACGGCCTCCTCCAGCAACGGCCGGTTGGCCTCGGTCGCCCGGTTCCAGAACTTGTGCTGCAGGTCGCGCCGGGCGTCGCGATCGGTGGCCTGCTGCATGAACGGGACGTAGTCGGGATAGTCCATCGACACCCGGTAGCGGCCGTCCTCGGTGGTCTTCAGCCCGTCGAGGTAACTGTCGGGGAGGCCGTCGAGCCGGGAACGCTCCAGCTCCAGCCCGTCCTCCCACTCGGCGAGATTGCGATCGAAGGCGACTTGCAGCTCGACCAGCCGGTTCTGCAGCCGCTGCAGCTCGGTGCGGGAGTCGTCGTCGAGCTCGTGCCCGGCGCGCCGGAAGTCACGCAGCCAGTGGTCGAGCAGCCGGCGGCTGGTGCCTTCGAGCGCGGCGGCCCCTTCGGAGTCGGCGTAGGTGATCAGCGCCTCGTAGACCGGGCGGCGGAAGGCCAGGTCGGTGGCCCACTTGTCGAGGCGTTCCTCGGCCTCGCTGGCGGCGACGCGCACCTCCGGGTCCGGGTGCACCTTCGCCATGAAGGCCTCCGGAGCCGCCGGCGTCCCGGATCACGGTGACCGCCCGCTCGAGGGAGGGAAGCGGGTCGGTGGCGTCGATGGCGGTGACCAGGGCGTCTGCCTCGGCGATCGCCTGGTCGGTGAAGGCGGTCACCGACGACGCGGTGATCGAGGTGAAGTCGAGCGGCATGACGACGGAGACTAGGCCTCAGTGGAGCGCGTCCCGCCGGGAGGGAAGGCGGGGCGGGGGCTCGCCGGAAGGGATGGTGACGGCCGAGCCCCCGCAGTTCTGCAACGCTCGGATACCGGGCCTCACAGGGCGCCGAGGACGACTTCGACGGTGCGCGGGCTCTCGCCGGCCGAGGGCACCACGGTCAGCGTCACCTCGTCGCCTGCGCCGTGATGGCGGAGGGCGATCACCAGCTCGTCCATCGTGATCAACGGCTCCCCGTCCACCGACGTGATGATCTCGCCTGCTTCGAGACCGGCATCGGCTGCCGCCGTGCCCGGCTCCACAGAGTCGATCTGGACGCCGGCCGCCACCTGGGCCCCGTCGGGCGAGGTGTCGAAGGCGGTGCCGCCCCGGATCCCGAGGAAGGCGTGCTCGACCGAGCCGTCGGCGACCAGCTCGTCGACCACCCGGCTCACCAGCTCGACCGGGGTGGCGAACCCGACCCCCTCGATGCCGACGTCGGATACGCCGACGGCGGTGGTGATCCCGATCAGCCTGCCCTCGGAGTCGACCAGGGCGCCCCCGCTCGATCCTTGGGTGATCGGGGCGTCGGTCTGCAGCATCCCGAACAGGGTGTGCTCCGGGGCGGTGGTCACCTGGCGACCGAAGGCGGACAGCACGCCCACCGTCACCGATGGGCCGCCGTCGAGACCGAGGGGGCTGCCGACGGCGACGGCGGTGTCGCCGACGCTCAGCTCGGTGGTGGCGCCGAGCTCGATGGGCACGAGCCCGGCGGCCTCGATGTCGAGCACCGCCAGGTCGGTCACCGGGTCGGTTCCGATGAGGGTCGCCTCGTAGGAAGTGCGCCCGTCGGAGAGCACGACCCGATAGTCGGGGGCGCCTTCGACGACGTGGTCGTTGGTGACGATGAGGCCGTCCTCGGAGATGATCACGCCCGAGCCCGAGCCGATGGTCGTCCAGGCCCTGGGCGGAGTCGTTGCCCACCATCACGGTGACGATCGATGGCAGGACCTCGGCGGCGATGGCGGCGTTGCCCCCGGTCGAGGGCGCGGCCAGGTCGGGTGCGGCGCTCGGTGTCGCCGCGGCGGCGGCGGAGTCGTCGGGCGCGGTGTCGTCGTCGCCGATGACGGCGGCCCCGGCGAGGGCGAGGGCGGCGCCGACCAACCCGGCGACGATGGCCTGGAACCACGAGCCGCGGCGCGAGACGGCGGCAGGGGCGGGGGCGAGCCGGTTGCCGGGGTAGGCGTCGACCTGTCCGGGGTCGGGCGGCGCCGGATAGGAGGGGTCGGTGGCGACGGCCGATGTCGCGACGGGCTCACCGGCGGTGGCGGGCCGCTCCACGGTGTCGTCGTCGGGGCGCGGCTGATCGGGATAGGTCGCCAGCGGCGGCTCGTCGGGCAGCCGGTACCACACCGGGAGGCGGGAGCCGGTTGGTGCGAGGCGCTCGGTCGGTTCGGTGGTGACGGTCTCGGGGGGTCGCATCGAGGCGATCAGACGTCGATGACGGGGACGTCGCGTCCCCGAACCCGCGGAAAGACGATCGGGCTGTGCATGTAGCAGGTCCCGTTCCGGTTGTACCGCGAGAGGCGGGTCTCGCATCCCATGTCGGAGCAGATGCGCAGCCCGTCGAACGCCTTGGGACGCCGGCGCCTGCCGGAGACCTTGGACCCGACGAGGGTCGTGTTCTCAGTCATGCCCCCAGGATGGGTTGCGGTGGGTAAAAGTGTCGTAAAGCGAAGGTGAAGTTCGGGTGTGAACCCACCCGTTCGGGGACGGCCACCACCCGGGCGACGTCTCAGGTGGTCAAGGGGACCCGGTCGAGTCGTCGCTCGCAGCCGGCGTGAGGGTGACTCGCAGCGGGCGGTGGTCCGACGCCGCCGTGCCCGGGCCCAGCTCGCGGTCGGTGACGGTGAGGTCCCGGGAGTGGAGAGCATGGTCGATCGGGATGCGGCCGAACGGAGGCAGCCTCGCCGGCCACGAGGCGGCGTAGCCGAAGCCCTCCTGGGAGTTGGCCAGGTCGGCGGGGCCGGCGAGCAACCGGAAGCCCTCGGACCACGGGGTGGCGTTGAGATCGCCGATCACGATCACCGGCTCCGTCTCGGCGGCCACCAGCCGGCCAACCTCGGCGAGGAGCTCGTCGCGGAGCTGGGCGTCGCGGCGTTGATCGGGCTGGGCGGGTGGATCCCGTAGACGACGACGATCCCGTCGCCCACCGGCAGCTCGACCCGCACCGCATCGCCGGCCTGCCGGGCGATCTCGAGCAGCTCGACCGCCACCGGCTCCTTGGCGAGGATGGTGGCGCCGTAGTCGCGGGTGTCGAAGATGCCCGAGATCACCTCGTACCCGGGGACGTGCTCCTCCAGCTCGTCGAAGTGCACCCGGGCCGTTTCGAACAGGAACACCAGGTCGGGGTCGTCCTCCAACACCCAGGTGAGCCGCGGTAGCCGGTTGCCGATCTGGATGTTGAAGCTGGCCAGCGTCACCTCGGGGCCGTCCACCGCCGGGTCTGCGGGGCTCCGGTAGTACAGCGGGGCGATCACCGCGGCGTTGAGCAGTGCCCCGGCGAGCATGGCGGCGGCGGCGGCGGTACGGCCCATCACCATCAAGGCGATGCCCAACACGCCGAGCACGATGGCGAACTGGAGCTTGAAGTTGGCGAGCAGGTCCAGCCACCAGGCCAGCGAGCCCAGGAACCCGAGCAGCGATGCGGCGAGGACCACGCCACCCGCCACGGCGAGGACACCGGAGACCTTGCGCGCCATCAGTCGAGGGCGTAGAAGAAGCCGTCGCGCGAGGACACGTACACCCTGCCCTTCCACAGCGCAGGCGTAGCCTCGATGCAGCCGCCGGCGAAGGTGTTGTTCGACAGCCGCACCGGGGTGCCCGGGTCGGAGATGTCGTAGATGCGCAGCGCCGCCGCCGACTCGCAATCGGCCGCCACCAGCAGCCTGTTGCCGGCCCGGACCGCCGACGACCAGGCGTGGATGCCGATGTCGTCCCGCCACACCACGTCGCCGGTGGCGGTGTCGACGGCGAGCAGCTCGCCGACGTTGGTGGGCACGAACAGCAGCCCGTCGACGAGTGCCGGGGTCGCCCAGATGCCCCCGTCGGCGCCTCCCGCAGGGACGTCGATTCCCCAGACCCTCGGGTCGTCCGGATTGCGCGGGTCCAGCTTGACCAGCTGGCCGACCTCGGCGGCTCGGGCGGTGGCCAGGTCGACTTGGGCGGCGACGTACAGGTAGCCCTCTTCGTCGATGACGATGGTGGCGTCGACGTCGTCGCCCATCCAGTAGTCGAACACCACCGAAGCCTCGCCCTCGGGGGAGCCGGCCGATGTCGACCCCGACGACCCGTCCCGCCGAGTTGGCGAAGTAGGCGCGGTCCTCGAAGACCGCGGTCGAGCTCTCCACGCTCTGCTGGGTGCCCACGGCGCCGACCAGCTGCGTCGGTGAAGGCGGGCATGGAGAACACCACCTCAGGATCGACCGTGACCCGGCCGTCGGCGTCGGTGCCCCGGTTGAGATGGATGGCGAACCACCACGAGTTCTCGCCGCCGACGTAGAGCATGTCGTCGATGACCACCGGGTTCGAGTCCCAGTCGTCGTTCCACATCCCGTCCACCGAATCGGCGCCGAGCCGCCACAGCTCGGTGGGCTCTCCCCGGTCGAGGGCGATGATGCGGAAGTTGGCGTCACGGGACCCGGCATAGAGCAGCGGGTAGCCGTCGGGATCGAGGGTGACCGTTCCCTTGATGATGTCGCCCATGTCGAACGGGGGCCTGGTGTCCTTCCCCGGTGGCGGCGTCGACGAAGTGGATGTGCTTGTCGTAGGCCCCGAAGATCACCTCGGTGACCCCGTCGGGCCGCTCCCACACCAGCGGCTGGCCGGTCCATCCGCCGCCGCACCAGACCTTGTCCTCGCCCCCGACCGGCGAGTTGCCGCACATCGCCTCGTCGGGGTAGCGCCACCTGACGGTGAGCGACTCCGGGATGGGGCCGGCCCCGTACCAGGTGCGCGACGGGTTGCCCCGGAACATGGTCAACCCCGCCACCGAGCCGTACGGGGCCCCGACCCCGCCCGGCGTCGGGGCGACCGTGGTGGTGGGTGGAGTCGTGGTGGTGGCGCGGGAGGGTCGTTGTCGATGCCAGGGTGGCCAGGGTGGGCAGCGGCGCCCTGGTCCCTCCCTCGGCTGCCGCTCCCTCCTCGACCGCCAGGCTGCACCCGGCGGCCGCCACGGCCGACAGGGCGAGCGCAACGACGACCAGCCGGCGAGGCGGGGGAGAACGGCGCATGACCACGGTCACTGTAGGAGGGCACCGGATTTGAGCCGGGGCAATCGGCGCCCGTGCGAGAATCTCGCGATGTCGACACCTTCGTCACCACGGGTCGAGGTGCGCCGGTTGGCCGAGCGCGGCGCGTACGAGCGAGCCGTCATCGACGCCATCCTCGACGAGGCGCTCATCTGCCACGTCGGGTTCGTCCACGAGGGCGGGCCGGTGGTGATCCCCACGATCCACGCCCGTGCCGGCGACATCCTCTACCTGCACGGGTCGCCCGCCAGCCGGATGCTGCGCTCGATGCGCTCGGGCGACGAGATCTGCGTCACCGTCACCCTCGTCGACGGGCTGGTCATGGCCCGGGCGCCGTTCCACAGCTCGATGAACTACCGGTCGGTTGTGGTCTTCGGCGAGCCGCGGCTGGTCGAGGAACCGGGAGGAGAAGTGGCTGGCGTTCGAGGCGCTCACCGAGCACGTCTGCCCCGGGGCGTTGGGCGGACAGCCGGCTTCCCAACGACAAGGAGATCAAGGGGACGCTGGTGGCGGCGGTGACCATCGACGAGGCTTCGGCCAAGGTGCGCACCGGCCCGCCCGGCGACGACGAGGAGGATTACGAGCTCCCGATCTGGGCCGGCGTGGTGCCGTTGCGCCTCGAGCCGGGCGAGCCGGTCCCCGATCCGAGGCTCGCCGCCGGGATCGACCCTCCCGGCTACCTCACCGACTACCGGCGCCCCACCGCCCCGGCGCCCGAGGGCGACTTCCGGTCACCGGCCATCGCCGTTCTGATCGATCCGGTCACCAGGAACGGGCAGCAGGGTCGACGTTCCCACCGCTGAGGACCACGCCGACTCGTAGCCCGGCGACGCCGGCATGGCGCAGCGCGGCGATGACCACGGCCGAAGACGGCTCGACCGGCCACGCCGAGCTCGTCCCAGGCGAGCCGCAAGGCTTCGAGGATCTCGTCCTCGGTGACGGTGACGATGGCCTCGACGTGCTCGGAGATGATCCCGAACGTCCGCTCCGACAGGCCGGTGCGGAGCCCGTCGGCGATGGTGTCGGGCGCCGTCTGCGGGAGCAGGGCGCCGGCGGCGAGCGATCGGGCGGCGTCGTCGGCTCCGGCCGGCTCGCCACCGATGACCCTCACCGAGGGGTTGGTGCCGTGCGTCGCCAGCGACGTGCCCGAGATGAGCCCGCCGCCGCCCACCGGGGTCATCATCACCTCGAGGTCGGGCTCGGCGGCGAGGAGCTCGAGGGCGGCGGTGCCGGCGCCGGCGATGACGTCCGGGTTGTCGTATGGGTGGATCTCGGTGGCGCCGGTCTCGGCGAGCACCTCCGCCAGGGTGGTCTCGCGGGCCGAGACGATCGACTCGCACTCGACGACGGTGGCTCCGTAGCCGGCCACCATCTTCAGCTTCGCCGCCGACGAGTTCGCCGGCATCACCACGGTCACCGGGATCCCCCTGATGGCGCCTGCGGCGGCGAGGGCGGCACCGTGGTTGCCCGACGAGTGGGCGGCGACGCCCCGCTCCGCCGCTTCGCCGTCGAGCAGCAGGACGGCGTTGGTGGCGCCGCGGAACTTGAAGGCGCCCGCCCGCTGGCGGAACTCGGCCTTGGCGGACACCCGGCAGCCCGCCCATTCGTCGAGACGGTCGTGGTGGAGCACCGGGGTGCGGACGGCGTGAGGGGCGATGCGGTCGGCCGCCGCCACCACGTCGTCGAAAGCGACGCTCATTCCTCCCGGGCCGTGACATTCCCGGGCGACTTCGGCGGCTGGGGATAGCCAATGGACCCGAAGTCGGCCCTCCTCCCACAGATGGGGGCCCCTACCCCATCGTGGACCGTACGTTGCTCCGCAGGCCGACTCAAGGAGGCCATGGCCGCCCATCGTGGTCGCTCGAGGAGACCGTCATGCGTTCTTGCCGTCGCGCCAGGCGAGCCAGTCGGGGACGGTCGACAGGTCGTAGTCGGGACCGCTGAGGCCGATGGCGAACTGCCGGATACCCCAAGCCGTACAGCGCCTCGGCGCGGGCGGTGTCGAGGTCGGGCCGCACCCCGGTCGACCGCTCGATCTCGGAAGGGTCGCGGCCGATCTCGGCGCACCAGCTCGTCGAGGACCCGTGACTTGTGGGCCAGGGTGTCGACGTTGCCGAAGGCATGCCAGGCGTCGGCGTGACGGGCGACCATCCGCAGCGTCTTGCGCTCGCCGCCGCCCCCGATGAGGACGGGGATCCGCCGCGTCGGCGGTGGGTTCAGCTTGCCCAATCGCTCCTCGATAGCGGGGAGGGAGGTGGCGAGGTCGGCGAGCCGGGTACCCGGGGTGCCGAACTCGTAGCCGTACTCGTGATAGTCCCTGGCGAACCAGCCGGCGCCGATGCCGAGGATCAGGCGCCCCCCCGACATGTGGTCGACGGTGCGGGCCATGTCGGCCAGCAGGTGCGGGTTCCGGTACGAGTTGCAGGTGACCAGGGCGCCGATCTCGATGCGCTCCGTCTGCTCCGCCCAGGCGCCGAGCATGGTCCAGCACTCGAAGTGCTTGCCGTCGGCCTCGCCGGAGAGCGGGTAGAAGTGGTCCCAGTTGTAGGCGATGTCGACGCCGAGCTGTTCCGCTTCGGCGACCGCCCGGCGGATCGCTTGGTAGTCGGCGTGCTGCGGCTGGAACTGGATGGCGATGCGGACCGGAGACGACACGGTGCTCCTTGGCGACGGCGGTGGGTGGAAGGTAGCCGCCGCATCCGGGCCCGAGAACGGCCGGTAGGGTCCACCGCCATGGCCATCGAGATCCGGCCGGTAACCGACGACGAGTTCCCCGCCATGTACCGGGCGCTCAACCGCGGGTTCGGCGAGGACCCGCCCGAGGACGATCCCGACGGCCGCTCGTTGGCGGCGGTGCTTCCGGCGGACCGCACCGTGGTCGCCTTCGACGGCGCCCGCATCGTCGGCACGCTCGGCGACTTCAGTCTCCTGGTGTATCTGCCCGGAGGTGCCCTGGTGCCGATGGCGGGCACCACCGTCGTCACCGTGGCCTCGACTCACCGGCGCCAAGGGGTGCTGCGCGTCCATGATGCAACGGCACCTCGACATCGCCGTCGACCGCGGAGACCCGCTCGCCGGGCTGTGGGCGTCGGAGACACCGATCTACGGCCGGTTCGGGTTCGGCTGCGCCGCCGACGAGCTCGGCTACGAGTTCCCCGGCGACCAGGTGGTGATCCCACCTCCGGAGGATGTGTCGGTCGAGCTCCTCGACGACGGCGCCGCCATCGACGTGCTGCCGTCGATCTTCGAGCGGCTGGCCCGCCGCCCGGGCACGTCCCCGCGGACCGCCACCTGGTGGGAGCACCACAGCCTCCACGACTCGCCGTCGCGCCGGCACGGCCGGTCCGCCCTCCGGCACGCGGTGGCGGTGCGCGGCGGGGAGCGGGTGGGCTACGTCAGCTATCGCCTCAAGCACCAATGGGAGCAGTACCCCGACGGGACCGTGTCGTCACAGGCCCTCTTCGCCGCCGACACCGGGGTGCGCCGGGCCCTGGTGCACTACCTGGCCAACATCGACCTGTTCCCCAATGTGGGACTCTGGCGGCAGCCGGCCGACGACCCGCTGGTGTGGGAGGTCGCCGATCGGAGGCGGTTGAAGCGGGAGATCAGCGACTCGCTCTGGCTGCGGCTCCTCGACGTGCCCGCCGCCCTCGCTGCCCGCACCTACGAGGCCGACGGCCGGCTGGTGATCGGGGTCGACGACCCCACCCGTGAGTCGAACAGCGGAACCTACGAGCTGGCGATCGAAGAGGGCGTGGCCTCCTGCATCCCAACCTCCGCCGAACCGGACGTCGCCATGGATGTCGGGACGCTCGGTGCCCTCTACCTGGGCGGCCGGAGCGCGGTGGTGCTCCACCGCGCCGGGCTCGTCTCCGGCACCCGGCCGGAGATCGCCAGACTCGACAACCTCTTCCGGACCGCCGCCGCTCCCTGGTGCCCCGAGGTGTTCTGAGGCGTCAGGCGATCCGGCGGGCCATCAGCGGGTCGGGGCCCCCGCGGGCTTGGGGGTGGAAGATGCCCGCCAGCGCTTCGATGCCGTCGATCAGCCGCGGGCCGGGCCGGGCGAAGGAGGCGTTGGCGTCGACCGCCCAGACCGGGACGCCGTCGCCGAACCGACCGGCGGCGACCAGCTCCTCGGCCAGCTCGGTCGCCCCGTCCAGGTGGTAGCCGCACGGCGCCACCACGACCAGCTCCGGCCCGGTGGCGTCGATCTCCGGCCAGGTGACCCGCCTCGACTGCTCGCCGGCGGTGCCCAGCACCGGGTCGCCGCCGGCGGCCATGATCATCTCCGGGATCCAGTGGCCCGGTGCGAACGGAGGCTCGGTCCACTCCAGCAACAGGGCGCGCCGCCGCCGGAGCCCGGCCACCGCCGCCGTCACCGCGGCCAGCCGGTGCCTGGCGCCGGTCACCAACTCCGCCGCCGCCGGCTCACGTCCGGTGACCGAACCGAGGGCTTCGACCGAGGCGAGCACCTCATCCAGGGTGTGCGGATCGACGGTGAGGACGTCGGCCGTGCAGCCCAGGTAGGCGAGGGCATCGTCGACCACGGAGACGTCGACGGCGCACACCGCGCACAGGTCCTGGGTCACCACCAGGTCGGGTTCGAGCTCGGAGAGGGCCCCGGAGTCGAGGTGGTAGAGGTCCTCGCCGGCCCGGACCCGTTCGGTGACCACGCGGTCGATCTCCTCGGCGCCGAGCCCGGGGGGCAGCGCCGAGGTCGACACGATCCGTCTGGTGCGGGCCTCGTCGGGGTAGTCGCACTCGAAGGTGACCCCGACCACCTGGTCCCCGGCCCCGATGGCGAAGAGGATCTCGGTCGTGGACGGCAGCAACGAGACGATGCGCCTGGTCACAGGCGGTCCAGCGCCTCGAGCCGGCGCACCTCGGCGGCGATCTCGGCAGTGGCGAGGTCACCGCCCACCGTGACCAACTCGACGGCGCCGGCAGCGGTGAGCCTGGCCTCCACCCCGGGGACCTCGACCACGATGATCCGCGCCACCCCGGCATCGATCAACCCTTCGCTCCAGGCGTCGAGCACGGACTGGGGATCACCGGCGAACGACCGCTCCCGGTCGTCGGCGGCGGCAGCGACCACGGCGACGGCGCAGAATGCCCTGGTGGCGGCGCCGCCGATGTGGGATCCGTCTGAGACGTCGCCGACGGCGACCTTGACCCCGCGCTCCCTGAGCGCCGCCCCCTCCGTCGGGTCGGACACGAAGGCGCGCACCTCCCCTCGGCGGGGGAGCAGGGCGTCCACCACCGCGCGACCGGTCGGGGTGTCGGCGCCGATCACGATCACCGGCATCGGGTCAGCGTAGGCAGCCGCAGGTCGCCCCGGCGGGCGGTGCTGGCAGCGTTGGCGGGATCACGTTTGGGGGCGGCGCGCTCAGGTCGTACACTCCAGGTCACTGCATACTCATCAGGATATGCGCATAACTCGAGGAGCGCCTGTGGCCCGACGCTTCCCCCTGGTCGACCCCGAAGAGGTCAGGGACGCCTGCGGTGTCGGGTTCATCGCCGATCGCCGGGCCCGGTCCACCCACCGCCTGCTGCGGACCGCGGTCACCTGCCTCCACAACCTCGACCACCGGGGCGCCCGCTCGGCGGACGGCACCGGCGACGGCGCCGGGATCATGACCAGGGTCCCCTATCGCCTGCTGGCCCGCGAGCTCGATGCGGCCGGGATCCCGGCCCCGGCTCCCGAGGCGCTCGGTGTCCTCATGGTGTTCCTGCCGCCGGTCGAGACCGAGGCGGCCCGTGGCCACATCAACGCCACCCTGGCCGACGAGGGTGTCGACCTCTTGCTGTGGCGGAGGGTGCCGGTGGGGCCGATGGCGCTGTCCGAGACGGCGCGGGGCTCGATGCCGGTGATCGCCCAGGCCCTGGTCACCTCCGACGACGAGGATGCGGACTCGTTCGAGCGACGGCTGTTCCTGGCGCGACGACGAGTCCGTCGCACGCTGCCGGAGAGCCTCCACGGCACCTTCGTGGTGTCCGGCTCGTGCCGCACCGTGGTCTACAAGGGCTTGTTCACCGCCTCCCGAATCGACGACTTCTACTGGGACCTGAAGGACCCGACGTTCGAGACCGACTTCGCCATCTTCCATCAGCGCTACTCGACCAACACCGAGCCGGCGTGGTCCCAGGCCCAGCCGTACCGTCTGTCGGCGCACAACGGCGAGATCAACACGATCAAGGCCAATCGGGCGTGGATGGAGGCGCGGAGCGAGGACCTGTCCAACGCGGTGTGGGGCGACCGGACCGACGAGCTGCGCCCGCTGGTCTCGATGGCGGGCAGCGACTCGGCCAGCCTGGACAACGCCTTCGAGGTGCTGGTCCGCTCGGGGCGCACCGTCGCCCACGTCAAGGAGATGCTCATCCCGGCCGCCTGGGAGAACGTGCCGGACCTCGATCCCGAGCTACGCGCCTTCTACGAGTACCACGCCTTCCTCACCGAGCCGTGGGACGGGCCGGCCGCCATCGCCGCTTCCGACGGCAAGCACGTGATCGCCGGGCTCGACCGCAACGGGCTGCGTCCCGCCCGGTGGACGCTGACCCCCGACGTGATCCTCGTCGCCTCCGAGGCCGGCATCGCCCCCGCCGAGGAGATCGAGGCCGAGCGCACCGGGCAACTCGGCCCCGGCGAGGTGGTGCGGGTCGACCTGGTCACGGGCGCCATCGCCTTCTCCGACCAGGTGAAGCGCGAGCTCGCCGCCCGGGCACCGTACGCCGCCTGGATCAGCACCGAGACCAGCTACGTCAGCGATCCCTTCGACCCGTTGCAGGACGAGCGGTTCGACCCGCCGCGGCTCGCCCGGGTATTCGGCTACACCGCCGAGGAGCGCCGTCTCATCCTGGAGCCGATGGCGGTCGGAGAAGAGCCGGTGCTGTCGATGGGCAACGACACCGGGCTGGCGGTGCTGGCGGACACCCCGCAGCGGATCACCCGCTACTTCCACCAGGCCTTCGCCCAGGTGACCAACCCGCCCATGGACCCCATCAGGGAGCGGCTGATGATGTCGCTGCAGACCTATGTGGGCAGGCGGGGATCGGTCCTCGAGGAGACCCGCCAGCAGGCCCGCCTCATGGAGCTCCCTTCGTGCGTGCTCAGCGACGCCGAGGTCGAGAAGATCCGCGCCTCGACCGATGCCTGGTTCAGGGCGGTGTGGATCCCGGTCCTGTTCGCCGCCGGCAGCGGCGGGGAGGGGCTGCGGCGCGCCCTCGTCGACATCGGTGATCGGGTCGAGACGGCGGTCCGGGCGGGGGCGACCGTCGTCATCCTGTCCGACCGCGAGGTCGACGCACGCAACGCACCGGTGCCGATGGCGCTGGCCGTCGGCGCAGCCCACCGCCGCCTGGGATCCTCCGGGTTGCGGTTGGGGGCCTCGATCCTGGCGGTGTCCGGCGAGCCGCGCGACGCCCACGACCTGGCGTGCCTCATCGGGTTCGGGGCGTCGGCGGTCAACCCGTACCTCGCCATCGAGGAGGTTCGGGCGATGGCGGTGCGGGGCGAGGTCCCCGTCTCGCCCGTCGAGGCCCAGGAGAACTACCGGGCGTCCCTCGAGAAGGGGCTGCTCAAGATCATGTCGAAGATGGGCATCTGCACCATCGCCTCGTACCGGGGCAGCGAGCTCTTCGAGGCCATCGGGCTCGATGGCGAGGTCTGCGAGCCGGCATTCCGCTTCGTGTCGCGGCGGGTGGGTGGGGCCGGATTCGACCGGATCGCCGCCGACACCGAGGCCCGCCACGCCACGTTCGCCGACGGCGAGCAGGAGCCCGGCGGCTACTACAAGCATCGCCGCGGCGGGGCCGCCCACATCAACGGCCCGAAGGCGGTGCTGGCTCTGCAGAAGGCGGTGCGCCAGGACGACCCGGGACACTGGGAGGCCTTCAAGGGCTCTCGGTGGAGGGCGACCGGCCGCGCCCGCTCGAGCTGCGCGACCTGCTGGCGATCCGCCCGGTCGGTCCACCCATCTCGACCGACGGGGTGCAGTCGGTCGACCTCGTCATGCGCCGCTTCACGACGGCGGCGATGTCCCTCGGCGCCCTGTCCGCCGAGGCGCACGAGACGCTGGCCGAGGCGATGAACTACCTCGGAGGGCTGTCCAACTCGGGCGAGGGTGGCGAGGACCCTGCCCGGTTCGGGACGCCGCGTAGCTCGTCGATCAAGCAGGTGGCGAGTGGCCGGTTCGGGGTCACCCCCGGCTACCTGGCGTCCGCCGAGGAGCTGCAGATCAAGATGGCCCAGGGCTCCAAGCCGGGCGAAGGTGGCCAGCTCCCCGGGCACAAGGTGACCCCGGAGATCGCCCGGCTCCGGCACACCGAGCCCGGGGTGACCCTCATCTCACCGCCGCCCCACCACGACATCTACTCGATCGAGGACCTCGCCGAGCTGATCCACGACCTCAAGGTGTTCCACCCGCTCGCCCGGGTGTCGGTGAAGCTGGTGTCCGGGCCCGGGGTGGGCACCATCTCCGTCGGGGTGGCCAAGGCGCTGGCGGACGTGGTCACCATCTCGGGCAACGGCGGCGGCACCGGGGCGTCGCCGTTGGTCTCCATCAAGCACGCCGGCTCGCCGTGGGAGCTCGGGCTGGCCGAGTCGCACCAGCACCTGGTCGCCAACGGGCTCCGCCACACCATCACCGTCGAGACCGACGGCGGGCTGCGCACCGGCCGGGACGTCCTCATCGCCGCCCTGCTCGGCGCCGACCGCTACGGTTTCGGCACCGTCCCACTGCTCGCCCTCGGCTGCAAGATGGTCCGTCAGCTGCCACGAGAACACCTGCCCGGTCGGGCATCGCCACCCAGGACGAGGACCTGAGAGCCAAGTACACCGGCTCGGTCGAGCAGGTGATCTCGCTGTTCAGGCACATCGCCGAGGACGTCCGCACCCACCTGGCGGCGATGGGGGCCCGCTCGCTCGACGAGGTGATCGGCCGGGCCGACCTCCTCGCCCCTGCCGACCCGGAGCACCCGGTGGCGGCCGAGTTCGTCTCCCTGCTCGACCGGGCCGACTTCGGCGACGACCGGGCCGCCCGCACCGACCGCTCGTTCCGCACCGTGGCCAGGTCACCGGTGGGCGACCAGCTGGCCGTCGAGGCCGCCCGCATCGCGGCGGTGAAGGGCCATGTGCAGCTCGCGTACCCCATCGAGAACACCGACCGGGCGGTGGGCACCCGCCTTGCCGGTGAGGTAGCGGCCATGGTCGGCGATGCCGAGCCACCCGGCTCGCTCGAGGTCCGCCTCTCCGGGACGGCCGGCCAGAGCCTCGGCGCCTTCCTGGTGCCCGGGGTGACCATGCGGCTGGCAGGGACCGCCAACGACTACGTGGCCAAAGGGATGGCCGGCGGGACCGTGGTCGTCGTCCCCGAGGTGTCCGACCCCGATGCCATTCCCCACGGCGCAGGGAACGCCTGCCTCTACGGTGCGACCGGGGGGCGGCTGTTCATCGCCGGCGGCGTCGGGCAGCGGTTCGCCGTCCGCAACTCCGGGGCGACGGCCGTCGTCGAGGGCACCTCCGACCACGCCTGCGAGTACATGACCGGTGGGGTGGTCGCCCTGCTCGGGCCCGTCGGGCGGAACGTCGGCGCCGGCATGACCGGCGGCGTCGTCTACGTGTGGGACCCGGACCACACGGCACGGGGGCGACTGGCCGACTCGGCGCCGGCGGCGCAACGGCTCGGCTCGGAGGACGCGGCGACCTTGCGCCGTCTCGCCGAGGAGCACGTGAGCCTGACCGGGAGCCGCCGGGTGAGGTCGATGCTCCGCTCGTGGGACGAGGTGGTCGCCGCCTGTTGGGTGCTGCGGGCCTCGCCTCCGCAACCCGCCGCCGTCGTCGAGGAGCCGGCCGCCGTGGGCGTAGCCGCCACCCGAGCCTGAGGCTCTGACGTGTCGCTCCGATAGGTAGGAGCCTCAGGTTCGACGGCAACGGGGTTCATACTCTGGCCGAGATGACGAAGGTGGTGGTCGCCCCCGATTCACTGAAGGGGAGCCTCGACGCCTTCGCCGCCGCCGCCGCCATCGGCGCCGGCGTGCGCCGGGCCGATCCCTCGATAGAAGTGGCCGAGGTGCCCATGGCCGACGGCGGGGAGGGGACCGTAGCCGTGCTCCGCTCGGCGTGGGGAGGCGCCCTCCTGTCCGTCGACACCCTCGACCCGCTGGGCAGGCACCTGACGGCGGCATACCTGCAGACGCCGGACGGACGGGCCGTGGTCGAGCTCGCCGCTGCCGGAGGTCTGCCCCTGGTGTCCGACGCCCTCGACCCGCTGGGGGCAGACTCGAGGGGGACCGGGATCCTGCTGCGCCATGCCATCGAACACGGCGCCGCCGAATGGTGGTTTGCCTGGGCGGCTCGGCGAGCACCGACGGCGGGGCCGGTGCCCTCGCCTCGCTGGGCGCCCGGTTCGTCGATGCCGAGGGACGGAACCTGCCCCCGGGCGGCGGCGTCGCTGGCCCGGCTCGACCGTGTCGACCTGGGCGGGCTGATCGACGGCTTCCGGCACGTGCAGTGGACGCTGTTGTGCGACGTGACCAACCCGATGGTCGGCCCAGCCGGCGCCGCCGCCTCGTTCGGCCCGCAGAAAGGTGCGACGGCGAATGACGTCGCGCTCCTCGACGCCGGGCTGACCCGGTTGGCCGACGCCCTCGAGGCAGCCGGTTGCCCTCCGGTGCGCCACAGACCAGGTGCCGGTGCGGCCGGAGGCGCCGGCGGCGGGTTGGCAGCGGTGACCGGGGCCGAGCTACTGCCCGGCGCCGAGGTGGTGGCAAAGGCGGTCGGGCTCGATGAGGCGATCGACGGTGCGGACCTGGTGATCACCGCCGAGGGCCGAATCGACGCCCAGTCCGCCGCCGGCAAGGTGGTCGGCGCCGTCGCCCGCCACGCCGGCGCCCTCGGCGTTCCCGTGGTTGGGCTGGCCGGGTCGGTGGCCCCTGGCTTCGATCCCGTGGCGACGCTCGGTCTCGCCGCGGTGCAGGTGCTCGGTGGCGGGCGGCTCGGCGTCGCCGAATCGATGTTACGGGCCGGCGAGCTCCTCGCCGGAGCGGCCGCGCAGGCGGTGGACCGGGCATGATCGGTCGTTGGCCACCGTGCACCGAATGAAACGCTCGGCTTGGAAGTCGACCTCCTGCCCGGCGAGCCGGTCACTCTCGAGCGCCACGTCGGTTCGTCGGGCATGATCCGGTGTCCGCGGGTGTTGCACCGAGTAGAATCGCACTACGGCGGTAGTGGAAAACCATGCGTCTCCCCCACGCCGCCCGAGGAGTTGAGCCCGACATGTCCACCGTAGACATCGACCTGGGCAAGTACGCCCTCGGCTGGTCGGATGCCGAGGACTACGCCTTCAAGCCGCAGAAGGGCCTGAACGAAGAGATCATCCGCGAGATGTCACGGATGAAGAACGAGCCCGATTGGATGCTCCAGTTCCGGCTCAAGGCGTACCAGCGCTTCCTGCGCAAGCCGGTGCCCACGTGGGGCGGGGGTGGGGCCCTCGACGACATCGACTTCGACGACATCTACTACTACATCAAGCCTTCGGGTGAGCTGACCAAGGACTGGGACATGGTCCCCGAGTCCATCAAGAACACCTATGAGAAGTTGGGCATACCAGAGGCCGAGAGAAAGTACTTGGCCGGAGTTACCGCGCAGTATGAGAGTGAGGTCGTCTACCACCGAAACCGTGACGATCTCGAAGCGATGGGGGTCCTGTTCTGCGACATGGACACCGCGTTGCGGGAACACCCCGAGATCGTCAGGCAGTACTTCGGGACGATCATCCCGCCCAACGACAACAAGTTCGCCGCCCTCAACTCGGCCGTGTGGTCCGGCGGGTCGTTCATCTACGTGCCGCCCGGGGTGCACGTCGACCAGCCGCTCCAGGCCTACTTCCGGATCAACGCCGAGAACATGGGGCAGTTCGAGCGGACGCTGATCATCGTCGACGAGGGTGCCTACTGCCACTACGTCGAAGGCTGCTCGGCGCCGGTGTACTCCAGCGATTCGTTGCACTCGGCGGTGGTGGAGATCGTGGTGAAGGAGGGCGGCCGCTGCCGCTACACCACCATCCAGAACTGGTCGAACAACGTGTACAACCTGGTGACCAAGCGGGCCGCCGCCTACCGCAACGCCACCATGGAATGGATCGACGGCAACTTGGGCTCGAAGCTCACCATGAAGTACCCGGCGGTGTGGCTGATGGAGCCGGGGGCCCACGGCGAGGTGCTGTCGATCGCCTACGCCGGCGCCGGCCAGCACCAGGACGCCGGGGCGAAGATGGTCCACGTCGCCCCCGACACGACCTCGCTGATCACCTCGAAGTCGATCTGCAAGGACGGCGGCCGGGCGGGGTACCGGGGGCTGGTGAGGGTCGAACCGGGTGCCGACAGAGCCCGCTCCTTCGTCCGTTGCGATGCGCTCATCCTCGACGAGGACTCCCGGTCCGACACCTACCCGTACATGGAGATCGAAGAGTCCGGCACCCAGATCGGGCACGAGGCCACGGTGTCCAAGGTGGGCGAGGAGCAGCTGTTCTACCTGATGAGCCGCGGGCTGACCGAGGCCGAGGCGACGTCGATGATCGTCGCCGGGTTCATCGAGCCGATCGTCAGGGAGCTGCCGATGGAGTACGCCGTCGAGCTCAACCGGCTCATCGAGCTCCAGATGATCGGCGCCGTCGGCTGACCAGGCGGTCAGCCGGGAGCGGGTGACGCGCCGCGGACCGGTGCGCCGAGATGCCTACTCGGGTCTCGAGCGTCCCGGACCGGTCGCGGGCGCCGTCCACCAGCGGGGTGAGCGCCTCCCAGTCGGGGAGTTCGTCGAGGTGGGTCACGTCGACCCCGGCGAGGTGGATGGTGACCGGGCCTTCCGCGGTGTCGAACGCCCGGGCGCGGTAGATGAGCTCGGTGGCGGCGGCGTCGAGGCGGTTGTGCTGGGCGAGATGCTGTTCCCACGATCCGAGGACCATCAGCTCCGACATGCGGTGGACGTCGTCGACATTGCGGTACAAACGCCACCGCAGGGCGCCGGTCCGCAGCCGCACCAGCCTCAGCTCGTTCATCGTCGCCAGGAAAGGCTCGAGGTCCTCGTCGGCGATCACCCAGGTGTTGACCACCAGCACCGGGGTGCCGGAGACGGCGACAGGGTGCGGGGTCGGGGTGAAGTCGCCCTGGTGCTCGATCTCGGCGACCTCGGCCAGCGACGGGAGCCGCAGCCGCGTGGCGGCCAGCGCGATGAGCAGCCCGGCACCGGACATCCAGGCGATGGTGGCGGCCGGGCCGATGGTCAGCCCGATGACGCCGGCGAGCAGCGCACCCAGCGGGAGGATCCCGGTGAAGGAGAGCATGTACAGGCTCATCGCCCGGCCCCGCACCCAGGGGGGTGCCAGCAGCTGCACGGTGGCGTTCAGCGTTGCCAGGGTCCACACCCAGAAGAGGCCGCTCACCGCCATCGCCGCACCCGCCTGCACCGGGGTCCGGGCGATGCCGACCCCGACCCCCGACAGGCTGAACCCGACCATCGACAGCGGGACCATGCGGCCGGCGAGCGCCCCACCGACCCGGGGCCTGGTGAAGGCGCCGACGAGGGCGCCGACGCCCATGGCGCCGAGGAGGGCCCCGTACATGACCTCGCTCCCGCCGAGGACGTCGCTGGTGAAGTTCGGCAGGATCGCCTGGATCGGCGCCGAGGTGACGGCGAACCCGGCGGCGATCAACAGCAGGGTCCGGAACACCGGGGTGTAGCGGGCGAAGCGGAGCCCGGCGGCCACGGCACTGCTCACGGTGGCGGTCTCCCCGGCGCGGAAGGCACCGCCCAGTGACAGGATCACCCCGATGATTCCGATGTAGCTGAGTGCGTTGAGCCCGAACGCCGTCGACGGGCCCCACAGGGCGACGACCAGCCCGCCCAGCGCCGGGCCCACCGCACGGGCCACGTTGAACGCCACCGAGTTGAGCGCCACTGCGCTGGCCACCATGCCGCGGGGCACCAGGTCGGGCACCATGGCCTGCCAGGCGGGCAGATTGAAGGCCATACCCGTGCCCAGGAGCAGGCCCAACGCCAGTAGGGACGGCGCCTCGAGGAGCCCGAGCATGTTGAGCACCGCCATCGAGAGAGCGGCGATCCCCATCACCGTCTGGGCGCCGAGCAGCAGCTTGCGACGGTCGAGCACGTCGGCCAGGGCGCCGGCGTGGAGGGCGAGGAACAGCAGGGGGAGGGTGGTGGTGGCCGACATCGCCGCCACCCACAAGGTCGATCCGGTCAGCTCCAGCATCAGCCAGCCGGCCGCCACCGACTGCAGGAAGGACCCGATGTTGGACACCACCGAGGCGATCCACAGCGCCCGGAACTGAGGGACGCGCAGCGGCTCGACGGCGGAGATCGACATGGGCACAGAGGCTACAACCGGGCGAAACCGCCGAACCTGAGGCTCTGGCCCATCGGAGCGATCAGGTGATCGCCTGAAGTTCGGAGATCGAGGGCAGCCGGGAAGGTACGCTCCGCCGCCGATGCGCATCGTCGTCGCCGAGTGCACCGTCGACTACGAGGGCCGGCTTCCGCCCACCTCCCCATGGCCACCCGGCTGGTCATGGTGAAGGCCGACGGGTGCGTCGCCGTCCACGCCGACGGTGGCGCCTACAAGCCGCTCAACTGGATGAACGCCCCCAACCACCTGCTCGACGAGGGCGACCGGTGGGTGGTCACCAACCCGAAGGGCGAGCGGCTCACCATCACGTTCGGTGCCGTCGAGTTCGACCACTCACTCGATCTGGGCGACGACCCGGGCCTGACCAAGGACGGTGTCGAGGCGGACCTGCAGCGGCTGCTGGCCGAGCATCCCGGGGGCGATCGAGGACGGCATGACCCTCATCCGGCGGGAGTACCCGACACCGATCGGCCCGGTCGACCTGCTGTGCCGGGCGGTGGACGGCTCCACGGTGGCGGTCGAGGTCAAGCGCCGCGGCGACATCGACGGCGTCGAGCAGCTGGCGCGCTACGTCGACTTCCTCGACCGGGACCGGCGGCTGGCGCCGGTGCGGGGCCTCCTGTGCGCCCAGCATGGTGAAACCCCAGGCACGCGGCTCGCCGACGACCGCGGCATCGGCTGGGTCGGAGGTCGACTACGACGCGCTCCGCGGCGTCGACTCGCCGGCGCTCCGGCTCTTCTGACCCGGCGCATCCGCCGAACTTCAGGCGATTACCTATCGCTCCGATAGGCGAGGACCTCAGGTTCGCCGTTTCAGGAGCTCAGTAGAGGTCGGTGGAGGCGTGGGCGAAGCTGGGGTGGCGCAGCTTGGCGAGGGCGGCCATCTCGATCTGGCGGACGCGCTCACGGGTGAGGCCGACGATGGCTCCCACCTCGGTGAGGGTCCGTGGGCCGTTGCCCTCCAGACCGAACCGGAGCCGCACCACCCTTCCCTCCTGGGTATCGAGCAGCGCCAGCACGGCGAGCAGCTCGTCGCGCCGCACCGTCTCGAACACGGTGGCGAACGGGTCGGCGGCCTGGTCGTCGACGATGAGGTCGCCGAGGGCGGTCTCCCCGTCGTCGCCCAACCGGGCGGTCGAGCGAGACGCAGTCGACCGGGGCCGACAGCGCCACCCGGACCTTGTCGATGTCGAGCCCGCTCACCTCGGAGATCTCGGCTGCGGTCGGCGACCGGTGGTGGGCCTCGGCCAGCGACATCTCGGTCTCCTGGACGGTGCGCACCACGTCGACCATGTGCACCGGGAGCCGGATGGTGCGGCCGCTGTTGCCCAACCCCCGGGTGATCGCCTGGCGGATCCACCAGGTGGCGTACGTGGAGAACTTGAACCCTTTGCGCCAGTCGAACTTCTCCACGGCCCGGATCAGCCCCAGGTTGCCCTCCTGGATGAGGTCGAGCAGCTCGAGCCCGCGGCCGGTGTACCGCTTGGCGATCGACACCACCAGCCGCAGGTTGGAGGCGATGAACTCGGCCTTCGCCTCTGCCCCTTCCGACAGCTCCCGCTCCAAGGTGCACCGTTCGTCGAACGAGAGGTCGGGGCCGCCGACCTTCAGGGCGCCCGCCGCCCACCGGCCCCGCTCGATCGCCCGGGCAAGGCGCACCTCGTCCTCGGCGTCGAGGAGAGGGTGGTTGGACACCTCGTCGAGGTACTGCCCGATGAGGTCGCCGGCGGAGGCGTTCCTGGCGAGCTTGGTCACCCGTCCCCCCAGCGGTCGCCCACGACCGATCAGGTTCGGAGACGGGTAGCGGCTCAGCACGTCCGGGCAGCGGCAGCCTTCGCCACATAGGTGTCTCCCTGAGCGCGAAACTATCACTCGCCTGCCGCGCCTGACAATGGGAATCGCGTCGATACCGGTGCGCCGGTGATGCAACCGCTTGCGCCCGCCGTCTCACTACCCTGTCGCCGTCCCCGAACACGCTGGTTCGAAAGGGAACGACCTCAACCGTGTTGCGTCGCCGGATCCTCCTCGCCCTGCCCGCCGTGCTGGTGGTGTCGGCCTGCGCCGCCCCCACCGCGCTGGTGATGAGCGACGCCGCCCTCAATCCCGAGCCGGGGGCGCCGGTGGTGACGGTCACGGTGACCGCCTCCGACGACGGCGCCGTGCTCTCCGGTGCCGAGGTCACCGCCGGGTCCGCCCAGCTGATCGCCGACGAGAAGGGGCAGGTCGAGGTCGAGTGGCGCGAAGAGCCGATCCAGCTCGTCGTAGCCGCCCCCGGGTTCCTGGCGGGGAGCCAGACCATCTCGACGTACCCCGAGGCGACCGACGGCGCCCTGTCCCTCGCCCTCGACCCCCGTGTCCTGAATGGGAAGGTCGTCGGCCCGGACGGGACCGGCCTCCCGGCCACCACCGTCACCCTGAACGGCGTGACCACCCGCACCGAGGAAGACGGCAGCTTCGCCATGCCCCGGGCCCTCGCCGGCGACGTGGCCGCCGAGCGACCGGCGTGGGAGCCGGCGAGCACTCCCTGGGACGGGGAGACGGAGACCGTCGAGGTCACCATGGAGCCGCGCATGATCCGCGGCCTGCGGGTCAGTGGGGACAAGGCCGCCGACCCCGAGGTCTGGTCGGAGCTGCTCGACCTGGTGGACGGCACCGCGGTGAACGCGCTGATCATCGACACCAAGGACGAGACCGGCTGGGTCTTCCACGAGACCGGTGTCGAGCTGGTGGAGGAGATCGGCGCCCTCAACAACGGCCACCTCTACGACGTCGAGCAGGTGATCGCCGACATGGATGCCCACGGGCTGTACAAGATCACCCGGATCACCACCTTCCAGGACAACTTCCTGGCCCAGGCGCAGCCCGACATCGCCATCCGCGACGAGGTGAACGGCGGGTTGTGGACCAACGACAAGGGGATCCACTGGCTCGACGCCACCGACCGCAACGCCTGGGAGTACCCGCTCGACCTGGCGGTGGAGGCGTGCGAGCTCGGCTTCGACGAGATCCAGTTCGACTACATCCGGTTCCCCTCCGACGGCGACGTGGCCACCGCCGACACCGACGGGGACTACGCCGAGCCCAACCGGATCGCCACCGTCAGGGCCTTCCTCAGGGAGGCGTACTCGCGCCTCAACCCGATGGGGTGCGCCGTGGCCGCCGACATCTTCGCCATCACGCTCACCAGCGACTGGGACGAGGGCATCGGGCAGAAGCCCGAGCCGCTGTCGCAGACCGTCGACGTGCTCAGCCCGATGGTCTACACCTACACGTACGGCCGGGGCTGGGGTGGCTTCGACGACCCCAACGAGCACGCCGCCGAGATCGTGGCGATGGCGCTCGACGCCGGCATCGAGAAGGACCGGGGCTTCGCCATCTACCGGCCGTGGATCCAGACCTGGCAGCTCAACGCCGAGGAGATCAACACCGTCCAGGGCGAGGTGGAGCAGCGCGGTCTGGGGTGGATGATCTGGAGCGCCAACACGCTCTACGACAACAGCTTCCTGCCCGCAGGGTGAGGATCGGCGGGGGCGATAGCCTGCCGGTAGCGTGCGCCGTGACCGTGGCCAGCGTCGCCGGGCTGGAGAAGCGCTTCGGGTCGACCCGGGCACTCGACGGCCTCGACCTGGGGTCGCCCCCGGCGAGGTGCACGGGTTCCTCGGCCCGAACGGGTCCGGCAAGACCACGACGCTCCGCATCCTGCTCGGGCTGCTGCGCGCCGACGGCGGCGACGGCCACGCTGCTCGGGGGCGACCCATGGCGCGACGCCGTCGCCCTCCACCGCCGGCTCGCCTACGTGCCCGGCGACGTCAACCTGTGGCCCAACCTCACCGGCGGCGAGGCGATCGACCTGCTCGGGGCGCTCCGCGGCGGCCTCGACCCGGGCAGGCGCGGCGCAGCTGCTCGAGCGCTTCGACCTCGACCCGACCAAGAAGTGCCGCGCCTACTCGAAGGGGAACCGGCAGAAGGTGGCGGTGGTCGCCGCGCTCGCCTCCGACGTCGAGCTCTACCTCTTCGACGAGCCGACCTCCGGGTTCGACCCGCTGATGGAGGCGGTGTTCCAGGACCATGTCCACGAGCTCCGGGAGGCGGGGCGCACCGTGCTGCTGTCGAGCCATGTGCTCGCCCAGGTCGAGGCGCTGTGCGACCGGGTCACCATCATCCGCCGCGGCCGCACGGTCGAGTCGGGGACCCTGGCCGAGCTGCGCCACCTCACCCGGACCTCGATGACCGTGGAGACCGCCCGTCCGGTCACCGGGTTGGCCGAGCTGCCGGCGTGCACGACCTGGTCGAGGCCGACGACGGCACCCGGGCTCGCTTCGACGTCGACACCGCCCGCGATCGACGCCGTGCTCGCGCACCTGGTCGGCGTTCGAGGTGCGTCACCTTTCGCAGCCGCCGCCGACCCTGGAGGAGCTGTTCCTGCGCCACTACGGCGACGAGCTGGCCCTCGAGCCGGAGCGGGCCGACCTGGGCTCGATGAGCGGCGTTCACCGGCACCGCCCGGCTCGCTCCGGCTCGCCCTCCGCCGCGACCGCTCCAGCTGCCGATCTGGCTCCTCGCCCTGGTCGGCCGCTCTGGCGGCAGCGTCTCGAGCGTGCGTCGAGCTGTACCCGACCGAGCGAGGAGCGGGTGGCCCTCGCCGTCGCCTCGGCCAACAGCCCGGTGGCGTTGATGACCAACGGGCTGGTGTCGGGACCAGCCTCGGGGCGACCGTGGCCGCCCAGGCGCTGCTGCCGTCGCCGTCGCGGCCGCGCTGATGAGCACCCTGGCGGTGGTCCGCCACACCCGGCAGAACGAGGAGACCGGGCGCGCCGAGCTGATCGGCTCGGCGGTGGTCGGCCACCTGGCTCCGCTCACCGCCGCCCTGCTCGTGGTCGCCGGCGCCGACCTGCGTCCTCGGGCGCTGTCGATGGGCGTGCTGGTCGCCATCGGCCTGCCGGCGAGCGGCTCGCTGCTGTTCGGCGCCGCCATCGCCGGCACTCGGGATCGCCTTCGCCGCCGTCGCCGCGGTCACCGCCCAGGTGTCCGAGACGGCGCGGGGCGCCAACGGCCTGGCCGCGGCGGCGGTCGGGGTCGCCTTCCTGCTGAGAGCCGTCGGCGATGCCGCCGGTGAGGTGGTCGCCGCCGGGACCAGGGTGGTCAGCGCCTGGCCCTCGTGGCTGTCGCCGATCGGCTGGGCGCAGCAGACGCGGCCGTACGACCTCGACCAGTGGTGGGTGCTCGCCGGGTGGTGGCGCTCGCCGCCGCGCTGCTGGTCGGCACTCGCGTTCGCCCTCGCCGCCCACCGGGACCTGGGCGCCGGGCTGCGCGCGACGCCGGCCGGCCCGGCGACGGCGCTCGACTCGGCTGCTCGAGCCCGCTCGGCCTGGCCTGGCGGCTGCAGCGGGGCGTGCTCGACTCGCCTGGCTGGTCGGTCCTGCTGGTCCTCGGGGCCACCTACGGCGGAGCCGCCGACGAGGTGGACGACTTCCTCGGCGACAACGAGGCGGCCGCCGATCTGTTCGAGCAGCTCGGCGGCACCGGGGATCTGGTCGACGCCTACTTCGCCGCCACCTTCGTGTTCGCGGCCATCGCCGCCGCCGGCTATCTGGTCCAGGCGGTGCTCCGCATGCGGGCCGAGGAGGCGTCCGGGCGACTGGAGCCGGTGCTGGCGACGCGCGTCGCCCGGCACCCGGTGGATGCTGGGCACATCCTCGTCGCCACGCTGGGGTGCGATCGTGCTGCTGGGGGCGATGGGGCTGGCCAGCGCCGTCACCTACGGCCTGGTGGTCGGCGACATCGCCGGCCAGGTGCGGGCGCTGGCGCCGGCCGCCCTGCGCCTACCCCCGGCCACCCGTGGTCGGCGCGCGGTCGCCGTGGCCGTCTTCGGGCTGTGGCCCCGGGTGGCCTCGGCCTCTCCTGGGGTGCCTTCGCCGGGGTCCTGCTCCTCTGGCTCTTCGGGCCCCTGCTCGACCTGCCCCAGCTGGTCCTCGACCTGTCACCGTTCACCCATGTCCCGACCGCCCCGGCGGCGCGGTTCCGGTCGGGGCGCTGCTCGGCGGCCTGCTGGCGGTCGCCGTCGCCCTGGCGCGGTGGGCTTCGCCGTGGTTCCGCCGGCGCGACCTGGCGCCTAGCTGACCCGGACCGCCACCGGGGTCCACCGGGTCCCGGGGTCGGCTCCCCGGCGGGCGGCGGTCACCGCCCGGTTCGGGTGGACAGAGGGGTGGAGGCAGGCGGCGTCGACACGGTCGGCGGCGTCGACCGCGCCGGCATGTCGAACGTCTCGCTGGTATCGAAGCTCGCGTCACCGTCGGCGCCGGCGGCAGACCGCCTCGGGCAGCTCGGGCTCGGCGAGCCGGCGGAGCAGCTCGATGCGCTCCTCGGCCTCGAGCACGGCGTCATACGGGGTTCGATCGGGCCACCGCCGACGTGGAGCTCGAAGTGGAGGTGGGAGCCGGTCCACTCGGCATTGCCCGAGTCGCCGACGTAGCCGATCACCTGCCCGGCGACGACCCGGTCGCCCACCTCGAGACCCTCGGCATAGGCGGTGGCGGCGCCGCCGGACCCGTCGTCGGTGCCCGGGCTGTCGTTGTCGAGGTGCATGTACCAGGTCTCCCAGCCCCCGGGGTGGACCAGGCGGACGTAGTAGCCGGCGCCGGAGGCGGTGTCCAGCGTCTCCACCACGCCGCCGGCCACCGCCATCACCACGGTCTGCTTGGGCGCCATGATGTCGGTGCCCTGGTGGCCACGGCCACCGGAGCGGGCCGCTCCCCAGGTGTTGTCGTAGCGGATGTCGGCGGGGGCCAGGGGAAAGCAGGTGAGCGTGCCCTGGGCGGCCCGCGCCGGGGGCGCCGCCAACGGGATCAGCGTGGCGACGGCGGCGAGCGCGAGCAGAGTTCTTCGCATGGTCCTGGCCTCTTTCGATCGATGGCTGCGCGCTCGCGCCCGAAGGTTCCCCACGGGTGGCGCAGCCGGATCAGGTGTTGTGCCCGTCGTTCGGGCTCGGTGGGCGACTCCTGGCAGGTCGCCGTCGACGTGGCCGGCGCCGACGCCTGCGAGGAGGGTCGGCTGCCTGGCCGGCGTGACCCTAAGCCGGCCCCCGGGAACTGTGCCAACTCGCCGCGCGGCGCGGAGCATGGGCCTGACGCGCCCTTTTTCGATGTCGAGGTTGGCTCAACGCCGGGACCTTGCTACTTTCTGGGCACCAGCCCCGCAGGTCCAGGTGGGGCGATTCCGGGACTACGGGGGATCGATCTGATGCATACGGTCAAGAGGGCGGTTCTGATCGTCCTGGTTCTCGTCCTGGGGCTCGCCACCACGGTGGCGCCCGCCTCGGCAGCGGTGAAGTGCAATGGCAAGACGGCGACCATCGAGGGAACCGGCGTCCGGTGAGACCATCAACGGGACGACGGGTGCCGACGTCATCGTCGGCCTCGGCGGCAACGACACCATCGACGGGCAGGGCGGCGGCGACACCATCTGCGGAGGCGCCGGCAACGACACCATCACCGCCGGCAACGGCGCGGACTGGGTCGACGGTGGCGGCGACGACGACGACATCACCGGCGGGGCCGGCGCCGACACGCTCAAAGGCGGCGGCGATAACGACACACTCGACGGTGGCACCCTGGCCGACACCCTCGAAGGCGGCGCCGGCGACGACAAACTGACCGGCGACCTGGGCGCCGACACGCTCAAGGGCGGCACTCGGCACCGACGAAGTCCATCTACGCGAGCGCCCCGGACAGCGTGGTGGTCAACCTCGACACGGGCAATGCCAGTGGCGGCCACGGCGCCGACACCATCTTCACGGTGGAGAGCATCACCGGGGTCCGACGAGCACTCCGACACGCTCACCGGCACCGCGGCTCCAACGACCTCGACGGTGGCGGTGGCCACGACTTGATCTTCGGTCTGGCCGGCAAGGACGACCTGACGGGCGGCCCCGGCATCGACAAGCTCTACGGCGGAGGAGGGGGCGACGCCATGCGGGGCAACGCCCACAACGACACGCTGAACGGCGGTATCGGCAACGACGACATGCTGGGCGGCACCGGCCGTGATGCCTGCAACGGCGGCATCGGCACCGACACCGCCGACTTCCACTGCGAGACCATCACCAGCGTCCCCTGACCGGGGTCGGTGACCGATTGCTCGCGGGACCGCGACGCACGGGTAACGTCCCGGGCGACTTGCAGCACCTCATAGTGGAGGAGTAGGGGGAACGATGAGGACTTCGATCTCGCGCATCGTGGTGGTGTTGGCATTGCTCGCCGGTTTGGTGGTGACCACGGCGAGCGCCGGCTCGGCGCAGGACGATGCCGCCCCCCAGGTCGACGAGGATGGCCGCGCCTACTACGTCGTCCAGATGGACGGGCCGATCAGCGAGGAGTCCCAGGACGAGCTCGCCGCCGCCGGGGCCGAGGTGCTCGGCTACGCCCCCGACTTCGCCTACCTGGTCCGAGTGGAGCCCGACGGGGTCGAGGAGGTCGCCGACCTCGGTGCGGTCACCGACGTGGTGGCCGTCGAGGCGGAGGACAAGCTGGCCGACGACCTCGCTCCCGAGGGGCTGTACCGGGTCCTGATGCATCCCGGGCGTCGACCAGGACGTCGTCGTCCAGGGCCTCGACGACGCCGGGCTGGAGCCGACGACGCCATCGGGCGACCTGATGCTGGTGGCGGGCACCGCCGCCGAGGTCACTCCCCTCGCCGAGCTGGCCGAGGTGGCCTGGATCGAGAACTTCACCTTCCGCGAGAAGCACAACGAGTACGGCGCCGGGGTCATCAGCGGCACGGCGGCGGCCAACGCCAACGGCTACGACGGCTCGAGCCAGACGGTGGCGGTGGCCGACACCGGCCTGGGCGACGGCACCCAGGCGGGCGCCCACACCGACATCCCCAGCTCGCGCATCACCGCCATCAACG
This sequence comes from uncultured Acidimicrobiia bacterium, assembly GCA_963812375.1. Taxonomy (GTDB): domain Bacteria; phylum Actinomycetota; class Acidimicrobiia; order Spongiisociales; family UBA5794; genus JACDBE01. Next base: position 239,065 of record CAWEUW010000008.1, on the reverse strand, counting down.
ACTGGCCCGGCGCGAACATCCCGACTGCGCCACGGTCACCCACGACGGCGCGCAGGACGTCGACTCCGGCCACGGCACCCACACCGCGCTTTCGGCGGTGGGCGACGGCAACGGCGCCGGGGTGGGCAAGGGCAGCGCCCCCGGCGCCGACCTGGTGTTCCAGTCGGTCGAGGACTTCGCCACCCTCTTCGGGGCGTGCGGGCTTCGCGCGAACGGCTACTTCCTGCCCGGGCTCCCCGACCGCCTACGACCTGTTCGACAGGCCTACAACGCCGGCGCGCGCATCCACTCCAACTCGTGGGGGTCGGACGTCGCCGGCGACTACACCGCTCGACAGCGCCAACGCCGACGAGCTTCATCTGGGACTTCCCGCGGACATGCCGTCACCTTCTCGGCGGGCAACGCCGGGCATCGACGCCAACGCCAACGGGGTGGTCGACAACGACTCCATCGGCGCGCCGGCCACCGCCAAGAACGTCCTCACCGTGGGGGCCTAGCGAGAACGCCCGGCACCGGCGGCTACACCGTGCGCCGAGGCGGCCGACCACGACGGCACCTGCACCAGGGCACCCAGAACGACATCTTCACCTACGGCACCGCCTGGCCCGCCGACTTCCCGGCGGCGCCGGTGTCCACCGACCGCTCGGCGGGCAACACCCAGCAGATGGCGGCGTTCTCGCCGCGGGGCCCCACCGACGACGGCCGGATCAAGCCGGACGTGGTCGCCCCGGGCACCTGGATCCTGTCCGGCTACTCGGACATGTACCAGTACAACTACGACACGGCCGACCAACCCGCAGAACGGGCTGGCCCAGTACGACGGGTGGGGGGTGCCGTACAACATCGACTACAAGTACATGGGCGGCACCTCGATGTCGAACCCCATCGCCGCCGGCGCCGCCGCCGTGGTGCGGGACTACTACACCGCGATCGGCAACCCCACCGCCACCGCGGCGCTGGTGAAGGCGACGCTGATCAACACCGCCTACGACCTGCTCGACGAGAACAACGACGGGGCCAACGACAACGACTTCCCCATCCCCAACGACCACGAGGGCTGGGGCCGGATCGACGTCGACGCCGCCACCGACGGGTCGCTGCAGCACCGGGACTTCGAGAACACGGAGGATGACGCCCTCGGCACCGGCGACATGGTCGAGTACACGTACACCGCGGTGGCCGGCCGAGCGCTGAAGGTGACGCTGGCGTGGACCGACTTCCCGTCCACCGCGTCGGCTGCCACCAACCTGGTCAACAACCTCAACCTCGAGGTCGAGTCGCCCACCGGCACCATCTACCGGGGCAACGTCTTCTCCGGAGGCTGGTCGACCACCGGAGGGACCGCCGACGCGCTCAACAACGTCGAGAACGTGTTCCTCAAGACCCCGGCGGCGGGCTCGTGGACGGTTCGCATCATCGGAACCAACGTCCCGATGGGCCCCCAGGGCTTCGCCCTCGTCGTCGACAACAACCCGGGCTCCCAGGACAAGTGCGACGGGGTCGTCGCCACCGTCATCGGCCGCAGCACCGGCGAGACCTTCCTCGGCACCGGTGGCCGTGACGTCATCCTCGCCGGGAGCGGTGCCGACACGGTGGTGGGCACCAACGGCAACGACGTCGTCTGCGGCGGCAACGGCAACGACACGCTCAACGGAGGCGCCGGCACCGACGACCTCTTCGGCCAGGGTGGCGCCGACGTGGTCAACGCCGGGATCGGTGCCGACCTGCTCGAGGGCGGGGCGGGTGCCGACGATCTCAACGGTCAGAACGGCGCCGACGACCTCTTCGGCAACGCCGGTGGCGACGACCTCAACGGGGGCGGGGGGAGCGACTTCTGCAACGGCGGCGCCGGGGTCGACACCCGGGCCTCCTGCGAGAGCGCGGTCAGCATTCCCCGTTAGGGGCAGGCCACCGCCGGCAGGAGGGGAAGTCGTCCGGGTTCGCGAGGCTCCGGGCGAGCAGCGGTATCCTGGGCGCGGTCCCCCAGGCAGCACAGGACGCTCCGTGACACCACTGGACACCGCGGCGGTCGCCCGCGCCACGGCCGGCGAGCCGGCGTGGCGTGCCGAGGCGCGCCGGGACGCCCTAGGGAGGGTCGAGGGCCGGGACGCTGCCGTCGAGCAAGGACGAGCTGTGGAAGTACGTCGACCTCGACTTCGATCTCGCCGACTACCGCCTGGTCGACGAGCCCGGCCCGCTGCCCGGTCCCGGTGAGTTCCTCGCCGCCGCTCCCGGCATGGTGGTCGTCGACGGGATCGCCGCCGAGGTCGACCTGACGGCGACCCCCGTCACCGACGGAGTCACCGTCCTCCGACTGGCAGACGCGATCGCCTCGGGCCACCCCGGGCTGGACACGCTGTTCGCACCCTCCCTGGCCGCGGACACCGACGTCTTCGTCGCCGGGCACGCCGCCTTCGGCGGCGACGGCGCCCTGGTCGACGTCGCCGCCGGCGTGGTCGCCGGCCCGGTGCTGGTCCGGCTCCACACCGCCACCGCCAGGGTCGATCAGCTACCCGACCGTGGCGGTGGTCGCCGCGCGAGAACGCCCAGGCGTCGGTGGTGGTCGACATCACGTCCGAGGACGTCGACGCCGATCACCGTCCCCCTCATCCAGGTGGCGGCCGGTCCCGCCTCGCTGGTCAAGCTCTCGATCATCCAGCACCTCGGCCCGCGGCTGCGCCAGGTCGGCGCGCTGCGCGCCACCGTCGACCGCGACGCCACGCTGGCGTTGGCCGAGGCCGGGCTCGGGGGCAGGCTGGCCCGGCTCCACCTGATGGTCGACCTCGAGGGCAGGGGCTCGTCCGCGAACGTCGTCGGCACCTACTTCGGCGACGGCGACCAGGTGATGGACTACCGCTACTTCATGCACCACGCCGGGCTCGACACCCGCTCGGACATGTTCCTCAAGGGCGCCGTCGAGGACCGGGCGCTCTCCGTGTTCACCGGGCTGATCCGCATCGACGAGGGCGCCCAGCGCACCGACGCCTACCAGACCAACCGCAACCTGATCCTCTCCGAGGGCGCCGCCGCCCAGTCGGTCCCCAACCTGGAGATCCTGGCCAACGACGTCAAGTGTGGCCACGGGTCGTCGGTGGGGCCGCTCGACGAGGAGCAGCGCTACTACCTGATGAGCCGCGGGCTCGACCGCAGCCAGGCCGACCGGCTCCAGGTGCGGGGCTTCTTCGAGCAGGCGCTCACCCGGTTCCCCCACCCCGAGGTCACCGACGCGGTGCGGGAGTGGGTCAACGCCAAGTACGTCACCGCCCAGGAGGAGGGCCGGGTGTGACCGGGTCGTTCAAGGTCGCCCCCTTCGACGAGTTCCCCGAAGGGCGCGGGACTGCGGGTGGAGATCGGCGAGCATCGCATCGCCATGTTCCGCGTCGGCGACGCGGTGTACGCCATCGGCGACCGGTGCAGCCACGCCGAGGCTTCGCTGTCGGAGGGCGAGATCTTCGACGGCGAGGTCGAGTGCCCCCGCCACGGGTCGGCGTTCGACCTGGCCACCGGGACGCCGCAGACGCTCCCCGCCACCCGGCCGGTGCCGGTGTACGCCGTCGAGGTGGTCGACGGGGACGTCTACGTCACCATCGAGGACGTGGTCGCCCAAGGGGTGGCGGGATGACCGACGCCCTGATGGTGGAGGGTCTGCGCGCCGACCTCGGCGACCTGCAGATCCTGCGCGGGATCGACCTCGCCGTCCCCTTCGGCGAGGTCCACGCCCTCATGGGCCCCAACGGCTCGGGGAAGTCGACGCTGACCCACGCCCTGATGGGCAAGGACGAGTACACCGTCACCGGCACGGCGAAGGTCGACGGCCGGGACATCCTCGGGCTGCCGGTGCACGAGCGGGCCCGTGCCGGCCTGTTCGAGGCGTTCCAGTACCCGGTGGTGGTCCCCGGGGTCAGCCTCGACGAGCTCATCCTCGAGATGGCCGCGGTCGCCCCCGATCCCGAGGAGGCGGCGTCACGAGTGGCGGTGGCGGCGGCGGCGATGCGGGTGGAGGACTTCCTCGACCGGGCGGTCAACGACGGGCTGTCGGGTGGGGAGAAGAAGCGGTCCGAGATGTTCCAGCTCGCCGTGGCCGAGCCCAAGGTGGCGGTGCTCGACGAGATCGATTCCGGGCTCGACATCGATGCGGTGCGCGAGGTGGCCGAGCTGGTGGAGGGCCTGCGCAGCGACCGGATCGGCGTCCTGATCATCACCCACTACTCCCGCATCCTCCGCTACCTTCGCATCGATCGCATCCACGTCATGGTGCGGGGCCAGATCGTCCGCTCCGGCGGCTCCGAGCTGGCCGAGGAGCTGGAGGCGACCGGCTACGACCACTTCCGACGTCCCGTCGACGAACCTGCATAACCGGCGTCCGAAGACCGCTCCGTGACCACGGCCATGTCGAATTCTGGTCCCGCCCGCCTGGGCACCGCCGACCTGATCGCGTCCTGCGTCACGCTCTACTCGGTGGCGGTGGCGCTCCCGTTGCTCGACCTGCTGGGGCGGAACCCGGAGTTCTTCGTCGCCCACCGGGTGGGCGGCGCCGACATCGTGGCGATCGCCTTGGTCGTCGCCGTCGTGATCCCGCTGCTGCTGGGCGGGTTGGTGGCCCTGGTCGACCGGGTCGACCACCGGGCCGGGCGGGTGGTCCATGCGGTCGTCCTGGGGCTGCTCGGCGGGACGATCGCCGTGGTCATCGTGAAGGCCAGCCCGCTCGACGGCCTGCCCTGGTGGGGATATGGGGCGATCGCCCTCGCCGCCGGCTCGGGTGTCGTGTACGCCTACCACCGGTTCGCCAATCTGCGCTGGGTGTTGCGGGTCGGCGTCGTGGTGCCGCTGGTCGTCGTCGGGTTGTTCCTCCTCGGCTCCCGCGCCTCGGCGCTGGTGCTGCCGTCGGAGCCTCCGACCGCCTCGGCGGTGGAGTTCCCCGACGACGCCCCGCCGATCGTGATGCTGGTGTTCGACGAGCTGCCGCTGGCGTCGCTGATCGACGGCGATGGCCAGATCCAATCCGGGCCCGTACCCCAACCTGGCCAGGCTGGCCGCCGAGGGAACCTGGTACCGGGACACGACCACGGTGGCCAGCCACACCACCTATGCCGTCCCTGCGCTGCTCACCGGGACCACCGCCGCCGACGGCTCGCTGCCCACCTTCGCCGACCACCCCGACAACCTGTTCTCCTGGGCGGCCGGCGGCTATGACCTGCGGGTGGTGGAGCCGGTGACCGACCTGTGCCCGACGGAATGGTGCGGGGACCCCATCGGCGACCGGATGCCCGCCGGGCAACGGTGGCGGCTCCTCTGGTCGGACCTGCAGGTGGTGGCGGGCCACGTGTTCCTGCCCGACGGCGTCGCCGCCGGCCTGCTGCCGCCGATCGACCAGAACTGGACCGGGTTCGACCTCCGCGACCGTTTCGGCGACGCCGTCGAGGGCGACCGCCGCATCCATGTGGAAGCGTTCCTCGACCTGATCGAGCCGGCGGCGGAACGTCCCCCGCTCTACTTCGGCCACTTCATGCTGCCCCACACCCCGTGGGCCTACCTGCCCGATGGGCGGGCCTACCTCCCTACCTCATGGTGGAGAACTCGTTCGTCGACCCCGGTTGGTCGGAGGACCGGTGGGCGGTGACCCAGTCCCACCAACGCCATCTCGCCCAGGTCCAGTACGCCGACCACATCGTCGGCCAGGTGATGGCCCGGCTCGAAGAGGCCGGGATCTACGACGAGGCGATCGTGGTGGTGACCGCCGACCACGGCATCGGGATCAGGCCCGGGCTGGGCAACCGGCGGCGGCTCGTCGAAGGGACCATTCCCGGACATCGCCGCAGTGCCGCTGATCGTGAAGGCGCCCGGCCAGATCGCCGGGGTGGTCGACGACTACCCGGCGCTGGTCACCGACGTGGTGCCCACGATCGCCGCCATGGTCGGGGCGGACCTGGGCTGGGACGCCGAGGGCATCCCGCTCGAGCGATCCGGATCGCCCGCCACGCCCCACCCGGACCTACGTCCCTGTCAGCGGAAACACCGACCCCGGTCGTCTACCCGAGCCCGTTCGACGACGTCACCGCCCTCGCCAGGCGCCGCATCAGGAAGCTTCGGGCCCGACGGAGCCTTCGGGCTCGCCCCGCCGGGTCAGGCCGTCGCTCCTCGGCAACGCGGTGACCTCCCTCGCGCCGCCCCCGCCGACGAGCGGTGGGTCGCCTCCGTCCTCAACGCCGCCGACTACGAGGACGTCGATGCCGCCGCCGACGGGCTCCCTGCGGTGACCAGGATCCGGCTGTCGGGCCCCGACGCCGAAGCAGGGGAGGTGGTGGCGGTGGCGCTCAACGGCACCGTCACCGCGGTCAGCATCACCTACACCGTTGAGGGCGACGAGGCGTTCTACCTGATGGTGATGATGAACCCGGCCCACTTCGTCGACGGCCCCAACCGCATCGAGTTGTTCCACGTCACCGGCGCCGGCACCGACCGGGCAACTGCAGCGAATCGACGTCCGGCTGACGACGGCCCGAGCGGCACCGCGGGATGGCCTCAGATGCCCATCTGCCGGTCGAGCTCGGCCACGAACTCGGCGAACTCGTCACGCTCCCGCTCGAGGGTGTGGTCGGCCAGGACGGCGTACCCGGCGGCCCGCATCTTCCCGACGTCGTCGGGCGCCGCCGCCGCCAGGTCCTGCAGGGCGGCGACGTAGGCGGCGGCGTCCTCGAAGGGGACCTCGAGGCAGTTGGTCCCGAAGTCGGCGTAGGCCCGGTTGCCACCGACGTCGGGCATCACCACCAGGCAGCCGGCCGCCATCGCCTCCAACCCGGCGAGATAGAAGCCCTCCTCGGACGAGCGGGCACCCGAGGAACACGTCGCACCAGTGGTACAGCCGGCGGATCTCCGGCCAGGTGGCGGTGGCGCGGATCGACCGGAACTCGAAGCCGGGGTCGTCGTCGAGCAGCTCCTCGACCGTCACGCCCACCTGCGACTTCCACGTGGTGTAACCGACCCGGAGCGGGCGGTCGAGACCCCCACCCGTTCCTTGGAGAAGTACGGCCAGTCGTGGCCCTCGACGATCACCTTCGTCGGGAAGGTGCGGTCGACCAGGCCCTCGATGGCGTCGGCCACCTGGTGGGTGACGGCGATGCGGGCCATCGGGGCCGCCAGCACACGGATCGCCCTGCCATCGACGAAACCGGGGTTGGCCCAGCGCACGTTCTGCACGATCAGGATGACCTGGCGGGGGTCGTGCCACGGGCCGATCACCGGCAGCACGTTCTCGGCGTGGGTCGGCCAGGAGAAGAAGCAGTAGTCGGCCTGGTCGAGGCCGATCCGGAAGCCGGATGGAAGGCCGTCCCCGGGTCGTTGGCCAGGGTGGCGAAGCGCTCGATGGCGAACACCGGCAGATCGGGCGAGAACGGCGTGGGACCGTGGAGGTCGACGGCGAAGCCCATCGACCGGGCGTGGGTGACGTAGTCCAGGATCTTGACCACGCCGCCTGCCGGGAGCCAGGTGGGGGTGAGGAACACCATTCGCCTGGCGGGTCCTGCGGCCGTCGATGCCCCCGGTGCCGGCTGCCCGCTCATCGCTCCGCCCACACCGCCTCGACGAGGCGGACCAGCGGCTCGGTGGCATGCCTCGGCTCGAACACCTCGTCCCACAGCCGTGACGGCATTGGCCGACTTGGCCGCCGCCTGCTCGCGGGTGATCGACCGCAGCAGGTCGGGCAACGTCGGCCACCTCCTCGGCGGCGTGCAGCCACCCGGCGTCGTACGCCTCGATGAACGGGGACACCTCGGTGAAGGACGGGTGGATCACCGGCACCCCGCAGGCCAGGGCGACCACGGTGCGGGTCACCATGGCGTACTCCCGCTCCAGGCTGTGATCGAACAGGTCGATGGCGACGTCCACGCCGGACAGCAGCTCCTGGAACTCGCCGTACCGCATCACCGGGTGGGATCGCACGTTGGGCAGGTCGAGCAGCTCGGCCAGAGCCGGCACCTGCAGGCCCGCCCTTGCCTGGCCCCAGTGGGCGTGCAGCAGGATGTCCAGCGAAGTGTCCTCGTGGGCGGCGATGTGCTCGCCCACCACCCCCAGCCACGGCCCGGGGATGCTCCATCCCTGGAGGTAGCCGGCGATGGCGTATCGCAGTGCGCCGTCGGTTCGCCCCCGGTGCTCGAGCCGGGCACCGCCATGTTCACCACCTCGACCGGGAACCGGCGAGGGTCGTGCCCGGTCTGCATCAGCCAACCGAGTACGTAGCCCTGCTTCTTGGGCCCGTTGACGGCGATGGCATCGGCCAGCTCGAGCGCCTCGATCTTGCGCGCCCTGAGCTGGCGCAGCTCGTCGCCGGGGTGATCCTCGCCGAACTGGTAGGCCAGCTCGAGCATCTTCGGGGCGAAGAAGTCGAAGATGTAGCGGAGCCCGGGGGCGGCCTCGAGATCCCGCACCTTGTTGCTGTTGGTCATCACCACGGTGGCGGGTTGGCGGGTGGCCAGGTAGGCCGCCAGGTTGTCGGCGCCAAGCGCCACCGTCCCCGGCTGGACCGGCGGCGGGGACGCCGGGTTGGCCCACAGCTGCTCGAGCAGGGACGCCGGGACCAGGGTCTCGACCTCGTAGCCGTGGGCGCGCAGGCCTTCGGCCAGCCCGAACGCCCGCAGCCCGGGGGCGGCGGCGGGCACACCGAGCCCGGGGGTCACGTCGTTGGAGACGACGAAGACGCGCCTGCTCACCATCCCGGGATCACCATGTCTGGGGGGCTCCGATCTTGGTGAAGGCGAAGAGCGCCGAAGCTCGCCCGGCCCGAGCCCGGATCCCGGGCCCCGCCCACCTCGGTGAGCACCGCCTGGCCGGCGGCGACGTCGAGCACCAGGCGGGTGAGCCGGTCGAGGGTCCAGGTGCCGGCGCTCGGCCCGCAGCACGACCACCATCGAACCGCCAACGCGGAGCCCGGCCCACACCGCCCCCAGGAACTCGACCGAGGTGGCGTCCGGTTGCTCGATGAGGCCCACCGCCAGGTCGGCGTGCTCCGGTCGTAGCCGGAGCGACCCGGCGACCTCGGGCGACCCGACGGCGAAGTCCGGGTAGGCCATGGCGGCGTGCGCCCCGACGGCGGGGTCGTGGCGCGCAACCAGCGTCTCGGCTGCGGTCCGCCCGACGACGGACACGAACCCATGGACGTCATCGGAGAACTCGATGGTCGCCCGGCTCCGGCCCGGAGGCACCGCCGCCAGCGCCCGACGCAGCATCGGCTGGAGCATCACCACCTCGGCCTGGTACCGGCCCTTGGGCCGGCGGCTGCGGACATCCCACTTCGACAGCATCCGCACGCTGTCGTCGGGGGTCTGGGAGCCGGTGAGCAGGCCGGCGAGCATGTCGGCGCGCTCCGCCGCCGCCACCAGGTCGCGCACCACCAGGTCGGTGCGGCTCCGCGGCGGCCGCCACTGGGTCTCGGCGAGGGCGAAGGCCTGCCGCACCTCCTTCCACAGCCACGGAGGTGAGACCACGACGTCGAACGGGGTGAGCCGGCTGAGGAGGGGCCCGCCGAGCACGGCGATCAGGCCTTCACCGCCCAGGTCGGGAGGGAGGATCACCGAAACCGGCGCGTCCCAGTGGCGCTCGCCCATCGCCTCGTAGGGAAAGGCCACCGGGTCGACGATCACCCAGTGGGACGGGTCGACCGGCCGGATGGCGCGGGGGAGTGCCTCGGTGATGACCGGGGCCCCGGGGTCCTCGACGGGGAACCGCCCGGCGAACACGACGGGTACAGGCGCCGCCTCGGCGTGAGCAGTCCTCAAGGCGCCACCAAGGGCTCGACCCTTGCCCGGTGGCTCTCGGCCACCGCCAGCACGTCGAACAGCTCGTCGTCCACCAGCGAGCCGACCTCCACCAGCCGGAACCCGGCCGGGTGAGCCGTGTCGATCCCCGACGTTGCGGTAGAACCGGTACCCCGCCCCGGCCAGGGTCTCCTCGATGTCCGCCGACCGAAGCCCCGGTGCGCCCGAGTTGGTCGCCGGAGATCTCGGCGTAGACCATCGGGGAGTGCTCGGCCAGTGTCGCCGAGGCGCCGGCCAGCACGTCCAGCTCCATCCCCTCGGTGTCGATCTTGAGCAGGTCGACCCTGGCCACCCATTGGTTCCGCTCCAGCCAGCCGTCGAGGCCGACCGCGGTGACCATCCCCCGGGACGCCGGCTCGAGAAAGCGAGCGCCCGTGTTGTCCGGATCGGCGTCCACCACCCGGTAGCGGGCCTCGTCGGCGGCGACCGCCCGGCGGCGGGTGGTGATGATCCGCCCCAAGCCCGTTGAGCTCCACATTGGCGTCGAGCAGGCGGGCCGTTGCCGGCACCGGTTCGAAGCAGACCACGACCCCGTCGATGCCCACCACCCGGGCCAGCGGGATGGCGAAGGTGCCGATGTGGGCCCCGACGTCGAGGACGACGTCGCCGGGACGGAGCACGGCGCTCGAGCAGACCCAATTCCCCGCCGGCGTGGGCACCGAACTCGAGCAGCTGGCGGGTGATGAGATCGCCCTCCGATGCCACGTACACCCCGGTCGGGGTCTCCACGGTGACCAGGGAGCTCACTCCTCGGGCCCGATCCAGCGCTCCCACAGGCTGCGGAACCCGGCTCGGGATCGGGCGATGAACCCGAGGGGAGGCGAGTTGAGCTTGCGGAGCAGCCACACGAGGTCCTTCTCCGCCGCCCTGAGCCTCGCCAGCTTCTCCGCCTCGAGCTCGGGACGCTCGGCCAGCAGCTCTTCGAGCGAGGCGAGCCGGGCCTGGAGATGGACCAGCTCGTACTTCAGCAGGTCGTTCTCCATGCGGAGGTCGGCCACGCCAGGGTCGGGGACGAAGTGCTCACGCCGCACGGATCGGCTCCCGGTCGAGGACCGTCCGTCGCTCCAGGTCGCCTCAGCCGGTCCCACGTGCGCCATGGCGACATCGACCAGGGCCGGGGTCGGACACCGTCATCGGGTAGGTCCGCGAGCTGGTGACCGTCGGGTCGAAGACCCGGTGGGTCGCCACCGAATCCAGTTCGAGCCCCCACCGCTCGTTGACCATTCGCACCAGGGGGATACCCGGAGGTGACGGTGTCGAACGAGACGGCGATGCAATCGTCCGGGTAGCGGTCGGCGATCCGCAGCACGGCCTCGTTGTGCTCGATCCACATCCGCAGCGCCAGGTCGGGCTCCCTCCAGAATCGGAGATGGTTCTCCTCCGGGCCCTCGCCTTCGAAGTACTGGGCGGAGTGGCGCCGTTCGAGCGAGTAGGCGGAGTCGACCGCCGACCGGAACACCACCAGGACCTTGGCGGCCGGGAGGAGGTGCTTCCACATGCCGAGGAAGAGGCACGCCCTGGGGTCCTTGAACCCCCAGACGTCCCTGGCGATGTGGCGCTCGGTGATGAGCCGAGCCGCCTCCCGCCACCGGGTGGGGCTGATGCGGGGGGTCAACGGCCGGGCGGTCTGCCAGGTGAGCCCGTTGTCGTGAAGGATCCGGTCGTGGAGCTTGACGATCTCGCGGTCCTCGAAGTGGCCATAGGGGTTCGAGGGCACCGCTGCCGAGAAGGTCGTCGCCGACGAACAGGCCGGCCGTGTGGAGGAGCTGGGTCACCATCGAGGTGCCGCTGCGATGGAAGCCGGCGATGATGATCTCGGTGGGCACTGGCGTTCCATCCGGGGTTGGCGACAAGCGCGGTCCCCGGTAGTGATCCTCCACGATGATCGGGACCGGCGCCGAGGTTAGTCCCAGGACCCTGATCTCCCGATGACCCTCCCCGCCGTCGCCGGGGAGCCGCCGGCGGGTCCGCTACCGTCGCCGGTGATGGACGGCGACACCTGGGGTTTCAGCACGGCCGCCGACGCCCGCGCCTACCTCGGCGAGGTGGGCCGGCTGTGGCTCGGCTGGCTCGCCGGCCTCGCCGTACTGGTGCTGTCCACCGGTTGGGGCGTGGTCATCGGGGGAGTGGCGGTGATGGTCCTCCTGGTGTGGCTGACCCGGCCGCTCCAGGCCCGGACCGACCGGCTGATGACCGAGGGTGCCACCGGCTCCGGTGCGAGTGCCGCCTCGGGGTGGGGCAGCGACCGGGAGCGGGCGATGCGCCGGCTCGCCTACGGAGCCGAGCCGCTCGCCGCCGCCGTCGCCGTTGCCGGTGCGGGACGATGGTGGCTGGCGGCCCGGTGGCTGATGCTCGGCGTCACCGTGGCCGCGGTGCTGATCGTGGTGTGGTCGACGGCGGCGGCGACCGGGGCCTGAGGATGGTCGTCCCCGAGGTCGAGCGGCTGGCGTCGTTGCTCGAACCGGCGACCCGCATCCTGGTCTTCACCGGCGCCGGGGTCTCCACGGCGAGCGGCATCCCCGACTACCGGGGTCCCCAGGGTGTGTGGAACACCGACCGACCGGTCGAGTACGGGGAGTTCATGCGTTCCGCCGATGCCAGGCGGCGGTCGTGGCAGCAGAAGATGGAAGGGTGGGAGCGCTTCGCCGCGGTACGACCCAACGCCACCCACCACGCCGTGGTCGAGTTGGAGCGGGCGGGCAAGGTCGAGGCGGTGGTCACCCAGAACGTCGACGGCCTCCACGCCGCCGCCGGGACCTCCCCGAGCCGGCTGGTCGAGATCCACGGCACCGGGCGCCTCGTCGCCTGCCAGACCTGCGGCGAACGCACCGAGCCACAGCCGCACTTCGCCGCCTTCGCCGCCACCGGCGAGTCCCCGACCTGCCACTGCGGCGGCATCCTCAAATCGGCCACCATCAGCTTCGGGCAGAGCCTCGACCGTGCCGACCTGGCGCGGGCGACCGCCGCCGCCGAGCGCAGCGACCTGGTGGTGGCGCTGGGCTCGACCCTGGTGGTGTACCCGGCGGCGGACATCCCCCTGCTCGCCGCCTCCCGGGGCGCCCCCTACGCCATCGTCAACCAGGGCGCCACCGAGCACGACACGCACCCGCTGGTCAGCCTGCGCATCGAAGGCGACGTGACCGAGATCGTCCCCGCCGCGGTGCGCATCGCCCTGGGCAGGCACGGCTGACGGGGAGGGGTCCAGCCCTCCGAGATCGTATCCTCTGCGTGGACGACGAGCCTGTGGACGGGGCACCACGACCGAGACCGACGGACCCGGCCCGGCGCCGTGCTGGCGATCATCGACCGCAGCGGGTTGCCGGGGCCGGCACCGGCATCGTTCCGAGCCCTGGCTGTCGTCGCCATGTACAACGAGGTCGACGTGGCCAGGTCCTGTGTCCAGGCCTTGCTCGATGATGGCCTGGCCGTGCACGTGATCGACAACTGGTCGACCGACGGCACCTACGAGCGTGTAGAACAGATGACGGGCTCGGGTCGGTCACCGCCGAGCGGTGGCCGCCCGACGCCCCAAGCGACAGTTACGACCGGCCGGCCCTACCTGGATCGGATCTGGGAGGTGGCGAACAGTCGCCAAGCGGATTGGTGTATCTATCTCGACGCCGACGAGCGCAGGCGCAGCCCGTGGCCCGGCGGACGGCTGGTGGATGCGCTCCACCACGTCGATAGATCAGGGTTCACCGCCGTCGACCACAGCGTTGTCGAGTTCCACCCCATCGACAACGGCTTCGACCCGACCGGGGATGCCGACGTAGAGGCCGAGCTGCGTTGGTTCGAGTTCCCCCGTCGGCCGGGGATGTTCCGGCAGGTCAAGGCATGGAGCGGCCGCAAGGTCCGGCACCGCTCCGGGGGCCACGACGTCGTCTTCCGCGGGCGGCGGGTCTACCCATACAAGTTCCTACTCAAGCACTACCCGATCCGCAGCCAGGAGCATGGCGAGCAGAAGGTCTTCGCCGAACGGAAGTCGCGCTGGTCACCCGAGGGGCTGGCCCACGGGTGGCACACCCACTACGACCACGTGCGGCCGGGTCATGTCTTCGTCCGCGACCCGACAACCCTGACCCCTTTCGACGACAAGCAGTTCTACGCCGCATACCTGGTCGAGCGCCTCACCGGGATCGGTATCCCGCGCCTGCCGCCGCGCCGGCTTTGAGTGCTGCGCTAGCGAAGGTCGACACGTGCCCGAGACCAGACTGACGTATCCTCGCCGTGACCCGAAGGAGCTGACAAGGTGCGAATCGAACGTGACTCGATGGGCGAGGTCTCGGTACCGGACGGGGCGTACTACGGGGCCTCCACCCAACGCGCCGTGGAGAACTTCCCCATCTCGGGCATCCGCTTCCCCCGCCGGTTCATCTGGGCACTCGGCCTGGTCAAGGGGTCGGCGGCCCGGATCGCCGGTCCGGCGGGCCATCTGCCCGCCGCCAAGGCGGAGGCCATCGCCGCTGCCGCCGACGAGGTGCGGGACGGGCGCGCTCGACGACCAGTTCCCGCTGGACATCTTCCAGACCGGGTCGGGAACGTCGACCAACACCAACGCCAACGAGGTGATCGCCGGGCGGGCCAACGAACTGCTCGACGGTGCGTCGAACGGTCCATCCCAACGACGAGGTCAACTTCGGCCAGTCGTCCAACGACGTCATCCCGACCGCCATCCACCTCGCCGCCGTCGCCGCCATCACCGAGGACCTCCTCCCCGCACTGGGGCGCCTCGGCGACGCCCTGGCCGCCAAGGCCGAGGAGTTCGCCGGGGTGGTCAAGTCGGGGAGGACGCACCTCATGGACGCCACCCCGGTCACCCTCGGCCAGGAGTTCGGCGGATACGCCACCCAGGTCCGCAAGGGGGCGACCCGGCTCACCAAGGTGCTGCCCGAGCTCGAGGAGCTGGCGCTCGGCGGGACCGCGGTGGGACCGGCCTCAACGCTCCCGACGGTTTCGCCGCCGCGGTCATCGCCGACATGGCCGGCATCACCGGCTACCCGCTGCGCGAGGCCGACGACCACTTCGAGGCGCAGGGCGCCAAGGACGCCGCGGTCAAGGCCTCCGGGGCGCTGAAGACGGTGGCCGCAGTCGCTGTTCAAGATCGCCAACGACCTGCGCTGGCTGGGCAGCGGCCCCCGCACCGGGATCGCCGAGATCCGGCTGCCGTCGCTGCAACCCGGCTCGTCGATCATGCCGGGCAAGGTCAACCCGGTGATGGCCGAGATGATGATGCAGGTGGCCGCCCAGGTCATCGGCAACGACACCGCGATCACCTGGGCCGGGGCCAACGGCAACTTCGAGCTCAACGTGATGATGCCGGTGATGGCCCACAACCTGCTCCAGTCGATCGGGCTGCTCGCCGCCGCCGCCGACACGCTCGCCGCACGGTGCGTGGATGGGCATCGAAGCCGACGTGGCGCGTGCCCGGGCGCTGGCCGAGGCCAACATCATCGTGGTCACCGCCCTCAACCCCCACATCGGCTACGACAAGGGAGCCGAGGCGGCCAAGGAGGCCTTCGCCACCGGACGCAACGTGGGGGACGTCGTCGTGGAGAAGGGCTGGCTCACCCGGGAGCAGGTCACCGAGCTGCTCGACCTGGAGCGGATGACCAGGGGCGGCGATCGTCGACTGAGGCGTGTCCGGCGGGTCAGCTCGAAGACGCAGCTTCCCACTGGGCGAGGGCGTCTTCGAGCGTTACCCAGGCGAGGTCGGCGCACCGTATCCGCACCGGGAACTTGCGCACGCCCTGGAGGGCCTCGAGGTCGCCCAGGGCGGCGCCGGGTCGGTCCGGGTCGAGCCCACCTGCGGTGCCGTCATCCGCGGCCGTGTCTGCGGTGATCGACATCATCGCCTTGAACCGGGCGGCGAGGTCGCGTACCTCGTCGGAGCTCAGCCCGACGACGGCGTCGGCCATCATCGACCCCGAGGCCTGCGAGATCGAGCATCCCTGGCCCTGGGTGGCGATGTCGGCGATCACCCCATCGCCGAACAGCACGTCCAGCGAGAACGAGTCGCCACACGACGGGTTGGTCCCCTCTGCGTGGACGGCGTCGTGGTTGAGCCGCCCGCGCCGCCGCGGGTTGCGGTAATGGTCGAGGATGACCTCGCGGTACAGGTCGTCGATCGGCATCTCCACGGGAAGGCTAACGGCGCCGGGAACATTCCCGGCAGTGGCGGCTCACACAAGCTTTCCGGCAAGAAGTGGAAGAAACCTGTCACGAAGGGGTGGGTGCTGGGCATAGACGGTATGAGCACCACAGCGAGGGAGTACCGAGATGGAGCCTCAGATCACATGGCGACGCCGGCGTCGCCTGGCGGGCATCATGGCGACGGCCGCACTGGCGGCCGGGTTGGCCCTACCGCCGGCCTCGGTCGGTGCCGTAGCCGAGGCGCCCCGCGCCGATGCGGTGATCGTCTGGAACGAGATCGCCACCGCCGCCTTCGTCACCGCCGCGCAGTCGTCGCATGTGGCCCTCCTTCACATGGCGATGGTGCAGGGTGCGGTCTACGACGCGGTCAACGCCATCGACGGCGGTTTCGAACCGTACCTCGTCGCCCCGGCCGCCCGGCCGTGGTTCTCGAAGGCGGCCGCAGTGGCGACGGCGGCGCACGGGGTGCTGGTTCATCTCCTTCCGGCCCAACAGGCGACCCTCGACGGCCATCTGGCCGACTCCCTGGCCGCCATCGCCGACGGTCGTGCCGAGAACGGTGGCATCAGGGTCGGCGAAGCGGCTGCGGCGGCCATGGTCGCTGCCCGCACCGGCGACGGGCGGTTCGGACCGCCCGGGTTCCCGGTCGGCTCCGAGCGGGGGGAGTGGCGTCCGGTGCTGCCTCTCTTCATCAACGATCCGGGCGCCTGGGTGAAGGACGTCAAGCCGTTCCTGGTTCCCGACGTGGCGCGGTTCGGTACCGATGGCCCGTTGCCGTTGACCGGCGCCCATTACGCGCCGATGTGAACGAAGTCCAGGACGTCGGCTCATTGACATCGACGACCCGCACCGCCGACCAGAGCGACGCGGCCGTGTACTGGTCCGAGCAGGCGCCCAACCTGTGGAACCGGCTGTTCCACGACATCTCCGCCTCGGCCGGCCTGGGGATCGTCGACAACGCCCGGTTGTTCGCCATGCTGGGGTTTCCGCCGCCGACGCCGCCATCGCGGTGTGGTACGACAAGGGGATCCACGGGTTCTGGCGGCCGATCACCGCCATCCGGGAGGCCGACACGGACGGCAACCCTGCCACCGTCGCCGACCCGGATTGGCTCCCGCTCCTGGCAACTCAGCCGTTCCCCGAGTATCCCTCAGGGCACTCGGGGGTGAGCGGGTCCATCGTCAGCACTCTGCAGCAGTTCTTCGGCACCGACCGGATGACCTTCGGCGCCTTGAGCAACGCCTCGGGCACCGTCCGGACCTTCGACCGGTTCTCCGAGGCGATCGACGAGGTCATCGACGCTCGGGTGTGGTCCGGGATCCACTTCCGCCATGCCGACGAAGAGGGCCAGGGAATCGGCATCCGGATCGCCAACTTCCGCCAGCGGAACTACTTCCAGCCGGTCGACTGACCGTCGCTCGTGATCCGAGGCTGGGTCGAGCCCACCGGCCAGGCAGCCGGGCTACCGGGTCGGTCAGGCGGCGGCGGCGGTGGGACTCGCTGGTTTCGGGTGATGGTGTCGCGGAGGGGTGGGCCGGTGGGTTGGCGGGGGGAGAGCAGTTTCCTGCGGTGGGTGGGTGAGTCGGGGTCGATGGTGTAGCCGAGTTGGTGGATGGCGACGTGGTGGTGGTACCAGCACAGGCTGACCATGTTCTCCGGATGGTGGCTCCCGCCTTGGTGGCGTTCGAGGATGTGGTGGGGTTGGATTCGGTAGCGGCTGTGGCAGCCTTCGATGGAGCATTGACCCATGTCGCGCCATTGCACGAAGCGTATGACCGCCGGGGGTATCATGTCGGTGCGGTCGGTGTAGCCGACGGGGTGGAGCCCGTTGGTGGCGATGACCCGGACCTTCCCGCCGCAGAGGATCTCGGTGAGGGTGTTGGGCCCGACCTTGACCCCGGACGGCAGGGTGGCACCGGATTCGCCACCGTCTTCGGATGGCGAGGCCGGCGTCGACGAACACTTCGGCGACGGTCACCGCCCGGCGCCGGTCAATGTCCCCTGTCTGATGGTGTGTCGCGGTGAGGGTGTCGAGGCAGATGGCGGTGAGGGCGTCGGCGCGGCGTTGCCCCTGCCCGTTGCCTTCACCGGGGAGCACGGGGAGCCCGGTTTCGCGCTGGTGCAAGGCGGCTGTCGACGACCTGCCCGTCGACGCCGGGGAGGAGCCCCCATAGTTTGTAGGCGGCGTCGTCGAGGGAGGGTTGGATCACCAGGTACCGGTGCGCGAACACATTCCGTTCTTCGCCGGCGGTGAAGGACCGGACCCGGTCCAGCAACCCGTAGAGGCGTCCCAGTGAGAACCGGGAGGCGGTGGCGTCACCCAGCTGGTCCTTAGTTTACGTCGGCGGCGTGGAGTTTGACCAGCACGGCGGCCCGGTCCAGGCCGCAGCGACCATCCGCCATCAGGGCGTCGATCGCTCGTTCGCCGGCTCTGGCCAGTTGCCACAACCGGTTGGCGGTCTGGAAGGACACGTCGAGGTGGGCGGACACCCAGTCGCCCATGGTGCGCATCCCCGCCCCGGCATCCACCTGGTGGCGGTCCAGCTTGCGGAGCAGTTGGACCTGGCGGGCCCGCGTCGGGTGATCTCGGTTTCGAACCCGACCAGTTCCTGTTCCCAGGCCTCGACCCGGGCCGCGGCGGTGCGGGTATCGGCGGTGTCTGACGTTGTATCGAACATACGTTCGTTATACCAGACCGCTGTGACAAGAACCGCTTGCCCGCCGGATGTTCCCGGTCGGCAGGTACCCGTGGTCGACCTCGAGCTCGTGACAACTTCTGCCAGCAAGGCTTATTGACGTTTCGTAGGATGGTGAGCCGCCAGGAGGCGCATCATGTCGTTCGGACCATATGGATCCACATACCTTCGTTTTCACGACCGTCATTCCCCCGGGGGTGAAGGCGATCAGGGAAGGTGCGGCAGCGCACTTCGGCATCGAACTCAAGGATGCGCAGGTCTCGCGAGACAAGGCCCGCTGTGACAAGAAGTGGTCGGAGCACTGCGAGTGCGGAGCCATCGATTTCTTCCCTCTTCCTTCCCACGGCATAGATTTGGTGCGCGGGCGCCGCATCTTCGACTTCTTCGTCGCCAACGAAGAGGCGCTCGGCATACAGATCGTCATCTTCAACAGACGTGTCATCGGAGGCGGAAGCGCTGTCGAGCGCGAATACACCGAGGATCACCCTCACACCGATCATTTGCATGTCGGGATCAACCAATCGGCGCGACAGACGATCACACGAGAACTGGTCGACGAGTGCCTAGCGATGGAGGAGTTCAGGATGTTCACAGAAGCCGAGCTGGCCAACCTGAAGGAGCTGGCCGCCCTTTCGCCGGCCAGCCTCAGCAGGCTGGCCGCGCCTTCCGTCCGCCAGCCTTAGCAAGCTGGCGGCCCTGCCTTCCGCTGAGATCGGCCAGCTCATGAAGCTGGCGGCGCTGCCGTCCGCCGAGATCGCCGGCTCGTGAAGCTGGCGGCGCTGCCGTCCGCCGAGATCGGCCACTCGTGAAGCTGGCGGCGCTGCCGTCCGCCGAGATCGGCCGGCTCGTGAAGCTGCGGCGACTTCTCCGTGAGAGAGCTCAACAGACTCAACAGCCTTGTCGTCTTCATGATCGCCGAGGGCCTCACCGGCGAAGAAACCGGCCGACCCGCGCTGTGTACGACGCACTGCGCAACGAGCTCGGAGTCCCACGCGCCAGCCCGGATGTCCTTGCGCAGGAAGTGGCTGCGCACATCGCCGGCCGGCGAGGCGAGCGCGACAGAGCTCGCCGTGAGACCCGACGGGTGACCCCCCAACCCCCGACCCGCTAGGCCGGCGGGTCTCGCCCCTCACGCCGTCCGGGCAGGCTCCTACTAGCCTCGCCGCGCTGACTCTTGCCGACCGGGGGGCTCGTCCTTGGCCAGAAAGAAACCGGTGACCCCGGAAATGTCGTCTCGCCGTCCCCGTCTCGTCGTGGTCGTATCCAGCGATCGGCGGCGGGGTGCCGAGGTGTTCGGCGAGACGCTTGCCACCGGGCTCGGCGAGCGGGGCTGGGAGGTCCGGCTGCTCGCCCTCAGCGGCAGCGATGTGCCTCCCCGGGTAGACGCCGAGCTGGTGGGCGCGGTGGCTCCCGAGGCCCTGGGCAAGCTCGACCGGTGGTGTCGTGACCGGGCTTCGGCGGCGGCTTGCCACGTGGCGGCCGGACATCGTGCTCGCCTACGGCGGCCCGTCCGTGCAGTACTCGACGGTGGCGGTGCGCACCATGCGCCGCCGTCCCCGGCTGGTGGTGGCCAGCATCGGCGACCCGATGTTCTGGATCCGCTCCAGGCGGCATGCCCGGTTGCGCGGCCTCGTGCTCGCCGGCGCCGACCGGGTGTTCTCGGTGTCCGCCGCCACCGCCACCCCGCTGGTCGACGCGCTCGGGGTCGACCCGGCGAAGGTGAGGATCGCCCCGACCGGGGTTCCCGACCGCTTCTTCTCCGTCTCCCGGGAACCGAGGGGCGATGAGCTGCGGATCGTCGTGGTCGGAGCGCTCTCGCCCGAGAAGGACCCGGTGGCCGCGGTGGGTGTCGTCGCCCGGGTCGCCGCCTCAGGACCGGTCGAGCTTCGCATGGCCGGCGACGGTCCCCTCGCCGCCGAGGTCGCCGCCGCCGTCGACACCGCCGGCATCGGCGACCGGGTCACCCTGCTGGGATCGGTGGCCGACGTCGTCCCCCATCTCGCCTGGGCCGACGTCCTGTTGCAGACCTCGAGGTCCGAGGGTCTTCCCGGCGCCGTGCTGGAGGCGGCGGCCGCCGGGGTGCCATCGGTCGTGTACGGCGTGGGCGGGTCCGCCGAGGCGGTCGCCGACGGCGTAACCGGAGCCGTCCTGGCTCCCGGGGGATGCGGACGGGGCGGTGGACGCCCTGGTTGCCGCTCGGCGCCGACCGGAGGCGACTCGCCGAGATGGGGGAGCGGGCCGCGGCAAGCGTGCCCATGACCGCTTCCGCCTCGACGTCGCCGTCGACCGCTACCACGAGCTGCTCACCGACGAGGTCGACGCCGGTGGCGCCGGCCATGGGGACGAGGTGGCCGGATGACCGCGCACCGCCGGCCGGTGAAGGTCGCCCACCTCACCACCATCGACCTGAGCCTCCGCTACCTGGTGATGCCGCAGCTCACCGCCGCCGCCCGATTCGGATGGGAGGCGATCGGGATCAGCGCCCCCGGCCCGTATGTCGCCGAGTTGGAGGCGGCCGGTATCCGGCACATCCCGCTCCCCACCTCGTCGCGGGGATGGAGCCTGCGGAGCGACCTGGGCGCCGCCCGCGACCTGTGGCGCATCCTCAGGGACGAGAAGGTCGACATCCTCCACACCCACAACCCCAAGCCTGGCCTCTACGGCAGGGTCCTCGGCCGGCTCGCCGGGGTACCCATCGTGGTCAACACCGTCCACGGGCTGTACGCCACCGACGACGACCCGACGGCGAAGCGGGCGGCGGTCTACCTCACCGAGGGCGTCGCCTCGCGCTTCTCCGACGCCGAGCTCGTGCAGAGCGTCGAGGACCTCGAGCTGATGACCCGCTACCACATCACCCGCCGCCACCGCAGCGCCCTGCTGGGAAACGGCGTCGACCTGGCCCGGTTCGACCCCGACGCGTTTCGGCGCCGCCGAGCGGGAGCGGGCACGCGCCGAGATCGGCGCCGGGCCCGACGACATCGTCGTCGGTTCGGTCGGCCGGCTGGTCGCCGAGAAGGGCTACCCCGAGTTGGTGGAGGCGGCGGAGACCCTGCCCGATCACTACGTCGTGGTGGCCATCGGCCCCGACGACCCGGAGAAGCCCGACGCCCTCGGTCCCGAATTCGCCGCCCGAGCCGAGCGCGCCGGGATGCGGCTGCTCGGCATGCGGACCGACGTCGAGCAGTGGTACGCCGCCATGGACGTCTTCGTGCTCGCCTCGCACCGGGAGGGCTTCCCCCGGGCGGCCATGGAGGCTGCCGCCATGGGCCTACCGGTCGTCGCCACCGACATCCGCGGCTGCCGGCAGGTCGTCGACGACGGGGTCAACGGCCGCCTCGTCCCGGTGGGAGACGCCACCGTTCTGGCCCGGGTCATCGAAGCCATCGGCGAGGACCCGACGGCACGCCGGGCGATGGGCGAGGCCAGCCGGGCGAAGGCCCGGGCCGAGTTCGACGAGGACGAGGTCGTCCACACCGTCTACTCCACATACCACGCCGTCGCCCGGCGCAAGGGCGTCGGAGCGGTGCTGGCCGCCGCTCCCACGACCGGAGAGCCGGTCATCAGGCCGGCCACCCAGTCCGACGTCCCCCATCTCGCCCGGCTCCACGCCGAGGCCATCGAGACCGGGTTCCTCCCTGCCCTCGGTGCCGGGGTCATGGAGCGGCTGTACACGGCGTTGGTGGCGTCGACCGACGCCGTGGTGCTGGTCGCCGACGGGGTGTGGCGCCCGGTCGGGTTCGTCGCCGGGGTGGCCGACACCGGTTCCTTCTACCGCCACTTCCTCCGCAGCCACGGGGTGGGGGCCGGGTTCTCCGCCCTCCCTCGCCTGGTCCGGCCTTCGGTCGCCCGCCGGGCATGGGAGACGCTCCGCTACGGCTCTGGTGACGACGACGGGCCGTCCGCCGAGCTGCTGTCGATGGCGGTCGACTACGAGGTGCGGCGCCGCGGGCTGGGAAGGGCGCTCGGAGACCGGTTCCTCGCCGCCATGGCCGAACGGGGCGTCGATGGGGTGCGGGTGGTGGTGGGGAGCCGCAACCAGGGAGCGATAGCCGCCTACGAGGCGATGGGGTTCGAGCGCCGCTGACACCATCGAGGTGCACGAGGGCGAATCGTCGGAGGTGCTGACGTGGTCGGCCCGCTGACCCTCCTGGTGGCAGCGCTGGCCGGGGCGGTGCTGGTGCGGCTCGGGCACCGCGTCGGCATGGTCGATCGACCCGATGGCAGCGAGTTGAAACCCCACAGCGGGGAGGTGCCCGCGCTGGGCGGCTTCGCCGTGTTCGTCGCCGTCCACATCGGGATGGCCCTCTCGGCGAGCTTCGACCCCGGGCTGTTCGCCGCCTCGCTGCTGGCGCTCGCCCTGGGAGCGGTGGATGACCGGGTCGGCCTGCTCCAGGCTGCTGCGGCTGGTCGTGGAGATCGGCTTCGGCATCGTGCTGGTGCTCGCCTCGGCCGCCCCGGGGTTCGAGGGCGGCCCGGCGGTGAAGGTCCTGGGGGTCCTCCTGGTGGTGGTGGCGGTCAACGCAGTCAATCTCTTCGACGGCCTCGACGGGCTGGCGGGATCGGTGGCCACCGTCTCCGCGCTCGGGCTGGCGGTGCTCGCCGACGTCCACGGGCTCGACCTCGAGTTCGGGATCGTGCTGGCGGCGGCACTGCTCGGGTTCCTGGTGTGGAACTGGCCGAGGGCCAGGTTGTTCCTCGGTGACAACGGCTCCTACACGGTGGCGGTCTTCCTCGTCTACGGGATCGCCGACGCCGCCGACGCCGGCTCGGCGTGGTCGCTCCTGGCGGTCGCCGGGGTGCTCGGGATGTTCGTCGTCGACCTGGCGGCCACCCTGGTGCGCCGCCGGATCCTCGGCTATCCCGACCTTCGGCGGCGACCGCAACCACCTCTACGACCAGCTCCACCGGAGGGGCCTCTCGGTGTGGAGGGTGACCCTGACGATGAGCGTCGCCCAGGTGGTGCTGGTCGGCATCGTCGTGGCGTGCGACGCCCTCTTCGGCGACGCCGCCACAGTCGTCGTGATGGCGTTGGTGCTGGTGGGGACGATCGCCGCGCTGGGCGCGCTCGGCTTCCTGGGCCGTCAGGGGAGCGGGGACCCGGCGGCTCCCACGGCCCCCGGCGAGAACGGGTAGCCGACCGGCTCCGGCTCGCCATCCAACCCGGGCGCCGCCGTCTCCGGTGCGTCAGCGTCTTCGGCGTCCTTCGGCGGGCCGAACCCCAGCGCCACGATCATCGCCAGGAAGAAGGGCATGACCTGCGACCGTTCCCGGGCCATGAGGCCGAGGTTGAGGAAGGAGGAGAAGGCGATGATGAAGAGGAACGTGAACATGATGCAGAACAGCATGTAGGGGTCGCGGCGGGACCGGAAGCCGCGTCTCACCATCGGGATGAACTTCCAGATCACCAGCAACAGCAGGGCGGCGCCCTCGAGGCTGCTGGCGAACGCAGGCGGGTTGTGCGCCTCGTATGGGAGAGGCCGGAACAACACCCGCAGCGCCACCTCGGGGAACTCGAGCGGGCTGGAGATGAACCCGCCTTCGACCGATGAGCCCCCGGTCGTGGTCTGCCCCTCGACCGACGTGACGAACTCGTCGATCTCCCCGACCCCGGACTCGAGGCTGATGTTGAAGTTGGACGCGCTGATCACCACCAGCACCGCCAGCCCGCCGAGCGAGAGCGCGATGAGCGGTAATCGCTTCGACCGCATCGTGGCCACCCCGGTTCCCTTGCAGAAGACCAGGGCGAAGACGCCGGCCGCCGCCACCATTGCCGACATGTGCGGACGGATGATCCCCACGATGAGCAGCCCGATCGAGATGGTCACCAGCGAGCCGAAGCTCCCCTGGGCGAGGACCCGGGAGAGGCCGT
The DNA here is from genome assembly GCA_963812375.1 of uncultured Acidimicrobiia bacterium. Taxonomy (GTDB): domain Bacteria; phylum Actinomycetota; class Acidimicrobiia; order Spongiisociales; family UBA5794; genus JACDBE01. Next base: position 214,541 of record CAWEUW010000008.1, on the reverse strand, counting down.
AGGCGGCGATGCCCAGCCCGAGGACGATCACCGACTCCTTGCCGATGCTCGACGGCCAGTAGACGATGGTGGGCACGAAGAAGATGGCGACGGCGTACAGCTTGTTGCGGCGGGGCACGGTGGCGTTGCGGAAGGCCATGTAGCAGAAGATCTGCCCGATGAAGGCCAGCGTGGCGAACATGTAGAAGCCACCCAGGAAATTGGGGGCGTAGGGGACGTACACCAGCCCGACCAACCCCTCCATGGCCTCGGTGCCGGAGGCCATCGGCGGCATGTGGAATGACGCGCCACAGGTGCACGTACTCGTGACCGAACTTGTGGTAGCCGACGGCGTCGCCCGAGCCCCCGTAGAAGTCGACCAGCACCCACCAACGCACCGTCGAGCGCGATCAGCTTGGCGGTGAACCCGGCCATGATCATCGTGGGGAGCCACTTCTTGTCCTCTTTGGTGGCCACCCCGACGGCGATGAACCCGATGAGGATCGCCGCCACCACCGCCACCCCGAACGCCGAGACGTGCTCGTTGGCGTTGGCGATGGCGATGCCGTAGGCGACCACCAGCGCCAGCCCGCCGAGCATGGGGACGAGGGCGAGCATCAGCAGGCCCCGCTACCGGCGTACCGGCTCACGGGATGGGTGCGGATGGTGATCGGGCTCACAGCAGCTCCAGGTCGCTCGACGCCAGGTCCCACCCGGCCAGCGACGTGATCCGGGCGTCGATCGGGCGCAGCGGGTTGGCCACCAGGGTCAGGGTACGCACGCTGGGGACCGGCAGCACGCCGCTGCGCAGCGCGGCCGTCCGCTCCGGGGAGCCTCCCGAGAACCAGGTGGCGAGGTAGGCGGCACGGTTGCGCACCACGGTGGCGCGGATGGCGGCGGCGGGGCGGGGGCCGAACACGTCGGACAGCACGAGCTCCTTCCACCTGCCGCGCACGTTGGGCCGCACCACCGCCGTCGACGCCTTCGACTCGACCGCCAGATAGCCGGCGGTGGGATGCCCCGAGAACCGCCATGCCAGATACTCCGGGGTGCGGGGAGTGCGCAACCCGGCGGCAGGCCGGTCGGCGACGGCGGCCAGCGGCCGATCCGCCAGCGGCCTGGCAACCGCCACCCAGCCGTCGGGATCGGGGAGCGTCCCCATGCGCGGCCTGGGCCCCCGGCCGGCGAAGCCCCGGGGCCGCCATCACCCCGAGCCGGCCGACCTCGAGCCAGCCCATGGTGAGGTAGCCGGCCCCGGACTTTGGATTGGGGGTGTTGAACACCAGGTCGACGCCGTCGTCGCGGGCGTGCTCGACGGCGGCGAGGGTGAGGGTGCGGAAGATCCCCCGCCGCTGGTGGTCGGGGTGGGTGGCGGTGTCGACCGCCCGGACGCACCGGAGCCGCTCGCCCCGTGCCGTCACCAGCTCCCACCGCATGAAGGCACGCAGCCCCACGATCGCCCCACCCGACTCGGCCACCAGGATGATCGACCGGCCGAAGGGGTTGGCGAAGTGCTTCCAGGCGAAGAGGTCCGGGGTGCGCCGGAGCACGGCGGACTCGCCCAGCGACAGCCGCATGACCTCGAGCACCTCGTCGAGGTCGGCGTCCTCGAAGGGACGGACGGTGATGGCGACCGTGCTAGGCACCGAGCACCTCGTCGTAGATCGACTCGATCTGGCGCACCATGGCCTCCAGCGAGTACTCGGCCTCGACCAGCTTCGCCCCGGCGGCACCGAGAGAGGAGCCGAGCATCGGGGTCTCCCAGCACCCGGGCCGTCGCCGCCGCCAGGGCGGAGGGGTCCCCGGGCGGCACCAGGAGCCCGGTCTCCCCGTCCTGGACCAGCCCGGGCACACCGCCGACCGCGGTGGCGACCACCGGGCGGCCCAGCGCCATCGCCTCGAGGACGGCGACGGGCAGGCCCTCGAAGTCGGCGGGATTGACGAAGACGTCGGCGGCGGCGATGAAGTCGAGGGCGTCCGGACGCCGTCCCAGGAAGCGGAGACGGCCGGTGACGCCGGCGTCTTCGGCCAGCGCCCGGACCCGGGCGAGGTCACCGTCGTGCTTCTCGCCGCCGATCGACACCACGGTGACGTCGGGGTGGGTGGCGAGCAGGTGCGCCACTGCGGCCACCAGGTTGGCATGGCCCTTGTGGGGTCGGATGTTGCCCACGTGCACCACGAGAGGCGCCTTCGCCGTCGATGGCGAGCTCCCGGCGGACCCGGTCCGGCGCTCCCGCCGGCACGTCACACGAGACGCCGTTGGACACCACCCGCGGATCGGGACCCGGGTAGTCCGCGATCGAAGTGGCCACGGCGGCCGATACGGTGGTCACCGCGTCGTTGCCCCGGTAGGTCAGCCGGTTGGCCCAGCGCACCGGGCCGCGGTACGACGAGGCGACGTTGTGCTCGGTGTACACCACCGGCCGGCCCGAGAAGACCCGGGCCACGGCCCCCATGGCGGGCAGATGGGCGTGGACCAGGTCGGCGCCGGCGGCCTCCCGGCGCAGGCGCCACCACGCCGACGGGGTCATCCCCCGCTTGGTCCCGATGCAGGTCACCGGTATCCCGAGGGCCTCGATGGGGGCGACCAGTTGGTCCTTCCAGGGGAGGGCGTAGACGACGCGGTAGTCGAACCGGGTGCGGTCCCATTTGGAGGCGCTCTCGGCGATGAGCTTCTCGGCACCGCCGATGCCCAACCCTTTGATGGCGATCAGGATCGCCGGTCCGCTCATCGATCCCCCCCGGGAGCGTGCTTGATGCCGGCCACCCAGGCCGGCGCCCGATCGACGCCGGACACCTCGACATGCCTCGCGGGCAGCCGGAGAGCCTTGCGAGGAAGCTACCACGACCCCCGCGGGACCCCAACAGGGGGCGAGTGGGTCGATCGACTCAAATCGCCCCGAAAGGCGGTTTTTCCTAGTCACCAAAGGGTCTGAGGGTTATGGTCGACCGTGTTGCCGGGCACCGTCCCGGGGACGACTTGGGGGTCTCCGGTCACCGTCGGAAGTGGACCGCGGTGGACCGGCGGGGCGGATCTTGAGGGGACGTGCTGTGCAGAGGGAACGGGACCGGCGCCGGGGACGTGGTAGGGGCTCGTGGAGGACGAACGTCGCCCAGAACATGGCACGGCTCCGTGCCGACGTCAGCTTCGCACTCGTCGATGGCGTCATCATCACCATGGCCTACGTCGCCGGCCTCACCGCCCGCTTCGCCGACGGCCTGGGCGGCTCGCTCGACTGGTGGCCGGGGTTCTGGAAGGTGCTCCCGTTCATCCTCCTCGTCCACCTCGCCGCCAACGTGGTCTTCGGGAACTACGGGCATGTCTGGGAGTATGCCTCGGTCGGTGAGGCGCTCCGGGTGGCTGCCGCCTCCGCCTTCGCCGGCATCCTGATCGTCTCGGTCCTCTTCGTCTCCCACAACGTCCTCGACGCCCGCCAGCCGATCCCGATCTCGGTGGTCATCCTCGGGGCGATGTTCACCGTGGTCGGCACCGGCGTCGTCCGGTTCCGTTCGAGGGTCTTCTCGTTCCAGCGGATGGTCGACCAGGGCACCTCGGTGCGCGCCCTCGTCGTCGGCACCGGCCGGCCGGCCGCCGTGCTCGCCCGCCATGCGCCCGAGCTCACCCCGCCGCTCGACGTCGTCGGGTTCGTCGACATCGACCAGGCGGCGACGGTCCGGCGACTCATCAGCCGGCCGGTGTGGTCCGGTGTCGAGCGGGTGCCCGACCTGGTGCGCACGTACCGCATCGACCAGGTGATCGTCGCCACCACGGCGCCGCAGGACGTGCTCAACCAGCTGGTCGACTCGTGCTCGTCGATCGACGTGGCGCTGCGCATCGTCCCCGACCTCAACGCCCTGCTCAAGGGGGACGTCGCCGGCGGCATCCGCAACATCGAGCTCGCCGACCTGTTGCCCCGCCCGACGGTCGACACCGACCTCACCCCGGTCGCTTTCGCCCTCGAGGGGCGCACCATCCTCGTCACCGGGGGCGGAGGTTCGATCGGCTCGGAGATCGTCCGCCAGTGCCTCGCCTTCGCCGGCACGACGGTGGTCGCCCTCGACCATGACGAGACCCACCTCCACGACTCGATGGGATGCTGGTCGTCGAGCGGCCGGCAGCCGCTGCTGGAGATCACCGACGTGCGCGACGTCGAGGCGTTGGAGCAGGTGTTCGATCGCCACCAACCCGACGTGGTGTTCCATGCCGCCGCCCACAAGCACGTGCCGATCCTGGAGCACTGCCCCGAGGAGGCGGTGAAGACCAACGTCATCGGGACCGCCAACGTCATCGAGGCGGCTGTCCGCGGCCGGGTGGAGCGGTTCGTGCTCATCTCGACCGACAAGGCGGTCGACCCGTCGAGCGTGATGGGCGCTTCGAAGCGGGTGGCCGAGATGCTCACCCAGGCGGCGGCGCAGCGGGTGGAGTCGGGCGTGTTCACCGCCGTCCGCTTCGGCAACGTGCTGGGCAGCCGGGGCAGTGTGGTCCCCACCTTCATGCGGCAGATCGCCCGCGGCGGCCCGGTCACGGTGACCGACCCGAAGATGACGCGTTACTTCATGACGGTCCACGAGGCGGTCCAACTGGTGCTCCAGTCGGCGGCCATGTCGATGGGCGGCGAGGTCTTCGTGCTCGACATGGGCCAGCCGGTGCGGATCCTCGACCTCGCCAACCGGCTGATCCGGCTCTCCGGCCTGGTCCCTGGCCGGGACATCCAGATCGAGACCGTCGGGATGCGCGAGGGCGAGAAGCTCCACGAGGTCCTGTCCGACGGCCCGCTGAGCCCCAGCGACCACCCTAAGATCAACAAGGCCGCGCTCGGCCTCCCCGATGCCGAAATGGTTGACCTGGAGGTCGACCGACTCGCCAAGCTGGCCTGCTCGGGAGATCGTGGCGAAGTCGCCATGTCACTCCACGGGCTGGCCCGGCACGGAGTCCGGCGGCTGGCCGACGTCGGCGGATCGCAGTCGGCGGCCCGCTGATCGGCCCGGAACGCTGGGGGGGCCAGCCCTGAGCGACCGGCCGGTCGCCACCCGGATGAAGTCGAACCGGATCGACCCCGAACCAAGATGACAGGAAAAGACCACGTGAGTCAGGAACGCAACCCATGGATCTGAGTCGCATCGGCCGCATCGTCCGCGCCCGCTGGTGGGTGGTCCTGGCGACCGCCGTCCTCGGGGCTGCCGGAGGTCTGTGGTTCGCCAGCTACACCAACACCAATGTCGAGCCCCGGTTCGGGGCGTCCGCCGTCATCGAGTTCATCCTGCCGGCCGAGGAATCGGCGCCGTCGCGGGCGAGCTCGGCCGGATCTCCGGAGATGATCGAGGCGGTGGAGAACGCCCTGCCGGTGGCCGAGGACGCCAACGCCGAGCTGCTCGAGTCCCCCGGGTTCCTCATCGTGTCGGCTCCCAACGCGGGCACCCTGACCTTCCAGGCGCAGGCGCCCTCGGAGGAGACGGCGATCTCGATCGCCACCGAGATGCGGGACAACTACATCGCCGTCGACCCCACCGTCATCGACGTCGATGCCGAGATCGCCAAGCTGGTCGACGAGCGGGACCAGCTCAACGCCCGGCTCGACGAGCTCGCCGCGCTGGCGCCCGAGCCGTTGATCGAGGAGCCGCTCGGCCCGGGCGAGACGTCGGCGCTGGCGGTGCTCGACAGCCAGATCGCCACGGTGACCGGCCGGGTCGCCGAGCTCGAGGACGAGCGATTCGAGTCCACCGACGAGGAGCGGATCGCCGAGATCGACGCCGAGCTGGAGGAGATTCGCCTCCGGCTCATCGAGCTGAACCGGCAACGCAACAGGATCGACCCCCCCGAGGCGGAGCAGCCGATCGACCCCAACACCGGTGCCCAGATCGAGGACCTGAGCTATCTCAGCGCCGCCCAGCAGCTGGAGAAGTCGGCTGCGGAGACCCGCCTGCTCGAGATCGACACCGAGTACACCGAGCTGCTCGCCACCGACACCTCGCTCGCCGCCCGCTTCAACCTGCAGGAGGTCGGCTCGCAGGACATGACCCCGGCGCCGATCAGCCCGGTCCTGGGGGGCCTGCTCGGGCTGCTGGTCGGAGCCATCATCGGGATCGCCGGGCTGATGTTCACCGACCGGATGAAGGGCACCGTGTGGACGTCCGCCGACATGGAGAACGTCCCCCTGCTCGCCGAGGTCCCCGGTAGCCACCGCCGCGGCCACCAGGCGCGCGACCGCGGGGTGCAGACGGTCCGTTCGGCGGTCCTCGGCATCGCCCAGCTCGGCGGGCCGACCACCATCGGCTTCACCGGGCTGGCCGCCTCCGACGAGGACGTCAGCGATCTGGTGCTCGACGTGGCCCATAGCCTCGCCGGTGTGGGAAGGACCGTGCTGGTGGTCGACGGGCAGATCGGGGCCCAGCCGCTCCACCGCGACCTGATGACCGGCAGCACGCTGGCTGAGCTCGACACCCACAGCGTCGATGACACCAGCGTCGCCCTCGGAGTGGTCGGGGTCATCGACCGCGCCACCGAGGTCGCCCCGAACCTGTGGATCGTCCCCGGCGACCCGTCGGTGACCGATCCGGTCGACGTCCTCGCCAGCAAGGCCTTCCGCGAGCTGACCGACCAGGCGATCCGCCGCTTCGACATCGTCATCGTGGTCGGGCCCTCGGCCTTGTCGCCGTTCGCCTACGTCATGGCGGGGTCGGTGTCCTCCTACGTGGTGGTGGCGACGGTCGGCAAGACCCGCCAGGAGCACGTCGAGCAGATCGCCAAGCAGTTCTCCGCCAGCCGGAGCCGGCTGGTCGGGCTGGTCCTGCTCGGTGGCCGCCCCCGGCGGGGTTCGAGCCGCCGGTCGACCTCGGCCTCGTCCCCGTCGGCATCGAGGAAGAGGCTGCCGAGCCGGCACCGGTCGAGGAGAGCGAGCAGACGCTGCTGGAGCGCCTCGGGGAGTCGATCGCCGCCTGGGGCGGCGACGACAACGAGCGCTGACGCCCGGAGGAACGTGCCGAACCGGCTCACCCACCGGGCAGCCGACCGGCTGAAGGTGCTCACCCCGCTGTCGGTGCGCCGGTGGCTGGTGCGCACCCGGCTGGCCATCCGCACCTTGACCGGGCGGTACCGCACCATGCCCGATGCGCTGATCATCGGCGCCCAGCGCTGCGGCACCAGCTCGCTGTACAAGTACCTCGGCCGTCACCCCAACGTGGCGCCGTCGCTGCGCAAGGAGATCGAGTACTTCTCGATCGACCACGCCCGTGGTGAGCGCTGGTACCGGGCCCACTTCCCGCTCGAGCTGCGACGCCGGGTCGCCCGCTGGCGGGGGCGCCCCTGGCTCACCTTCGAGGCCACGCCCGACTACCTGTTCGACCCGAGGGTGGCGGCCCGGGTGCGTCGCCAGCTCCCCTCAGCCAAGCTGATCGTCATCCTCCGCGACCCGGTGTCTCGGGCGGTCTCCCACTACCACCACAACGTCCGCCACTCGCTGGAGCCGCTCGACCTGGCGGCTGCCCTCCACGCCGAGGACGAGCGGCTCGACGGCGCCTACCAGGAAGTCCTCGATCACCCCGACAGCCGCGCCCTCGCCCTTCGTCGCTACGCCTATGTGGGCCGGGGCCGCTACGCCGAGCAGCTCGACCGGTGGCTAGCGCTCTTCCCGGCCGAGCAGATGATGATCGTGAGCAGCGCCGACCTGTTCGACGCCACCGGCGACACGTTCGGGCGGATCCTCGACTTCCTCGGGTTGCCCCGCTGGCAGCCGGAGGAGTTCCGTAACTACAGCTACCGCAACCCGTTCGAGGGCGAATACCCGGACCCGTCACCCGAGGTCACCGCGTTCCTCGACGAGCGCTTCGCCGAGCCCAACCGGCGTCTGGTCGACCTGCTCGGCGACGAGTTCCGCTGGGACGCCGCGGTCTCGAGCTAGGCGGCCGTCCTGTACCCACCCAAGGAGCTGGCTCGACGGGCGAGCAAGGTGGTTTTCGCCGCCGCCGACCCGTTCCTCGGCGACTTCCCCGGCCCCCGCATCCTCATCTACCACCAGGTCGGGGCCGGCTTGGGGCGCCAGATGGAGGTCACCGAGAACGCCTTCACCGCCCAGATGGCATGGGTCGCCGACCGGTACCGGGTGGTCGACCTGGAGACGGCCCTGGCTCGTCGCGGCGACCCTGGCTCCGACCGGATGGTGGTGCTCACCTTCGACGACGGCTACGACGACTTCCACCGCCTCGGCTACCCGGTTCTGCGACGACACTCGCTCCCGTTCACGCTCTACCTCACCACCAACCCGGTGGAGTCGGGCGAGCCGCTGACCCCGGGAGGCCGCGCCGAGCCGCTGCAGTGGCGCCAGATCGAGGACATGGCCGGCTCGGGTCTGATGACCCTGGGTGCCCACACCCACCGCCATCCCGATCTCCGGGCGATCGGCGGCGACCAGATCGAGGACGAGCTGGGCACCTCCGACGACCTGATCGAGCGGCGTACCGGGACCGTGCCGACCCACTTCACCTACCCGTGGGGTTTCTGGTCGCCGCAGGCGCACGAAGTGGTGTCCCGTCGCTACCGCTCGGCGACGGTGGGCAGCGGTGCCCCGGTCACCGGCGACACCGACCTGCTCAAGGTCAATCGCATCCCGGTGCAGCTCGCCGACGGGGTTGCCTTCTTCAAGCGGAAGCTGCGCACCGGGCTACGCCTGGAAGACCGGTTGCGGCGGAGGGTCACCGGATATGACGGTCCCTGAGGCCGGTCCACCATCGCTTGCTGGCCGGGCCACCACCTACCTGTTCGTCATCAATTCGTTCGGGGCCGGTGGGGCGGAGCGGTCGCTGCTCGAGTTCCTGCCCAAGCTGGCCGCCACCGGGGTGCGCCCGGTCATCGCCTGCCTGTCACGCAGCGACGTCGGCTTCGAGGACGAGGTACGGGCCCAGGGCTGGGACGTCCGGGTCCTCGACGGGACCGGACGGCTGGCGAAGATCCGGTCGCTCCGGGCGCTCGTCAAGGAGCTCCGGCCCGCCCTGGTGTACACCGCCTTGTTCGATGCCGACATCGCGGGCCGCGTCGCCGGCGCCGGTACCGGTGTCCCCGTGGTGTCCAACCTGGCCAACACCGCCTACGACCCGGCCAGGCTCGCCGACCCCAACGTGGACGCCCGCAAGCTCGCCCTGGTGCGGATCGTCGACGGGTTCACCGCCCGGCACCTCACGGAACATTTCCACGCCATCAGCGACGCGGTGAAGGACTCGACGGTGGAGACGATGGGGGTGGACCCTGGCCGGATCAGCGTGGTGCGCGAGGGGCCGTGACGCCGAGCGACTTGGCAAGCCTTCGCCGGAGCGCACCGCCGCCGCCCGGGCCCTCCTCGGGCTGCCGCCCGACGCCTCCGTCGTGGTCAACGTCGGGCGCCAGGAGTACCAGAAGGGCCACCGCCACCTGGTCGACGCCTTCGCCATCCTGGCCGCACGGCGTCCCGAGCTCGGTGCTGGTGGTCGCCGGGCGGGAGGGCCACGCCTCGGCCGCCCTCGGCGACCAGATCGCCCGACTCGGCCTCGACGATCGGGTCCGCCTGCTCGGCCACCGCTCCGACGTGGCCGAGGTGCTCTCCGCCGCCGACCTCTTCGTGTTCCCCTCGGTCTACGAAGGGCTGGGCGGAGCCCTCATCGAAGCGCTGGCGCTCGGCCTCCCCATCGTCGCCAGCGACCTGCCGGCACTGCGCGAGGTGGTGCGACCCGGGGAGAACGCCGACCTCGTGTCGCCCACCGACTCCGCCGCCCTTGCCGCCGCCGTCGTCGCCCTGCTCGACGACCCGGCCAGGAGGCGGGCGTACGGCGCCCGCAGCCGGCAGGCTGTTCGAAGATGGGTTCGACGCCGACCGGGCCGCCGACGAGGTGGTGACCCTGCTCGCCGGGATCGCAGGGCCGCAGGGCTGAGCGGTCAGTCGGGCCCCGGCGTCGGGTCCGGTGTGCTGCCCGAGGGGTCGCCGTCGGGACCGTTCGGGTCTTCGTCGGTCGGGGTCAGTCCGTCCTGTATGCGGCCCACCGAGGCTTTGATCCGTTCCTTGCGGTCGGACCACTTCTTGTCCTTCTCCTCGCCGAGGGCGCGCATCCGATCCTCGTAGTCGTCGGTGCTCTCGATGGTCTCCGAGGCGATGACCTCGTAGTGGTCGGCGTACGTGCCGATCAGCGCCGCCACCACGGCGGCTGCGGGCAGCGCCAGGAGCGCTCCCACTCCCCCGAGCAGCGCGGCGCCGACGATGACCGAGCCGAAGGCGACCGCCGGGTGGATCTCCATGGTGTTGGCGGTCACCCTCGGGGAGATGAGGTAGTTCTCGATCTGCTGGTAGACGGTGACGAGAGAATGACCCACAGGGCCTGGACGGGGTCCCCGTCGACGAGGGCGATGATCGTCGGCAGCGCCCCCGCCAGGTACGTCCCGACGGTGGGGATGAACTGCGAGACGAGACCCACCCAGACCGCAAGGGCGAAGGCGTAGGGCAGCCCGATGATGGTGAACGCCACGAAGTGGAAGGCGAACGAGCAGACGGCGAGGAGCAGCCGCGAGTAGACGTAACCGCCCACCTTCTCGATCGTGATCGCGGTGATGGTGTCGATGTGGAGCTGCTGGGCAGGCGGGAAGCGGCCGAGCAGGGCCTCTCTCAGCTTGGGCAGGTCGGCGAGGATGTAGAAGACGAAGAGGGCGATGGTGAACGCCTGGAAGACGATGCCGAGGGCGGTGGTGGCCAGGCCGAGGATGCCGCCGAGGGCGTTGGCGGCGAGCTCGGTGAGCTGCTCCCGGTTCCCGGTGAGCTGAGTGACCGTCTCGTCCACGTTGATCTCGATGCCGAAGGAGTCGTTGAGCCATGTAGCGATGGACTCGACATAGTCCGGCGCCTTTTCGATGAGGCTGATCACCTGGCTCACCAGGACCTGGGTGAAGGCGAGGAGCAGCGCCACCGTGAGGATGCCACCAACGACCATGACGAGCCCGGTGGCAGGTCCCCGACGCCAGCCCCGCCGCACGAGGAAGTCCACGGCGGGAAGCAGGGCGAAGGCGATGAACACGGCGATCAGCAGGGTGATCAGGAAGCTGGCGCCGGCCTCGAAGACCCAGGTGGCCACCGAGATCACCGCCAGTGCCACCACCGCGGCGGCCCCGACCCGGGGAAGCCAGATCCGGTACCAGGTGGGGGGCTTGGCCTTGTCCGCCGGCAGCGGCGGAACCCGGGAGAGTCTCTGCCTCGGCATCGGCGGCAGCATACGTTCTCGCATCGAACGGTTCCGGGAATGAGTCGGGGGACCCGTTGCGGGCACTGGCGCCGCCGGTACGCTTCGGACGTCGGCGGGCCCCGAGAGATCGGGGAGGGCGCCGGAGGTGTCGGCCATCTCGCGGGGGGTGTAGGACCTTGGCCGGAAAAAGCCCGGTGCGGCTGCTGATCATCGGCAGCCACCACCATGTGGACACCATGGTTTCCAGCGCCCATGGTGGCTCGATCCTCGACCGGGGGGTCGCCGAGGTCACCGCCGACCGATACCCGGGGGTGACGGTCGAAGTCGAGGTGGAGCTCGTCGACGGCTTCGCCGAGCTGCGGCGCCGCCTCGAAGCTGGAGGCCGACCCTCCGCCGATGTCGTCATCCTGTCCGTCGACGACGAGGTCCGCCGCCTGGGCACCCGCTCCACCGTAGCCAGCACCGCCGTTGCCGCCGTAGAGGCGGATCTGACGGCGATCGTCGCCGGATACAAGGCCGCCGAAACCCGCGTGATCGTGGCCAACGCCTGCACCGTCGACCCCGACTCATGGGCCCGCAGCTACGCCGGCCACGAGGAGGAGCCGGTCGGTCTGCGCGCCCACCGGCTCGACGCCATGCTGGTGCGGGTGTCGCACGACCTCGGGATCTCGGTTGTGGACGTCGACCGCGCCGTCGCCGAGATCGGCGCCGCCGGCAAGCTCGATGCCGCCATGGTCTACGGGCCCGAGGCGGCGGCACGCATCACCGAGGAGACCGTGGCGGTGCTCGCCGACTACGGCTTCTTCGACGACCGTCCTCTCTTGGAGCAGGTGGGCGCGGCCGCAGGGGAGGGGTCGTGATCCTGCAGCTCCGGATGCCGGTGGTCGAGCAGGCCTTCGGGGGCGGCCGGCTGGTCCGCTGGCACGTCTCGCCCGGCGACACCTTCGGCCCCGGCCAGCGCATCTGCACCGTCGCCGTCGAGCAGGCCAAGCTGGTGCGCCGCACCGCCGAGAAGGGCAGGCTGCTGCGGCGTTCCAATGGGATGGTCAATCGAGAGGACACCGGCAAGGCCAATGTATACCTCGAGGTCGAGCTGATCTCGAACGACCGGGGGCGGCTCGACCGCGGCCTGGTCGGCGAAGGGGACCAGGTGACGGCGGGTGACCCCCTCGGGGTGGTCACCACCACCGACCACGACGGCGCCGTCGGCGATGGCTCATGGCGGGACGCCCCGTTGGTCAGGGTGACCGCACGCTACGGCGACGACGGGGAGGGTGAGTGATGGCGGCCAGATCGACCAAGGTGGCGATGAAGGCGGTACGGACCGTGTTCGGTCACGACTCAGCCGTGGAGAGGTGGGCCCGGGATCGGTACCTGGAGAACCGAAAGAGCGAGGTCCGGTTCGAGAGGGGCGACGGCTGGGTGCAGATCAGCGGGGCGGCGTTCGTCATCGTCAGCGAGTCCCCCGACCTGCCCGAGCCACGCCGGGGCATCCTGTTGCGGGGCGGCTGCGACCTGCCTTCCACCTACACCGCGGGGCCGCTGATGCGCTCGGGGATCGAGGGGACGGTGGCCATCTACCGCCAGCTGGGCGGCACCGGGAGCCACCGCTCCGACCAGCTCCTCCAGACGCTCGACGGCATCGACCTGGCGAACGTGCAGGACGCCATGGAGAAGCTCGAGCTCCGCCAGCCATACTTCGAGCCGATCATGTTCCAGCCGGACTTCGAGATCCGGCGGCACCCGCAGGCCGGTCGCTTCCCGACCACTGCGGTGGTGATGTCGATCGCCCAGGACGAGGTGCGCCAGCTCTACCGGCACAAGGAGCACGGTTACGTGGTCGATCCCGGGGGCTGGTGGCTCAACCAGGACCTGGGGAAGGTGCTCGACGACCTCTCCGCGGTCGAGTGGTTCCGGGAGCACTTCACCAAGATCGGCCGGCTCTCCATCGAGCAGTCCGTCGCCAACAACACGAGGGTGATCGACGAGCTGCGCTCACGGATCGGCGCCAAGGTCGTGTACTACAACACGATGGTGGTCGACCCGGGGTCGACGGTGCACAACTACCAGTGGCTCAACGCCGCCCATGCCGCCCGTCGCCGCCAGTTCGCCATCGCCCTCGCCGAAATGTCGGCCGATCTCGACTTCCCGGTGGTGGACATCGACCGGTTGCTGAAGAGCGAGGGCGTCAAGGAGCAGGTCGACTTCGCCCACTTCCCGGTGGAGCGGATGCAACCGATCGGCGCCGAGTTCCACCGGATCATCAGGGACCTTGGCATCGTCTGATCGCTGGGAGCCCGCCGTGAGCCCGTTCGTGTTCTTCGTTGGGTCGGGCCGGTCCGGCACGACCCTGTACCGCAACATCTTCGACTCGCACTCCGAGCTGGCGATGACCCACGAGGCCCACTTCGTGGCGCCCATGGTCCGCAACCGGAGGACGTACGAGGGCGAAGGGTTCGCCGTGGCGAAGTTCGTCGACGACCTCTACCGGAACCCCAACTTCCGGCGCCAGGGCCTGGAGCGGGCGGACGTGGAGGCGGCGTTGGCGGCGGCTCCTCCCGAGGACACCGCGGCCGCCGTCCGCACCGTGTTCGCCACGTATGCCGCCCGGCACGGCAAACGACGCTACGGGGACAAGACTCCGGGCTACGTCACCGGCATCGGGCTCCTGGCCGAGGCGTTCCCGGAGAGCCGGTTCGTGCACATCATCCGCGACGGGCGCGATGTGGCCCTCGGCTACCTCGACCGCGAGGAATGGGGGCCGAGCACCCTCGCCGACGCCGCCTTCTACTGGGCGAGCCGGGTGCGGCGGGGGCAGGCGTCGGGACTGGAGCTGGGCCCGACCCGGTACACGGAGTCCCGCTACGAGGACCTGGTGGCCGACCCCGAGGAGGTCACCCGCCGGCTGTGCGGGTTCCTCGACCTCGAGTACGAGGACGAGATGATGCGCTACCACGAGCGCGGTGCCGCCTTCATCGCCGCCACCCGTGACCCGCAGGCGTTCGGGGGGCTGGCCAGGCCGGTGACCAAGGGGATGCGCGACTGGCGCACCGAGATGGAGCCCGACGACGTCCTCCGCTTCGAGGCGATCGCCGGCGACCTCCTCGCCGAGCTGGGGTATGAGCTCACCGGGGTGCCGACGCCGCCGTCGGTGAAGCTCGAGGTGGCCAGGGCGCGACTCGGGTGGGAACGGCAGCGCCTCGCCGCCCGGCTCCAGCCGCTCACCGCACGGGTCAGGAAGCGGGCCGGCTCGTCGAGCTGAGCCCGTACAGCTCGAGCAGGCTGGTGCAGCGACCTCCTCGGGGGAGAACGACCGGCTGCGGTCCCGGCCCGCCTGTCCCAACGAGCGGCGCAGCCCGGGGTCGTGGACGAGCCGTCGCAGGGCGGCGGCGGCCATCTCAGGATCCTCGACCGGGTACAGGAGCCCCGCCTCCTCGTCGCCGAGCAGGTCACGGAGCGGGGGGATGTCGCCGGCGACCACCGGGATGCCGTTCATCATCGCCTCGGCGGCCACCCGGCAGAACGACTCGGCCCGGGAGGCCACCCAGACGATGTCGACGGCGGCGTAGGCGCCCCGCACGTCGTCCAGCTTGCCGACGGGCTCGATGCGGTCGGAGCCCCACCGGTCGAGCTGCTCCCAGATCGCCGGGGACCTGCCGTGCCGGTCGAGGTTGACGTAGAGCTGGATCTTGACCGGCTCGTCGGCGAGGGCGGCGACCACAGGAGGGACCAGGTCGAATCCCTTCCGGTGGGTGACCCCGCCGAGGAAGCCGACGGTCACCGGGTCCTCGTCGTCTTCGACGACCATGTCGCGCTCGGAGCGCTCGGGGGCGACCACGTCGGCCGGGTCGATGGGGTTGGGGACGATGGCGGCGTCGCCGGGGCGGCACAGCCCGTTGGCCACGGCCGAGGCCTCCGCCGTGGTCGACACCGCCGCCAGGCGGAGGCGGGGGACCAAACGCCGCACCAGCGGGCCGATGCCGCGATCCCCAGGTCGACCCGGTCGGGTCGTGGATCCAGGCAACCACCGGCACCCGCGAGACGACTGCGGCCGGGGTGGCCAGGTTGAGCCCGGTGAGGGCGTTGGCGTGGATGGCGGCCACCCGGCGCCGGTTGCGCACCAGCCACCAGGCGATCCGCCCGCCGGCGGCGATGCGGAGCCACCGGTCGGTCCAGTGGTGGGGTCGGCGCGGGAGCACCACGTACTCCTCGACCAGATTCCGCTCCCGCACCAGGTCGGTGAACGCTCCCCGGGCCGGTGCCGCCAGGATCCGGGTCACCCGGCCCTCGAGTTGCTCGAACAGGGTGAGCAGGCTCCGGTTCGAGCCCCCGAGCGGCCCCGGGGTGGCCACGAACAGGATCCCCGGCAGCTCACCCACGGTGTTCTCCTCCCTGTCCGCATTCCCCTTCCTGCATTTCCCCCTCCCCGCCTCCGTTGTCTGCTTTCCCCTCCCCGCCCGGCGGGGAGGGGTGGCGGTTGCACGGGCCGAAGGCCGGCACGGACGCCGGGGAGGGGTCTGGCCGATCGCAGCCGTGCCGCACTCGACCAGCCCGGTGGTTGGTCCCACCACCTGCGGAACGCCAGCCCCGCCGGGATCATAGGGAGCAGTTTGGCGTCGGAGCCGGCGAAGCCGGGCCACCGAATTCTAGCCGATCGGCCCAGTCTCAAGCGGGGGAGCCGCTGATAGAGTGCGGGGCCAGTGGCCGTCGGCGCGCGCCGGCGACCGGGCACATGGTCGAGGACGGGGGGCATTCGGTGGACTTCTCCTGGAGCGACGAGCAGCTCGCCTATCGGCAGGCCGTCGTCGAGTTCGCCCAGAAGGAACTCAACGATCGCATCGCCGAGCGCGACGCCGCCTCCGAGTTCTCCCGTGATTCCTGGCAGAAGTGCGCCGACTTCGGGCTGCTCGGGCTCCCGTTCCCCGACGAGTACGGCGGTCAGGGGGCCGACTACCTGACCACCATGCTGGCGATGGAGGCGCTCGGCTACGGGTGCCGCGACAACGGGCTGATCTTCTCGCTGGGCGCCCACCTGTGGTCCGGGGCGACTCCGGTCCTCCGCTTCGGCACGCCTGAGCAGAAGGACCGCTACCTGCCAGGGATGATCGATGGCTCGCTGATCGCCGTGCAGGGGATGACCGAGCCGGGGTCGGGCTCGGACGCCTACAGCCTGGCCACCACCGCCACTCCAGATGGCGACGACTGGCTGCTCAACGGCTCCAAGACCTTCATCACCAACGCCCCGGTCGCCGACGTGTTCGTGGTGTTCGCCACCGTCGACCGATCGAAGGGGTGGCTGGGGCTCACCGCCTTCATCGTGGAGCGGGACATGCCGGGCCTGTCGGTCGGCAAGCCGTTCCACAAGATGGGGATCCGCACCTCGCCGATGAGCGAGCTCTCCTTCGAGGACTGCCGGGTCCCCGGCGGGAACCTGCTGGGGAAGCGGGGCTCGGGGATGATGGTGTTCAACCACTCGATCGAGCACGAGCGCGGGGCGATCCTCGCCCACACCCTGGGCACCATGGAGCGCCAGCTCGAGGAGGCGCTCGAGTACGTGCGCTCCCGCAAGCAGTTCGGGCAGAGCATCGGCAAGTTCCAGTCGGTGGCCAACCGCCTGGTCGACATGAAGGTCAGGCTCGAGTCGGCCCGGCTGCTCGTCTACAAGCTCGGTTGGGAGTGGGACCGCGGCGGGGGCAAGCCGATCGACGCCTCGATGGTCAAGCTCGTGCTCTCGGAGGCCTGGGTGCAGTCGAGCATCGACGCCATGGCGGTCCACGGTGCCTACGGCTACATGACCGAGAGCGAGATCGAGCGCGAGGTGCGCGACGCCATGGCCAGCCGCATCTACTCGGGCACCTCCGACATCCAGCGCAACATCATCGCCAGCCAGATGAAGCTGTGACGCCATGAGCTACCGCTACCTGGTCAACCACTACCTCGAGGACTCGGCCGACGCCACGCCGGACAAGGTGGCGGTGGTCGACGGCGAACGGACGATGACCTACGCCGAGCTGGAGGCCAGGTCGAACCAGGTGGCCAACCTCCTCATCGAGCTGGGCGTCCGCCGCGGCGACCGGGTGGGGATCTTCCTGCGCAAGTCGATGGAGTCGGTCATCGGCATCTACGGGGTGATGAAAGCGGGCGCCTGCTACGTCCCGCTCGACCCGGGCGCCCCCGACGCCCGCATCGGCTACATCGCCGGCAACTGCGGCATCCGTCACCTGGTGACCGGCACCGAGAAGCGCCGCTCCTGGGCGACGCTGCGGGACGAGGGTGCCGACCAGCTTGCCCACCTGGTGGTGCTCAACGCCGCCGACTCGGCCACCCTGCCCGCCGTCGACGGGATGACGGCGTGGGCGGCCGACGCCGTCGACCGCCAGTCCACCCACCGGCCCGACCCGGGCACGGTCCAGCAGGACCTGGCCTACATCCTCTACACGTCGGGGTCGACCGGCACCCCGAAGGGGGTGATGCTCAGCCACCTCGCCTGCCGCGGGTTCGTCGACTGGGCCGCCGAGGAGTACGCCGTGGTCGCCGACGACGTGGTGTCGAGCCATGCGCCGCTCCACTTCGACCTGTCCACCTTCGACCTGTACGCCGCCGCCCGGGCCGGCGCCACCCTGGTGCTGGTCCCGGCCAAGATGTCGGTGTTCCCGGTCGAGGTCGCCAAGTTCATCGACCGGCACCGGATCACCGTCTGGTACTCGGTGCCCAGCATCCTCACCATGCTGGTCGAGCACGCCGAGCTGTCGGTAGGAGCGTTGCCCAGCATCAGGGTCCTGCTCTTCGCCGGCGAGGTGTTCCCCACCAAGTACCTGTCCCGGCTGATGAAGCTGATGCCCGGGGTCACCTTCGGCAACCTGTACGGACCCACCGAGACCAACGTGTGCACCTACTACAACGTGCCCGAGCCGCCCGACGAGACTGCCCCTCCGGTGTCCATCGGCTCGGCGATCGGCAACGTCGAGTGTTTCGTGGTCGACGAGGAACTGGCCGAGGTGGAGAAGGGCTCGGTGGGGGAGCTGCTGGTGCGGGGCCCCACGGTGATGCGGGGCTACTGGGGCGATCCCGACCGCACCCGGGAGCGGCTGATCCGCGACCCCCGCGACCCGGTGTTCGGCGACCCGGTGTACCGCACCGGAGACCTGGTCGAGGAGATGGCCGACGGCAACTACAAGTTCCTCGGCCGGCGGGACAACCAGATCAAGAGCCGCGGCTACCGCATCGAGCTGGGCGACATCGAGTCGGCGATCAACGCCCATCCCGACGTGGTCGAGTGCGCCGTTGTGGCCGTTCCCGACGAGATGATCTCCAACCGCATCCGCGCCTTCGTGGCGGTGAAGGCACCGATCACCGAGCCCGAGATGATCGCCTTCTGCGCCGAGATCATCCCCAAGTACATGATCCCCGAGGCATTCGCCTTCCGCGAGACCCTCCCCAAGACCTCCACCGGCAAGATCGACCGCCAGACGTTGAACGCCGAGGCACTCGCCGGCGCCTGAGCGTGCATGGCTCAACGTGGCGCGATTTGACCGCATATATCGGTACTTGACAATCGAACACATGTTCGATATACTGCTGGCAGCTTCCCCGCGAACAGAAGGTGTTGTCCGTTGGGGAGGTGCCAGGTGAGCGGTCTGCGTTCGGTGATCGAAGAGATCGTCGCCAGTGACTTGGCGTCCATGTCGGGTGACGATCTCGCCGCCGATGTCGTCGAGGTCTCCCGGGCGGTCGACGTGCTCACGTGCCGGATCGCCGCCATCACCGACGAGGTCCGACGGAGGGGCATCCACGAGACGCAGGGGTTCCTGTCGTTGACCCGGTGGCTGGCGCACACCAGCGATACCGACGACTCCACCGCCCAGCGCATCGTCACCATGGGCCGGACGCTCCGAGAGCACCCCGAGACCCGCCTGATGGCCGAGTCCGGTGACCTGTCCGGTTCGAGGTTGAGGATTCTGACCCGGGCCGCCCGGGCCCACCCCGATGCGTACCGGGACCACGAGGGAATGCTGTTGGGGCTCGCCGAGAAGCTCGAGCTGCGTGATCTGCGCAAAGCGGTCACCCACTGGGCGAACTGCGCCGACGCCGTCGCCGCCGAACGCACCTACGCCGAGCAGCAGGAGGCCTCCTACCTGTTCGTGTCGCTGACCGCCGACGACATGGTCAAGATCGACGGGCTCCTGGACAAGGAGACCGGTGAAGCGGTGCTCACCGCCCTCGACGCCGCCATGACCCCCGAAGCGAGAGCCGACGGCGCCTCCGGGGACCTGCGGCCCGCCCCGCGGCGACGGGCCACCGCCCTCGGTGACATCTGCACCCGGTTCCTCGACCACCACCCCGGGGTCATCGGCGGGCAGAGACCGCACGTCAGCGTGATCGTCGACCTCGACACCCTCCTCGAGAGGGGCGGGAGACGCTGTGAGCTCGCCCGTACCGGCACCATCACTGCCGAGACCGCCCGCCGCATCCTCTGTGACGCCGAGGTCACCCGCATCATCGTCAACGGCGACTCGGTGCCTCTGGAGATGGGACGGTCTGTGCGCACCGCCACGCCTGCCCAGCGCAAAGCCCTCGCCATCAGAGACGGCGGCTGCACCTGGCCCGGATGCCGGCGTCCCCCCGACTGGTGCGACGCCCATCACCGTACGCACTGGCTCAACGGGGGCCACACCGATCTCGACGACCTCGAGCTCCTCTGCAAGCCGCACCACATGGCCGAACACCGTGGCCAGCCCCGATCCGGCTCCGCCGCCGACCACATCATCCTGAGACGCTGACGGCGTTCGTAGGCTGATCGACCGGATCGATGAATAGGGTGTTCACCCGATGCGCTCGGCGCTCCCCTGTGGCACGGTATCTCTGGGTCGACGAATGACTCGTGATCAGGGGACTGCCTGATACGTGCTGGACAACTCGATCGGGGAGGGATCCGATGTCGCCAGCCGAAACCGAAGGCGCACCGAGCGGGTACACGCTGGCCGCATTCGCCCTGTCGGTGACCCTCGGCGGGGCCAACTTCCTGGCCGTGCGGTTCAGCAACCGGGAGCTGGACCCGCTCTGGGGAGCCGGCCTCCGCTTCAGCCTGGCCGCCGCCCTGTTCGTCGTGATCGTCTGGGCGATGCGACTCCGCTGGCCGCGAGGCCGGCAGCTGGGGCTCACCATCGCCTACGGGTTCCTCAGCATCGCCCTCTTCTATGCCCTGATGTATTGGGCCCTGGTGCAGGTCACCGCCGGGGTGGCCACCGTCGTGCTCGCCGTGGTCCCCCTGCTAACCGTGCTGCTGGCGGCGGCGCAGAGACTGGAGCGGCTGCGCCGACGGGCGATGATCGGCTCGCTACTGGCCCTACTCGGCATCGCCTGGATGACGTTGGGCCCGCAGGACCTGGAGGTGCCTCTCCCGGCGCTGCTGGCGATGCTGGCAGCCGCTCTGTGCATCGGGGAGGGCGTGATCCTGGGCAAGCGGCTGTCCGGCGCCCACCCTGCGATGACCAACGCGGTAGCCCTGCCGGTCGGGGCGGTGGCCCTGCTCGGGCTGTCGGCGGTCGCCGGCGAGGATTGGGTAGTGCCCACCCAGCCCGAGGTGGTGTGGTCGGTTGTGTACCTGGTGACGCTCGGCTCGGTCGGGCTCTTCGTCCTCGTGCTGCTGGTGGTCCGGGATTGGACCGCATCCGCCACGTCCTACATGTTCGTCCTGTTCCCGGTGGTGACCATGCTGCTGAGCGCCTGGCTGGCGGACGAGCCGGTGACCGCCCAGGGAGTCGTCGGCGCCGGGCTGGTGATGGCGGGCGTGTGGTTCGGCGCCCTGTCACCCGCCGCCCGTCGAGACCCCGCACCTGTCCTCGCCGAGGCTCCGACGACGTCGGGTGCCTGAGAGGGGCCGCAACGCGGAGAGAGCGCCCCGGAGGGCGCCCTCTCCCCGAATCGGTCGGTTGACTCGATCAGTTGAGCTTGGAGTCCACCAGCTTGGCGATGCGCTCCAGCGTCTCGAAGTTCTCCAGGTTCACTTCCTCGGCGTCGACCGAGACGCCGAACTTGCTCTCGATGAACGAGACCAGGGTGAAGATCCCCAGCGAGTCGATGACGTCCTCCTCGAGGAGGTTGGTGCCGTCCTCGATGGTGACATCCCCGTCGGAGGCGAACTCCTCGACGATGTAGTCCTTCAGCGTTGTCTTGGTGTCCGCCATGCGGAGGTGCTCCTTGGTTTGCTTCTGCCTGTTTGCCAGTCGTGGTGCCGTCGAGGTCATTCGACCGGCATGTCGGTCAGGTACGGCGCCCACAGGTGGCCCGGGGTGCTCTCCACCGTCTTGATGATGTTCCGCATCGCCTCCAGCACCGGCGCCTCGGAGCGGTCGTAGACCTCGCCTTGGAGCAGCGCGTGGATCTGCTGGCGGTACTCCTTCGACTGGATGAAGAAGGTGAAGAGGTGCATCAGCTTGTAGTAGAGGCGGATGAACTCGTACCAGATGCCCACCCCGGCCTTCACCCGGTCCTCGTACGGCTGCAGCGCCTCTTCGGAGCGGTCACCGGTCTCCAGGGCCTTGACGATCAGCTCCGAGGCATACCGGGCGCTCTCGCAGGCGATCGACACCCCGGAGGAGAAGATCGGGTCCACGAAACGGGCGGCGTCGCCGAGCAGCATCCAGCCGTTGCCGACGAACCGCTCCATCTTGTAGCTGTAGTCGGCCTCGGTCCAGAACTCGTCGACCTGCTTGGCCGGCTCCAGCGCCTTCACCAGGTCCGGGCTCTTGGCGACCATCTCCCAGAACCACTCTTCCTTGCGCTGGGCCGACTGCTTGAAGACCTCACGCTCGGCGACCACGCCCACGGACGTGATCGTGTCGGTGATCGGGATCTGCCACACCCAGCCCCGGTCGATGGGCAGGAAGTAGATGTGGATGTAGTCGGCGGTGTCCGGGTTGTCTCCCCGGTGCACGTTCTCGAACCAGGTGGAAACCGCGAACTGGTTGAACAGCGGGTCCTTGATCCGCAGCCCGCGCTGCCCGCCGAGGATCGTGGAACGCCCCGAGCAGTCGATGACCATCTTGGCGGGGATGTCCATGGTCTGGCCCTCGATCTCGACCCGGACGCCGCAGGCGTAGTCGTCCTCGTCGAACAGGACCTCCTTGACGGCGGCTCCCTGGACGACCTTCGAGCCGAGGCTCTTGGCGTGCTGGAGCAGCAGGTGATCGAGCTTGCCCCGGTCGACGTGGTAGGTGTAGTCCTGGTCGACACCCGGCTGGGGGAACTCGGCGAAGACGATCGACACCTCGCCCTTGGCCGATGTCGGGTGCCAGGCGGCGCCGTACTTCTTGGGGAAGTTCTCCCGCTCCATCACCGGCAGGAAGCCGACGTCGTCGAAGTTGCGGGTGGTCGACGGCACCATCGACTCGCCGATGTGGCGGCGGGGGTGCATCGCCTTCTCGATGATGAGGTTGTCGACTCCTGCCTTGGAGAGGTAGGAACCGGTCATCGAGCCGGCAGGTCCCCCACCGATGATGATGACGTCTGCCATGCGAATGCCCCCTTGAATGCTGTATCAGGTCGTTTGAAGTCCGCGATCGCTTGCGAATGAGCGGTTCTTGGACCGATCGGCCGATGCCCCCCGCAGCACCACCCAACGTAGGTCATCCCCCGCGCCCAGTCAATCTCAGGGGGTAGGGCGCCCGAATCATTAGCGCGGAGCGCTGTGTCATTGGCGCGGAGCGCCATGTCATCACGCGGCGGGCGGGTCCTCTTCCTTGGGTCGGGTCTTGTCACGGATGAACCGCACCACCAGGAACAGGAGCATCATCGCTCCCGCCCCGGCCAAGGCCCACACCAGCGGCGGAACGTCTTCGATGTCCGTCGGCCCTGCGGCAACGGAGTCGGGAGCGTCGTCGTCTGGGGCTCCGGTGGCGCCGGGTCCCTGTTGGCCGGAACCCTGCTCCTGCCGTTCCTGCTCCCGTTCGGCCCGCTGCTGCTCGCGTCGCTCCCTGCGGGTGGTGTCACCGGTCAGCGAGCTGGTCGCCGGGGGAGCCGGTGCCGGAGGTCTCGCCCTGGTTGTCAGAGCCCGGGCGGCCGGTGGTGTCCGGTACCGGGAGCGTCGCCTCGGAGAGCCCGGGGTCGCCGGCGAGCGTGGTGGTGGTGACGCTGGCAGGCTCCGGGGCCTCGGCTGCGGTGACCGGCTCGCCGAACAGCCAGGTGGCGGTTGGCTCGTCCCGCAGGAAGTCGAGCAGCAGGTCCGCCACCTTCTCGGAGCCGTTCCCGTTGGGGTGGATGCCGTCCGAGTTGAGGTCGCCGCACTCCCAGGTCAGCCCGTCGGAGCGGGGGGTGGTGCCGTCCGCCCAGATGTACGGTCCCCAGGCGATCCAGGGGGCGACCACCTCACCGCGGCCTGGGTCGGCGTTGAGCACCGGGTTACCGGCGATCTGCTGCTCGATCACCCACTTCACCCCGAACCCCTCCTCGTAGGCATTGGGCTCGGGGTTCGACGAGGTGACGGCGTTGTAGCCGCCGTAGATGCGGGAGGAGAGGTAGGCGACCTGGAGGTTCGGGATCTTCTGCTGGATGGTCCGCAGGGCGGCGGTGAGCATGCCGCGGTAGTCGAAGATGTTGGCCGGGAAGTCGGCCGGCGGCTCCTCGTACCGTTCCGGGATCTTCACCCACGCCCCCTGCACCTGCTCGGCGGTGACCCCGGCGTCGAGGAGGGCGCGATCGAACAGCGACCAGACGTCGTCGTTGGGGTCGAGCCACGAGCTCACCGGCTCGCCGTTCTGGGCGGCGTTGACCAGGACGATCGAGTCGGCGACCTCCGGCCCGGCGGCTTCGAGGAAGGCGGTGAACTCGCGCCTGGTGTTGGAGACGCCGATGGAGACGAAGGCGATCTTTCCATCGGGGTCGGGGTTGCCGCTCTCGTCGCGGGGTGATCTCCGCCGCCCGCATCATCCCCAACGCCTGGTGCGGCGCCGGGATCTCGTTGGAGCCTCGCGGGTAGAGGCCACCCTGGGCGCCGAGATAGGTGTCGTCCCCGAGGTCGATGATCGGGGTCTTGCCGGTCGAGTCCAGCGTGCAGTCGATGTCGTTGCCCGCCTGCGCCAGGGCGGATCCGCTGTGTGCCGAGAAGGCGTTGAGGGCGGAGATCAGCGACGCCGCCAGCAGGGTGGCGGCGAGCGCGGCCGATGCACGGCGGGCCGGGGACCTCGATCTCACCTCGGCGAGCTTAGGAGGCGCCCGTGGATACCTTGCTGCGCCGTGCCCTGGTCCGGCCAGGGGCGGCCGCCAGGATGACGCCGACGGCGAAGAACGGGACGGCGAACAAGGCGGCGGTGAGGAGCTCGCTGCGCAGCCCGGCGAACCGGGTGATGCCGACCACGAGCAGGGCATGGATGGCGCCCAGGATCAGCACGCCCCTTACCCCGCTGGCAGCCAGGTCCTGGAGCGCGGTCGGAGACCGGCGCGACAGCCAGCGGCCGATCGGCTCGACCAGCATGAGACCCACCGCGCCGACGGCTCCGACGATGGCACCGGGTCGTGACATGCCGGCGTCGGCGGCGACGTAGCCGATCAGGCCGACCGCGGCGGCGCCGCCCGGGCCGAGCGAAAGCATTCGCAAGGGAAAGCCGGCGATGGCGGCGGGGAGGGCGGCGGCTGCCAGCCCGAGCGGCAGCTCGGTGTCCGGGACGGTCACCACGACGCCCAACATCGTGATGAAGAGGAAGGGCGGCCCCACGGCGGCCCGGCGGAAGACCCGGTCGAAGTCGACCACCATCCCGGCGGCAATGGCGACGACGACCACCAGCCAGGGCTGGAAGTCGGCCGGCGGGAACTCGCTCAAGTAGACGATGGCGGCCGCGCCGGGGAGCGCTCCCAGCATCACCTCCCATGGACGGCGACCCAGCAATCCGGCCGCCAGCAGCAGCGGCAGCCCGACGACGACACCGAGCGGCAGGTTCGCGTGGCGGGACATGACCGCCAGACCGGCTCCGGCCACGAGCAGCCCCGCCCATGGCGCCGGGAGGCGGTGACGCCCCGTTGAGGTATCGACGATGGCCCTGACGAGACCGGTGATCACCACCAAGCCGGTGCTCACCAGCAGGCCGAACCGCACTTCTTCCGATCGGATGACATCTTCGAGGAAACGCCGCACCGCAGGATCCTACGCGCCCCGGCCGCTCCCTCCGGATGACCGATCGAGCCCTTCGTCGCCTTGGTCCCTCGGGCGCTGCCTCGCTAGGCTGACATCTGATGCCCGGTAGGGCAGGCTGGAGATGCCAAGCTCCGGCGCAGGGGGGTAGGACAGCAGTCGGCCGAGAGGAACCTTCTATGCCCACCCTCCTCGAGCCACGGCGCGACCTCCGGAGGTCGCCGATCCGCCTCCTCGCATGCGGTGCCCTCGTCGTGGCTGTCGCCCTCGTTACGTCGGTGCTGGTCGCCGGGAGCACCGGCCCGGCCC
Source organism: uncultured Acidimicrobiia bacterium (assembly GCA_963812375.1). Taxonomy (GTDB): domain Bacteria; phylum Actinomycetota; class Acidimicrobiia; order Spongiisociales; family UBA5794; genus JACDBE01. The sequence continues at coordinate 188,935 of CAWEUW010000008.1, read as the reverse complement.
AGGCCCAGGCGAACAGGATCATCCGCTCGGGCGACACCGACCTGGCGGACGGGTTCACCGTTCCGGCCGGCGAGACGTGGGAGTTCGACCCCGCCGCCGACACCACCATCCGGGTGACCGGCAACGTGGTGGTGAAGGGAACGCTGGTGATGCGGCCCAACTCGTCGGCCATCACCCACACGCTGATCTTCACCGACATCGACGAGTCCGACTTCGAGGGTGGCGGGGGTGTCACCCCGACCGCGGCCGAGTTCCCCAACGACATCGGGCTCTGGGTCCAGGGGGCCGGCGACCTCGACATCCAAGGGAGCACGGTGGTGCCCTGGGCGCGCAGCTGGCAGACGGGATGGGCCGGTGACGAGGTCAGGGCGGCGCCGCACCGTGCCAACAGTTGGAAGAGCTTCCCGCTGGTGGACGGTGCCGGCGAGGTGCCGGGGGTGAACAGCCACGGCTACCGCACCGAGCTGCTCAACCTGACCCGCAACGTGATCATCAAGGGCACCGTCGCCGGCCGTGCCCACATCCTGATCACATCGTCCGCACCGCAGACCATCAAGTACGCCACGATCCGACACATGGGGCCGGACATCCCCGGGTTCCAGCCGGACACCGACGTCACCGGCCGCTACCCGCTCCACTTCCACCACAGCTCGGGCTCGCGCGGGTCGATCGTCGAAGGGGTCGTGGTCCGTGACTCGGGCAACCGCGCCTTCGTCCCCCACGGCTCCAACGGCGTCACGTTCAACGACACCATCGCCTACGACGTGGTCGGCGCCGCCTACTGGTGGGACCCTCCCTCGCCGGCAAACCCGGGGCTGCACGAGAGCGACGACATCATCTACAACGGCGCCGTGGCCGCCAAGGTGTGGGCCTCGCGAGTCACAGATCCACCGCTCGGCGGCGTTCGAGCTGGGCGCCGGCGCCAACCCCACCGTCATCAACTCGGTGGCGGTCGGGATGCAGGGCGGCGGCAAGGACAACTCGGGGTTCTTCTGGCCGGCCTCCGCCGAGGGGGTGTGGACGTTCGTCAACAACCGCGCCCACAACAACAACGCCCACGGCATCTTCGTGTGGCAGAACACCAACACCCGCCACGTGATCAACGGATTCACCGCCTACTTCAACATGAAGTCGGGGATCAAGCACGGCGCCTACAACAACACCTACCTCTACCAGAACGTCGAGTTGCGGGGCAACCGCGTCCCCATCACCTCGATCGCCATGGGGCAGCTGGGCACCAACGGCGAGGCGACCCAGGTGTGGAAGAGCATCGACACCAACGGCAGGCGGCTGGTGATCAGCGGCCACATCAGCAACGACGGGTCCAAGCCCCCGCAGGTGGATGTTCTGCGACTTCGGCACCGTCGTGTTCCAGGAGGGCGACTCGGTGGGCGGCGTCGACTTCGTGGAGTGCGACCTGAAGATGATCGACTTCAACCGCGCCGGGATCCACCCCAACACCCGGGTGCGGGTGCAGGACGGCAACACCGCGTACAAGTTCACCGGGAACGGGCCCAAGACGACGATCGACCCGTTCTTCAACGGTTCCTTGGAGCCGCCACCCCCGGCGCCGAACCCGGCGAAGCCGCCACCGCCGGTCGGGCCTACCGCCGTGCCCGCCGTCTACCAGACGACCCCGGTCAACGGGATGCTGACCGGCATGCCTTCGGCGGCGGGCACCGTGTTCTGCCCGCTCACCTGAGCGCCTACCCGAGGCCGAAGACGGAACGGGCGGTGTGGAGCCCGGCCACGAGCTGGTCGATGTCGTCCTCGGTCGTGTAGACGTAGAACGAGGCGCGGGCGGTGGAGGCCAGGTCGAGGTGGCGCATCAGCGGCTTGGCGCAATGGTGGCCGGCGCGGATCGCCACCCCGTTCTCCTCGTCGACGATGGTGGCGATGTCGTGGGCGTGGATGTCGCCCAGGGTGAAGCTGACCGCACCACCCCGCTGGGACAGGTCGGTGGGCCCGTGGACGACCAGGTCGGGGACCTCACCCAGCCGGTCGAGGGCATACGAGGTGATGGCCACCTCGTGGCGGCGCACCTCGTCCATGCCGACCTTGTCCAGGTAGTCGATGGCCGCCCCCAGGCCGACCGCCTCGATGATGGGAGGCGTGCCCGCCTCGAACTTGTGGGGAACCGGCGCCCAGCGCGACTCGTACATGCCGACGTCGGAGATCATCTCGCCGCCGCCTTCGAGCGGCCCCATCTCCTCGAGGAGCTCGGCGCGTCCCCACAGGCACCCGATACCGGTCGGGCCGAGCATCTTGTGGCCGCACAAGGCGAGGAAGTCGGCTCCCAGGGTTTCCACGTCGAGCGGGAGATGGGGCACGGCCTGGGCGCCGTCGACCACCACCACCGCTCCCACGGCGTGGGCCAGTGCCGCCACCTCAGGAACGGGCGGCATGGTCCCGGTGACGTTGGACATGGCGCTGACGGCGACGATCCGGGTGCGCTCGTCGATGACGGATTCGGCCGCGGCCAGGTCGAGCTGGTAGTCGGGGCCGATGGGCAGGTAGGCCAGCTCGGCCCCGGTGCGACGGGCCACCATCTGCCAGGGGACGATGTTGGAGTGGTGCTCCATGATGGTCAGCACGATCCGGTCGCCCGGGCCCGAGATGTCGAGCCCCCAGCCGAAGGCCACCGTGTTGAGCGCCCCGGTCGTCCCCCTGGTGAACACCACCTCGGACGAGGCCGTCGCCCCGACCATGGCGGCCATCTTCGCCCTGGCACCCTCGTAGGCGGTGGTCGCCTGTCGAGAGCGTGTAGGCGCCGCGGTGGACGTTGGCGTAGCCGCGGTAGAACTCGCCCATCGCCTCGATGACCTGCACCGGCTTCTGGCTGGACGCCGCCGAGTCGAGGTAGACCAGCGGCTTGCCGTTGACGAGCCGGCCCAGGATGGGGAAGTCGGCGCGGAGGTGGGTGAGATCGGCTATCGGGCCACACTCGCCGAACGGAATTCGTCGTAGCCCTCTTCCTCGACGCGCCGGGCGAGATCCGGGCCGCCGCTCTCCACGATGCGCCCGTCGACGAACACGTGGACATGGGTCGGCTCCAGGTACTCGAGGAGTCGCTGGTAGTGGGTGATCACCAGGAAGCCCCGTTGGTCGGACGCCATCCGGGCGACCCCTTCGGCCACGGTCTTGAGGGCGTCGATGTCGAGCCCCGAGTCGGTCTCGTCGAGCATGGCGAGCTCGGGTTCGAGGACGGCCAGCTGCAGGATCTCGTTGCGTTTCCGCTCCCCGCCGGAGAACCCCTCGTTGAGGTAGCGGTCGGCGAAGGACGGGTCCATGCCGAGGCTGCGCATGGCGTCCATCACCTTGAGCCGCAGCTCGAGCACCGTGTAGTCGACCCCGGTGCGGTTGGTGAGGGCGGTGCGCAGGAACTTGACCACCGAGACGCCCGGGATCTCCTCGGGGTACTGGAAGCCGAGGAACATCCCGGCCCTGCCGCGCTCGTCCGCCTTCCACTCGGCGATGTCCTCGCCGTCGAGCATGATGGTGCCGGCGGTGACCCGGTACGCCGGGTGGCCCATGAGCACGGCCGCCAGGGTGCTCTTCCCCGACCCGTTGGGGCCCATCAGCGCGTGGATCTCGCCGCGGTCGACGACGAGGTCGAGGCCCTTGATGATCTCGGTGTCCTCCACCGACACGTGGAGCCCGGAGATCGACAGCAGAGAGGAGGCCATCCCTGGATTCTACCCGAGGGTCCGGCGGCCTCCGGGGGCAAGGCCCTGCCGATCGAGCAGGGTCAGATCGAGCGCGCCGCCCCGAGGGCGAGCAGGGCGTTCTCCCGGTCGATGTCGGTGAGCGGATCGAACTGCTGCAGGTACACCCGGCCGAGCCCGAGCCGCGCTATCTCGGAGAAACCCTCGGCTACCTCGTCGACCGTTCCGTACGGCGTACCCCGCTCATCCAGCCTGGCGAGGAGCTGTTCACGGTCGGTACCGCTCCGGGCCAGCCGGGAGCCGAGCCGGTCCTCGAACTCTGCCCGATCCCGACCGACCAGGGGGCTCATCATGGCCGAGAAGGTCACGGAATCCGGGTGGCGCCCGGCGGCCTCGGCCGCCCGGCGGGTGGCGGCGACCCTGGTACGCACCGTCTCGGGGTCGGCGCCGAACAGGTTGAGCTCGTCGGCATACTTTCCGGCGAGGCCCGGGGTGCGCCGGGGCCCGGAACCGCCGATGATCAGCCGGAGGCCGTCACCGGGGCTGGGCAGCGGGGTCAGGTCGCCCAGGGTGAAGTGGTCGCCGGCAACCGGCCCGTCACTGCGGCCCAGTGCCACCGACAGGTAGGCGAGCGCCTCCTCGAGCATGTCGAAGCGCTCGCCGAGCGGCGGGAGGCGCAGCCCGAATGCGTCGTGCTCACCCTGCATCCATCCCGTGCCCAACCCGAGCTCGAACCGACCAAGGCTCATCTCGTGGAGCGTCGCCGCCGACTTGGCGATCACCGCCGGGTGGCGGAACGTGATCGGGCTCACCAGCACGGTGAGGCCGATCGATGCCGTACCGACGGCGAGCCCGCCCAGCGCGGTGAAGGCGTCGGTGACCGGACGGGAAACGTCCATGTCGAGGTAGTGGTCCGAGCGGGCCAGCGTGTCGAAGCCGTGCTCCTCGGCCCAGCGGGCCAGCCCGACGAGGTCCTCGTAGGTGCCTCCCATCTGCGGCTCCACCATCAACCCCACCTGCAGCCTGCCGGGTTCGCTCACCATCCACGCTCCTTCCATGCGTCGAGCATCGGCGCCTCGTCTCCGATCGTCGTGTCGAGCCCGTGGCCGGGCATCACCAGGGTCGCCGGGTCGAGGGTGAACAGCGAGGCGGCGATGCTGGACACGATCGTTTCGAAGGACGAGTACGGGAAGCGGGTTGCTCCGGGACCTCCCGGGAACAGCGTGTCCCCGGTGAACACGACACCCGGGACCAGCAGGCAGGTCGAGCCAGGGGTGTGGCCCGGGGTGTGGCGCACCTCGACCTCCAGCCTGCCGGCCGTCAGCGTCCCTTGGGTGAGCGGCTTGTCGGGCTCGAACCCGGCGATCCCGACGTCGGCCGGGTGCATGAGCAGGGGCACCTGCATCCGTCCTGCCGTCTCCCGAGCGGCGCCGACATGGTCGGCGTGGCCGTGGGTGATGACCACCGCCACGGGATCGACGTCGGCGACGGCGGCCTCCACCCGGTCCGGCTCGAAGCCGGGATCGACCACCAGCGCTTCACCGGTGACGGCGCAGGCCACCACGTAGACGTTGTTCTCGAACCCGCCGACGGCGAGCTTGCGGACCAGGAGCTGGGGGCTCTCGAAATGCCAGGGGGCGGGCATGGGGAGAGAGGCTACGCCGTCAGGCGGAGACTCGGCGATGGGGGCTGGGGGTCCCCCATCGCTCAGCGATGAGGCGTCAGCCGAAGAGCCATGAGACAGAGGCTAGAGACATGCCACAATGCCCGACCCGCCGTCCGAGGAGCCCGGCCCGATGGACTTCGCCTTCACCGAGGAGCAGGAGATGCTGCGCGCCTCGGTGGCCGGGTTCCTCGACGACAAGGTGCCGATGAGCCGCGTCCGTGAGCTCATGGAGACCGACACCGGGTTCGACCCGGCGAACTGGGCCGAGATGTCGGCCATGGGCCTTCCCGCCCTGGCCATACCCGAGGAGTACGGCGGGGCCGGGTTCACCCAGCTGGAGCTGGGCGTCGTCCTGGAGGAAACCGGCCGCCGGCTCACGCCCTCTCCGCTGCTCGCCACCGCGGTTCTCGGTGCCAACCTGCTCCTGCTGGCCGGGACCGAGGACCAGAAGCTGGCCCATCTCCCCTCGGTGGCCGCGGGAGAGCGGACGCTGGCGGTGGCGATCGTCGACACCGGAGGGGGATGGGATGCCGGCTCCGTCACCACCACGGCCCGGACCGAGGGCGACCGCTTCGTCCTCGATGGCGCCAAGTCGTACGTCGTCGACGGGCACACCGCCGATGTGTTGATCGTCGCGGCCCGGGAGGGTTCGAGTGTCGAGGCACGACCTGGCGTTCTACCTGGTCGGCGCCGACACCTCCGGGGTCACCAGAGAGCCCCTCGTCACGCTGGACCTGACCCGCAAGCAGGCCGCGGTGCGGCTCGACGGTGTCGTCGTCGACGCCTCGGCCCGGTTGCCGCGTGGCGGCGCCGGCGTGCTCGACGACCTCTACGACCTGGCCGCGGTCGGGCTCTCCTTCGAGGCCGTTGGCGGGGCCGCCCGCTGCCTGGAGATGTCGGTGGCCTATGCCAAGGAGCGGAAGCAGTTCGGCCGACCGATAGGCTCATTCCAGGCGGTCAAGCATGCCTGTGCCGACATGCTGGTGGCGGTGGAGTCGGCCCGGTCCACCGCCTACTACGCCGGATGGGCGGCGTCGGCGGCCGACCCCGAATTGCGCATCGCCGCCCCCCTGGCCAAGGCCTATTGCGCCGATGCCTACTACTCCGTGGCTGCCGAGACCATCCAGGTGCACGGGGGCATCGGGTTCACGTGGGAGCACGACGCCCACCTCTACTTCAAACGGGCGAAGACGACCCAGTTGATGCTGGGGGACTCGCCGGTGTGGCGCGCCGAGCTGGCCGACCGGATCGGGCTGTAGCCGGCAGGGCGGGCTAGGGGGCGATCTCCTGCATGTACGTCTCCAGCGTGGCGACGTCGAGCTCGCCGGAGCTGCGCCGCACCACGTTGCCGTCGGCGTCGATGAACACGTAGAAGGGCAAGGCGCCGCCACCGTAGGCGATGTAGGCATCGGACGCCGCCGAGTCGCGCAGCACCGGGGCGGTCCACCCCTCGCCCTCGAGCCACTCGGACGGCGGGTAGTTGGGGCGTGCGGAGTTCATCGACGTCGACACCGACATGAGCTCGACGCCCTCGACGCCACCGCCGGCGTCGAGCCACGCCTGCACCCGGGGAACCTCCGCCTGGCAGTGAGGGCACCAGTGGGCGAGGAACACGACCGCCTTCGGCGTCCCGTCCGCAGGGTCGATCACCACCGAGTTGCCGTCGAAGTCCTCGCCGCTCAGCGTTGGGGGAGTGGTGCCGACGGCTTCGTCCGAGGCCGGCTCGGTGCCGGTGGCGAATGGTGCGAGCACCTCGCCGGTGATCGTCGGCTCGCCGGTCTCGTCGTCGTTGATCGAGCGGCTCGAGCTGAACATGATGGCGGCGATCAGCGCCAGCGCCACCACCCCGAACACGACCGGGAGGACCGGGAACTTCTTCTTGGGCGGCGGCTGCGGACCGCGGCGGGAGGCGGCGCTCCGGGACTGGTTGGCAGTCGAGGTCGACGAGGCCTTGGCGGCGTTGGCGGTCTGGCCCCCTGCTCTTGGCCTGCGGGGGCGGATTCGGCCGCTTCTTGGCGGTAGTCACGAGATCACCTCGGGAGAGTCGGGAGAGCGATCGTTGACCCAGGCCACGACCATCAACGCAATGATAAGGGCAAAGCCGCTCAATGCCATATACGGGATGGTGGCCCAGCCCCACACCCACAGCGGGTCGGCGGTGCAGGGAGCGGTCAGCGAGCACGAGCCGCCGTCCTCGAGCGACGGGAAGCGCTGGATGGTGTAGTGCCAGGCGCTGATGAGGATTCCGATGGAGGCGAGCGTGAGCACGTACGGCCGGATCCAGCGGTCTCGCCTCCACGCCGCCATGCCGAGCAGCACGGTCAGCGGGTACATGGCGATCCGCTGGAACCAGCACAGCCGGCAGGGCTCGAGGTGCTCGATCTCCGACAGGTAGAGGCTGCCCACGGTGCACACCAGGGCGACGACGAAGCCAAGCCAGTACTCGTAGCCGTAGAGCGACTCGTGGAGCCGGTCACGCCACGAGGCCAGGGCGTCGGAGAACCGGCCGCCGGCCCAGAGCACGACCAGCACCACCACCGCCAGGTTGGCGAGAACCGCCAGGATGGCGAAGAACAGCTTCAGCGTGTCGAGGATGGCACGGCTCCGGCGGAGGGACGCCGCGACGGTACCATCGCCCGGTGACTTCGACGATCGTGGCCGCGGGGCTGGCGGCCGCCCTGATCGGAATCGCCCTGGCGTTCCTCTGGCAGGAGCGGCGCAACCGTCCCGAGCCGGTGGTGGTCTACGGCGTCGAGGACGCCATCGACTGGGTCATGCCCCACCTGTCCCCGGCGACCGCCTCGCGACTGGGGCGAGACGACGTGCGTCGCATCCTGGCCTGGGAGATGCGGTACGTGCAGGACCCGGACCTGCGGTCCGCGGATGACGTGGTGGTCGTCGGCGGCCTGGAGGCGGCCGAGTACGCCCAGCGGCGGGCCGTCACCGAGGGCCATCCGTATGATGGCGACATGATCATCGAGGTGCTCGACCTGAAGGCCGGGTATCTCGCCGCCATCGGCGCCGTCGGCGATCCGGTGGAAGCGGAGGAGACCCGCCGGGTGATCGACCGGTGGGCGCACCCCGATGATGCCGCCGGGGGAACGCCGTCGTGACCGGGCCGGGAGACGGGCAGGCCACCTGGGAGGAGGCCTACCTCGAGGGAAGGCATCGCAAGGACCGGTTCACCACGATGTCCTTCGAGGACGTCCCCGCCCTGGGCACGCCAACGGACGGAGAACCGGACGGGTCGGTCGGCTACCCGGGCGCCTTCCCGTACACCCGCGGCATCCATCCGTCGGGATACCGGGGCAAGCTGTGGACGATGCGGCAGTTCGCCGGGTTCGCCTCGGCGGACCAGACCAACGAGCGATTCCACTACCTGCTCTCGCAGGGCCAGGACGGGCTCTCGGTGGCCTTCGACATGCCCACCCTGATGGGCCTCGATGCAGACGACGAGCGATCGCTCGGCGAGGTCGGCCACTGCGGTGTCTCGATCAGCTCCAGCGAGGACATGGTCGACCTCTTCGCCGGGATCCCCCTGGGTGACGTCTCGGTGTCGATGACCATCAACGGCCCCGCCGAGGTGCTGTTCGCCTTCCTGCTGGTCGCCGCCGAGGAGCAGGGGATCGACTGGCGGCGTCTGCGGGGCACCCTCCAGAACGACATCCTCAAGGAGTACATCGCCCAGAAGGAGTGGATCTTCCCGCCCCAGCCGCACCTGCGGCTGATCGTCGACATGATCGAGTTCTGCATGGAACAGGTGCCGATGTGGAACACCATCTCGATCAGCGGCTATCACATCCGCGAGGCTGGGGCCACTGCCGCCCAGGAACTGGCCTTCACCCTGGCCGACGGGTTCGCCTACGTGGAGGCGGGGATGCGGCGCGGGCTCGACGTCGACGGCTTCGCCCCCCGACTGTCGTTCTTCTTCGACGCCCACATCGACTTCTTCGAGGAGATCGCCAAGTTCCGCGCCGCCCGGCGCATCTGGAGCCGCTGGATGCGGGACCGCTACGGGGCCAAGGACGAGCGTTCGCTCAAGCTGCGGTTCCACAGCCAGACCGCCGGGGTGTCGCTGACCGCCCAGCAGCCGGAGAACAACATCGTCCGCACCGCCGTCGAGGCGCTGGCGGCCGTGCTCGGCGGCACCAACTCGCTGCACACCAACGCCCTCGACGAGGTGTACGCCCTGCCGACGGCGAAGAGCGCCGAGATCGCCCTGCGCACGCAGCAGGTGCTGGCCGAGGAGACCGGGGTCGCCGACACCGTCGACCCACTGGGCGGCTCGTGGTTCGTCGAGGAGATGACCGACCGCATCGAGGCCCGAGCCGAGGAGATGTTCGCCGCCATCGATCGCATGGGCGACGGGTCGATGCTCGACGGGGTGCTCGCCGGGATCGAGGAGGGTTGGTTCCAGGGGGCGATCGCCGACGCCGCCTACGAGTTCGAGAAGGCGGTCACCTCGGGGGAGCGGTCGATCGTCGGGGTCAACGTGCACGTCAAGTCCGATGAGGACCCGCTCGACATCCTCCGCATCGGCACCGAGATCGAGGAGGGACAGCGGGCCCGGCTGACCCGCCTGCGCGGGCAGCGAGACGAGGCGGCCGTGTCGGGCGCCCTTGCCGCCCTCGAGGAAGGGGCGAGGGGCGACGCCAACACGATGCCCCTCCTGATCGACGCCGCCAGGGCGCGGGCGACACTCGGCGAGATCGTTGCCACGCTCAAGTCGGTGTTCGGCGGCTACCGCGAGCCGCCGCGGGTGTGATCGCAGTGGGCAGGCTGCGCAGGTTCGAGCACTACCGCTTCGTCGGGCTGCGGGACACCATGACCGTCTACGACAGCGACGTCGAGGCCGACTTCCTCGCCCTCTCCGAGCGGATCGAGGCCGGCGACCTCACGCGGCGGCGACTGGTGCAGACCTTCGGGCCCGACACCCTGGCCGAGGCCCGCAACCGGGGGTTTGCTCCGCCAGGCTGACCCACTAGAGGTCGAAGGTGGTTCCGGGCATTCCCGGCACCACCTCGAAGCCGCTTGCTCGGCGCGACAGCCAGGCGTGCGCCTCGTCGAGCGTCTCGTCGCTGTGGGCGGGATCGTGATGGAACGTCGCCAGGTTCTTCACCCCGGTCAGGCCGGCGAAGCCGAGGACGTGGCTGAAGGAGCTGTGGCCCCAGCCGACCCGATCGGGGTACTCCTCGTCGGTGTACTGGGTGTCGTGGATCAGCACGTCGGCTCCGTGAGCCAGTGAATAGCCCGAGGTCCACTCCGCTGCATCGGGAAACCGAGCGACCCCGAGCGCCGGCTCGTGGTCGGGCAGGTACGTCAGCACCTTGCCCGCCTCCTCCAGCCGGTAGCCGAGCGTGGGCCCGGGGTGGCTCACCATTTCGGCGGTGACCTGTACCGCCACCGAGCTCGAACGTGCCCGGCGTCACGTCGTGGAAGGCGACGTTGGGAAGGTCTCGCACCCGAACCGGGAACAACGGCGGCGACAGGTAGCGGTTGAGCCGCTCCTGCAGGGACTGACTGTCGGACACCGGCCCCCAGACATCGACTCTCACCGCAGGGTCGTGGAGCGGTGCGAAGAACGGAAGCCCCTGGATGTGGTCCATGTGGAGATGCGTGATCAGCACATCGACCTGACCCAACCCATCGCAGGCCGCGTCCGAGGTTCGAATCCCGCTCCCGGCATCGAGGATCAGGAGCCTGCCGTCGCCGGACATCACCTCGACCGTGGACGTGTCCCCTCCGTAACGGGCCGTCCCCGAACCGGCGCTGGCTATCGAGCCTCTGGTGCCCCGCAGCGTGGCTCTCAGGTCTCCACCTCCCAGAACATGGCCAGCACCCCATGGAAGCGGCCGCCCTGGCCCTCGATGGGGATCGCGGTCACCTCCACCCCCCGCCACACCCCGTCCATCCCGCGATAACGGATGGGACGATGCACCGGGATCCGCTTGCTCAGCGCAACCCCGACCGGGAAGTCGTCGTCGGCGATAGGCGACCCGTCCAACCTGGTCACCTGCCACATGCCGATCAGCTGCTCCGCCCGAATCATGCCGACGTCGTCGAAGCGCACCCCGAGCAGTCCCTCCGCCGGCTCGTTGTAGTAGATCAGGTTCCCGTCGAGGTCCATCATCCACATCGGGATGGCGAGGTAGCTGGCCAGCTGGCGGAGGAGGATCAACTCGAGTGGCTGCTGCGACATGGGGGAACGGTACCTTCCGATCCGCCGGCGAGGGCGGTTCGAGACGAGCCGGCCTGCGGCGACTCAGGACGCTCCCAGCGAGGCGACCGTGAGTGCCATGCCGGCGTCGAGGCTCCGGCAGGTCCAGCCCAGCTCCGCCTCGGCCTTGGCCGGGTTGCCGTAGTAGGTGCCGGTCGCCGACCGCAACGTCTCCGAGGCGTAGCCGGGTGGCAGCCTGACGACCTTCTCGACGAGCGCGGCGAGGGTCGCCGCCGCTCGCACCGCGCCGGTCGGCATGGTGATCGGCCCCTTCGTCCCGGCGAGGCCGGCGGCGATCCGGAGAGCCTCGGCGAGCGACGCCGGTGGCCCGGCCAGCATGTACGACTCGCCCTCCCGGCCGGACTCCATCGCCAGCAGGTGACCGTGGGCGATGTCGTCGATGTACGCCCAGCAGACGCCACCTCCGGACGGCACCAAAGGCCGGCCGCCGGAGACGACCTCCTCGATCAGCCCGCCGGTCTGGCTGGTGTCACCGGGGCCGTAGACCAGGCCCGGCTGGGCGATGACGATCGGCAGCCCTTCCGTCGCCATTGCTGCGGCGATCTCATGGGCTCGGGCCTTGGTCTCGTCGTACACCGAGCGGTGAGTCCCGGTGAAGCGGTAGGTCTCGTCGACCAGGCGACCGCCGGTGTCCGAGTTCACCGCCAGGGTGCTGGTGTACACGATGCGAGGGACCTCGGCCTCGGCGGCTGCAACCAGCATGTCGCGGGTCCCGGCGACGTTCACCGTCCATGCCTGCTCGGACGCCCTGCTGCCCACCTGGTACCACCCGGCCACGTGGAAGAGCCCATCGACGCCGTCGCAGAGGCTTTGCAGGGACGCGGCATCGCCGAGGTCTCCCGTCACGAGGTCTGCTCCCAGCCCGGTCAGCATCGTGGCGCGGTCGGGGTCGCGGACCAGGCAACGCACGTCATGCCCGGCCTCGGCGAGCTGGCGAGCCAGGGCGCCTCCGACGAACCCGGTGGCTCCGGTGAGCGCGAACAGCACCGGAGCATGGTGGCACGATCAGCGGGTGGCGGCCTGCTCAGCCGCCCATCGCCCCCTCGATCGAGCCGACCCTCGCCGCAAAGGCCTCGTCGGAGAGCACCGGGCCGTCGAGGCCGAACACCCTGAGGATCGCCAGGTCGCCGGTCCCCGGCTCCGCCCTGATGTGCCGGGCGGCGCCGGCCTCGACGTCGAGCAGCGCCGCCGGGTCAACGGCGACGACCACCGCGGTCCAGGTCCCCTCGGGGGCGGGATGCGACGCCCAGCGACGGTAGGCCGGCTTCAGATCCTCGGCGGCCATGGGCCCGCCGGGCAATAGGGTGAGCTCGTCGCCCTCCCCAACCGTCATCCGAGGGACGAAAGCGATCACCACCTCGCCTGACGCCAACGCTCTCAGTTCGGCGTCGGGAAGACGGAGCACGGCCCGATCCTACGACCCGGTGACCGTCCTCAGCCGACCGGGGCCGAGGGCCTCCACGTCGACGCCTGCGGCGGCCAGGTCGTCCGGGACCGGCTCGCCGAGGACGGCGGCGGCGGCCAGTCGCCCGGCCGCAGGCGCCGTCTGGATGCCGGTCCCGCCCTGACCGACCAGCCAAACGAACCGGCTCACATCCGGGTCGGGACCGATGACCATGACGCGGTCGGGGGCGAAGGTCCGCAGCCCGCACCATGCCGAGCGAACCGACCGGATGTCGAGCGTGGTGGCTCGTTGATGCGTTCGATGGCGAGGGCGACATCGAGCTCGTCGACTCGGGCGTCGCAGGGCCCGGTGGGGTTCTCCTCGGAGAGGCTGCACAGGACCTGCGACCCGTCCGGCTTGAAGTACCACTGATGGTGGGCGTCGATGACCATCGGTGTGGCGGCAAGTCGCTCCTCTCCCGCCACCATGAACGCAGAGCGCCGCATCGGGGTGAGGCCCACCGGGTCGACGCCACACCGCCCGGCGACGACGTCTCCCCATGCCCCGGCGGCGTCGACGATGGCGTCACCGTGCCACACGGACCCTCCGACGTCGGCGGTCCAACCGCTCTCGCCCAGCTCGGCGCCGACCAGCTCGGTCCTGGTGAGGATGTCGGCGCCGTGGCGGCGGGCGGCCCGCACCATGGATTGATGCAACCCGGCGACATCGATGTCGGCCGCCTCCGGCTCCCACAGGGCGGCGGCGACGGCCTCGGGACGGAGCACCGGGCTGAGAGCGATCGCCTGCGCCGTGGTGAGCCGTTCCACCACGGTTCCCGTGGCCACTCCCTCGGCGTGGATGCGGTCGAGCCGCTCGATGGCGCCTTCGGCGGCGATGGTGAGCCCTCCTCGGGTCGACAGCAAGGGGGCGTCGACGAGCTCGTCGGGGGGATCTTGCAAGTACGACCGGCTGGCACGGGTCAGCGGGCGGATGGCGGCTTCGCCGTAGTTCTCGAAGTACAGGGCGGCGGAGCGCCCGGTGGTGTGGTAGGCGAGCGACGCCTCCGTCTCGACGAGGGTGACGTGGGCGTGGGGAGCCAGCGCTGCCGCCGCCGACACCCCGGCGATGCCCCCGCCGACCACGAGAGCTCTCATGCCGGTCGCCCGCTCACAGCGAGCCGAACCACACCGCCGCCGCGATGACGATGGCGAGGGCGGTGAAGAGGGCGGCGAGGATCAGGTAGCGGGTTTGCATGGGCTCCACCGCCAGTGTGGGGTTTGAACGGGTGCAGTGCCAACGGGCTCCGAGCGTGGCTCTCCTCAGACATGCAGAAGGGCGGAGCCGAATGGCCCCGCCCCTCTGCGATCGGACGTTCTGGCTAGAAGCTTCCGTAGTAAGAGCCGACCTTGTCCCGGTACACGTCGGACATGTAGTCCATCGTGTCCTTGTCGAGCTCCGGTGAGTTCTTGATCTGCTCCTTCGTCAGTCGCACCGACACCTTCTGGTCGTCCTGGTCGATGTGCTGGATGACACCGGCCGGCAGTAGCACCTTGCGACCGAAGATCCAGGGGCCGGTGTCGACGACGACGTACGACGAACTCACGTCGTATGTCGCCTCATCGATCTTCCCGATCTCCCCGTCAGTGGCCACGACATCGAAGCCGTCGACGTCGAGGACCGTGCCCTGGTACTGGTCGGGATATGTCCATAGATCCTTCATTAGGAAATCTCCTTGTTGGCGTTCCGAGACGTTCGGTGCGATCGCTTCCTGAGTCTCGTGTCTTGTCTACCCGGAACGCGAGCCGCCGAAACATGCGATCAAGGTGCGGGCGGAGGGACTCGAACCCCCACGGGCTTTCGCCCACCAGGTCCTAAGCCTGGCGCGTCTACCGTTCCGCCACGCCCGCGTGGCATGCCCAAGGCTCGATCGCTCTCGGCGTGGGTCGCCCGGGACTCGAACCCGGAACCTGCGGATTAAGAGTCCGTTGCTCTGCCAAATTGAGCTAGCGACCCGGCGGCAGGATAGCGGAGGGCACTCTCCGCCCGATCAAGCCGGCGACCCTCGCCGTGCCGCATTCGGCCCGCAAGTCGTCCGGGACGGGCCACTAGGCTCGCTGGCTGGAACGCTCCCCGGAGGAACATGTACGACGTGGTTGTCATCGGCGGCGGGCCCGGCGGGTACGCCGCCGCTCTGTATGCCCACAACTTCGGGCTCGATGTGGCCATGGTCGAGATGGACGCGGTGGGCGGGACGTGCCTGGTGCGGGGGTGCATACCGGCCAAGGCATGGCTGCAGACGGCGCATGTGTACTCGATGGTCGAGCGCGCCGCCGAGTTCGGGGTCACCGCCGGTGAGCCGAAGCTCGACTGGGGAGCCGCCCTCGCTCGCAAGAACACCATCGTCGCCAACGTGGTGAAGGGCCTGTCCGGGTCTGCTCACCGCCCGCAAGGTCGAGGTGGTCAAGGGGTTCGGACGAGGTGACCGCCGACGCCGACGTCGAGGTCACCGGCGACGAAGGCAGACCAGGCTGCTGGAGACCCGCAACATCGTGCTCGCCACCGGGTCCTATCCCCGCACCATCCCAGGATGGGACATCGACGGGCAACGGGTCGTCTCCAGCACCGAGGCACTCGACTGGACGGAGCGGCCGGAACGGGTGGCGGTCATCGGCGGCGGGGTCATCGGTTGCGAGTTCGCCTCGCTGCTGTCGGAGACCGGGTCGCAGGTCTGGATCTTCGAGGCGCTGGACCAGATCCTCCCCGGGACCGAGGAATCGGCGGTCAAGATCCTGCTCCGTCGCTACCGCAAGGCCGGGGTGACCGTGACCACCGGGACCCCCGTTGGGCCGCCGGAGTTCCGCGACGACACCGTCGTGGTCACCGCCGGTGACACATCCGCCGAAGTCGACGTCGTGCTCATGTCGGTGGGGAGAGGCCCGCTCACCGACGGGATCGGGCTGGAGCACACCCAGGTGAAGCTCGACAAGGGCTTCGTGCTCGTCGACGCGCAGACCCAGCTCACCGACCATCCCGGCATCTACGCCGTCGGGGACATCGTCGCCGGCACGCCCCAACTCGCCCATGCCGGCTATGCCGAGGCCATCGCCGCCATAACCCATCTCGCCACGGGCGAGACCGCACCGGTCGACTACCGGGCCATCCCCTCGGTGGTGTACACCCACCCGGAGATCGCTTCGGTGGGGCTGACCGAACAGGCGGCCCGCCACGCCGGCTACGAGGTCGAGGTCACCGAGCACGGGATGCGCGGCCTGGGCCGGGCCCAGATCCTCGGCGAGGCCGACGGGATCGTCCGCGTCGTCGCCGAGAAGGGCGGGCCCACCCTCGGCGCCACCGTGGTGGCTCCCAACGCCGGCGACCTCATCCACGAGCTGATGTACGTGGTGGCCTGGGAGGCGTTGCCGACGGAGGCGGCCTTCGTGCACGCACACCCGACGCTGGCAGAGGCGATCGGCGAGACGCTCCTCGCCGCCGCCGGAAGACCTCTCCATTGACCCGCAGAAGGAGCTGAGCAGTGGCCGTAACCGTCAACATGCCGCAACTCGGTGAGACCGTCACCGAGGGCACCATCCTCTCGTGGGCCAAGCAGGTGGGCGACACCATCGCCGAGGACGAGATCCTGCTCGAGATCTCCACCGACAAGGTGGACACCGAGGTCCCGTCACCGGCGGGAGGGGTCATCCGCGAGATCCTGGTGGAGGAGGGGACGACGGTGAGCGTCGGTACACCGTTGGTGGTCATCGCCGAGCCCGGGGAGGATGCCGAGGCGGCACCGGCAGCGGCGCCCGAGGCCGAGGCCGAGCCCGAGCCGGAGGCGGCCCCCGAGCCGGAAGCCGAGCCCGAGACCGAGCCCGAGGCCGAGCCCGAGCCAGAGCCGGCTGCCGAGCCGCAGCCGGCTGCCGAGGCGCCACCGGCTCCCGAGACCGCCGCAGAGCCCGCTCCGGCCGAGCCCGCCCCGGCGCCGGCTGCGGCGGCGACCGCGCCCGAGTCGCCACCGCGAGATGCCCGAAGCCGCCGAGGACGCCCCGAAGCGGGGCGTCCTCTCACCGGTCGTCCGCAAGCTGGCCGATGAGCACGGGCTCGACCTCGTCCCAGGTCACCGGCACCGGCGAGGGCGGGAGGATCACCCGCAAGGACGTGATGGCGTTCATCGACGCCGCCGCCACCAAGGTGGCGGTGGAGCCCGAGGCGGCGGCTCCGGCCCCGGCCGTGGCCCCGCCGGCGACGGCTCCACCGGAAGCGGCTCCCGCTCCCGCCGCCCCGGCGCCCGCAGCCCCCGCCGCCGTTGCCGAGCCGGCTCCGGCCCCGGCTGAACCCGCCCCCTCTCCTGCTGCACCGGCGTCGCTGCCCGCGGTGGCGGCCTCGGCGGATGCCGTCCCCATCGACCGGTTGCGCAGGCGTATCGCCGAGAACATGGTGATGGCCAAGCAAACCGCCGCCCACGTTTGGACGTCGGTCGAGGTCGACTTCGAGAACGTGGAGCGGGTGCGCCAGGCCCACAAGGACGCCTTCAAGAGCACGAGGGCTTCTCGCTCACCTACCTCCCCTTCATCTCTCGGGCGACGGTCGATGCCCTCAACGCCTTCCCCGTGGTGAACAGCGCCTTCGACCTCGACGCCGGCACCCAGACGTTCTCCAGACGTCAACCTGGGGATCGCCGTCGACCTCAACCAGAAGGGCCTGGTGGTGATGTCGCTGCGGGGCGCCGAGAACCTTCGCCTCGGCGGGTTGGCGCGGGGGATCCGGGAGCTCGCCGACAAGGCCAGGGCCGGGAAGCTCGAGCCGGACGATCTGTCCGGCAGCACGTTCTCCATCACCAACCCCGGCCCGTTCGGTTCGTTCATGAGCGCTCCGATCATCAACGTGCCCAACGTGGCGATCCTCTCCACCGACTCGATCGTCAAGCGCCCGGCCGTCGTCACCCTGCCCGACGGCACCGACACGATCGCCATCCGCCACATCGGCTACCTGGGGCTCACCTGGGACCACCGGGTGTTCGACGGCTCGACCGCGGTGCTCTTCCTGCAGCGGATCAAGCAGAACCTGGAGACCTGGGATTGGGCGCAGGAGCTGTCGTGACCCCACCGGTCGGCGCGCCCGCTGCGGATCAGGTGGCTGGGCAGGTTGGACTACGGCGAGGCCTGGGACCTGCAGAAGGCGTTCTGGGAGGGCAGGGTGGGCGGCCGATCCGGTGACGACCGGTTGCTGCTCCTCGAACATCCGCACGTGTACACGGTGGGTCGGAACGGCGACGGGTCCAACCTGCTGGCAGGTCCGGACCGACTCGTCGAGCTCGGCGCCACCGTCGAGTTCGTCGACCGGGGTGGGGACATCACCTACCACGGTCCCGGCCAACTGGTCGGCTATCCGATCTTCGCCGTGCCGCGGCTCGGCGACGGGTTCGACATGGTGGGCCACGTCAGGCGCCTCGAGCAGGTGCTGCTGGCCACGCTGCGCCGCTTCGGGATCGAAGCCTGGATCGAGGACGGCTTCACCGGGGTGTGGACCGATCGGGGCAAGGTGGCCGCCATCGGGGTCCGTGTTGCCCGGGGTGTGTCGATGCACGGGTTCGCCCTCAACGTCGACCCCGACCTCGCCTACTTCGGGCACATCGTCCCCTGCGGGATCGCCGACCGACCCGTCACCTCGATGGCGGCGCTGCTCGGCGGCACCATCACCCTCGAGGAGGTCGTGAGGGCGCTGGTCGACGAGGTGGCGCCGGTGTTCGGCCACGACACCGTCGAGACCCAGCTCGGAGCCTTCTCCCGCGGCGCCCACCGGACGCCGTACGACGTCGACCGGATGGTGGCCGACGGAGTGTTCTCCCCGGAGCGTCGCCACGAGGTTCCCCTGGTGATCGGCAAGCGCCTGGTCGGCGAACCGGCGCGTCCCGAGTGGATGAGGGTCAAGGCAGACGTCACTTCGGAGGGGTACCGCGACCTGAAGACGCTGATGCGGGACCTGGGGCTCAACACCGTGTGCGAGGAAGCCGGCTGCCCGAACATCTACGAGTGCTGGGGACAGGGCACCGCCACCCTGATGCTGCTCGGCGACCGGTGCACCCGGGCCTGCGCCTTCTGCAACGTCGCCACCGGGCGCCCGGGCGACGTCGACCTCGACGAGCCGAGGAGGGCGGCCGAAGCCATCGAGAAGATGGGCCTGCAGCACGCCGTGCTCACCTCGGTCAACCGCGACGACCTCGCCGACGGGGGGGCGGCCATCTTCGCCGAGACCATCGAACGCATCCGCGACCGGCTGCCCGGCTGCTCGGTGGAGGTGCTCATCCCCGACTTCAAGGGTGACCGGGCAGCGCTGGAGACGGTCATGGAGGCACGGCCCGACGTGCTCAACCACAACACCGAGACCGTCCTCAGGCTGCAGCGTGACATCCGCACCGCCGCCAACTACGGCCGCTCGCTGGCGCTGCTGGCCCGGGCCAAGTGGCTGGACCCGGGGGGCACCGTGAAGTCGGGGCTGATCGTCGGCATGGGTGAGAGCGAGCCGGAAGTCCTCGGCGCCCTCGCCGACATGCGAGCCGTCGGCGTCGACATCGTGACCATCGGCCAGTACCTGCGGCCGACGACCCGGCATCGGCCGATCGACCGCTACGTGGACCCCGACGAGTTCGAGCGGTACCGGGCCGAGGGAGAGCGGCTCGGGTTGGCGCACGTCGAGTCTGGGCCGCTGGTGCGCTCCTCCTACCACGCCCGCGACTCGCTCGCTGCGGCGCGGTGATCGTGTCCATTTCCGGGTCCATCTCCGGGCCGGCTGACCGGCCGGTGATCGAGCATGCCGCTCGCATCGAGCGCGCCAGGACACGGATGGCCGGCGCCGGGATCGACGCGCTGCTCCTGTCGGTCGGCACCGACCTCCCCTACCTCATCGGCTACGAGGCGATGGCATCGGAGCGGCTCACCATGGCGGTCATCCCGGCCGCGGGACGCCCGACGCTCCTGGTGCCCGAGCTCGAGGCGCCCCGCGTCGACGTCGACCCGACACTCTGCGACACGGTGGCCTGGGGCGAGACGGAGCAGCCGGTCGACCTGGTGGCCGACCGGCTGGTGGGAGTGAGCATGGCGGCCATCGGCGATCACACCTGGACGCGCTTCCTGCTCGCCCTCCAAGATGCGGTGCCCGATGTTCGCTTCCGTCCGGCGTCGACCGTGGTCGGCCCGCTGCGACTGGTGAAGGACGAGGCCGAGATCGCGTTGCTCGCCGCCGCCGGCGCCGCCGCCGACCGGGTGGCGGCGCGGCTGGCCGGGACGCGGTTCTCCGGCCGCACCGAGCGCGACCTGGCCGGGATCATCGCCGGGGCGTTGGTCGAGGAGGGCCACGACACCGCCGCCTTCGCCATCGTCGCCTCGGGGCCCAACGGCGCCTCGCCGCACCACGAGCCGACCGACCGTGTCATCGAGGAGGGGGACATCGTCGTCACCGACTTCGGCGGCAGGCTCGGCGGGTACTTCTCCGACACCACACGCACCTTCTCTGTGGGCGATCCGACCTCCGAGGTGGCCGCCGCCCACGACGCCCTCCATGCCGCCCAGCGAGCAGGCCTCGAGGCGATCCGGCCCGGTGTGCCGGCAGGGGAAGTCGATGCCGTCACCCGAGCGGTGCTGGAAGAGGCCGGCTACGGCCGGTGGTTCATCCACCGCACCGGGCACGGGATCGGGCTCGAGGTGCACGAGGAGCCGTACCTGGTGACGGGGAACGACGAGCCCCTGAGGGCCGGGATGGCGTTCTCCGTCGAGCCGGGGATCTACATTCCCGGGCCGGTTCGGGATGCGGATCGAGGACATCGTGGTGGTCACCGACGACGGGGCGCGACGCCTCAACGAGTCGCCCCGCCGTCTCGTCGTGGTCCACTGATCGGCGCCTGCCGGGGGCCGGACCCTCTCACTAACGTGACGCCGGCGCGACCGTAGGAGTGGAGTGACCGACCTCGACCTGACCAGCCCCCAGGCCGACCTGGCCGCCAACGCCATCCGCTTCCTGGCCATCGACGCGGTGGAGAAGGCCAACTCGGGGCACCCGGGGATGCCGATGGGCATGGCCGACATCGCCGTCGCTCTCTGGGGCCGTCACCTCGTGGTGGATCCCGACGACCCCGAGTGGCCGGACCGGGACCGCTTCGTGGTCTCCAACGGCCACGGCTCGATGCTGCTCTACGCCGTCCTCCACCTCGCCGGTTTCAAGCTCGACATCGAGGACATCGTCAGCTTCCGTCAGCTGGGCTCGCCCACCCCGGGCCACCCCGAGATCGAGCGCCACCTCGGCATCGAGACCACCACCGGCCCCCTCGGCCAGGGGTTCGGCACCGCGGTGGGGATGGCCCTGGCCGAGGAGAGGCTGCGCGCCGTGTTCGGTGCCGAGCTGGTCGACCACACCACCTATGCGTTCGTGTCGGACGGCGACCTCATGGAAGGGGTCTCGTCCGAGGCGGCGTCGCTGGCCGGCCACCTGGAGCTTGGCCGGCTGGTGTATCTCTACGACGACAACCGGATCTCGCTCGAGGGGCCGACCGAGTGGACCTTCTCCGAGGACGTCCCCAAGCGGTTCGAGGCGTACGGGTGGCACACGGAAACCGTCGACGGCCACGACCGCACCGCCGTCGACGAGGCGATCGGCGCCGCCAGGGCCGAGTCCGGCCGGCCGTCGCTGATCTCGTGCAAGACCCACATCGGGTACGGCAGCCCCAACAAGCAGGACACCGCCTCCGCCCACGGATCGCCGCTCGGCGCCGACGAAGTCGCCAGGACGCGGGAGGCGCTGGGGTGGGAGCTGCCGCCGTTCGAGGTACCGGACGAAGCCAGGGCGTTCTTCCAGGCGGCGATGCAGCGGGGCCGAGCCGCCCGCAACAGCTGGCTGGAACGGCGCCATGCCGCCTTCTCGGCCGATCCCGAGCTGGCGGCGCGCTGGGTCGCCTTCCACGAGCCACCCCCGGTGCGTCTCGACGCTCCGACGTACGACGCCGGCAAGAGCGTGGCCACCAGGGCGATGTCGGGCGACGTCATCCAGCAACTCGCCGACCTCCGTCCCGACCTCGTCTCCGGCGACGCCGATCTGGCCGGATCCACCAAGTCGCTCATCGAGGGCGCTCGGCGACTTCTCCGCCGCCGACCGGACCGGGCGCAACATCCGCTACGGGGTGCGGGAGCACGCCATGGGCACGATCGTCAACGGGATGAACCTCCATGGCGGGGTCCGCGCCTTCGGGTCCACCTTCCTCACCTTCTCCGACTACATGCGTGGCGCGGTGCGGCTGTCGGCGTTGATGAAGTGCCCGAGCATCTGGGTGTGGAGCCACGACTCGGTGTTCCTCGGCGAGGACGGCCCCACCCACCAACCCATCGAGCATCTCGCCGCCCTGCGCGCCATCCCCGGGCTGTGGGTGATCCGTCCCGGCGACCCCGGGGAGACCGCCGGCGCGTGGGAGGTCGCCGTCAACCGCATCGACGGGCCCACCGCCATCGTCCTCAGCCGCCAGGGTGTGCCGGTCCCGACCACCCCGACCGACCCCGCCGTCGTCGGCCAGGGCGGGTACGTGGCCAGGGCAGGCGACGATGCCGTGCTGGTGGCAACCGGCTCCGAGTTGGGCACGGCGCTGGCCGCCGCCGCCATCCTCGCCGAACGAGGGACGTCGCTGCGGGTGGTGTCGATGCCCTGTGTCGAGGCGTTCCTCGCCCGGGACGAGGCGGATCGGGCCGACGTCCTCGGCGAAGGGCTGCCCCGGGTCTCGCTCGAGGCTGCCTCGCCGTTCGGGTGGGGTGACATCGTCGGCGAGAAGGCGCTGCGCATCGGCATCGACCACTACGGGGCCTCGGCACCGGCGGAGGCTCTCGCCGAGCGGTTCGCCCTCACCCCAGAGGCGGTGGCCGACCGGATCGCCGCCCACCTCGGCTGACCATGGTGGACCTGTCCCCGGTCCTGATGCTGGGCATGTGGGCGTCCGGGCTGGCCCTGGGGGCCGCCGTCGTCGTCCGGTGGCAGATCGTCGGCCCGGGTTACACGTGGACGGCCGGGGGAGCGGTGGTGCTGGTCGGCGTCTTCGTGATCGTCAGCGGTGGCGGGACGATCGCGCGTCATCGGGACGGCGGCGGCGGCGGTCGCCATCGCCGTCGCGCGGTCGGTGACCCCGGCCACCTCCAGCCCTCCTGGTGGCGGCGGTGGCGTTCGCCCTGGTCGCCTCGACCCGCTCTCCCGTCCTGCCGGTGGTCACCGGGTCGGTGCTCGCCGGCGGGGTGACCTCGGAGATGTTGCTCGGACACTGGTTCCTGGTCGATCCCCGGCTGCCCCGGTGGTCGCTCAAGGTCCTCACCGGCAGGCGCCGCCATCGGGCTCGTCGCCGACGTCGGCATCGTGGCCGTGCAGCTGGCGGTGAACGGCTACTCCGCCGACCCGCTCTTCGGATGGGCCTGGTTGGCCCTGGTGGTCATGACCGGGCTCCTCATCGCCGGCGTGTGGCTGGCACTCGACGAGCCCCGCTACAGCGGGGTGATGGCGGCGACCGGTCTCAGCTACCTCGCCGTGCTCACCTCTCTCGGTGTGCTGTTCCTCGGTCGCACCATCGCCTTCGGCTGACGGGACGGGTGCCCTGGCAGAGATCTAACCTCGCCGCCGTGAAGGTGTACACCAGGAAGGGTGACGACGGCAGCACCGGGCTCTTCTACGGTGGCAGGGTGGCCAAGGACGACACCGGGCCGGAGGCGTACGGCACCACCGACGAGGCGGTGGCGGCGCTGGGGGTCGCCCGGGCCATGGCCGCCGACTCCGAGCCCGAGCTGGCCGGGATGCTCCTCGACCTGCAGCGACAGATGTTCGTGGTCGGCGCCGAGCTCGCCACCGCCCCCGAGAACCGGCACAAGCTCGAGCCGGGTTCGACGTTGGTCTCCGCCGAGATGGTGACTCCCCTGGAGGAGGCGATCGACCGCATCGAAGTCGAGCGGGGCATGCCCACGGAATTCGTGGTCCCCGGGCAGAACCCGCTGGCGGCGGCGCTCGACCAGGCCAGGACCATCGTCCGGCGCGCCGAGCGGCGGGCGGTGACCCATGCCAGGGCGCACGGGATCGAGGGGTCCCAGGTCGTGCCCTACCTCAACCGGCTCGCCGACTACCTGTGGATGGCTGCACGCCAGGTCGAGCCGGACTGGGAGTCGAGCAGGGGAGATGCTCCAGCGGATGAGCTTGAAGGTGAAGACCGCGGCGTCGATCGGCGCCGCCAAGGCGGACGTGCTCGTCGTGCCCGTGATCGACGGTCTGGCGTGGGGGCCCGGGGGCGGACCTCGTCGCCGATGCGCTCGGCGACGGCCTCACCGACTTCCTCGCCGCCCAGGAGTTCACCGGCGCCGCCGGTCAAAGTGTCTCGGTGCCCGGGGGCGAGCTTGGGTTCGCCAAAATCGTCCTCGTCGGGCTCGGCGCCGAGGTCGATGCCGAGGCGCTGCGGCGGGCGGCCGCCGAGGCCGGCAGGGCGACCACCGAGAACGAGAAGGTGGCGACCACGCTGGCCGCTATCGACCTGGATGGCGCCGCCGACTTGGTGGTCTTCGGCTTCGGCACCGGCCAGTACCGGTTCACCCGCCACCGCAGCGAGCCCAAGCCGGTGAAGACGACCACCCTGACGCTGATCGGCGAATCCAAGGACCGGGGAGCTGCAGGGGCCTTGCTCGCCGAGGCGGTGACCGCCACCCGTGACCTGGTCAACGAGCCGGCGGCCGGCAAGTCGCCCACCTGGCTGGCGCAGTGGGCTACAGACCGGCTCGAAGCCGTCGCCGTCGATGTCGAGGTATGGGACGAGTCGCGGATCGAGGAGGAGCGACTCGGCGGGTTGGCGGCGGTCTCCTGGGGCTCGGCGCAGCCGCCCCGGCTCGTCAAGCTGCACTACCGGCCCCGTCGGCGGAGAGGCAAGCTCGCCTTCGTCGGCAAGGGCATCGTCTTCGACAGCGGCGGGCTGTCGATCAAGTCTGCAGACGCCATGATGCCCATGAAGACCGACATGGCGGGCGCCGCCGCCGTGTTCGGCGCGGTGTGGGCCATCGCCAGCCTGAAGATCCCGGTCGAAGTCGTTCGCCTTCGCCCCGCTCACCGAGAACATGCCGGGCGGTCGGGCGCTGCGCCCCGGCGACGTGTTCACCGCTCGCAACGGCAAGACGGTCGAGGTGCTGAACACCGACGCCGAGGGCAGGCTGGTGCTCGCCGACGGCCTCGCCCTGGCGGTCGAGGAGTCGCCCGATCTCATCGTCGACGTCGCCACGCTGACCGGGGCGTGCATGGTCGCCCTCGGTGAGAAGGTGGCCGGCCTGTTCGCCTCCGACGATGCGGTGGCCGATCGGGTGATGGCGGCGGCGGCCCATGCCGGTGAGCCGGTTTGGCGGTTGCCGCTGGTCGAGGAGTACCGGTCGAAGATCGACTCGACCGTTGCCGACATGAAGAACACGGGGAATCGCTACGGCGGCGCCATCTCGGCGGCGTTGATGCTGGAGCGCTTCGTCGGCGACGTCCCCTGGGCGCATCTCGACGTGGCGGGACCGGCTCGGTCGGAGTCCGACGAGCACTACCTCACGAAGGGCGGTACCGGCTTCGGGGTGCGCACCCTGGTGGCGCTGGCGGCGCAGACCGCCGAGCGGTAGACCGCCGGCGACCGCTCGCGGTGAACGCCAACCCGATCCGCCGCCCCCCTCCACCGTTCGTGCCGGTTGCCGTCGTGGCCGTCCGCCATCTCAGCCGGCGCATGGTCCGCGCTCACCCTCGGCGGGCCGACGCCGGTCGCACTCGCCCCGGAGCTGCCGGCGGCAAGCGTTCGCCTCCTGCTCCCCACCGGCGACGGCGAGCTGGTCGTCCCCGACTGGGACGGCAACGTCTTCCTGCTACCCGACGGGTCCCGTGCCCCGATCCGCACCCTCACCCCGCTCCGGGTGGGCCGGAGCGAGATCGACCTCGAGATCGTGATGCACCCTGGAGGTCGGCTCTCCCAATGGGCGGTCGCCGCCCGCCCGGGTGCGCCGGCGGCGATCTCGGGCCCGGGCCGCGGCTACCGCGTGGACCCGCAACCGCCACCGCCTATCTGCTCGCCGGTGACGAGACCGCATTGCCCGCCATCGGCCAGCTGCTCGGCCACATCCCCGCCACCGTTCCGGTCGAACGTCCTCGTCGAAACGGCCGGCCCCGAGGCCAGGCTCCAGCTCCCCGACCACCCCTTGGCAACGGTGTCGTGGCTCGACCAGTCGCCAGGATCGTCCGCCCGGCTCCACGCTGGTTGCCGCGGTGGCCGCCGCCGCCATCGACCCGGACACCAGGGTATGGGCGGCCGGCGAGGCGGCCGCCATGTTCCAGCTCAGGCAGCACCTGTTCGATGGCCTGCACCACCCCCGTTCCCACGCCTCGGTGCGCGGCTACTGGAAGGCGGGCCGGGCCGGTGACGGCGACGCGGGCTGATCGGCCGACCGGCGACCATCGGCGAATACTCGCCCAGGCCGTGAACCGCCCTCGGGTCGACTTCGTACTCCCGACCGGGGGAAACGAACCCGAGAGGTGACCGATGACACGACGAATCTGGATGCTGCTGGCGGTCCTGCTGATGCTGGCCGCCGCCTGCGGCGGCGACGACGATGCCACCGACACCACCGTGAGCGACGCCGGTGGGGCCACCACGGCAGCGCCGGTGGCGACGACGGCGGCCCCTGCCGGCACCACGGCTGCTCCTGCCGGAACAACGGCGGCCCCGGCCGGCGGCGCCGAGCTGATCGTCACCGATGACCACCTGACCGACGGCGAGGGACGTTCGCTGTACCTCTTCACCGTGGATACCCAGGACTCGGGCACGAGCGCCTGCGACCCGGACTGCCTCGCCAACTGGCCGATCTTCGTCGGTCCGGCGACCGCAGGCGAGGGGGTCGACGCCGCACTGCTCGGGGAGATCGAGGACACCGGTCAGGTCACCTACAACGGCTGGCCGCTCTACTACTTCGGAGGCGACGCCGCTCCAGGTGACACCAACGGGCAGGGCCTCAGCGACGTGTGGTGGCTGGTGAGCGCAACCGGTGATCAGATGTCCTGACCCGACCGGATCAGCCGCTGCCGAGTCGGCGGCCCGATGTCTGCCGCCCGGTCGGTGCGCTTACCCCGCAGCGCGCATGCCGACCGGGCGGCACGCGTCGTCATAGTCGACCAGCGGGGGAGGGTTGCCGGCGTCCGCGCAGGCCGGGCAGTCCGGATTGCGGGTGACGGTGAACGTCCGCATCGACTGGTCCATGGCGTCGTACACCAGCAGCCGGCCGATCAGCGGCTCCCCGATGCCGATGATCAGCTTGAGCGCCTCGGTGGCCTGGAGGGTGCCGACGACACCGGGGAGCACCCCGAGCACGCCGGCCTGGGCGCACGACTGGGCGAACTCGGGTGGCGGCGGCAGCGGGTAGAGGCAGCGGTAGCACGGCCCCTGGTGCGGGTGGAAGACCGATACCTGGCCCTCGAAGCGGAGCACGGACCCGTGCACCACCGGGGCACCGGTGTGCATCGATGCGTCGTTGAGCAGATACCGCGTTGGGAAGTTGTCGCCGCAGTCGACGATCACGTCGGCGCCGCCGATCAGGTCGAGCACGTTGGCGGCCTCGAGCCGCACCGCCCGGGTCTCGACCTTCACGTCGGGGTTCAGCCCGTGCACCGTCTCCGCCGCCGAGTCGACCTTGCGGGCGCCGATCCGGCCGTCGGTGTGGACGATCTGCCGTTGCAGGTTGGTGAGGTCGACGGTGTCGTCGTCGATGAGGGTGAGCGTGCCCACCCCCGCCGCCGCCAGGTACATCGCCACCGGGGAACCGAGGCCGCCGGCGCCGACCACGGCCACGGACGCACCGAGCAGCCGATGTTGACCCTGCTCGCCGACCTCGGCCAGGACGAGATGGCGGTGATACCGGTGACGCTCGGCGGCCGACAGCAGTGAGGGTCGCTGGAGGGGCAGGCCGTCCTCCACCCATTGGTGGACGCCGCCGGCCACGGAGGCGACTGTCCGGTAGCCCAGCCCCTCGAGGGCCTGCGCCACCAGCGCCGAGCGATTGCCGGCGGCGCACAGGACCAGCACGTCACGATCGTGGTCGGGAACCACATTCGGAAACTCTTCGAGCACCGTGCGCATGGGGATGAGCACCGCCCCTTCGATCGCGGCCTGGGCGATCTCAACGGGCTCCCTCACGTCGAGCAGCACGCCGCCGGCCTGGATGCGACCCCATGCCTCGGCGGGTGACACCTCGGTGATCGCCGCCTTGGCGGCGGCGACCCTGTCGTGGTAGCTCGTCATCGGTGTCCTCCGGTCGCCGAGGCTAGCCAGCGGTCGACCGGTCGGATGCGGGCCGTCGCCGATGCTGCGGCCCTCTCGTCCTCGAGTTCCCGTTGGAGCATCAGGGGCAACTTCCGGCGCAGTGCGGCAGGCACGGCGGGGATCCGGGTGCGCACCGACACCTCCGAGGCGGTCTCCTTCGACGAAGCCGATGCGGGCCAGCTCCGCCAGATGGACCGGCCGGGGCAGGGAGCGGCCGCGGGTAGCCGCGGTGGCGAGCCGGAGCAGGTCGGCGACCGCTCCCGGCCCCAGGATCGGCGTCCAGTACCGCCGGACGTAGGGGTGCGAGGCCGGGTAGTCGCCGGGTCGGTCCCAGACGGCGGGGACGAACCAGGGCCGGTCGTACACGGTGCGTCGCAGGCGGGTGTAGGGCTCGGCGACGCCCGGGGGCGGCACAGCCCCGATGGGAGGACGTTCATCGGTGAAGGTCCCGAGCGTCGCCGAAATCGAGTACGTCGTCATACTCGAAACACGATACATATCTCTTAAACAACGTCAATACATGCGTCAGGAAGCGCGAAAGATCGCGGTGTTCCGCACCGGGCCCGGTAAGAGCTGGTTCAGGAGGCGATCGGTACCGGCCCCGGGCCGGTCGCCTCACCGGTCTGCACCGCCCACAGCGTGCGGTAGAGACCGGGCCGGGCGACGAGCTCGTCGTGGGTGCCGGCGGCGGTCACCCGGCCGTTCTCCACCACCACGATGGTGTCGGCGTGGCGGATCGTGGACAACCGGTGGGCGATGACGATGGTGGTGCGTTGGTGCGCCACCGAGGCCAGCGATCGCTGGATCGCCGCCTCGGTCTCGTTGTCCACGGCCGAAGTGGCCTCGTCCAGGATGAGGATCGGCGCCCGGGTCAGGAGCGCCCGGGCGATCGACACCCTCTGGCGCTGGCCGCCGGAGAGCCGCTGGCCGCGCTCTCCCACGATCGTGTCGTATCCCTGCGGCAGAGCGGCGATGAAGTCGTGGGCCTCGGCCAGCTTCGCCGCCGTCTCCACCTCGTCGTCGGAGGCGTCCGGGCGACCGTAGAGGATGTTCTCCTTGACGGTGCCATGGAACAGGAACACGTCCTGGCTCACCAGGGCCATCGCCCGGCGCAGGTCGGCGACCACCAGCTCTCTGACGTCGTGGCCGTCGAGCGTCACCCGGCCGGACGACACGTCGTAGAGCCGCAGCAGCAGCTTCATCAACGTCGTCTTACCTGCTCCGGTCGACCCGACGATGGCGAAGGTCTCGCCAGGGTCGATGGCGAAGGTCACGTCGGCGATCACCTCGGGTCGGTCGGGGTACGAGAAGGAGACCTGCTCGAACGCCACCGCACCACCGGCGGCGGAGAGCGGCGCCGTACCGCTGCGCATCGCCGGGGCGGTGTCGAGCACGTTGAGGATGCGTGTCGTCGACGCCATCGCCCGCTGGTAGAGGTCGAGGGTTTCGCCCAGGCCGGTCAGCGGCCACAGCAGCCGCTGGGTGATGAACACCAGCACCGAGTAGCTGCCGACGCCGAGCTGGCCGTCGAGAACGAGGAAGCCGCCGAAGATCAGCGTCGAGATGAATCCGGTGAGCACGGCCACCCGGATCAGCGGCGAGAAGGCGGCGGACAGCCGAATGGCCCGCTGGTTGGCGTATCGGTAGCGGAGGCTCTCCTGCGAGATCCGGGCGGTCTCACGCTCCTCGGCGTTGAACGCCTTGATCGTCATGATCCCCGACAGGCTGTTGGCCAGCTGGCTGTTGAGGACCCCGGCCTGGTCTCGCACCGCCGCGTAGCGCGTCTCCATCCGCTTCTGGAACCTGATCGACCCGTAGACGATGAACGGGATGGGGAGGAAGGCGAGCCAGGCCACGCCCGGGATCAGGACCACGAAGGTGATGCCGATGAGGATGGTGGCCGTCGCCGTCTGCAGCATCGTGTTGGCGCCGTTGTCGAGGAAGCGCTCGAGCTGGTTGACGTCGTCGTTGAGCACCGCCATCAGCTCGCCGGTCGACTGCTGCTCGTGGTAGGCGATCTCGAGATCCTGGACGTGGCGGTAGGCGTCGATGCGCAGCTCGTGCTGGATGGTCTGGGCCAGGTTGCGCCACTCGACGCCGTGCAGGTACTCGAAGAGGGACTCCAGCGCCCAAACCACGAAGGTGATCACCGCCAGAACGACCAGCTGGGCCCGAGGATCCTCGATGCCGAACTGCGCCAGGAACGAGTTCTCCTGGTTGACCACCACGTCGACCGCCAGCCCGATCAGGAAGGGCGGGGCGATGTCGAGCGCCTTGTTGATGATCGACCACGCCGAGGCCCTGATCACCTGGGCGCGATGACCGGTGGCGTATCGCCACAGCCGCACCAGCGGAGAAGCGCGCTGCTCGTGACCGACCGATCCCATCGGCGTCGAGGCTACGCCGTCAGGCGGAGACTCGGCGATGGGGGCTGGGGGTCCCCCATCGCTCCGCGATGAGCCGTCAGGCGAAGAGCCATGAAACTACGTTAAACCGTCGACCACAGGCCTCGGTCTCAGAGCAGCTCGAGCTGCACCGGCTGCGGGGGCTCGGGCTCGGGGAGAGACTCCGGCGCGGCGAGCAGGTCGTCGATCTGCTCGAGGCCGGTCACGGCGACGGCTCCTTGCCGTTCCAGGGCCTCGTTCCCGGTCGCCTCGCCGGCGCCCCGCCATACGGCGACCGTTCCGTTCCCGGCTCGCAGTGCTTCCGTGGCGCCGGCCCAGGTGCCGCCCGACCCTTCGGCGCACGCCACCACCAAGGTCACCGTCGACAGTGCGTAGACGATCTTGTTGCGTGCCATCGCGGCTTTCGGGGTGAATCCCGACGACGGTGATTGCTGGGTCACCAGGCAGGTCGGGTACTCGTCCAGTGCCGCCAGGGTCTCCGATCGCCGGATCTTGGCGACGAGAGAGTCGGCCAGGACGCCGACCACCGCGCCACCGGCACGGTGGGCGGCGTCCATCGCCAGCCGGTCGACGCCGCGGGCGCCTCCGGACACCACGGGTCGGCCCGTCCGCGCCGCCCGGTCGGCCGCCGCCTCGGCAACCCCGGCACCCGCTTCGTCGACGTCACGGGACCCCACGATGCCGAGGCCGCTGATCCCGAGAAGCCCCGTTCACCCACGCCGAAGAGGACGGGCGGAGCACCGGGCCCGAGGCGCCGACGCAGTTGAGGCGGGTAGTCGCCATCGGCGACGGTGAGCACCCAGATTCCCCGTCCGGACAGTCGGTCCGCCTCCGTCGTGGCGGCACCGGCGTCGGCGAGCAGCGACTCCACTGCATCGGCGAGGTCGCCGGGCAAGCCGGGCATGTCCCGCACCGACCGAGTCGGCTCGAAGAGGTCGACGGGCCGCAACCCGTGCTCACCCAGGCCGGACTCGAGTCGGTGCCATCCAGCCGGAGACAACGAGGGCCGTCGACTCGACCCCAGCCTCGTGGTGAGCACGATGACCGCCTTGGCGTCGTCGGTGAACATCACTCGCTCCGGTTGCTGGTGTTGCTCAGGGCGACAGGGTAAACGGGGCCGGCTCCGGCCGAGCGGAGCAGGCTGCCGAGGATGGTGAAGGTCCACCGTGAGTCCACCATGTCGTCCACGAGGAAGACCGGCCCCGGTCGCACTCCGTCAACTGCGAACGAGGCGGCTACGTTGCGAGCCTGCTGGCAGCTGTTCTGCATCGCCTTCTGCGGCTGCGTATCAGCGACCCGGTAGATGGCGGGAACCGCGTCGAGCCCGAGGCTGTCCCCGAGACGTCGCGCGAAGTCGCCGACCAGGTTGGACGAGCGCGAGGGAACCCAGGTGACCCAGGTTGGGAGAGGGTCCGGCGCCCATTGGCGGAGCATCGCCAACGTCGCCTCCACCAACTCGTCGGCGAACCTGCCGTCGACGTACTTACCGGACCTCACCAACTGCGCCAGCCCGGGGTCTCCCCAACGGGTCAGGCACCGCCCCACTTCGAGGCCGCCGGACCGCAGATCGACCTCGACCTCCAGCGGGCAGGGCAGCTGTTTGCGCGGCTGGATCGTGTCGTGCTCGCCGCGGAGGTGGCGGAGGGCCTCTTCGACGACCGGCGATGGTGTGGCCGGCGGCCACGGGGTGCCCACGCAGTTGGCGCAGCGCCCGCATCTCTGGGCGCCGGGGTCGTCGAGTTGGTGCCGAAGGAACTCCATGAGGCACCCGTCGGTGGCGACGTACCCCCGCATCGCCTGCTGCTCGGCGCGCCTCGCCTGGGTGACCGCGGCGAAGCGCTCCGAGGGATAGGCCCACCGGGATGCGGAGCGGAACCACCTCGACTGTTCGCGATAGACCGCGCCGTCGACCTCGAGGATCTTGAGCATCCCCTCGAGGCGGCTCCTACGGAGGTTGACGAGGCCCTCGAGGTCGTCCAGGTTTTGGCCAGGGGTGTCCCGCAGAGAATCGAGGACGGTGGACACGTCAGGCTCGCTTGGGAAGGCGGTCTCGATGAAGTAATCCTGGATGTCGGTGTCCTCCTGCCCGGCGAGCAGCACCCCCACAGCCTGTTCGACCGCTCGGCCGGCGCGGCCCACCTGCTGGTAGTAGGCGACCGCCGAGCCGGGCGCCTGGTAGTGGACGACGAACTCGATGAACGGGTTGTCGTACCCCATGGCGAGCGCCGACGTGGCGACGACGACCTTCAACCGTCCCGCTGACAACAGGTCCTCGATGTGGAGGCGGGCGTCGGGGTCGGTTCCGCTGGTGTAGGTCGCCGCCTCCACGCCTCGGGCTTGTAGCCATCCGCCGACGATCTGGGCCTCGCGCACGGTCAAGCAGTAGACGATGCCCGACCCGGGGAGATCAGGGATGGACGCGGCCAGCCAGGCCATCCGGTCGGCGCGATCGGGCAGCGGGATGACATGGAGGGCCAGCGACTCACGCTCGAGGGTGCCTCGGCAGCACGTTGAGGTCCCCTCCCAGCTCGGCGTTGACATCTTCCACGACCCGATCGTTGGCGGTCGCCGTCGTCCCGAGCACCGGTGTTCGCGGTGGCAGGGCGTTCGCCACGTCGCGCAGCCTGCGGTAGTCCGGCCGGAAGTCGTGCCCCCAGTCGCTGATGCAGTGGACCTCGTCGATGACCAGCAGGCCGATGCTGGCGAACAGCTCGGCGCTCACCTGCTCGATGAACTCACGGTTGTTGAGCCGCTCCGGCGAGATGAGGAGCAGGTCGAGGAGGCCGAGCCGGATCTGCTCGAAGATCGCCTCCCATTCGTCCCGGTTGGTCGAATCGATCCGACCGCGTTCAGGTCGAGCCGTTCGGTCATCTCGAGCTGGTTGCGCATCAGGGCGAGCAAGGGGGACACGATGACCGTCGGCCCGGCGCCGGCGCCGCGAAGGAGTCGGGTGGCGATGAGGTACACCGCCGACTTGCCCCATCCGGTGCGCTGGACCACGAGCGTGCGTCCCCGGTCGTCCACGATCGACCGGATGGCTTCGAGCTGGCCGGGGCGGAACTCGGCGTCCGGGATGCCGGTCAGATGGCGTAGGAGTCGAAGCGCTTCGTCTGCCAGCGGCATAACCGGAATGTATCTGGAGAGTGTGACAGATCCGGACGAGGGGCTGTCACGGCCGGTGCGGAGGTTCAGCCGCCGCCGTCGCCGCCGTCGCCGCCGCCGTCGCCGCCGTTGTCTCCGCCTCCGTTGCCGCCGCCGCCACCACCGTTCTCGACGTGCTCGCCGACGTAGACGGTGATGACGCCGTCGTCGGCTATGGGGGCGCCCGGTGCGGGATCGGTGCGGACCACGATGCCAGCGTTGGCCTGGTTGAGCACCGGTTGCTGTTGGATGTCGTAGCTGAGGAGCCAGCCCGGACTCCTCGTTGTAGGCGGCGATGGCGCCGGCCACCTCGCCCTCGGAGAGCCCGATCAGGTTCGGGGCCACCGGTGGGATCCCCGAGGAGTACCGCACCGTCACCGTGCTCCCCTGGGACACCTCGGCACCGGCCGTCGGGGACTGGCCCAGGAAGGTGCCCTCCGGCTGGGTGGACGGCGTGTCGACCAGGCTGGGGATGAGACCCGCCTTGGCGATGGCACTCTCGGCCTCTTCACGGCTCATGCCGGAGACGTCGGGAACCGTCGTCTTGGGGATCTTGAACCACTCGCTGAACCCGTCGGGCGGTTCCGGGAAGTCCTCCACTGGCAGGTCGGCGGTGATGTACTGCATGAACTGCGCCCAGATCGGCGCGGTCAGCGTGCCGCCGAACGCCCGGTCGTAGTACTGCGGGGCCCCGGCCGGCTCGTTGTACACGGTGAAGTCGGACAGCTCGACCTGGGCGTCGGGGTATCCGGACCACACCGCGGTGGTGAACTGGGGGATGAACCCGACGTACCACACGTCCCGGTAGTTCTGCGCGGTGCCGGTCTTCCCTGCCTGGGGCCGGTCGATGTCGGCGCGGGTGGCGGTGCCGCAGCAGACCACCTTCTCCAGCGTCGAGACGACGGCGGCGGCCATCGAGCGGTCGATGACCTGCTCGGCCCGCACCCGGTGGTCATAGATGACTTCGCCGCCGACCGTCTCGATCCGCTCGATCAGGTACGGCTCGACCTTCTCGCCGTAATTGGCGATGGTGGAGTAGGCGGCGGCCATCTCGAACGGGCTGACCGCCTCGGCGCCGAGGGCGATCGACGGCACCGGGTTGAGCGGCGACTCGATGCCCAGGCGGTGCGCCATCTCCACCGATTGCTCCGGCCCGACGGCGACGGACACCTGGGCGTATACGGTATTGGTCGAGTTGTAGGTTGCCGACTCGAGGCTGACCACGCTGCCGCCGCCACCTTCGGCGTTGTTCACGGTCCAGATGTTGCCCCGGTCGCTGCACGGGTAGCCGCAGTCGATCTCCTGAGGGCTCGAGCCGTCCCAGTACGTCCCGAGGGTGATGTCCCAACCCTCGAGCGAGCCGTTCTCCAGGGCGGCGACCAGGGTGATCGGCTTGAACGCCGAACCGGCCTGGCGGCGACCCTTGGTGACGATGTCGTACGGGCGCTGCCCGGCTTCGATGTCGGTGCCGAACTCGACGCCGCTGGCCATCACCCGCAGCGCCCCGGTCCGGTTGTCCAGCATGGCGATGGCGCCGGTGGGCCCCGACCGGTCCTGGAACCAGGTGCGGAGAATCCGGGTCGCCTCGTCGTTCCACTGCTTGTTGACGGTGATGGTGATCTTGAGCCCGCCGCCGCCGGTGCACTCGGTGTCGTTGGCGGGACAGCCGTAGATCGCCTGCTTGCGCTCGGCATAGGTTTCGCCGAGGTTGAACCGGCTGTCGTTGAGCAGCTGCTCGCGGGCGGCGATCAGGATCTCGGGGTTCTCGGCGACCAGGTCGCGGTGCGGGGCGGGCTCGAGCGGGGTGGCGATGGCTTCCGCCGCCTCTGCCTCGGTGATGAACCCGTTCTCCGCCATGTTCTCGATGACGTCGTTGCGGGCCCGCTCCACCCGCTCAGGCTCGCTGCGGATGTTGTAGAAGCTCGGGTTCCGGATGGGGACCACGATCGTGGCCGCCTCGGCGGTGCTGAGTTCCGCCAGCGGCTTGTCGAAGTACTCCCGCGCCGCCGCCCTGATCCCGTAGGCGTTGGCACCGTAGAAGACCGAGTTCATGTAGAACTCGAGGATCTGGTCCTTGGTGTAGCGCCGTTCCAGCTCGGCGGCGATGACCCCTTCGCAGATCTTGCGCTCCAGGGTGACCTCGGTGCTGAGGAAGTTCATCTTCACCACCTGCTGGGTGATGGTCGATCCGCCCTGGAGCCCGGCGTCGCTGCGGAAGTTCTCCAGCGCGGCGCGCAGGATGCCCTTGAAGTCGAGGCCCTCGTGCTCGTAGAAGTCCGAGTCCTCGGCGGCGAGCACGGCGTCACGCACCACAGCGGGGACGTTCTTGATCGCCGCCGGCTGGCTGTTGCGCTCGGTGAGCTGCCCGATCAGCACCCCGTCGGCGGTGTAGACGGTGGACAGGCGGGACAGGTCGGGGAAGGTGAGGTCGAACTGGTCGGGTTCGCAGATGTAGGTCGCCTCGAGATCCTTGGCGGTGCCGTAGGCGGCGTTCACCTCCAGGAACCCGAACAGGCCGGTAAGCGCCGAGGCGAGCAGGGCGATGACGGCGAGCAGGGCGAGCGCAGGTAGGCGCCGTCCCCGGCGCTCGTCACGTTCGATCAGATGGAGGTTCGGTTTCATCACAGGTGCGAGCGTCGGGTGGGGTTCAGGGAGTTCGACGGATCATCCGCCATCGGGGTTCCCGAGTACCATGCCGTTCCGGCCGATGAGGGCATGATAGGGATGCCGCAGGGCAACCAAGAGGACCGTCGTACCACCAGCGGCTACACCATCGCCGCCCGGTATGCGCCGTCCGACCTCGACGGCTGGGACGCTTCCGCCAGCCTCGGCGAGCCGGGCCGGTTCCCCTACACCAGGGGGCCGCACGAGACGATGTACCGGGGCCGGCTGTGGACGATGCGCCAGTACGCCGGATTCGGCACCGCCGCCGAGACCAATCGACGGTTCAAGGCACTGCTCGCCGCCGGCCAGACCGGCCTCTCCGTCGCCTTCGACCTCCCCACCCAGATGGGGTACGACTCCGACCACGCCATGGCCACCGGCGAGGTGGGCAAGGTGGGCGTCGCCATCGACAGCCTCGACGACATGCGCACCCTCTTCGACGGGATCCCGCTCGGCGAGGTCTCCACCTCGATGACGATCAACGCCACCGCCGCCGTGCTGTTGCTCCTCTATGAGCTGGTGGCCGACGAGCAGGGGGTGGCCCCCGATCGGATCACCGGGACGGTGCAGAACGACATCCTCAAGGAGTACATCGCCCGGGGGACCTACATCTACCCGCCGGCTCCGTCGATGCGGCTGGTCACCGACCTCTTCGCCTACTGCAACGAGCGGCTGCCCCGCTGGAACACCATCTCGATCAGCGGCTACCACATCAGGGAGGCGGGTTCGACCGCCGCCCAGGAGGTCGCCTTCACCATCGCCAACGGGCTCGCCTACGTCGAGGCCGCCGTTGCCGCCGGGCTCGACGTGGAGACGTTCGCCCCGCGGCTCTCGTTCTTCTGGAATGCCCACAGCCACCTGTTCGAGGAAGCGGCCAAGTACCGGGCGGCCCGACGGTTGTGGGCCCGGCTGATGCGCGATCGAGTGGGAGCCCGCACCGAGGCGGCGTGGAAGATGCGGTTCCACACCCAGACCGCCGGCTCGACCCTCACCGCCCAGCAGCCGTTGAACAACGTGGTGCGCACTGCGTACCAGGCGCTGGCGGCGGTGCTCGGCGGCACGCAGTCATTGCACACCAACGCCTACGACGAGGCCCTCGGCCTCCCCACCACGGCGTCGGCCATGATCGCCCTGCGCACCCAGCAGATCCTCGCCTTCGAGTCCGGGGTCGCCGACACCGTGGACCCGCTGGCCGGGTCCTACTACGTCGAGAACTTGACCGACGCCATCGAGGCCGAGGCAGAGGCGCTGATCGCCCGCATCGATGCATTGGGCGGTGCGGTGGCGGCGATCGAGGCCGGATTCCAGCAGTCCCAGATCGAGGACGCCGCATACGCCGCCGCCACAGACGTGGAGAGGGGAACGACCGTGCAGGTCGGCGTCAACCGGTTCGTCGCCGCCGAGGAGGCGCCAACTCCGGTGCTCGACATCGACGCTGCGCTGGAACCGGCGCAGCGCCTGCGGGTGGCGGCGGTCCGGGAGGGCCGCAACCAGGCGGCGGTCGACAAGGCACTCGGAGAGGTACAGGACGTGGCCGAGGGCTCGGGCAACCTGCTGCCCGTCATGAAGACCGCCCTAGGCGAGATGGCCACGCTGGGTGAGGTGTCCGACGTGCTCCGCGACGTCTTCGGACGTCACCGGCCGACGTTCTGAGTGAGGGAGCCACGGTGAAGCGGGACGATCTGGTACGGATGGCGGTGGTCGGCGGCGGGCCGGCAGGGAACGCCGCCGCCACGGTGGCGGCGACCCTCGGCGCCGAGGTGGTCTTGGTCGAGGACTCGATCGTCGGCGGCGCCGCCCACCTCTGGGACTGCATCCCGTCGAAGGCGATGGTGGCCAGCTCGACCCGGATGGCGGCGATCCGGATGGCGAGTGAGGTCGGACTGAGCGACGCCGGGTACGTCGGCCTCGACATGCCCCGCCTCAACGAGCACCTCGACAGCATCACCGGCTCCCTGGCCCAGGGCGCCACCGACATGCTCCGCTCCCAGGGAGTGGAGATCGTCCGGGGGAGGGGCCGGTTCGTCGACCAGAACACGATCGAGGCGGAGACCGAGCAGGGAACCGTACGGGTTGCGTTCGACGTCGCCCTCGTCTCGACCGGCTCCCGCCCGTGGGTCCCGGACTGGGCACCGGTGGACGGGCAGCGCATCCTCACCACCCGCCACGCCTACCACCTACCGGAGCTGCCCGAGCACCTCGTCATCGTCGGCTCGGGGGTCACCGGGGTGGAGATGGTGCACATCTTCTCCAGCCTGGGGTCCGGGGTGAGCCTGCTGGTGAGCCGCCAGCACGTCCTGCCCCACCGCGACGCCGAGGTCGCCGCCGCCCTCGAGGAGAACTTCCTCGACCGCGGGGTGAAGCTGTACAAGGGCACCAGGGCGGTTGCCTCCGCCCAGGTGGACGGCGGGGTCGCCGTGGAGACCGACGACGGCCGCGTCATCCGGGGCAGCCACCTGCTGCTCGCGGTCGGCCTCGTCCCCAACAGCGAGGTCTGGGTCTGGAATCGATCGGGGTGAAGGTGGATGGCGGGTACATCGGGGTCGACGAGTGGCAACGCACCTCGGTGTCGCACATCTACGCCGCCGGCGACGTCACCGGGCAGATGCCGCTGTCCTCGGTGGCCGCCATGCAGGGACGGAAAATCGCCCGTCACGCCCTCGGCCAGGAGGTGACCCCGCTCGACTACGGCAAGGTGGCCCAGGCGATCTTCACCGACCCGGAGATCGCCTCGGTGGGATTGGAGGAGGTAGACGCCGCCGCCTTGGGACGCAAGGTGCGGATCACCAAGGTGCCGTTCGCCGCCAACCCCCGGGCACTCATCCAGGCGAGCCCCCGTGGCTTCGTCAAGGTGGTGTCCGACCCGGCGACGAGGGTTGTGCTGGGTGGCACCGTGGTGGGCCGCTACGCCTCCGAGCTGATCGCCCCCATCGCCCTCGCCTCCCAGGCCAGGCTCAGGGTCGACCAGCTGGTGGAGACGCTGATGGTGCACCCGTCGATGAGCGAGAGCATCGTCGAAGCCGCCGAGTAGCCACCACCTGGTGGTGTTCAGACGTCGACGGTGAGTCTCACCTCGACGGTATCGCCGACCTCGAGCCCCTCGGCTCGCCGCACCGCGTCCTTGATCGGCACGATGTACAGCCCGTCCTTCGGGAACAGCGACGTGGTCCATGCGGTCGTCCCGACCCGGGCACTCACCGGGATCATGCCCCAGCCATACGTCACCATCTCGGCGACCATCTCCAACGCCCCGCAGTCCTCTTCCGGCACGGTGACGAAGTGGAAGGGCGGCGGCCCCCTCCAGTACCACAGGTCGCCCCTGACCGTCAGTTCCATCAGCGGAGGATACGAGCCCGCCGAGGCTCGGCCACCGTGTGACCGGCACCCCAAAGCACGGCGCCTGCGGGGAGCCTGGCGCCGGCGGTGCGATGACGTGTGGGCGTGCGGGTACGCTCGCCGGGCCATGACCACACCGTCCCGGCGACGCTCTCGCACCACCGAGATCCCTCAGGGCGCCACGTACGTCGAGCTGTTCTTCGACCTGGTCTTCGTGTACGCCGTCACCCAGGTCACCAGCCTGCTGGTGCATGACCTGACCTGGTTGGGCGCCGCCCGGGCGGCGGTGGTCGCCTGGCTGGTGTGGTGGGCCTGGCAGCAGTTCACCTGGACCCTGAGCCCCGCCGACACCACCAACCCGGTGGTCGAGGTGACCGTGCTGGCGCGCAGCCGCGATGGCCTTCTTCATGGCCCGCTCGGTGGTGGACACCTTCGACGGCAACCCCTGGCTCTTCCTCGTGCCATACCTCCTGGTGCGCGGCACCGGCATGTGGCTCTATGGCTGGGTGGGGGGCGACGACCGGCAAATGGGCCGGTC
Organism: uncultured Acidimicrobiia bacterium; assembly: GCA_963812375.1. Taxonomy (GTDB): domain Bacteria; phylum Actinomycetota; class Acidimicrobiia; order Spongiisociales; family UBA5794; genus JACDBE01. The sequence continues at coordinate 148,573 of CAWEUW010000008.1, read as the reverse complement.
GATGGGACTGTTCGCCGCCGCCTCGCTGCCCGCCGTCGCCGCCCTTGATGTTGGGGGCATGGCTCGATCCCGCCGCCCGGGTGTGGGTGTGGGCGCTCGCCGTCGTCCTCGACCTGGGTGCCGGGTTCGTCGCCCGGCGGGTGGAGTGGCGACATCCACGTCTCGCACTTCGCCGAGCGCCACGCCCTGTTCGTGATCATCGCCCTTGGCGAGTCGCTGATCGCCGTCGGGGTCGCCTCCGCCGACGTCGAGTCGACCATGGCCGCCTTCCTCGCCAAGGCTGCCGGGGTGGCGCTGGTTTGCGTCTGTGGTGGGGCTACTTCGGCTGGTTCAGCCGGTGGCTGGAGGAACGGATCGAGGCATCGCCCAGCGTCGACCGGATCCGCAACTGCTACTCGTTCCTGCATTTCCCGGTGGTAGCCGGGGTCATCGCCGTGGCCGCCTCCCTCGAGGAGGTGGTGGCCCACCCCGGCATGCCGCTCGAACCGCCGGCGGCGGCGGCGCTTGCCGTTGGGCTTGCCCTGTACTTCGGAGCGGTGGCGGTGCTCGCCCTGGCGGCGGGGCGACTGCTGCTCACTTGGCGCCTCGTGGTTGTCGGCCTCATGGTGGTGTCTGCCGCCGCCGGAGCCGCGCTCGATGTGGACGGCACCCTCGTGGTGGCGGTTGCGGTGCTCCTCGGTGTGACGATCGCCCTGGTCGAGCGCCCACGCCTCCGGCCCGACCGCGGCCGACGCCTACTTAGCGCACCACCATGAGGACGGCGCCCGAGGCGACGGTGTCGCCGGCCTGGATGCGGAGGTCGACGATGGCCCCGTCGACCGGGAGAGACGATCTCGTTCTCCATCTTCATCGCCTCGAGCACGCACAGCGGCTGACCGGCGGTGACGGTGTCGCCGGCGGCGTGGTGGACCTTGACGATCGTCCCCTGCATCGGGGCGGTGACGACCCCGGCGCCCTCGGCGGTCGGGGCCTGCCGCTCCAGCTTCGGCGGCCGCCGCCGCGGCGCCAACCGCTGGCCCCCGCCACCGGCCGGCGCCATAACCGGCGCCCAGAAGGTGACCCCGAAGCGGCGCCCGCCCACTTCGACGGTGATGGTGCGCTGGTCGACCTCCTCGTCCTGTGGCAGGGCCGGGGCGGTGCCCGCCGACAGGCCCGAGAAGTCGAGCTGGTCCTCGACGAACCGGGTGTAGTGCGTGGCGGTGCGGAAGGCGTCGGTGTCGAGGATCTGGAGATGGGCGGGGATGGTGGTGGCGATGCCGGTGACCCTGAAGGCCCGCAATGCCCGCTGTCCACGGGCGATCGCCTCCTCCCGGTCGCGGCCCCACACCACCAGCTTGGCCACCAGGTTGTCGTAGTACTGGCTGATCGCCGCCCCGGCCACCGCCCCGGAGTCGACCCTGACCCCGAAACCACCCGGTTCCTCGTACTCGACGATGGTCCCCGGGCTGGGCAGGAAGCCCTTCGCCGGGTCCTCGGCGTTGATCCGGAACTCGATGGCGTGGCCACGCACGTCGACGTCGGAGAACGAGAGCGGCTCGCCCCTCGCCACCAGGATCTGCTCCTTCACCAGGTCGATCCCGGTGACCATCTCGGTGACCGTGTGCTCGACCTGGATGCGGGTGTTCATCTCCAGGAAGTAGACGTCCTCGCCGTCGTACAGGAACTCGACGGTGCCGGCGTTCACGTACCCGGACGACTTGGCCAGGGCAACGGCGGAGGCACCGAGCGTCTCCCGCGCCTCGGCGGGGAAGTCCGGTGCCGGCGCCTCCTCGATGAGCTTCTGGTGGCGACGCTGGACCGTGCAGTCGCGTTCGCCGAGGAACACGACGTTGCCGTGGGTGTCGGCGATGAGCTGGGCCTCGATGTGACGGGGACGGTCGAGGTAGCGCTCGACGTAGACCTCGGCGTTGCGGAAGTAGGCATCGGCCTCCCGCTGCGCCGACTCGAAGGCCGCCACCAGCTCGCTCGGCTCCCGGACCACCTTGAGTCCCTTGCCGCCGCCGCCGTGCGCCGCCTTGATGGCGATGGGATACCCGTGCTCGGCGGCGAACGCCTCTACCTGACGCGGCTCCGCCAGCGGCTCCAGGGTCCCGGGGACACCCTTGACCCCGGCGGCCTCGGCGGCGCGCCGGGAGGCGATCTTGTCGCCCATGGTGGCGATCGCCTCGGGCGGCGGCCCGACCCACACCATCCCTGCCTCGATGACGGCACGGGCGAACCCGGCGTTCTCGGCGAGGAAGCCGTAGCCGGGGTGGACGGCCTCCGCCCCGCACTCGGCTGCCACCTGCATGATGCGATCCAGGTTGAGGTACGAGTCGGCGGCCGGGGCAGGCCCGATGTTCCACGCCTCGTCGGCGAGCTTGACGTGGCGGGCGTCGCGATCGAGCTCGGAGTAGACGGCGATGGTGCGGATGCCCAGCTCGGCGGCCGCCCTGACCACCCGGACGGCGATCTCACCGCGGTTGGCGACGAGCAACGACTTCATCGCCGGCATAGTACGGGACGTGGACCGGAGGTGCCGTTCCGGCGCCTCCCGGCCCGGTTCACAGCGGGATGTTGCCGTGCTTCTTCGGCGGGAGGGTGTCCCGCTTGGTGCGCAGCATCTCCAGCGCCCGGATCAACCGGGGCCGGGTCTCCCTGGGCTCGATGACGTCGTCGACCAACCCACGCTCGGCGGCCAGGTAGGGGTTGTTGAACCGCTCCTCGTAGTCGGCGATCAGCTCGGCCCGCCTCGCCTCCGGGTCCTCGGCTGCCGAGATCTCCCGACGCTGGATGACGTTGACCGCGCCGGCGGCCCCCATCACCGCGATCTCGGCGGTCGGCCAGGCATACACGACGTCGGCCTTCACCGCCCGCGAGTTCATGACGACGTAGGCGCCGCCGTACGCCTTGCGGGTGATGACGGTCACCTTGGGCACGGTGGCCTCGGCGTAGGCGTAGAGCAGCTTGGCGCCGTGGCGGATGATCCCTCCGTGTTCCTGGTCGACCCCGGGCATGAACCCGGGGACGTCGACGAAGCTGATCACCGGGATGTTGAAGGCGTCGCAGAAGCGGATGAACCGGGCAGCCTTGACCGAAGACTCGATGTCGAGGACTCCCGCCAGCACCTTCGGCTGATTGCCCACGATCCCGACCGTGTACCCGTCGAGCCTGGCCAGCCCGATCACGATGTTGGCGGCGAAGTGCTCGTGGACCTGGTAGAACTCGCCGTCGTCCACGACCATCTCGATCAGCGTCACCATGTCGTACGGCTGATTGGGGGAGTCGGGGACGATGCTGGTCAGCCCCTCGTCCATCCGGTCGGGCCGGTCGGTCGGGGTGAAGAACGGCGCCACCTCCATGTTGTTCGACGGTAGGAACGACAGCAGGTAGCGCACCTCCTCCATCGCCGACCGCCCGTTGGCGGAGACGAAGTGGGTGACGCCGGAGACGGTGGAGTGTGTCACCGCCCCGCCGAGATGCTCGAAGCTGACGTCCTCGCCGGTGACCGCCTTGATGACGTCCGGCCCGGTGATGAACAGGTGCGAGGTGTCGGCCACCTGGTACACGAAGTCGGTGATGGCGGGGGAGTAGACGGCTCCGCCGGCGCACGGTCCCATGATCACCGAGATCTGCGGGATCACCCCGGAGGCTCGCACGTTGCGCACGAAGATGCGCCCGTAGCCGTCGAGCGAGACGACTCCCTCCTGGATTCGGGCCCCGCCGGAGTCCTTGAGCCCGATGATCGGAGACCCGGTGTCCATCGCCAGGTCCATCACCTTGCAGATCTTGTCGGCGACGACCTCGCCGAGGCTCCCGCCGAAAACGCCGAAGTCCTCGGCGAACACGAACACGGTGCGCCCGTCGACGGTCCCCCAGCCGCAGACCACGGCGTCCCCTGGCGGCCTTCTGCCCTCGATCCCGAACCCGGCGGCCTGGTGACGGGTGAAGAGGTCGACCTCCTGGAAGGAGCCCTTGTCCAGCAGGACCTCGATTCGCTCCCGGGCGGTGAGCTTGCCCAGGTCGTGCTGGCGCTCGACGGTGCGGGGGTTCGCCTCCAAGGCCTCGTGACGGAGCTTGCGGAGCTGCTCGATCCGCTCCTCGGTGCTCATTCCCACCTCGGGTAGTGTCTGGAACGCCCGTATCGCTCGGCCAGGACGGCTCGAGTTGGCTACACCCTACGACACGGTGACCCTGGGTTCCGTCGACTCCACCCAGGACGAGGCGCGCTCCCGGCTCGGCGACCGGCCGGGGGCACTGCTGGTGGTGGCCGCCCGGCAGACCCAGGGTCGGGGCAGGAGCGGGCGGGAGTGGGTGGCCGCGCCGCGGGCGCTGGCCGCATCGCTGGCCTTCCGGCCCGGCTGGCCAACGGAGCAGTGGCCCCGCATCACGCTGGCGGCGGGGCTGGCCGCCGTCGCCGCCGTCGAAGACGTGACCGGCGTCGGGACCGCGCTCAAATGGCCCAACGACGTGGTCGACCCCACCACCAAGGCCAAGCTGGGGGGCATCCTCGCCGAGTCGTCGGCCGGCGTGGTGGTGACGGGATTGGGACTCAACATCCACTGGCCGGCGCCGGCCGCCGGCATCGGCGCCCTCCTCCCGGAGGACCCCGGCGCCCACCTCGCCGGTGAGATCGCCGCCGCCTGGGCCGAGCGGCTCCTGGTGACGCTGGGGCGGGACCCGGCTCTCTGGGGTGCTGACGACTACCGGCGTCGCTGCGTCACCATCGGCGAGGAGGTCTCCTGGGAGCAGCGGGTCTGCGTCCGGGAACGCCGACGGGACTGCATCCGGTCGGGCCGTCGACGTCGACGACGAGGGTCGCCTGGTGGTGGAGACCGCCGCCGGCCAGGTGCGGCTCGATGCCGGCGAGGTGCGCTCGGTGCGGCGGGCTACTGTCACTGGGCGACCCGAAGACGGAGGCAGCCCAACGTGACCGTGCTCAAGGGTGAGGGCAAGGTCCCCATCCTCTTCGGCTCGACGTCGATCTCCGTCGCCTCCCGGGTCCACTCCGGCTACCTGTCCCGGCCCGATCTCACCGGTGAGTGGCCGACGGTGATCCTGGTGCCCGATTCGTCGGGCGTCACCCCGGCGGTCAAGGACCTGTGCCGCAAGCTGGCACGGCGCGAGCTGGCGGCGGTGGCCGTGGACCCCCTCCGCCGCGATCGGGTGTCGAGACTATGGGCGGACCGCCAGTTGCCGGTCTCCGAGCCGATCTCGACGCAGATATCGACGACATCGTCACCTTCGTGGCCAACCCCTCCGGCTCCTGGTCCAGCGCCGAGCGAGGCTTCGGCGTGCTCGGCATCGGCGCCGGCGGAGCGGCAGCCTCCAGGCTCGCCGTCCGTCGCCCCGGTCTGGCGGTGGCGTTGGTCGCCGCACCGCTGCAGCCGGACCTGCTCGCCTCGGCGGGGGCGCTGCTCGGCCTCTACGGACGGGACGACGACGGGGTGCCGGTGGACGAAGTGGTGGCCGCACGGTCTGGACTGCCCAATGCCGAGGTCGTGATCTACGACGGCGTCGGCGCCGGGTTCATCGACGACGACAGTCCCGGGCTTCGACCTCGAGGCCGCCACCGACGCGCTCGAACGGCTGGTGGCCTTCTTCCTGCGCCAGCTGCCACCGCCCCCCGGGTAGGCCCGGCGACGTTCAGATCAGGCGCCGGTACCGCCGTGCCCATGCCGACGTAGCGGAGGCCGGCGGCGGTGACCTTGAGCGGGTCGAGCCAGTTGCGACCGTCGATCACCAGGTCCCCGGCCATGGACTCGGCTACCCGCACCAGGTCGAGGTCGGCGAACTCGGACCACTCGGTCACCAGCACGACGGCGTCCGCATCGGTCAACGGCCTCGTAGGCGTCGGCGGCGATCGCCACCTCGGGATGACCCGGGAGGTCGTGACCACCACGGGGTCGTAGCCGACCACCCGGGCACCCTCGTCGACCGCCGAAGCGGCGATGGTCAGCGCCGGGGCGTCACGCAGGTCGTCGGTGTTGGACTTGTAGGCGAGCCCGAGCAGCGCTATCCGCTTCCCGTCGAGATCTCCCAACCCGGAACGCAGCTTGTCGAGCACGGTCGACCGCTGCACCTGGTTCGAAGGATTGACCGACTCGAGGATGGGCAGCTCGATGCCCTGGTCCTCGCCGAACCAGATCAGGGCATCGAGGTCCTTGCTGAAGCACGAGCCCCCGTAGCCGATCCCGGCGCCGAGGAACCGACGCTCGATGCGGTGGTCGAGCCCCATGGCGTCGGCCACGGTGAGCACGTCGGCGCCGATCTCGTCGCAGATCCGGGCGATCTCGTTGATGAAGGCGATCTTGGTGGCGAGGAACCCGTTCGCCGCGTACTTGATGGTCTCGGCGGTGGCGGTGTCGGTGCGGACCAGCACCGGTTCCAACTCGGGTCGGCCACCGGGGAAGGACTGCTCCAGGATGGGCCGGTACAGCTCCGTCACCAGCTCGAGCTCGGCGCGTCCCTCGCCGCCGAGCACGATCCGGTCCGGGTAGAGGAAGTCCTTGACGGCCGACCCTTCGCGTAGGAACTCGGGGTTGGACATCACCACGGTGTCGGCGGTCGAGCCCACTTCGGCGATGAGTCGTCGCAGCTCGGCTCCCCAGCCGATGGGGACCGTGCTCTTGGTGATGACCACGGTGCGCCCGGTCGCCGCCTCGGCCACCGCTCGGCTCGCCCCACGCAGGGCGGTCAGATCCGGCCGGCCCGCCTCATCGGGGGGTGTCCCCACGCAGATGAAGACGACGTCGGCGCCGGCGACACCGGCGGCGAGGTCGTCGGTGAACGTCAGCGACCCCGACGTCACCACCTCGGTCGAGCATCGCCTCCAGGCCCGGCTCGTGGAACGGGACCTTGCCCGAGGCCAGCGCCGCCAGCTTGACCGGGTCGCTCTCGATGCCGACCACCCGCCACCCGACCGTGGCGAACGCGACGGCAGCCACGGTACCGACGTAGCCGGTCCCGATGACGGCGACGCCGGGCGCGCCCGCGTCGATGTCGGTGGTGAGTTCTTGGCTCATGGGTCCCCCATGTCCCGATCGACGGCCGACCAGGGGTGAAGGGCGAGATGATAACCACCCCGACCCGATCGGCCCATGGGTCGGGCGACGGTGTCGATATGATCGCCGGATGATCACCAAGGCCGTCGTGACCGGCGGAGCCGGCTTCATCGGGGCGAACCTGGTCGACCGGATAGCCGACGAGGGCGCCAGGTCCTCGTCGTCGACGATCTGAGCTGTGGGCGGCTCGCCCGGCTGATCGACGCCAGGGCAACCGGCAACGTGGCGTTTCATCAAGCGGACATCCGCCAGCCCGAGCTGGTCGACCTGTTCGCCCGCTTCCAACCCGAGGTGGTGTTCCACCTGGCCGCCCAGATCGACGCCAGGCGCTCGGTCGTCGAGCCGGCGCTCGACACCTCGGTGAACCTCGTGGGGACCGTCAACGTGCTCCAGTCGGCGGTGGAGGCCGGGGCCTCGCGGGTGGTGTTCGCCTCGTCCGGGGGTGCCCAGTTCGGCACCACCGATCGCCTCCCGACGCCAGAGACCGAGCCCCGCCGGCCCGAGTCCCCCTACGGGGTGGCCAAGGGCGTGACCGACCGTTATCTCGAGTACTTCGCCGGCAACCATGGCCTCGACTACATGTCGCTCGGCTTCTCCAACGTCTACGGGCCCGCCCAGGACCCACACGGGGAGGCGGGGGTGGTCGCCATCTTCGTGCAGACCATGCTGCAGGGGCGGACCCCGAAGATCTTCGGTGACGGGTCGATCACCCGCGACTACGTGTACGTCGACGACGTCGTGGACGCCTGTGTGCGCGCCGCCGAGCGGGGCGGGCGGCGGTATGTCAACATCGGGACCGGGGTGGAGACCTCGCTCAACCGCCTCTTCGACCTGGTGGCAAGGGCCGCCGGCTCCTCGACCCGCCCCGACTACGCCCCCGCCAAGCCGGGTGACGTGCCCCGCTCCTGTCTCGACGCCTCGCTCGCCAAGGAGGTCCTCGGCTGGGAGCCGTGGGTCGGCCTCGAGGAAGGGGTGGCCCGGACCGTCAAGTGGTTCCGCCAGCACCCGGAGTTCTGAGAGATTCCCGGGCCGACTTCGCTGCTTCCGAGTCGAACCCCCTTCCCGTCTGCCGTGCCGGCCTTCGGCCCGTTCCGCAGCCACCCTTCCCCCGGAGGGGGAAGTGGAAAGAAGACATCGGAAGACGGGACAGTCTCACTCGAGGTCGTCGACGGTCTGGGGCCAATCGGCTTTGAGGAGGCGGCTCAGCGAGCGGTCGGCGAGGAGCTTGCCACCGGTCTGGCACCCGGGGCAGTAGTTGGTCTCGCGGTCGGCGTAGACGATCCGCTGCACCTTGGTACCGCACACCGGGCACGCCTGGCCGTACTTGCCGTGCACCGCCATGTCGGGGTGGAAGGCGGTCACCTTCTCGGGGAACCCGTCACCGACCTCGGCGACCCGTCGGTCGGTCCACTCGGTCATCACCTCGATGGCGGCGGCGTGGAGCGTTCGCAGCTGGTCCTCGGTGAGATTGGTGTTCATCTGCATCGGCGACAGCCGGGCGCGGTGCAGCATCTCGTCGGCGAAGGCGCCGCCGATGCCGGAGAGGCGCCGGCCGTCGGTGAGGGCACGTTTCAGCGTGTGGCGTTCTGCGGTGACGGCGCCGGCGAAGGCCTCGAAGCTGCTCCCGATCACCTCGATGCCGCCGGGGTCGAGGGCGGCCACCCCCTCGGCGCCGCGCACCACGTGCAGCGAGGCTCGCCGCTTGGTGCCCGCCTCGGTGAGCGTCAGCGTGCCGGTGTCGAAGTCGAAGGCGGCCAACGCATACTTGCGGGGAAGCGGTTTGCGCTCCTCCACCCAGTGCAGCCTGCCCGCCACCATGAGGTGCAACACCAGGTGGAGGTCGCCCTCGAGGTCGAGGACGATCCGCTTGCCGAGCCGTCCCAGCCCGGTCACCCGCCGGCCGAAGGTGGCGTCCAGGGGAGGATCGAACGACCGCAACAGCGAGAACGAGGCGACACGGACTTCGTCGAGAACCGCCCCCGAGCCCGGTCCCGGGAAGACACGGGGCCGGAGGGCCGCCAGGTAGGCCTCGATCTCGGGCAGCTCGGGCATGTCAGCGGAAGAAGTCCTCGGCGGCGGGACGGACCATGTCGACCGCCCGGCCGTCGCCGCGCACCCACTCCAGGCCACGAACCACAGCCACCGGGATACCGCCGGCCTTCCCCATGACGAGGTCGGCGGCGGCGGCGATCTCGTCCACCACGGCTATCTCGGTGACCTCGAGGACCCGACCGGTCGCATCGGGGGCACCCTTGAGGTCCAGGATCGGATCGATCCCAGACACGCCGATGGCGACGTCGGTGAGGCCCCGGCGCCACGGCCGTCCGAACGTGTCGGAGACCACCACCGCCAACCGGGCGCCGGTGGCGCGTTCCCAGCGGACCCGGAGGGTGTGGGCGGAACGGTCGGGATCCACCGGGAGGAGCACGACGGCGTCGCCGGGGACGTTCGAACGGTCGACCCCGGCGTTGGCGCACACGAAGCCGTGCCGGGTGACGGCGATGATCATCGAGCCGCGTCTCCGCAGGACCTCGGTCGCCTCGGCCAGCGCCACCGCCCGGTAGTCCTCATCGGTGGGGGCGGCGACCATCCTGCCCTCGGCCTTCGACACCACCTTGTGGGTGACCACCACCACATCTCCGTCGATGAGGGTGATGCCGGACCGTGTGGCGGCGTCGAGGACGATCGCCGCCAGGTCGTCGCCGGGGACGATCTCGCCGATCCCGGTCACCGGGATCACCGTCAGGGTCATGGCTGCAGGCCGGTCATCGCGGCGGCATCGTACGAGTGTCCACGGGACGGCGCGGGAGCTGCTCAGCCTGGGCGGTCGCCGAGGTCGAGCACTCGTCGAGCCAGCCCGGCACCGAGGTCGGGCCCGGTGAGCAACGTCGGGGCGACATGGACGGCGACTCCCTGGTCGGCCAGGCCGGGCGCCTCGGCGGCATCGCCCTCGTCGACGACCAGGTCGGTCACCAGTCCCCGGTACACGTCGAGGAGCCCGCGATTCCCCGGGGGGAGCCCCATCGAGTCGAGCACCGCAGCGGCCGGGCCCTTCAAGGCTCGACCGGCGAAGAACGGGCTCACCGCCACCACCCGACGGTGGGCGGCGAGGGCGTCTCCGAGCTCGGGTACCGCCAGCATCGGCCCGATGGACAGCACCGGGTTCGACGGGGCGACCACCACGATGTCGGCGGCAGAGATCGCCCCGGCCACCCCCGGCGCCAGAGAAGCCGCCGCCGCCCCGGCGTACTCGACCTCGGCGACCGGGTCGCGGTGGTGGCGGGCCACGAAGTAGTCCTGGAACGCCAGCCATTCCCCGGCGGCGGTGCGCACCCGGGTGCGCACCGGGTCGTCCGTCACCGGGATCACCCGGGCCGCCACGCCGAAGCGGTCGGCGATCCGGGCGGTGACCGCCGACAACGGAACACCGGAGGCGAGCTGGCTGGTGCGGAAGAGGCAGGTGGCCAGGTCGGCGTCGCCCAGCCGGAAGGTGACGTCGGCCCCGAGGGCCGCCAGGGCATCGAGCACGAAGAACGAGTCGTCGCTCCTTCCCCAGCCCTCGGTGCCCTCGATGCCGGCGAGGGTGTACACCACGGTGTCGAGGTCGGGGCACACCCGGAGGGCGTGGAAATCGTCGTCATCGCCGACGTTCACCACGACCGTGAGCGACCGCGGAGGAACGACGGCGGCGAGAGCCCGCGCCATGCGGGCACCCCCGACACCACCCCCGAGCACCACGGTGCCGATATTGCGATACGCCCCGTCCGGCCCCAGAATGCCCATCTCCATGTCTGCCGCTCCGGTGCATGCACCCCCTCTGTCGGTGGCGGTCGCGGTCGTCGCCCGCGACCCTGCGACCGTCCCTGCCACGCTGTCGGCGGTGCGCGGGCAAGCTTACGGCCCGTCGCGGATCACGATCGTGGGCGGTGACAAGGCGGGCCGCCAGACGGCCGACGAGAACGAGACCGAGTGGGTCTCCAACCTCGGCGGGTTGCTCGGCGCCCTCGATCCGGAGATCACCCACGTCTGGATCGTCCACGGCGGTGCCGAGCCCCGCCCCGACGCCCTGGGGGCCCTGCTGTCGGAGGCGGAGCGCGACGACGTGGCCGCCGGGATCGCCGGGTCGAAGCTGCTCGCCCTCGAAGACCCGGACCGGCTGGTCTCGGTCGGTTTCGCCACCGATGTGTTCGACGCCCCTTTCACCGGGATCGACGACGGCGAGATCGACCATGGCCAGTACGACGTGGTGCGCGACGTGGCTGCGGTCGGCGGCGCCTCGATGCTGGTGCCGGCGCGACCTGTTGCGCGGCCTGCACGGCCCCGACCCGCTGCTCGCCCCGACAGCGGCGTCCATCGACTTGTGCCAGCGGGCCCGCCTCCGGGGAGCACGGGTCGTGGTGGTGCCCTCGTCGGAGGTGCTGGTGCCCGACGGAGAACCACCGGGATGGCGTGAGGACGCCGGGGAGATCCGGGCGATGCTCAAGGTGTACAGCCCGCTCACCCTGTTGTGGGCCGTGCCTCTCCGGTTCCTGGTGGGGCTGCTCGAGACGATCGCCGCGCCGTTCCTCGGCCGCTGGACGTTGTTCGGCTGGGCCAAGGCATGGGCGTGGAACGTGGTGCGGCTGCCGTCGACCGTCCGGGCACGGATGGCCGCACGCGGTAACCGGGTGGTCGGGGACGAGGAGCTGTTCCGCTTCCAGCTGCGAGGCTCCACCGACCTGCGCAAGCTGGGGACGGAGACCTCGACGGCGCTTCGCGACCGGCTCCCCGGCGACGACCGGCTCAGCCTCACCGAGCTGGGGCGCGAGCTGCGCCAACCGGCCTTCGTCGTCGGGGCGCTGGCGGTCGGTTTTGTCGCCGTCGCCACCCGGACGCTCTGGGACGGGTTCCCCGCCGTCGGGTACAGCCTGCCGCTGCCGGCATCCGGGATCGACCTCGCCGGTGCCTACGCCGGTGGCTGGAACCCCGGGGGCTTCGGCAGCACCGAGCCGCTGGAGCCCTTCACCGCCCTGGCCGGGATGGTCCAGACGCTGGCGTTCGGTAGCGCCCACCTCGCCGCCGGTGTCCTCGTCTTCGGGGCGTTCCTGGCCGGGATCTGGGGCACCACCCGCCTGCTGCGCACCTGGGGCGTCGGCGCGGTGCCGGGAACGCTGGCCGGGCTCGTCCTGATGGCGGGACCGGCGGGGCGGGCCATCGCCGAGGGCACCGGGCTGGGGACGCTGGTGGCGTTGGGCATCCTGCCCTGGGCGCTTCGTGTCCCGCTGGCCCGGGCCCCGCGTAGCCGAGCGGGCTGGGTGGGGAGGATCGCCGCCACCGCCTGGGTCACGGCCCTCGTCGGACTGGCGGCACCGGCGCTGCTGCCGGTGCCGTTCATCGCCCTGACCGGGCTGGCGCTCATCACCCCGCGAGAGCCCGGCCCGTGGACCGCCGCCGGGGTGTCCGGTCTCGGCGCCTTGCTGGCGCTGCCGATCCTCCTTCCTTGGGTGGCGTTCGTCGATCTCACGTCGTACCTGTCGGCGGGGGAGGCGTTCTGGGACCCGGGCTGGATGCTGGTCGTGGCCGGCACGGCGGCGCTGGCGTGCGCCCTGGTTTCGGCGCCCAGCCGCTTGGCCCAGGTGGCCGGCTGGGGCGGGGTGATGACCGCGGTCGGCGTGCTGGTCGCCCGCACCGGCTCGTACGGTCCGGGTCGCACCGTCGAGCTGGCGGGCACCGCGGTCGCCTCGCTCGGCCTGGCGGTGGTCTGCGGCGTGGCGCTCGAGGTCATCACCGAGATGCGCCTGGTCACCGGGTGGCGCCGGATCCTGGCCGGTGTCGGCGTCGTCGCCGCCATGGCGTTCGTCGTGTCCACCGTGCTGGTGTTCCTGCCCGGGCGGGCCGGGCTCCCCAGCGACTCGCTGACCGGCGCCCTCCGCTTCACCGAGGTCGCCGAGGGCAACCCGTCGATGTCGCGCGGTCCTGCTGGTAGGCCCTCCGGACACCCTTCCCGGTGCCTCCCGGGTCATCGAGGGAGCCGGTTATCGGGTCATCTCGGCGCCGGAGCCGGCGCTGTGGGAGGTCGACATGCCGCCGTCGGCGGGAGTGGACGAGGCGCTGGCCGACATCCTCCGCGGCCTCATCGGCGGCGACTCGTTCCGTGCCGGCGCCGATCTCGCCCAGTTCGGCATCCGTTGGGTGATCTTCACCGGAGACAGCCCGTTCCAGGCGGTCTTCGCCAGCCAGCTCGACCTGGTGCCGCTGCAGGGGCTGGATCTCCCCACCTATGTGTCCGACGCCGAGGATGCGGTGCGCCTCGTCCCGGCTACCGGCTGGGACATGGACGGGACCGGGTACGTCGGGCCGGCGAGCGCCTCGGGTCGGTCGTTCGCCGCGGACACGGCCAACAGCCGGTGGGGCCCCGACTGGCAGCCGGCTTCGTGGGGGAACGAAGTGTCCACCGCCGACGGCACCATCGGGTTCGCCCCGATCGCGGCGCGGCGCTCGATGGGGCTGGTGGCCCTCGGCCTCTTCGCCATCCTGCTCGGCGTGTCGGTGTGGGGGAGGAGGGCACGATGAGGCGTGCCCTGCTGCTCGCCCTCGCCGTGGTGACCGGGCTGCTCGCCCTGGCGGTGCCTCGGCCGGCCGCACCCGAGGAGCCGACGTTCACCGGGCCGGCAATCGTCGAGGAGGAGGCCGTCTCGGCGAGCACGGTGTGGTACTGCCCGTGGCTGGCCGCCGACGCCTCCCGCGACGGCTGGCTCATGCTCTCGACGACGACGTCCACGGACGTCGAGATCACCATCCCGAACGAGGTCCCCAACGTCGATCCCACCGTCGAGCTCCTCAGCTACACGGGGGCGAAGGCAGAGCCCATCGAGGTGGGGGCGCTGGTCCGACGGGGGCCGGCACCCACCTACGTCGAGTTCTCCGCAGGGCCGGCGGCGGTGTCGGCGATCGTCACCGAGGACCTCGCCGACGGGTCGACGCTGGTGACCGGCGACCGGTGCACCTCCTCGGTGCCCAAGCTGTGGCACCTCCCCGGGGGCACCACCCGCGAGGGCCGCCGATCGACCCTGAGGCTCTTCAACCCCTTCCCGGACCAGGCGAAGGTCACCGTTACCGGGACCAGCGAGTTCGGCGAGGTCGGCTTGGTGGACCTCGCCGCCGTCGACGTGCCCGGGCGGTCGTGGCTCACCGTCGACCTCAACGAGCTGGTGTCGCTGATCGAGACCCTCAGCCTGACCATCACCGCCGACCAGGGAGTCGTCATCCCGTCGATGGTGGTGGCTTCCGACGTCGACGAGGCGTCATGGCCCGGAACCGGCCTCGCCACCACCTGGGAGTTTCCCGCCGCCCGGCAGACCGGGCTCACGCCCAGAGTCGTCGTCTCCAACCCGGGGACGGCACCGGTCACCGTCGAGGTGGACGTCTACAGCCAGGACGACTGGGTCGAGTCCGCCCGGGTGGTGGAGGTGCCCCCGGCCACGCCGGTCTCCATCCCGGTCGGCGACCTCATCGCCGGTGTGTTCGGGCTGCGGGTCCGTGCCTCCGACCCGGTATCGGCGGTGGTCGATCGCCGAGGACATCAGCACCCGCGACGACGGCACCGCCAGCTCGGAGGCGTCCGACCGGGTGGCGGGCACGGTGGGCGCCCCCACCCCCAGCGGCGCTGGCTGCTGCCCGGCCCGGGGTCGCTGCCCACGGCGGCGTCGGCGGTCTGGGTGCTCAACTCCGGGTCGGAACGGGTGACGGTGACGCTCCAGCCGCTCGGGATCGATGTCATGGAGCCCGCAGAAGGTGGTGGTGCGCGGCAACCGGATCGTCCGCATCGTGCTCCCTCAGGGAAGCGACGTATACGGGTACGAGGTGTCGGCGCCGCAACCGATCTCGGCCGCGTGGACCGTCGAGTCGGGGAACGGCGTCGCCTTCGTCGCCGGGATCGGCGTCGAGGAGTGACCCCACCCGGGACCGGCGGCGGCGGCCATCCGGCTCGGCGTGGCGTGGGCTGAAGGTGCTCGACGATCCCGTCGGCCGGCTGGTGTTGATCGGCCTGGCCGCGGTGGTGCTCATCGTGGTCATCAGGATGGCGGGCCGTGGCCGGCCACCGGACCAGGAGATCGACCTCACCGGGCTCGGCCTGCCCGCCGGGCTGGTGCTGTTCACCTCCACCGACTGCGGCAACTGCTCCGCGGTCCGCACCCAGCTGGCCGTCGCCGGGCTCCGTCCCCGGGAGGTCACCTGGGAGCTCGAGCCGGGGACAATCACGCGAGCAGGCGTCACCGCAACGCCGCTGACGGTGGTGATAGACGGCGACGGTGCGGTGCTGGAACAGTGGTCGGGGGTCCCGCCGCGATGGTGGGTGTCCCGCGCCGCCGCCGCCGCCCGCAAGGTGACCGGTCGCTGACCGGCGACTGAGCCTCGGCGGTCGCCGATCCTTGGTGTCGGGCGCCGCCGACCCTAGGTTGACCAACCTCATGCAGCCGTGCTCCAAGTGCACCGACCCCGCCCGCGCCGTGATGGCGTTCTCCTATCGGGACCGGGTCGCCTGGCTGCGCCGGATAGAGGCCGGCTTCGACCCCTTCACCGACCACCCGCTGTGCCTCCGGCACGCCGACCGCTTCGTTGCGCCCGTCGGCTGGCGGCTCGACGACCGCCGCGGCCGGCTTCGAGCAGCCATTGCTGACCGCCGACGTGGCCTGATGGCCATCGACCGCGACGTGCTCGAAGCGGTGCGGGAGATGGACGAGCACGAGCTGCGCCGGTTGCTGATCCTGGCCACCGCCCGGCTGGAGCGGCGCGGAGTCGTCCTCGACAACCAGTCGGCGAAGGTGAGCCTGCGTCGCCAGCTGGTCCGCTGCGGGAAACCGGGATGCAACGACCTGTCCGCACGGGCCGTACTACTACGCGTACTGGTGGGAGGAGGGGCGCCGGCGGTCCCGCTATGTCGGGAAGCTCGACGACCTCGACGGAGACCTCCCCTCCCCGGGTAGGGAGCCTCCCATCCAGCTAGCCCGTTCGGGCCGGTACCCTTTGCGCCGTGTCGACGAGCACGCTGATCCGACCGCGGGATGCAGTGCCTCGGCCGGCCATGACCCGGGCTGGGGACGAGCGATCGGACAAGAAGCTCGTGCTGGGCGTGCTGGCGGTGGCGTCGCTGATCATCCTCATCGCCGTGAGCGGTGTGGTCCAGTCCGTCTCGATCGTCGACGGGTTCCCCTTCGTGCGGGTCCAGGTGTCCGGCCCGGCGCTGCTCGCCGCCAACACCCCGGCCGGGGGCGACATGGGGGCGCACGTGCTGCTGCCCCAGTACCTGAAGGACACGCTGCTCCCCGACGGGCGCCTCTTCGGGTGGAGCATGGACTGGTACGCCGGCTTTCCCGCCGGCTACTTCTACTTCCCGCTGCCGGCGCTCGCCATCGTCGCCCTGGACACCCTGCTCCCGTACGGAGTCGCCTTCAAGCTGGTGACCATGGCAGGGCTGGTGGCGCTTCCCTGGGCCGCCTACTACCTGCTGCGCAGCCTCGGCTTCGCCCGGGTGGTGGCCGCCCTCGCTGCCGCCTTCTCGTCGACGTACGTGTTCATGGAGAGCTTCTCCATCTACGGGGCCAACATCAAGTCGACCTTCGCCGGGGAATACTCGTTCAGCTGGTCGGTGGCGCTCTCCCTGGTGTACGCCGGGATGCTGGTGAGAGACATCAGGGAAGACCGGGGCTTCACGGTGGGCGCCGGGGTGATGCTCGGCCTCACCGCCCTCACCCACATCGTCACCACGATGCTCATCGTGCTGATCACGCTGCCGTTGATCGTGCGCAGGGGCGGTGCGAAGGTGCTGGCGAGATCGTGGGCCATCGGCTTCGGCCTCTCCGCCATCTGGGCGCTGCCGCTCGGGATCAGGGTGCTGCAGGGGATGACCACCGACATGGGATGGAACCCGGTCACCGGGCTGATCGGCGAGACCGGCAGCCCCGGGGTCACCGCCACCGCCATCCCCGGCGAGTTCTTCCCAGTCCTGGCGCTGGCGGTGATCGGGGCGGTGTGGACGCTCCTGCGCCGCGACGACGTGATGGTGCTGATGTCGATGGCGCTGATCCCGCTGGGCGGCTACGTGGCGCTCGGCCAGGTGCTCGACTTCACCATGCTGTACAACGGCCGCCTGCTCCCGTACTGGTTCCTGGCGGGCTACCTGTTCGCCGGCCTCGCCATCGGCCTGGCGGTGCGGTCCCTGGCCCGTGCCCTCCCCGATCGAAGACGGAACCTGGTGGCGGGCTCCGTCGTCGCCGTGGTGCTGATCGGCAACGTCACCCTCGCCGCCGTGCACGACGTCCCCGGCTGGGTGCGGTGGAACTACACCGGCTACGAGAGCAAGGAGGCCTGGCCGGAGTACCAGGCGATCCTGGAGACGCTCGACCAACTCCCCCCGGGCAGGGTGATGTGGGAGCCGAACAGCGAGGAGATGGGCAAGTACGGCTCCCCGCTGGCGTTCATGCTGTTCCCGTACTGGACCGGGGAGCACCCCTCGATGGAGGGCCTCTTCTTCGAGTCCTCCCTGACCACCCCGTTCCACTTCCTCAACGCCTCGGCGGTGGCCGAGCAGCCGTCCAACCCGGTGCGAGGCCTGGACTACCCCGGGCGTGACATGGAACGGGCGGTGGCATGGCTGGGGATGTACGGCGTCGACTACCTGGCCGCCTGGTCGGACGAGACCAAGCAGGAGGCGGCCGACCTGGACCTACCCGAGGTAGCCGCCTCGGGCCCGGTGACCTTCTTCCGGCTGCCCGAGTCGCCGCTGGTCGAAGTCGCCTCCCGCCAGCCGGCGGTGTACGCCGGAGATCTCGACTTCGTGGACGCCTCCCTCGAGTGGTACGACGACTGGGAAGGCATGGGCCAGTGGCTGGTCGAGGACGGCCCGGACACCTGGCCCCGCACCGGCGCCACCACCGGGCTCGACGACATCGGAGCCGGCGGCATCGGGGCACCGGTCACCACCGACGGCGTGGTCAGCGACATCGTCATCGAGGACGAGCGGATCTCGTTCACCACCACGGCCGTCGGCGAGCCGCACCTGGTCAGGGTCTCGTACTTCCCGGCGTGGCGCGCCACCGGGGCCGACGGCCCCTACCGCGCCGCCCCGTCGCTGATGGTGGTGGTCCCGACCGACGAGCACGTCGTCCTCGAGTTCGCCAACGGGGTCCCTGAGAACGTCGGTCTGGTGCTCACCCTGCTGACCCTGGCCGGGGTCCTCGCCTACGGGGTGCGCCGCCGCGATCTCCACCGGGACGAGCACGACGACCTGACGGCTGCACCGGCAGGGGACGGGGGATGAGGAACTACCTGCGCACGCTGACGACCCGAGACGCCGCCACCCGGATGGTGCGGCTCGGGGTCATCGGCGTGCTGAACACCATCGCCTATTTCCTGATGTTCAACGTGCTGCGCTACGCCGGCGTGTCGCTGTTCTGGTCGATCACCATCGCCTTCGGCCTGGCGACGCTCGGCTCGTACGTGCTCAACCGACGGTGGACCTTCGACCTCGAGCACAACTCCGGTGGGTTCGGGGAGACGTTCCGCTTCTTCGCGGTCAACGTCGTCGCCTGGCTGGTCACCGTGGCGTTGGTGCTCGGTGCCGAGGCGTGGTTCGGCCCGCTGGGGACCATCGGAGAGAACGTCGCCTCGCTGGTGGCGGCCGCGATCATCATCGTCCCCAAGTTCGCCTCGTACCGCGACCTGGTGTTCCACCATGCGCTGCGTCACCAGGCGCGGCAGGCGCAGGTGGCCGGCAGCGGGGTCACCGGGACCGGGGCGGTGGGCGGCGGCGAGGCGGAGTGACGCCGGTCGACGCCTCGGTGCGCACGGATCAACCGAGGCTGCGGCGGATGTCCCACATGCCACGCACGGTTCGCGGGACCCGGCGTACCAGGCGGGAGCGGCTCTCCCGAGTCTCCTCCACGGTTACCGGCACCTCGACGATGCGAAACCCGGCACGCTCCGCCCGGATGACCAGCTCGGTGTCGAACAGATCCTGGGTGGAGGCGACCTCGCCCGCCACGGCGTCGATCACGGTGCGGCGCAGCGCCTTCATCCCGTGGGTGTCGGAGACGTTCGAGTGCGAGCATGGTCCGCAGCAGCAGGTTGAAGCCCCATGTCGCCGTCTTGCGGAAGGTGGAGCGGCGGTCTTCCGAGCCGGGGGCCCGCTTCGAGGCGAGCACCACGTCGGCGTCGTCGCGGGCGACGGCGGCGGTCAGGAACTCGCCGGAGAAGTAGTCGATGTCGAAGGCGACCACCCAGTCGCCGGAGCTGGTGAGGAAGCCCTCCCGCATCGCCGCCCCGTAGTCGGGGGTCGCCAGCCGGAGCAGTGACAGGCGGGGCTCGGTGGCGGCCAATGCGGCGACCTGGTCGGCGGTGTCGTCGATGGAGCCGTTCTCGACGACCACGACGTCGACAGCCAGCTCGCCGGCCCCTCCGGGACGGTCGACGGCGACAGCGTCGAGGTCGGCGAAGAGGTCGACGAGCGCACCCTCCACGTACGACGCCTCGTTGTGCACCGGGATGACGACCGACACGGTGGTGCGGGCAGGCGGGACGGGCGCGCCGGAGGAGGGAGGGGAAGCCATCGGTGGTGGCAGTGTAGGAAGGCCCGGTCGCTGCCGATCCGGCCGGCCGAGGGTGCCCTCGAGGCGGCACCTACACTTGCCGGCGACATGGACCTCTCCGCCATCTTCAAGGCGTACGACGTACGCGGCGTGTTCCCCGACCAGATCGACGCGGCCACGGCCCGCCGCATCGGCCAGGGGTTCGCCTCCTTCGCCGCCTCCGATCGGGTCGCCGTCGGCCACGACTGCCGCATCTCGTCCCCGGAGCTGGTGGCGGCGCTGGTCGACGGCATCTGCTCGCAAGGGGTGGATGTCGTGCGACTCGGGCCGATCACCACCGACGCCCTGTACTACGCGGCGGGGGCGTGGTCGATGCCCGGGGTGATGGTCACCGCCTCGCACAATCCGCCGGAGTACAACGGGCTGAAGTTCTGCCTGTCCGGCGCCGCCCCGGTCGGCGAGGACAGCGGGCTCGACGAGATCCGGCGCATCGCCGAGGAGGGTCGCGACGACGTCGCCCAACCCGGCACCGCCTCGGACCGCGAGGTGATCGCACCCTATGTCGAGCACCTCGTGGGGATCGTGGACGCCGGCGCCATCGGGCCACTGCGGGTTGCCGCCGATGGTGGCAACGGGATGGCCGGGGTGGCGGTCCCGGCGGTGTTCGACCGGCTCTCCGCCACCCTCGACCCGCTGTACCTCGAGCCCGACGGCACCTTCCCCAACCATCCGGCCGACCCGCTCCGACCGGAGAACATCGCCGACCTGCTCGACCTGGTGGAGCGCACCCACCCCGACCTCGCCGTCGCCTTCGACGGCGACGCCGACCGCGCCTTCTTCGTCGACGAGTCGGGGGTGGCCCTCCCTGGCAGCACCACCACCGCCATCGTCGCCGAGTGGTACCTCGCCCGGAATCCCGGGGCCACCATCGTCCACAACCTCATCTGCTCCCGGGCCGTCCCCGAGACCGTGGTCGCCGCCGGCGGCACTCCGGTGCGCACCCGGGTAGGCCATTCGTTCATCAAGCAGGTCATGAAGGACAGTGGCGCCGTCTTCGGTGGGGAGCACTCCGGCCACTACTACTTCGAGGACCACTACCGGGCCGACTCCGGCATCCTGGCGATGCTCGTCCTGCTCCGCGTGATGTCCGACGACGGCCGCCCTCTGTCGGAGATCCGCAAGCGCTACGAGCCCTATGCCCAGTCCGGGGAGATCAACCTCGAGGTCGCCGATCCCGCCGGCGCCATCGAAGTCGTCGCCGAGGGGTTCCCCGACCTGGTCCCGGACCGGCTCGACGGGCTGACCATCGACTTCGGTGACAAGAGCTGGTTCAACCTGCGACCGTCGAACACCGAGCCGCTGCTGCGGCTCAACGTCGAGGCGGCCACGCCCGAGCGGGTCGCCGCGGTAGTCGAGCAGGTCACCGACCTGGTGGGAGGAACCCGTGAGTGACCCGACCGACGACGGCCAAGCGGGCGCTGCCGTTCCTGTTGTCGCCCCGGACCTGCTCGCCATCATGCAGTGCATCCGGTGTGCCGGGAAGCTCGAGGCCGTGGTTGAGCCGCCGTCGCTGCTGTGCACCGGGTGCGGGCTCCGCTACCGGGTGGACGACGGAGTCCCGGTGATGTTGCTCGAAGAGGCCGAGGAGACCCGTTGACGGCTGCCCCGAGCCCCCACATGACCGAGCTGGTGCTCGGTCTGCCCGACCAGCTGCGCTGGGGCCTCGACCTCGAAGCGGTGCAGCTGGCGCCGGCCGACCACGTCGTGCTCGTCGGTATGGGCGGGTCGGGGATGGCGGGCCGGGTGGCGGCCCTGCTGGCGGCCCAGAGCCAGGCCCTGGTCGAGGTCCACCAGGACTACGACCTCCCCGGGTGGGCGGTGTCGAAACGTGCGCTGGTGGTGGGGCTCAGCTACTCGGGGAACACCGCCGAGACGCTGGCCGGGCTGGAGCAGGCCCTCGCCTCCGGGCTCCCGGTGGCCGCCGTTTCCACCGGAGGAGCCGTCGCCGCCCTCGCCGCCGAGGCCGGCTTCCCGCTGGTCGAGGTGCCCGCCGGGCACCAGCCGCGAGCGGCTCTGGGTTACCAGGTCGCTGCCACCGCTGCCGTGCTCCGCGCCGCCGCCGCCGTCGCCGACCCCCGCTCGGACCTCGCCGCCGCCGCCGATGTCGTCGACCGGCTGCTCGATGGCGGCGAAGGAACTGGATGGCAGCTGGCCACCGACCTGGCCGAGGCGCTGGTCGATCGGCTGCCTCTCATCATCGGCGGGCAGGGCCCGGCGTCCATCGCCGCCGGGCGGTGGGCGACCCAGTTCCACGAGAACGCCAAGCGGCCCGCCTTCGCGGCCACCATCCCCGAGATGAACCACAACCTGTTCGAGGCGCTCGCCGGGACCGTTCCGGAGCCGGGTAGGTTGGGCATCGTCGGCTTGTTCGACCCGGCCGGATCGTCCGCCAACGACCGTAGGATCCGGCTGACCCTCGACCGCCTCGGGCCTGAGGTCGCCCGCTCGGGCGAGGTCGTCGCCCAGGGGGCGGGTGCGCTGGAGCGCGTCTTCAGCCTGATCGCCGTCGGCGACGTCGCCTCGGTGGCGCTGGCCGAACGGCTCGGGGTCGACCCGGTGGCGGTCGACGCCCTCGAGGCATTCAAGAGATCCCTGTAGGAACAGTCGCTGGAGGAGGAACGAGACGTGGACTACGACATCGCCGACCACGATCTGGCCGAGCTGGGTGACCGCCGCATCGAGTGGGCGGCGCGGCGGATGCCGGTGCTGGCTGCCATCCGGGAGCGTTTCGAACGTGAGCAGCCGTTGGCCGGCATCACCGTCGGCGCATGCATGCACGTCACCTGCGAGACCGCCAACCTCATGCTGACACTGCGAGCCGGCGGCGCCTCGGTGGCGCTGTGCGCCTCCAACCCGCTGTCCACCCAGGACGATGTGGCCGCCGCGCTGGTCGGCGTGGGCATCCCGGTGTTCGCGCTGCGTGGCGAGGACTCGGAGACCTTCTACCGCCACATCCACGCCGTGCTCGACCACAAGCCGGACATCGTCTTCGACGACGGTGCCGACACCACCACCGTGCTCCACAAGGAGCGCAGCGACCAGCCGGTGCTCGGCGGGCTCGAGGAAACCACGACTGGCGTCATCCGGCTGCGGGCGATGGCCGCCGACGGGGTGCTGCGCTACCCGGTGGTCGCCGTCAACGACTCGGACACCAAGCACCTGTTCGACAACCGCCACGGCACCGGACAGTCGTCGCTCGACGGCATCCTGCGCGCCTCCAACATCCTCTTCGCCGGCCGCGTCGTGGTGGTCGCCGGTTACGGCGACTGCGGGTGGGGGATCGCCGAGCGGGCCGCAGGGCTCGGCGCCGACACCGTGGTTGTCGAGGTCGACCCGATACGGGCCCTGTCCGCCGCCATGTCCGGGCACCGGGTGATGTCGATGGACGACGCCGCCCTCGTCGGCGACGTGTTCATCACCGCCACCGGCAACATCCACGTGATCCGCGAGGAGCACTTCGTCACCATGAAGGACTCGGCGATCCTGGCCAACGCCGGCCACTTCGATGTCGAGGTCGACCTGGCCGCACTCGAGACCCTGTCCGTCTCCGACCGGGAGCTGCGCCCCAACCTGCGCGAGTACACCCTGCCCGACGGACGCCGCCTGCTGGTGGTCGCCGAGG
This sequence comes from uncultured Acidimicrobiia bacterium, assembly GCA_963812375.1. Taxonomy (GTDB): domain Bacteria; phylum Actinomycetota; class Acidimicrobiia; order Spongiisociales; family UBA5794; genus JACDBE01. The sequence continues at coordinate 125,282 of CAWEUW010000008.1, read as the reverse complement.
GCCGACTGGTCAACCTCAGTGCCGCCGAGGGGCATCCGGCCGACGTGATGGACATGTCGTTCGCCGACCAGGCGCTGGCCGCCGAGTGGCTGGTCCAGCAGGGCGAGGCGCTGGCCCCCGACGTGTACGTGCTGCCGGCCGAGCTCGACCGCGAGGTGGCTCGGCTCAAGCTGGAGGCGATGGGCGGCGGTCTCGAGCAGCTCACCGCCGAGCAGGAGCGCTACCTGCAGAGCTGGCAGGAAGGCACCCAGTAGGGCTGCCTGGCGGTCTCAGCGGTTGTTCGACGCCGGGGTCCGCGATATGCGAGCCAGCTTTGCCTCGCAGTTCTTGCAGTGCCGCTTGCCCTGCAGCTCAGCGGGTGTTCCCCGTCTGAGCTTGCTGAAGCCGTTGCTCATGTTGCAGCCGCTGACGTGATGGACGATGTCCGTCGGCTGTAGGTGATGGTCGACTGCATCGCTGAGGAGTACCCAGCCGGCTTCGTCGTGGAAGGTCGATCTGCTGGTCATGTCCCGCACGCTACTGCTCGAGTACCACCCAACAACGGGCGACCGGATGGTCCGGCGACGGCCGGTGGGACAGCTCCCAAATGCGGCTGCTCTCAACTCGCGGGAACCTCGTTCGTGCTTCAACTTCTCGGCTTCGGCTATGCGGCGGTGGCGATGGTCGCCAGGTGCGGGTAGCGCTCGCGGAGGGGTGGCCCGGTGGGTTGGCGGGGGGAGAGCAGTTGCGGCGGTGGATGGGTGAGTCGGGGTCGATGGTGTAGCCGAGTTGGTGGATGGCGACGTGGTGGTGGTACCAGCACAGGCTCACCATGTTGTCGGGGTGGTGGTCGCCGCCGTGGTGGCGTTCTTTGATGTGGTGGGGTTGGATCCGGTATCGGCTGTGGCAGCCTTCGATGGAGCATTGACCCATGTCGCGCCATTGCACGAAGCGTCTGACTGCCGGGGGTATCACGTCGGTGCGGTCGGTGTAGGCGACGGGGTGGAGCCCGTCGGTGGCGATCACCCGCACCTTGCCGCCGCAGAGGATCTCAGCGAGGGTGTTGGGTCCGACCTTGACCCCCGACGGCAGGGTGGCACCGGATTCGCCACCGTCGCCGGCTGGCGAGGCCGGCGTCGATGAAGACTTCGGCGACGGTCACCGCCCGGGCCTGCTCATGCCCGGTGGTCGGTGTATGCGGTGAGGGTGTCGAGGCAGATGGCGGTGAGGGCGTCGGCGCGGCGTTGCCCTTGCCCGTTGCCTTCACCGGGGAGCACGGGGAGCTCGGTTTCCCGCTTGTTGCAGGGCGGCGGCGACGACCCGTCCGTCGACGCCGGGCAACAGCCCCCATAGTTTGTAGGCGGCGTCGTCGAGGGAGGGTTGGATCACCAGGTACCGGTGCTCGAACCCGGTGCGTTCGTCGTCGTTGGGTGAGGGACCGGACCCGGTCCAGCAACCGTAGAGGCGCCCGAGTGAGAACCGGGTGGCGGTGGCGTCACCCAACTGGTCGTTGCCTACCCCGGCGGTGTGGAGTTTGACCAGCACCGCAGCACGGTCCAGACCGCACCGACCGCCCGCCATCAGGGCGTCGATCCCGTTGTCACCGGCTCTGGCCAGTTGCCACAACCGGTTGGCGGTCTGGGAGGAGACGTCGAGGTGGGCGGACACCCAGTCGCCCATGGTGCGCATCCCCGCCCCGGCATCCACCTGGTGACGGTCCAGCTTGCGCAGCAACTCGACCTGGGCGGCGCGGCGTTGGGTGATCTCGGCTTCCAACCCGACCAGTTCGCTGCTCCCAGGCCTCGACCCAGGTCGCCGTGGTGCGGGTATCGGCGGTGTCTGACGTTGCATCGAACATACGTTCGTTATACCAGACCGCTGTGACAGAAGCCAGCCCCTAGACCTGGCGACCGGGAGAATCTCATTGCCCGCCGTCGGCCGGGTCGTCGTCACAGCGTCAACCGGTCATCGAGTGGAGGGATCCCGGGCGGTTCCTCACCCGAGACGTTCGTGTCACAGCCGCCGGGCACCATCCGGACATGATCGGATGTGTCGTCTGCGGGGTCGTCGGCGTGGCGCCGTTGTGCGCACGCTGTCGTCGCTCCCTGGGACCGGGCAGGCGGTTCTTCACGCCGGGCGGCCTACTGGTCGCCGCCGGGTCCGCCCACCATGGCGCCGGGCGCGTGCTGGTGCACCGACTCAAGTACCAGGCGATGCCGGTTGCCGCCGAGGTGCTCGGGGCGGCCATGGCCGACATGCTGCCCGGGTCGGCGACGGCGCTGGTCCCGGTGCCGCGGGCACGCGGGCGGCGCTGGCGGTACGGGATCGACCCGGCCCGCTGGCTGGCAGAGGCGGTCAGCCGGCGCACCGGGATCCCGGTGGTGGGAGCGCTGGCCGCGGGATGGTGGTGGCCCCGTCACGCCGGGCGCGGCGACGACCGGCGTTCGACCCCTGCCTTCCGCCTGCTGGCGGCGCCGGATCCGGGCTGGGTGCTGGTCGACGACGTGGCCACCTCGGGCGCCACGCTGGATGCTGCCGCAGCCGCCTGTGAACGGGTCGTCCGCCTCTGCCTCGTCGCCACGGCGCCGAGTAGCATCCGGGTGGTGGTGAGGCCTGAGGCCTCGACGAACCGGGAGGTGGCGTGATCGGGTCCGGACTCTCCAGGTCCCCCCGTCCGGCACGCCACGACTGCCCGAAGCCACGCTCGACCCGACCCGACCTCAAGTGGTCGTCGCGTCGGCGTCTTTCTGACTTGTCCGTGCAGTTGCCCCCTGGCGGGCACCTGCTCCCCGCCCGCATCAAAGGAGGGACCTCGTTGGACGTTCAGGTGCACGGTAAGAACATGCAGGTGAGCGAGGCGATCCGGCTCGCCGCCGAGGAGAAGGTCGGCCACGCCGGTCGCATCTTCGGCGACGGGGCCAACGCCGACGTCGAGTTCACCGAGTGGCGGAACCCGAGGATCGCGGGCCGCCACCGGGTCGAGATCACCACCCGCACCAAGGGCCACACGGTTCGGGTCGAGGCGTCGGCCGGCGACGAGCGCTCCGCCCTCGACCTCGCCGTCGACAAGTTCGAACAGCAGCTGCGACGGCTGAAGGAACGGTTGGTGCAGCGGTCCCGGCGCCACGGCGACCCCGCCCCTGCCCCCTCGGAGGACAACGTGGCCTCGGCCGGCCCCGGTCCACTGGTCCGCACCAAGCGGTTCGAGCTGCGGCCCATGACCGTAGACGAGGCCACGCTGGAGATGGACCTCCTCGGTCACGGCTTCTTCTTCTTCCTCGATGCCGAGACCGGGTCGCACTCCGTGCTCTACCACCGCAAGGATGGGAACCTGGGGCTCATCGTCGCCGCCTGAGCTCACGAGCCGCCGACGACCCTCGAAGCCGAGGCTACGGCCCGCTAGCGCCGCGCCGCCCGATATCATCCCGAGGTCATGTCAGTCTTCAGCAAGGTCCTCCGCATCGGCGAGGGCAAGCGGCTGAAGGAGCTCGAGGGCCTGGTCACCAGGGTCAACGCGCTCGAAGCCGCCGTCGAGCCGCTCACCGACGCCGAACTCGCCGCCAAGACGGTCGAGTTCCGCGAGCGCATCGCCGACGGCGAGACGCTCGACGACCTCGCCGCCGAGGCTTTCGCCGTGGTGCGGGAAGCCGCCCGCCGCACCCTCGGCCAGCGCCACTTCGACGTCCAGGTGATCGGGGCCGGCGCCCTCCACGAAGGCGCCATCGCCGAGATGAGGACCGGTGAAGGCAAGACGCTGGTGTCCACGATGCCTGCCTACCTCAACGCCCTCAGTGGCGCCGGGGTCCATCTCGTCACCACCAACGACTACCTGGCCAAGCGCGACTCGGAGTGGATGGGCCGCATCCACCGGTTCCTCGGGCTCGAGGTCGGCCTCATCCAGTCGGAGATGACCCCGGCAGAGCGACGCCCCGCCTACGCCGCCGACATCACCTACGGGACCAACAACGAGTTCGGGTTCGACTATCTCCGCGACAACATGGCGATGCGGCCCGACCTCCGGGTGCAGCGGGGCCATGCCTACGCCATCGTCGACGAGGTCGACTCGATCCTGATCGACGAGGCGAGGACCCCGCTGATCATCTCGGGGTCGGTCGGCGACACCGGCAAGTACTACCAGGACTTCGCCAGGATCGCCCGCCAGCTGATCCGCGACACGCACTACGAGGTCGACGAGAAGAAGCGCCAGGTGATCACCACCGAGGACGGAGTCGCCCGGGTGGAGCAGGTGCTCGACGTCGACAACATGTACGACTTCGCCAACGTCGACTTCATTCACCACCTCGACATCGCCCTGAAGGCGAAGGAGCTCTACCAGCGCGACGTGGACTACCTGATCAAGGACGGCGAGGTCAAGATCGTCGACGAGTTCACCGGTCGGGTGCTCGAGGGGCGGCGCTACCAGGAAGGGCTCCACCAGGCGATCGAGGCCAAGGAAGGCGTCAGGATCAAGGAGGAGAACCAGACCCTGGCCACGGTGACGCTCCAGAACTACTTCCGGATGTACGAGAAGCTGGCCGGGATGACGGGCACCGCCGCCACCGAGGCCGGCGAGTTCAAGGAGATCTACGGCCTCGAGGTGGTGGAGATCCCCACCAACGCCGAGGTCGTCCGCTGGGACCAGCCCGACTACGTGTACATCAACGAGGATGCCAAGTTCGACGCCCTGCTCGCCGACATCGTGGAGCGCAACCAGGAGGGCCAGCCCATCCTGGTCGGCACCGTCTCCATCGAGAAGTCCGAGAAGCTGTCCCGGCACCTCACCACCAACGGCATCAGGCACGAGGTCCTCAACGCCAAGCAGCACGAGCGGGAGGGCCACATCATCGCCCAGGCGGGCAAGTCCGGGGCGGTGACCATCGCCACCAACATGGCCGGGCGGGGCGTCGACATCCAGCTCGGCGGCAACCCCGAGGAGCTGGCCAAGACCGAGATGCGGCGCCGCGGGGTCGAGCCTGCCGACGACGGCTACGCCGAAGCGTTCGCCGCCGCCTTCGCCGCGTCGCGTGCCGAGACCGAAACCGACCGGGAGAAGGTGCTCGAGGCCGGTGGGCTCTACGTGCTGGGCACCGAGCGCCACGAGTCGCGCCGGATCGACAACCAGCTCAGGGGACGCTCAGGGCGCCAGGGCGACCCAGGTGAGTCGCGGTTCTACCTCTCGCTCGAGGACGACCTGATGCGCCGCTTCGCCAACGAGCGGGTGGCGGCGATCATGACCCGGCTCAAGATCCCCGAGGACGTGCCCATCGAGCACAACATGGTCACCAAGGCGATCGAACGCGCCCAGGGCCAGGTCGAGGCCCAGAACTTCGAGATCCGCAAGAACGTCCTCAAGTACGACGAGGTGATGAACACCCAGCGGGAGATCATCTACCGCTGGCGTGACCAGGTGCTCGACGGCGAGGACACCGAGTCGTTGCTCTCCGAGTGGCGTGACCAGGTCATCGAGACCGAAGTGCTGGAGATGACCGACGAGGGTGATCCCGCCGACTGGGACTGGGACGAGCTGGGCACCCGGATGGGCCAGTACTTCGAGTCGGGACTCGGCCGGGACGCGTTCGAGCATCCCAAGGACCTCGACTCCTCAGAGGTGGTCGATCGCTACCTGGAGGAGGCCGCCGTCCGGTACGAGCAGCGGAGGGAGGAGCTCGGGGCCGACATACTGCAGACCCTGGAGCGCCAGGTCGTGCTGTCGATCATCGACAACAAGTGGCGCGAGCACCTCGCCGAGATGGACTACCTGCGAGCCGGCATCGGGCTGCGGGCGATGGGCCAGCGCGACCCGCTGGTCGAGTACCAGCGGGAGGGCTTCGACCTGTTCGCGGCGTTGGTGGAGACCACCAAGTCCGATGCTCTCCGCTACCTCTACCGGGTCCAGGTGAAGCGGGAGGCGCCGGCGCCGCAGGCCCGCAACGTGCAGACCTCGGGTGGGCCTTCTGCCAAGCCCAAGCCGGTGAAGGTCGACGCCAAGGTGGGACGCAACTCGCCCTGCCCGTGCGGCTCGGGCAAGAAGTACAAGATGTGCCACGGCTCGAACCAGGCGCAGGTGCCATCCCCGGAGCCGGCCGAGGCAGCCGACCGTCGCTGACTGATCATGGCTCTTCGCCTTACGGCTCATCGCTGTGCGATGGGGGACCCCCCAGCCCCCATCGCCGAGTCTCCGCCCGATGGCGTAGCCTCTGTGCTCAATGAACGACTTCGACCCCCGCGCTCGGCTCAAGGAGCTCCAGGCCAGGCTCGACGACGCCCGGAGGTTCCTTTGACGTCGACGGCAAGCTGGCCGAGGTCGAGGAGCTGAGGGCAGCCGCTTCCGCCCCCGATCTCTGGGACGACCAGGAGCGAGCCCTCGAAGTCACCAGGCAACTGGCCCGCCATGAGTCCACCATCGCCCTGGTGACCGGGCTCGCCGGTCGACTAGGGCGTCGATCGCGTCGTTATCGGCACCGGCCAGCTGCCACAGCCGGTTGGCGGTCTGGGCGGAGAGGTCGAGGTGGGCGGACACCCAGTCGCCCATGGTGCGCATCCCCGCCCCGGCATCCACCTGATGGCGGTCCAGCTTGCGGAGCAGCTCGACCTGGCGGGCCCGCTGTCGGGTGATCTCGGTTTCGATCTCGCGGATCTCGTCTCCCAGGCCTCGACCCGGGCCGCCGTGGTGCGGGTATCGGTGCTGTCTGACGTTGTATCGAACATACGTTCGTTATACCAGACCGCTGTGACAGATTCCAGCCACCTCGCTCCCACCGCGAGAAAGCTGCCGAGTCGCAAAGTCCGATCCATCGTCGGCCGATCGATGCCGGATCGCTGGCGGGCCGCATCAGATTCGTGTCACACGCCGCCGGGCACCATCCGGACATGATCGGATGTGTCGTCTGCGGGATCGTCGGCGTGGCGCCGTTGTGCGCGCCATGTCGTCGCTCCCTTGCCCCGGGCAGGCGGTTCCTCACGCCCGGCGGCCTGCTGGTCGCCGCCGGGTCCGCCCACCACGGCACCGGGCGCGTGCTGGTGCACCGGCTCAAGTACCAGGCGATGCCGGAGGCCGCCGAGGTGCTCGGGACGGCCATGGCCGACATGCTGCCCGGGTCGGCGACGGCGCTGGTCCCGGTGCCGCGGGCACGCGGGCGGCGCTGGCGGTACGGGATCGACCCGGCCCGCCGGCTGGCGGAGGCGGTCAGCCGCCGCACCGGGGTCCCGGTGGTGGGAGCGCTGGCCGCGGGATGGTGGTGGCCCCGCCACGCCGGGCGCGGCGACGACCGACGTTCGATCCCTGCCTTCCGCCTGCTCGCGGCGCCGGATCCGGGCTGGGTGCTGGTCGACGACGTGGCCACCACGGGCACCACCCTCGATGTCGCCGCCGCCGCCTTCGAACGGGTCGTCCGCCTCTGCCTCGTCGCCACGGCGCCGAGTAGCATCCGAGAGGTGGCGAGGCCTGCGGCCTCGACGAACCGGGAGGTGGCGTGATCGGGTCCGGACTCTCCAGGTCCTCCCGTCCGGCACGCCACGACTGCCCGAAGCCACGCTCGACCCGACTCGGCCCTCGAGTGGCCATCGCCGTCGGCGTCATTCCCACTTGTCCGTGCAGGCGCCCCGTGGCGGGCGCCTGCTTCTCGCCCGCGTCGAAGGAGGGACCTCGTTGGACGTTCAGGTGCACGGTAAGAACATGCAGGTGAGCGAGGCGATCCGGATCGCCGCCGAGGAGAAGGTCGGCCACGCCGGTCGCATCTTCGGCGACGGGGCCAACGCCGATGTCGAGTTCACCGAGTGGCGGAACCCGAGGATCGCGGGTCGCCACCGAGTCGAGATCACCACCCGCACCAAGGGCCACACGGTGCGGGTCGAGGCGTCGGCCGCCGACGAGCGCTCCGCCCTCGACCTCGCCGTCGACAAGTTCGAACAGCAGCTGCGCCGGCTCAAGGAACGGCTGGTCCAGCGGTCCCGGCGCCACGGCGACCAGGCGGCGGTCCCCTCCGAGACCGACGTGGCCACGACCGCTCCGGTCCGCTGGTCCGCACCAAGCGGTTCGAGCTGCGCCCCATGACCCTCGACGAGGCCACCCTGGAGATGGACCTCCTCGGTCATGGGTTCTTCTTCTTCCTCGATGCCGAGACCGGGTCGCACTCCGTGCTCTACCACCGCAAGGATGGGAACCTGGGGCTCATCGTCGCCGCCTGAACGCGGGCCGCCTCCGGCCGTCGAAGACGAGGCCACGGCCCGATAGCGCCGCGCCGCCCGATATCATCCCGAGGTCATGTCAGTCTTCACCAAGGTCCTCCACATCGGCGAGGGCAAGCGGCTGAAGGAGCTCCAGGGCCTCGTCACCAGGGTCAATGCGCTCGAAGCCGCCGTCGAGGCACTCACCGACGCCGAGCTCGCCGCCAAGACGGTCGAGTTCCGCGACCGCATCGCCGATGGCGAGACGCTCGACGACCTCGAGCCGAGGCGTTCGCCGTGGTGCGCGAAGCCGCCCGTCGCACCCTCGGCCAGCGCCACTTCGACGTCCAGGTGATCGGGGCCGGCGCCCTCCACAACGGCGCCATCGCCGAGATGAAGACCGGTGAGGGCAAGACGCTGGTGTCGACGATGCCGGCCTACCTCAACGCCCTCGGCGGTGCCGGGGTCCACCTCGTCACCACCAACGACTACCTGGCCAAGCGCGACTCGGAGTGGATGGGCCGCATCCACCGGTTCCTCGGGCTCGAGGTCGGCCTCATCCAGTCGGAGATGACCCCGGCAGAGCGTCGCCCCGCCTACGCCGCCGACATCACCTACGGGACCAACAACGAGTTCGGGTTCGACTACCTGCGCGACAACATGGCGATGCGACCCGACCTCCGGGTGCAGCGGGGCCATGCCTACGCCATCGTCGACGAGGTCGACTCGATCCTGATCGACGAGGCGAGGACCCCGTTGATCATCTCGGGGTCGGTCGGCGACACCGGCAAGTACTACCAGGACTTCGCCAGGATCGCCCGCCAGCTCATCCGCGACACGCACTACGAGGTCGACGAGAAGAAGCGCCAGGTCATCACCACGGAGGACGGGGTCGCCCGGGTGGAGCAGGTGCTCGGTGTCGAGAACATGTACGACTTCGCCAACGTCGACTTCATCCACCATCTCGACATCGCCCTCAAGGCGAAGGAGCTCTACCAGCGCGACGTGGACTACCTGATCAAGGACGGCGAGGTCAAGATCGTCGACGAGTTCACCGGTCGGGTGCTGGAGGGCCGGCGCTACCAGGAAGGGCTCCACCAGGCGATCGAAGCCAAGGAAGGCGTCAGGATCAAGGAGGAGAACCAGACCCTGGCCACGGTGACGCTCCAGAACTACTTCCGGATGTACGAGAAGCTGGCCGGGATGACGGGCACCGCCGCCACCGAGGCAAGCGAGTTCAAGGAGATCTACGACCTCGAGGTGGTGGAGATCCCCACCAATGCCGAGGTCGTCCGCTGGGACCAGCCCGACTACGTCTACATCAACGAGGACGCCAAGTTCGACGCCCTGCTCGCCGACATCGTGGAGCGCAACCAGGAGGGGCAGCCCATCCTGGTGGGCACCGTCTCGATCGAGAAGTCCGAGAAGCTGTCCCGGCACCTCACTACGAACGGCATCAGGCACGAGGTCCTCAACGCCAAGCAGCACGAGCGGGAGGGCCACATCATCGCCCAGGCGGGCATTTCGGGGGCGGTGACCATCGCCACCAACATGGCCGGGCGGGGCGTCGACATCCAGCTCGGCGGCAACCCCGAGGAGCTGGCCAAGACCGAGATGCGCCGCCGCGGGGTCGAGCCGGCCGACGACGGCTACGCCGAGGCGTTCGCCGCCGCCTTCGAGGCGTCGCGTGCCGAGACCGAAGCCGACCGGGAGAAGGTGCTCGAGGCCGGCGGGCTCTACGTGCTGGGCACCGAGCGCCACGAGTCGCGCCGGATCGACAACCAGCTCAGAGGACGCTCCGGGCGCCAAGGTGACCCGGGTGAGTCGCGGTTCTACCTCTCGCTCGAGGACGACCTGATGCGCCGCTTCGCCAACGAGCGGGTGGCGGCGATCATGACCCGGCTCAAGATCCCCGAGGACGTGCCCATCGAGCACAACATGGTCACCAAGGCGATCGAACGCGCCCAGGGCCAGGTCGAGGCCCAGAACTTCGAGATCCGCAAGAACGTCCTCAAGTACGACGAGGTGATGAACACCCAGCGGGAGATCATCTACCGCTGGCGTGACCAGGTGCTCGACGGCGAGGACACCGAGTCGTTGCTCTCCGAGTGGCGTGACCAGGTCATCGAGACCGAAGTGCTGGAGATGACCGACGAGGGTGATCCCGCCGACTGGGACTGGGACGAGCTGGGCACCCGGATGGGTCAGTACTTCGAGTCGGGCCTGGGCCGGGACTCGTTCGAGCATCCCAGGGACCTCGACTCCTCCGACGTGGTCGATCGTTACCTGGAGGAGGCGGCCGCCCGGTACGAGCAGCGGCGGGAGGAGCTCGGGTCCGACATCCTGCGCAGCCTGGAGCGCCAGGTCGTGCTGTCGATCATCGACAACAAGTGGCGCGAGCACCTCGCCGAGATGGACTACCTGCGAGCCGGCATCGGGCTGCGGGCAATGGGCCAGCGCGACCCGCTGGTCGAGTACCAGCGGGAGGGCTTCGACCTGTTCTCGGCGTTGGTGGACACCACCAAATCGGATGCTCTCCGCTACCTCTACCGGGTGCAGGTGAAGCGGGAGGCGCCGGCGCCGCAGCCCCGCAACGTGCAGACCTCCGGTGGGCCTTCCGCCAAGCCCAAGCCGGTGAAGGCCGACGCCAAGGTGGGTCGCAACGCGCCCTGCCCGTGCGGCTCGGGCAAGAAGTTCAAGATGTGCCACGGGGCGAACCAGGCCCAGGTGCCGTCTCGACCGGAGCCGGCCAGAGCAGCCGACAATCGCTGATAGCTGTCCCGGTTACCCTTTGTACGCATGAATGACTTCGACCCCCGCGCCCGGCTCAAGGAGCTCCAGGCCAGGCTCGACGACGCCCGGAGGTTCCTTTGACGTCGACGGCAAGCTCGCCGAAGTCGAAGGGCTGAGGGCAGCCGCTTCCGCCCCCGATCTCTGGGACGACCAGGAGCGGGCCCTCGAGGTCACCCGGCGGCTGGCCCGCCACGAGTCCACCATCGCCTTGGTGACCGGGCTCGCCGGTCGTCTCGAGGATGCCGAGGTGCTCCTCGACCTCGCCCAGGACGAGGGAGATGCCGGCACCGAGGCAGAGGCTCGCCAAGAGCTGGTCGCCCTCGAGTCCGAGCTGGCCCGGCTGGAGCGGGAGACGCTCTTCTTCGGCGAGTATGACGACCGCGCCGCCATCGTCAGTATCCACGCCGGGGCCGGCGGGGTGGACGCCTCCGACTGGGCGGAAATGCTGCTGCGCATGTACCTCCGCTACCTGGAGCGATCGAAGCTCGGCTTCGAGGTCGACGAGGTCTCTCCCGGCGAGGAGGCCGGCATCAAGTCGGCCACGATCACCGTGAAGGGCGAACACGCCTACGGCACCTTCGAGAGCGAGCGGGGGGTCCACCGGCTCGTCCGGATCAGTCCGTTCGACTCGCAATCGAGGCGTCACACGTCGTTCGCCGGGGTCGACGTCGTGCCCGAGGTCGAGCTGGGCGATGTGGAGATCGACGAGGACGACCTGCGCATCGACACCTACCGCTCCCAGGGCGCCGGCGGCCAGCACGTCAACACCTCGGACTCGGCGGTGCGGATCACCCACCTGCCCACCGGGATCGTCGTCGCCGTCCAGAACGAGCGGTCCCAGCTGCAGAACAAGAACCGGGCGTTGCAGATCCTCGCCTCGCGCCTCGCCGAGCACGCCCGGCAACAGCAGCAGGCCGAGATCGACGCCATCCGCGGCGAGCAGACCGAGGCGGGCTGGGGACGCCAGATCCGCTCCTACGTGCTCCAGCCGTACCAGATGGTCAAGGACCTGCGCACCGACACCGAGGTGGGAAACGTCGACGGCGTGCTCGACGGCGACCTCGACGTCTTCATGGATGCCTATCTCCAATGGCGAAGGTCCAAGCTCGGATAGCAGCCACGACCCGGGCAAGAGCACAGCCCGCGATGGCGTAGGGCCCCATCTGCGGCGGAGAGCCGACCGGCGTCTGTTCGGCGGCGCAGCCGCCGAAGTCGGCCCGGGCAACAGGTACCGCCACGATGGGGTAGGGACCCCATCTGTGGAGGAGGGCCGACTGGCGTCAGTTCGGCGTGTGTCATCGTGATCGCGCCCCAGTCGGCCCGGGCAAGAGCACGGCCACGATGGGGTAGGGGCCCCATCTGTGGAGGAGGGCCGACCGGCGTCTGTTCGGCGGCGCAGCCGCCGAAGTCGGCCCGGGTAAGACCGCGAAGCTTGGTGTTGGGGCGGGGCGTCGGTAGCATCGGACGCCGGGAGTAGGGGCCGACCATGACAACTGGGGCCGGGCCGCGCTGTCCATCCCGAGCGAGGACCGATGATCCGACTCGACAACGTGACCAAGGTCTATGACGGTGGCGTGGTGGCCGTCAAGGACGCGGCGCTCGAGATCAACAAAGGCGAGTTCGTCTTCCTGGTGGGGCCCTCGGGCTCCGGCAAGTCGACGCTGATCCGCCTGATGATGCGCGAGGATCGACCGACCAGCGGGGACATCTGGGTGGCGGGCAAGCACGCCTCGGCGCTGGCCAACTGGAAGGTCCCTCACCTGCGTCGCTCCATCGGGACCGTGTTCCAGGACTTCAAGCTGCTCCCCAACAAGACCGTGTACGAGAACGTCGCCTTCGCCCTCGAGGTCACCGGGCGGCATCGATCCGTCGTCAAGTCGCAGGTGCCGCAAGTGCTCAAGCTGGTCGGCCTCTCCGCCAACGCCGACCGCTATCCCCGCCAGCTCTCCGGCGGCGAGCAACAGCGGGTGTCGATCGCCCGGGCCTTCGTCAACCGCCCGCTGATCCTGCTCGCCGACGAGCCGACCGGCAACCTCGACCCGGCGACCTCGGTGGGCATCATGCGCATCCTCGACCGCATCAACCGCACCGGGACCACGGTGGTGATGGCAACCCACGATCACGCCATCGTCGATGCCATGCGACGGCGGGTCGTGCAGCTGGAGCGTGGTCGGATCGTGCGCGACCAGCTGGGCGGCCTCTACGACCGGCGTGGTGCCGGGCCCGAGCCGGTCCCGGCGATGCCGCGGCGGCTTCGAGGTCCCGCAAGCCGACCCGTCCGAGGTCACCGCCGAGATCCCCACCGTCGACCGGCCGATCGCCACCCGTCCGGGTACGACGCCCGACAACGGGCCGGTCGACGTCGAGCCGGAGACCATCGAGATGCCGGCGGTCGAGCGTGATGCCGCCTCCGCCATCACCTCCGACGACAGCTCTGCCGACGAGATCACCGAGGTGACCGGCGAGCCGGTCGAGGTGCCCGCCGCCGGCGACGCCGGGGAGGCGGGGCGATGAGCATCCAGTATGTCCTCATGGAGGCGTTCAACAACATCAGGCGCAACGGGCTGGTTGTGCTCGGCGCCATCCTCGCCGTCTTCATCTCGCTGCAGCTGATGTTCGGCACGCTCATCTTCGGGGAGATCGCCCGTATCAACACGGTGCGCTGGGAACAGGACGTCCGGGTCATCGCCTTCCTCCGCGACGAGTTCCGCGACGTCGAGGCGTTGCGCGACGAGGTGGAGAGTTGGGAAGACGTGGCCGAGGTGATCATCTTCTCGAAGGCCGACGCCCAGCAGGAGGCGTTGGAGATGCTGGCCAACAACTCGAGCGCCAAACGGCTCATCGAGGAGCGTCCCGGCATCCTCCCTGCCTCCATCCGGGTGCGGCCGGTGGACCTCGACCAGTACGACCCCATCGTCCAGCGGCTGCAGAGCTCGCCCGGCGTCAGCAACATCATCACCGCCGGGCCACAGATCGCCGCCTTGGCGGCGCTGCGCGACGGGTTGCGGGTGGTGTTCTCCATCCTGTCGGTCGCCCTCGGCATCGCCGCCGTGGCGCTGATCGCCAACACCATCCAGATGGCGATCTACGCCAGGCGGGAGGAGATCGAGATCATGCGGCTCGTCGGCGCCTCCAACTGGTACGTGCGGGTCCCGTTCATCCTCGAGGGCATGTTGGAGGGGCTGCTCGGCGCCGGTCTCGCCATCGTGGTCGCCATCGGGGTGTATCGAGTCGCCCTGGAGCGGCTGACCACGCTGCCCGAGTTCATCACCATCGACATCGGTTCCGAGTTCCTCGCCCGCTGGGCCATCATCACCCTGCTCTTCGGGGTGCTGGTGGGGTTGGTGGGCTCGAGTCTCAGCTTGGCGGTCCATCGGTATCTGAAGACGTGACCGGGCTCTGAAAAGCTCATCGACGGTTAGGCCTACGGCGAGGTGCAATCGTGAGATGTCGATCAGCGGCCCCCGGTGGGACCGCCAGGACAATCGTCCTCCTGTCGGCTGCCGCCGTCTTCTTCACCGTGCTCGCCGCGGTGCCGGCCACCGCCGACGACCTCGAGGAGGACCTGGCCGAGGTCAGCGCGCAGCTCGATGAGGTAGCAGCCAGCATCGAAGCCGCCGAAGGGCAGCGCTCCAGCCTCGCCTCCGAGGTGGTCGAGACCCGCGGCCAGGTCGACTCGCTACTGGCACGGGTCTCCGAGGTGAGTGCCGAGCTGGCGACTGCCCGGCAGGCCATAACCGACCAGCGCGCCCGCATCGTCACCGTGCAGGAGACGTTGGACCTGCTCGAGGGGCAGCTGGCCGACACCAGGGAAGACCTCGCCGGCACCCTCTCCCAGGCCGAGACCTGGGCACGCCAGCTCTACATGGCGGGCGGGAGCGACCAGACCCTCCTGGTGCTTTCTTCGACCGACCTCGCCGATGTGGGGGTGAGCCTGGAGTACCTGTCGATCGTGTCCAGGGAGACCGATCGGGCGCTCCTCGAGCTCGAGGCGCTGCAGCGACAGGAGGAACGCTGGATCACCGCCACCGAACGGCAGGAGCGGATCCTCCGGCGCCAACAGGTGGAGCTGAGGGCGGAGGAGGACCGGGTGGCGGAGCTGCTGGAGGAGCAGGTCGCCAACCAGCAGGCCGCCGAGGCTGAGCTGGCCAAGGAGCGCGAGCTGCTCTCCGATGTGGAGAGCGAGATCGCCCACTTCGAGGGCGAGCTGGCGGCGCTCGAGGCCGAACAGGACCGGATCCGTGACGCCATCAACGCCGAGGTCTCCTCGGGCGGGCCGGTGGTGTCCACCTCCGGCTGGGTGCGACCGGTCCCCGGGGCGGTGACCTCCGGGTTCGGCCCCCGGCTGCACCCGATCCTCGGCTACTACCGGATGCACACCGGGTGGGACATGTCGGCGGACTCCGGCGACCCGATCAGCGCGGCGGCGTCGGGGACGGTGATCCTCGCCGGTTGGTTCGGCGGGTACGGCAACTGCGTGGTGGTCGACCACGGCGGGGGAGTCACCACGCTCTATGCCCACCAGACGTCGGTGGCGGTGTCGTACGGTGACTCGGTGTCGGCCGGCGACACTGTCGGCTACGTCGGCTCCACCGGGCTGTCGACCGGGCCCCACCTGCACTTCGAGGTGCGGGTCGACGGCAACCCGGTCGACCCGTCCGGGTACCTGTGACGTGGCTGCCAAGGGGTCGAATCGTGGGACAGGGGGCCAGGAGGGCGGACGGAAGGTGGTGGCTTCCAACCGCCGGGCGCGACACGACTACGAGATCGTCGACAGCTTCGAGTGTGGCATCGTCCTGACCGGCTCGGAGATCAAGAGTGTCCGGGCGGGCCAGCTCCAGCTCAAGGACGCCTACGCCGAGATCCGTCGCGGCGAGGTGTGGCTCAACAACGCCCACATCGCCCCGTACCAGTTCGCCCGGGACGGCGGCCACGACCCCGAGCGTCCCCGCAAGCTGCTGCTCCACCGTCGGGAGATCGACCGGCTGAACGGCAAGGTGAGAGAGGCCGGTCTCACCCTGGTGCCGCTGTCGGTGTACCTCACCGGGGGCCATGCCAAGGTCGAACTGGCGCTGGCCAAGGGCCGCCGCACCGTCGACAAGCGGGAGCGGATCAAGGAGCGCGAGCAACGCCGCGAGATGGACCGAGCGCGGGGGCGTTGATATTCCCGGCCGGACTTCGCCGGCTCCGCCGGCGAACAGACTGGTCCGGCCTCCTCCCACAGATGGGGCCCCTACCCCATCGTGGGCCGTGAAATTCCCGCCCGCGGGTTGCCGCTGAACTTCATCGAGAACGGCCGAATGCCGGCGCGGCAGACGGGAAGGGGAACGCGGGAACATTGGGGCTCTACCCATGGTTCACGTGAGGCGCCTAACATTGTTTGCGCTGAAGGTCGTTCCCGAAAATGGGGGTGACACGGTTTCGACTGTGAGGGTCGAGGCGGCGGAAGCGAGCCGAGGAACCCCGGAGTCCTCGTAAAATCGCCGGGAACCATATACGTGCCGAAGACAATCTGGCACTGGCTGCCTAAGTAGCAGCCTGTCCGCCCGGTGGGTGCCTGCCTCGCCGGAACGGGCAACGCAATGCAGGAGGCAGCCGTGGGGGCGCCGGAGACCCACGGTCGAGATCACCTCCGGATAGGGTTGTGAGAGACCTGCCGACAGCGGTTCACGACCCGAAAGCTCGCTGTTGGCTGCGCTCGGAGATGCCGACGCTGAAACCTCACGGGACGGGGGTTCGACTCCCCCCACCTCCACCGGAGCCCCGGTCCTCGGACCGGGGCTCGATGGTGTCGCCGGCACCTCACCAAGGGCCTAGCCGTCCGGAACGGCGGAGCCACTCCGACGGGAGGATTCCCGGACCAGCCGCCAGGTGACCGCGAAGGCGATGGCGAAGGCGAGGAAGGCGAACAGTTGGACCAGGGTGATCCCCGGATCCGACCTCTTCTCGTCGGTCCAGCCGGGGTTGTGGCTCATGTCATGGGCCTCCCTCGTCCACGCATCGAGTGATCAGCTCCTGCAACCGGCTCTTCAGCTCGGGGTCCGGGGCGAGGATCATGAGCTGCGCCTCCCGGTCCCCGACCGCCACCCACACCTTGAAGTCGTACGTCCGGGTGCTCTGCCCTACGGCGTGCGGGTCGCAGCGGATCACCTGGAACTCCACGGGCACCCGCACCGAGCGCTGACCAGGATCGAGGACGGCCACCGGATCGGTCGTCTCCGGCGCCTGGCGGAGGCCGATCAGCTCGGTGCCGCGGAGGCTCGACGCGGTCACGACCTCGTCGCCCGCTCGTCTGTCGATGGCGAGCTCCGTCGCCAGCACGCCTCCGTCGACCTCCCACTCGTCGGCGAACCCGATGTCCACGGCGTCGGTGACCACCAGCTGGGCGCACTCCTCGTCGCGGATGGCGTCGAGCGGGGCGGGGTCGATGGGCACCACCGCGTGCTGCGCCGGGCTCCCCGGCGGCCTGGCCACCTCGATCTCGACGGCGGCCGACAGCCCGGTGGAGCCGCCGCAATCGACCAGGTCCCCGAAGTCGACCTGGAGGTCGGTGCGGGAGCCGGGTGGGATGAGGGCGCTCTTCACCTCGGGGGCGAGCACCTCGAAGTGGTCGGCGACGAGCCCGACCAGGCGCACCTCGATCGGGTCGGTGCCGGCGTTGGTGGTGGCAATGGCCAGCCGTCGCTTGTGCCACAGGTAGCGCGGGTAGTCGGCGAACAGCTCCAGTGCCAGGTCGTCGGCGGTGACCGGCGCCGTCGTGCTCGCGCCGGCGCCGGTGAGCTCGCTACCGGTTCGTCTGGCGCGGTCCCGTCACCGGAGGCGCAGCCGGCGAGGCAGAGCGCCATGGCGAGCATGCCCAACCGGCCCGCCTGGTGGCGTGCCGGCGCCGTGGTCGCGGCGGCGTGGGTCCGGGCTGGCGACACAGCCGGTCGAACCTACCACCGGACTCGCGAGGCTCCGGTCGGAGCCTACGTACGTCAGCCGAAGAGCCATGAGTACAGAGGCTACGCCGTCAGGCGGAGACTCGGCGATGGGGGTTGGGGGTCCCCCATCGCACCGCGATGAGGCGTCAGCCGAAGAGCCATGAGCACAGCTCAGCGCCAGGGCACCAGCGCTACCTCGTCCATCACCAGGGCGCGGGCCTCGGCGGCGTCCACCGCGGCGTCGGCCGCGGTGGAGGCGATCGAAGGCAACGCCGCCACGTCGAAGGGCGCGAAGTCCTGGGCGCACACCGTCCCGTCGGCAGGCGGCACCGCGGTGAGCAGATAGTCGGAGACGGCGGCGTCGGCGCACGCCGACAGGAACAACGAGGTGTGGCCCCAACCCTCGACGGTGAGCAGCGACGAGTTGGGCAACAGGCCGCGCACCGTCTCCGCCCCCTCGTAGCGGGTGGCCGGGTCGAACCGGGTCCCCACCACCAGCACCGGGTTGGCGGTGCCGGCGTCCCAGGGACCGATGTACCGGTCGGCGTCGGCCCCGCTCCACACCGCGCAAGGCGAGGATGCCCAGGTCCAGATCCGCCCGAAGTACCCGAAGCCGGCATCAGCGTCGTCGGCGGCAGCCGACCAGTAGGCGTGGTCGTCCGGATTGTCCGAGTCCGAGCACGCCACCCCGACGAAACCTTCGACGAAGTTCGGGTACGGCGGTGGGAAGGAGGTCGAACCCGGTGCTCTCCCACACGGCTTGCAGCGAGGCGCCGAGCGTGGCCGGCGACGCCGCAGCCTCGAGGTCGACCAGGAAGCCGCGAGGAAGGCCCAGTCGAACGAGCTGTACATGGCGCCGAGCGTCACCGAGATGAGATCCTGGTAGCTGAAGAGACCAGCTCGCCGGTGAACGGGTCGATCACCTCGACCGGCCCCTCCAGCAGCAGGCGTGTCGGCGATGGCGGCGAAGCGGTCGGCGGAGTCCCCGGCGAAGGCGCAGCCGGCGGGGCTCTCGTCGCACAGCCGGAAGAACTCGTCGAGGGTGACCTGGGCGCCGGCGTCGCTGCGCAGCCGGTAGGAGAAGGGGAGGGTCGCCGCCTCGTCGCCGACGCCGGTGGTCCAGGCGACCGGGTCGAGCACGCCGTCGACGACCACGGCCCGCACTCGGTCGGGGAACATGTTGGCGTAGGTCACCCCGAGCAGGGACCCGTACGAGTACCCGACGTAGTTGAGCTGGTCGTCGCCCAGGGCCTGGCGGATCCGGTCCATATCCCTGGCGACATCCCCGGTGGCCATGTGGTCGCGGATCGGCGCCGGCGTTGCGGTCGCAGAAGTCGTCGAGCCGCGATGTCGGTCTCGATCCATTCCGACTTCTCCTCATCGGTGAGGGGGAAGGCGAAGGGGGTGCGAACACCGCGATCGCCTGGTCCAGCGATCGGAAGCAGCGCAGCGGGCTGCTGGTGATGATGCCGCGCGGGTCGAAGCCGACGATGTCGAACCGGGCCCGCACCTCGTCGCTGTAGAGGAACTGGCCGGCGAGGAGCACGAACTCGACGCCCGAGCCACCCGGACCACCCGGGTTGAACAGCAACGAACCGATCCGATCCTCGGGAGAGGTCGCCGGGAGGCGGACCAGGCCGATCCTGATCGGGTTGCGCCCCGGCTGGTCGTAGTCGAGCGGCACCTGCAGCGTGGCGCACTCGAAGGTCCCGAGGTCCTGGTGGCAGGGCGACCAGCGGAGGGTCGGGGCCGGTGCGGGCGGGGGTGGCTGGGCCGCCGCCGGCAGGGCGAGCGCCGCCACGGTGGTGGAGGCGACGAGCAGGGCAAGGAAGAGAGCGGTCCTTCGCATCGTGCGCTCCTAGCTGACCGGGTGAGCGGTGCGTGCGGACGATACCCGCAGTCAGCCGGCGATGTCGGGAGTCGCCGCGCCCAGGGAAGCCCCCATGGCGCCGGCCGACACGATCCAGGGGTGGTCGAGGGGGACGGCGCGGCGCTTCCCGGCCACCTGGTCGAGGGGCACCGGGACGGCGACGTCGTCTCGGATCGCCACCATCACCCCGTGGACGCCGTCGGCGACGAGTTGGGCGGCGGTGGTGCCGAGCCGGGTGGCGAGCAGCCGGTCGACCGGGGACGGGGTGCCACCCCGCTGCACGTGACCGAGGATGGTCACCCGTGCCTCGAGCCCGGTCAGTGCCTCGAGCTGCTCGGCCAGCCGCTCGGTGCTCCTCGCCTGGTCGACGACGAACGACTCCATCTCCTTGCCGGCGGTCTCCTTGCCGGCCTTCTCCGACCGGTCGCCGCCCTCGTCGATCCGCCGCTGGAGCGCATCCCGCAACAGCGTGTCCGGTTCCGACAGCGCACCTTCGGAGACCACGACGATGCTGAACGTGCTGCCCGCCGCCCTTCGCGCGAGGATCGAGGCGGCCACCGCCTCCACCCGGTAAGGGATCTCCGGGATGAGGATCACGTCGGCTCCGCCGGCCAGCCCCGAGCCGAGCGCCAACCACCCGGTGTTGTGCCCCATCACCTCGACCACCATGATCCGGTGGTGGGAGTGCGCCGTCGAGTGCAGACGGTCTATCGCCTCGGTGGCGATGTCGAGGGCGGTGTCGAACCCGAAGCTCTGGTCGGTCCCGTAGACGTCGTTGTCGATGGTCTTGGGCAGGGTGATCACCGGCAGCCCGCGTTCCGAGAGCCGGAGGGCGTTGCGGGCGGTGCCGCCACCGCCCAGGCAGATGAGGGCATCCAGCCCGAGCGAGTGGAAGTTGTCCACCATCACGTCGCGCATGTCCATCGCCGTGCCGCCGACGTCCATCCGGTGGGGCTTCTCCCGGCTGGTGCCGAGGATGGTCCCCCCTCTGGTCAGGATCCCCGACAACGCGTCCTCGTCGAGGCGGAGGTATCGCTGTTGCATCAGACCGCGAAACCCGTCCCTGAACCCGATGACGTTCATGTCGTGGCTGCGGATCGCCGCCTTGCCGATGGCGCGGATGGCGGCGTTCAGCCCGGGAGAGTCGCCGCCGGCGGTCAGGATGCCGATGCTCTTGCCCATGGCCCCTTCCGGCTCGGTGGGCGGATGTTAGGGACCGACGGCCGAAGCAGCCCGGCACGGATACGGCCGCGAGGGGGTAGGCGGCCCCGCCTGCGAAGGAGGACCGACCTCTTGACGGCCCGCAATGGGGTCGGGGTCCCCATTTGCGGGAGGAGCCGTGCGAAGCACGGCGGGAATGTCGGGTAGGGGCCCCATCTGCGGAGGAGGGCCGACCGGCGTCTGTTCGGCGCCTGTGTCATTGTGACTGTGCCGCCGAAGTCGGCCCGGGCATCGAGGCGACACAATTAACGCTCGGCAACGACCGTCTGATGTGGCACAATCACCGGACCAGGGAAAGGAGGTGGTCCGAACGATGTCTGAGAGTTCACACAGGACCCTGGAGGTGGCCGAGCGCTAGGCGGCCAGTCCTAGGCGAAGCCCAAGTTGGCCGCCTGCTCCCATCGCGGAGCGTGGTGGCGACTCCGATCTCGGACCACCGGAAGCCCGGAGACCGCAAGCTGGTCCCTTGCGGCGTCGCTCATGTGGAGTGACGAAGCCTCCGGGCTTCTACCGCGTCCCGGTGACGCCGGCGAGGCTGCGGGAGCGCGGTCGCCACTTTGTAGATCCATCGCCGTGGCGTATCCTGCCACTCGGGGATCGGGGCCCTCGCAACAGCGGCGCCCCGGTCATTGCCGCATCGGAAGGAAAGAAACCACATGAAGCGATCGCTCAAGTTGCTCGCCGTGTTGGCCGCTCTCGCCCTCGTGCTCGCCGCCTGCGGCGGGGACGACGACAGCGCGGACACCACGGGTGCGCCTGAGGCAACCACGGGAGCCCCGGCCGACACGACCGCCGCCCCCGAGGCCACCACGGCGGCTCCGCAGTCGTCGACGACGGCCGGCGGCGAAGCCGGGGCGTCGGTTGACGGCGTACTGACCTACGGCACGATCCTGCCGGTGACCGGGAGCCTGGCGTTCCTCGGCCCACCGGAGATCGCCGGCGCCCGCCTCGCCATCGAGGACATCAACGCCGCCGGTGGAGTGCTCGGTGCCGACGTCGTGCTCGTGGAAGGCGACTCTGGGGACGACACCCAGGACATCGTCAACCCCGAAGTCGACCGGCTGCTGGCCCAAGGGGCCGACGCCATCTTCGGCGCCGCCTCATCGGCGGTGTCCAAGCTGGTGATCGACAAGATCGTCGGCTGCCAACGTCATCCAGTTCTCGCCGGCGAACACGTCGCCCGACTTCACGACGTATGACGACAACGGGCTGTACTTCCGTACCGCCCCGTCCGACCTGCTGCAGGGCAGGGTGCTCGCCGACCTGATCGCCGGAGAAGGCGCCCAGACGTTGGGAGTCCTCTACCGGCAGGAGGCGTATGGCGAGGGCCTCGCCAACGCCATCCGTGAGAACTTCGAGGGCCTGGGTGGCACGGTGGAGCCGTTCATCGCCTACGACACCAGCGCCGAGACCTTCGACGCCGAAGTCGACCAGATGGTCCAGGCCGACCCCGACGCCATCGTCGTCGTCGGCTTCGTCGAGTCGGCGACCATCCTCACCACCATGAACGAGCGGGGCATCGGCCCGGCGGACAAGGCGGTGTGGGGTGTCGACGGCAACATCGGCGGCATCGGTACCGAGCTCCAGGACCCGAGCATCATCTCGGGCTTCCGGGGCACGGCTCCCAGCGTTGATCTGACCACGATCACCGACTTCACCGACCGTCTCGACGCCGCCTACCCGCCCGATGGCGTGGCTGGCATCTTCGACTACGCGGCCGAGACCTACGACGCCATGGTCATCACGGCGCTGGCGGCGGTGCTCGCCGGCACGGACGACCCGGTCCAGGTGGCCGCCCAGATCAACGGCGTCACCACGGGTCGGCACCAAGTGCACCACGTTCGAGGAGTGCCTGCCGCTCGCCGAAGCGGTGAGGACATCGACTACGACGGCCTCGGTGGCCCGTACGAGTTCGAAGATGCGGGCGAGCCCTCTGCGGCCAGCTTCCGCGTCTCCACCTACGACGGCGAAGCGAGCTGCCGAACCCCGAGCTCGACGAGTACGTGTTCGCCGGCGGCTGAGCCGCAGCGAACCCAGAGACGGACAGGGGCCGGTCCTGCGGGACCGGCCCCTCCCGCGTCCGTTCCCGGTTGCCGTCCCGGTAAGTGCGGTCGATACTGCCGGGATGGACGTGACCGTGCTTGTGTTCAACGGGGTCACCTCACGAGAGGTGATGGCACCGCTCACCGCCGCTCAACGAGGCACCGAGCAGTGCACGGTCCGCTGGGTCGCCCGCACCACCGGGGCCGTCCACGGCTTCGAGCCGCTGCAGCGCTTCGACGCCACCGACGGCGTCGACCAGATTGCTCCCCACCGACCTGCTGCTGGTCCCGGGCGGGCTCGGCTCGGTCCGGATGATGGAGGATCCCGAGGTCGTCGGCTGGCTGGCCGCCTAGCCCCGGCAGGCGCGGGTGGTGATGAGCGTCTCCACAGGCTCGCTGCTGCTCGCCGCCGCCGGGCTGCTCACCGACCGCGAGGCGTCGGGCCACTGGCTGGCCAGCGGGGAGCTCGAAGCGGCCGGCGCCCACCCCTCGGAGGAGCCCGGTCACCTGGACGGGGAATCTGGTCACCACCTCGGGCGCGGTGGCGGCAGCGGAGGTGGCGGCCACTCTCCCCGAGCGCATCCTGTACGGCGCAGCGGACTGAGTCGCTATTCCACTTTGACATGGCTCTTCGCCTGACGGCTCATCGCGGTGCGGTCGGGGCCCCAGCCCCAACCGCCGTGGAGCTGCAGCTCCGCTGCTACTCCACCTTCGCCAGCGTGCCGAGGTAGAGCTCGATCACCTTCGGGTCGTGGAGCAGCGCGATCCCGGTGTCGGTGTAGGCGTTGCGGCCCTGGTCGAGCACATAGCCCCGGTCGCAGATCTGGAGGCACCGGCGGGCGTTCTGCTCGACCATGATCACGCTCACCCCGGTGGCGTTGATCTGCTTGGTGCGGATGAACACCTCGTCCTGGAGGGCGGGGGAGAGCCCGGCGGAGGGCTCGTCGAGCAGTAGCACCTTCGGTTCCATCATCAGCGCCCGGCCCAGCGCCAGCATCTGCCGCTCGCCCCCGGACAGTGATCCCGGCCCGCTGCTTGATGCGCTCGCCCAGCCTGGGGAACATCGCGGTCACCGCGGCGATGCGCTCCCTCGACTTGGCCGGCCGCAGGAACACCCCCATCTCGAGGTTCTCCTCGACCGTCAGCGCCTGGAAGACGTTGCCGACCTGCGGCACGTAGCCGACGCCGCGCTCGACCAGCTCGTGCGCCTTGAGGCTGGTGATGTCCTCACCTTCGAGCACCACCCGCCCCTCGCGCACCGGGATCAGCCCGAACAACGCCTTCAGCATCGTCGACTTGCCGGCGCCGTTGGGACCGATGATCCCGACCAGCTCTCCCGGCGCCACCACCAGGTCGACCCCGTTGAGGATGTTGACCCGGGGGACGTAACCGGCGACCACGTTCTCGATGGTGATCAGCGGGTCGCCCGGGGTGATCGACTCGGCGGTCACGCGGGTCCTCCGTCCGGTCCGTCAGGTGCTGCATCCGTTGCGTCGGGAGGCGCCTGCCTCACCCGGCGTCTCCGGTTCGGCCGGCGTCTCCGGTTCGGCCGGCGGCTCCGGCTCGGCGGCGGGCGGCAAGTCCGGGGGCCGGTCGAGGCCGGCCTCGATGTCGAGATCGGCATCGTGGTGCGCCCCGAGGTAGGCGTCGATGACGGCCGAGTTCGAGGTGATGGCGTCGTGCGAGCCCTCGGCGATGATCGACCCCTCCGCCATCACCACCACCCAGTCCGAGATGTCGCGCACCACGTCCATGTCGTGCTCGACGAAAACGACACTGATGCCCTGAGAGCGCAGGTCCTTGACGTGCTCCAGCAGCGACTGGGTCAGCGCCGGGTTCACCCCGGCCATCGGCTCGTCGAGCATGATCAGGTCGGGCTTCGACATGAGGGCCCTCGCCATCTCGAGCAGCTTCCGCTGTCCACCGGAGAGCGTCCCTGCGTACTCCTCGCGCATGTGGTCCAGCCTGAAGCGGGCGAGCAACTCGTCCGCCTGCTCCTCGATCTCGCGTTCCTGCGACGACCACATCCACCCCAGCGTCGACCGCCACAGGCTCTCCCCCCGCTGGTTCCGGGCACCGAGCTTCATGTTGTCGATGACCGACAACTTGGTGAGCGACTTGGTGAGCTGGAAGGTGCGCACCATGCCCCGCCTGGCCAGCTCGTGTGGGCTCTTGCCGTCGATGTTGACGCCGTCGAACGAGTGGGTGCCGGTATCCGGGTCGTCGAAACCCGGTGAGCACGTTGAAGAACGTCGTCTTGCCGGCGCCGTTGGGCCCGATCAGAGCGGTGATCACCCCGCGCTGGACCTCGAGGTGGTCGACGTCGACCGCGGTGACACCGCCGAACGTCTTCCGCATGCCGTCGGCGACCAGGATCGGGTCCGGCTTGGCGACGCCGGGCTCTCCGGTGACCCCGGCGAGGACACCGTTGCCGGCGACGGTGGCGGGGCTATCGGGCATCGAGCGCCATCTCCTCCCGGTTGCCGAAGATCCCCTGTGGTCGGAACACCATCAGCAGCGCCAGCGCCGCCCCCACGATCCAGTAGCGGATCTGGTCGATCTGGCTGGTGTCCATGAACGACGGCTGGATGATCCCGTTGTCGACCAGCTGCCGGCCGGTGTTCTGCACGAAGGTGATCAAGCCCCAATAGATCATCGAGCCGACGATCGGAGCCCATACCTTCCCGACCCCGCCGATGATGAGGACCAGCCAGAAGAAGAACGTCAGCGAAGCGGCGAAGAAGTCGGGCTGCACCGTCGCCTTGCCCAACGCGTCGACCATGCCGGCGAAGCCGCCCATCACCCCGCCGATGATCAGCACCTGCATCTTGAACCGGTAGGCGTTCTTCCCCAGGGCGCGGGCGGCGTACTCGTCCTCGCGGATCGCCTTCACCACGCGGCCCCATGGGCTCCTGATGAGCAGCCAGGTGATCAGCACGAACAGGCCGGCCAGCAACCACCCGATGGCGACGGCGAAGAACGTGTTGCCCCGGTACTGGACGAAAGCGAAACCGTAGGTGGCGCTCGGGTCGAACGGGCTGAACTCGCGGAACGGCCCGATGAACTCGTTGAGGCCCTCGGCGCCGCGGGTGAGGTCGCGCATCGCGGTGGAGCGCGCCAGCAGCCGGACGATCTCGGCGGCGGCGATGGTGACGATTGCCAGGTAGTCGGCCCGCAGCCGCAGCGTGGGGATGCCCAGGAGGAGGGCGAACACGGCGGCGAACGCCATCCCCATCAGGACCGCCACCCAGACAGGGAGCCCCCACTGGTTGACGGCGATGCCCATGCCGTAGGCGCCCATGGCGACGAATCCGGCCTGGCCGAAGTTGAGCAGGCCGGCGTACCCGAAGTGCAGGTTGAGCCCGATGGCGGCGATGGCGTAGACCGCCGCATTCAGCCCGAGCGCCTGGATGAGGGTCTGCTCGAAGATGAAGCCCCATTCCACGGCTAACCCACCCTCTCCTTCTTGCCCATGATCCCTTGGGGTCGAACGATCAGCACGACGATGAGGACGACCAGGGCGCCCACATTCTTGAGGTCGGTGGGGATCCAGATGGTCGAGAGCTGGACGCCGACGCCCACGATGATGCTACCGACGAGAGCGCCGAAGGCGGTCCCCAGACCACCGAGGGTGACGGCGGCGAACACCAGCAGGAGGATGCGGAAACCCAGGTCCCACCGGATCTGCTCGGCGAGGGCGTCGAACACCCCGCCAAGCGCCGCCAGCGACCCGCCCATGACCCACACCAGCCGGATCACCCGCTGCACGTCGATGCCCGAGGACTCGGCCAGGTCCCGGTTGTCGGCAACGGCGCGCATCGCCTTGCCCCAGCGGGTCTTCACCAGGAACACCCCGACCGCCACCAGGATGATGATCGACATGGTGCTGATGGCGATGTCCTTGGGGGTGATGTCGATGGGCCCGATTTCGAGCGCCGACTGGGCGGTGTACTGGGCGAAGAAACGCGGGCTCCCGCCGAACACGAACAGGAAGATGTAGCGGAGCACGAGGGACAGGCCGATGGTGACCACCATCTGCGAGATGAGCCCGATGCCCCGGGCGCGCAGCCGGCTGAAGATGCCGGCGTCGAGCAGCCAGCCGAGCGCTCCACCGAGGATGATGGCGATCCCGGTGGCGAAGATGACGTTCACGCCGGCGCCGAACGGGGCGGGCCAGCCCTCCATCCAGCCGAACATCCCGGCCAGTCCGTAGAAGTTGAAGAAGTAGGCCATCAACATGCCCCACCCGACCATCTCGCCGTGGGCGAAATTGACCAGGCCGGTGGTGCCGAAGATCAGGGAGAGACCGATCGCCGCCATGGCGATGAACAGCCCGAACTTGATGCCCTCGACCGTGAGCTGGAGCACCTGCCGCGCCGTCACCCCGCCGGCCCCGGCGGCGGCTCCCCCCTCGCCGGAGGTGACGGCGAAGATGGTCGCCCTGGTCTGCCCGGCTTCGACGCGCACGGTCGCCGGGTTCCGGTCCGGGTTGTCGAGGCGATCCCCTCGGGCAGGGTGGAGTCGTCGAGCAGCATCTGATAGGTGCCGGGTTCGGGGACCTCGAGGAGGAACACCCCCTCGGCGTCGGTGGTGCCGGTGCCGACCTCGTTGCCGGCGGCGTCGGTGACCGTGAACGACACCCCCTCGACCGGCTCGCGCTCACCGGTCTCCGGGTTCTCCACCTGCAATGTGGTGGTGACCGCCTCGGTGTCCTGGGCGAGGGCGGCGCCGACGGGGAGGATCAGGAAAAGGCCCGCCGCGATGATCAGCATCACGATTCGAGCCCTCCGCGGCATCCCGGTCCCTTCTCGCGGTCGTGCGGCACGGCCCTTGCGGGTCAGGCACACTAGGCATGCGCCCGCTTGCGCTGCCAGCAAACCGGCAGGGGTCGAACCGTGCCTCTTGTCGTAGCCTCGGGTGACTGGCATGTTGACGACGTCGATGACCACTCCTGAAGCTCGTCGTCACGACCTGTACGCTGGTCTTGCTCGCGTCCTCGGAGAGCAAGGAGCGGACACCTTGATGGCTCACCTGCCACGCGACGAGGCGGTGGCGCTCGCCACCGGGGCCGACATCGCCGACCTCGAGGTGAGGTTGGGGGCGCGTATCGACCAGATCGACGGAAGAATCGACCACCTCGACGAGCGTATCGATCGCTTGGGGGAGCGTATGGACGGTCGCTTCGACTCGGTCAATGGGCGGCTGGACCGGCTCTTCCTCATGCTCGGCGCCGGTCTCCTCGCCATCGTCGGGACTCTGGTCGCCGGCACGTTCTTCGGATGACCCCTCCGTCCATGACCGCCGAGCTCGGCGTGTCCAGCGAGATCGGGCGGCTGCGCACGGTGATGGTGCACCGGCCCGGGGTCGAGATCGCCCGGTTGACCCCGGACAACAAGGCCGACCTGCTCTTCGACGACCTCCTGTGGCTGGAACGCGCCCAGCAGGAGCACGACCGCTTCGCCAAGCTGATGGTCGACCGGGGAGTCGAGGTGCTCTACTTCGAGGACCTGCTCTCCGAGGCGATCGCCGACGACGCGGTGCGCGACGACCTGCTCGACCACGCGGTCACGCCGACGACGTGCGGGCCACGCGTCTCCGAGGCCCTGGGGGCGCAGCTGCGCCAGGCTCCCACGGAGACGGTGGTCGAGGTGCTGGTGGGCGGTCTGCTCGAGCGCGAGCTCGTCGACTGGGGGATCGCCCACCTCTATGAGGACCTGGTGGCCGACCGCTTCCATCACGTGCTCCGGCCGCTGCCCAACCTGCTGTTCATGCGCGACAACGCCGCCTGGATCAACAACGGGCTGTCGCTCAACGTACTCGCCACACCGGCGACGAGAGCGGGAGTCGATGTACATGCGGACCATCTACCGCCACCATCCTCGGTTCCGCAACCACCGATTCCCGGTGTGGTTCGGCGCCGACCCGTCCGACGTGTACCCGGCGAGCATCGAGGGCGGCGACGTCCTCGTGCTCTCCCCTGACACGGTGATCGTCGGCCTCGGCCAGCGCACCGCCCCGGCGGCGGTCGAGATGCTGGCGCGCCGTCTGTTCGCCGATGGCCAGGTGTCCCGGGTGATCGTGGTGCACTTACCTCACGACCGGTCGGTGATGCACCTCGACACGGTGTTCACGATGGTCGACATCGACAAGTTCAACGTGTTCCCCGGGTTGCTCGAGTCGGTGGACGTCTACACCCTCAACCCCGCCCCCGGCGGCAAGATCTCGGTGTTCCACGACCAGAGCCTGGTTGGTGCCCTCACCGTCGCCCTGGGGCACGACGACCTGGTGATGATCCCCACCGGCGGCGACGCCATAGGCCGCCTGCGTGAGCAATGGGACGACGGCAACAACACCCTGGCGCTCGCCCCCGGCGTCGTCGTCGCCTACGAGCGCAACCAGGAGACCAACCGGCGTCTCGCCGACGGCGGGATCGAGGTGCTCGAGCTCGACGCCAGCGAGTTGTGCCGGGGCCGCGGCGGTAGCCGGTGCATGACCCAGCCGCTGCTCCGCGACCCCGTCTAGAGCGGTCCGCTCTGGCGGGCCTGGCCTTCCCCGTGGGTACGCTGCGCAGGTGAGCGACGGGATGCAGACCGTGTGCACCTTCTTGCATCGCGACGAGGCCGACATCGCCTGCGCCCGGCTGGCCGCCGCCGGGATACCGGCCATCGTGGTCGCCGACGACGAAGGCGGCCTCAGCGTCGGGTTCTTCACCGACTTCCGCATCCGCCTCGTGGTCAGGGACGAGGACGTCCCCGACGCCAGGGAGCTGGTGTGCGACTGCGTCGAATGACGACCGTCGGCCTCCCCGGGGGCTCTCCCGCAACGCCAAAGGATGAAGGGCGCCGGCCTTCGGCTAGGCCTCCACCCTGAGCTGGTGGCCGCCGTCGTCCAGCACATGAGGTTCTGCGCACCCGAGGAGGCGTGCGGCCTCCTTGCAGTGGATGCGAGCGGCGAGCCGGTGATGGCGTACTGCCTCACCAACGTCGACCGCTCGCCACGGCGGAGATTCACCGTCGACCCCGCCGAGCACTTTCGGGCGATGCGCCACGCCGAGGCGAACGGGTGGGCGATCGGCGGCTCGTTCCACTCCCATCCTCGGGGTCGGGCGGTGCCCTCCCCGGTGGACGTGGCCGCCGCTCTGGACCCGACATGGTGGTACGTGGTGGCAGGCCCGACCTCCCGGCCCGAGGTGAGGGCGTACCGGATCGTGGACGGTATGGTTGCCGACGCCTGGGCCGCAGACGGACCGGCGTCGGGCGTGGGAGAACCAGGAGACGCCGCCCGATGAGCTTCACCCTCGACGTGCTGGGCAGCTGCGGCAGCGGGCCCAGCCGCACCGCCCCGGCCTCCGGCTATCTGGTGCGATCCGATACGACGGCCATCTGGGTCGACGCCGGCACCGGCACGTTCCACCAGCTCGCCCGCCGCATCGATCCGGCGGACGTGGCGGCGACCGTCATCAGCCACCTCCACGCAGACCATTGCTCCGACCTGTTCGGGTGGTTCCACTATCTCGCCTACCGGTTGCAGCTCGACCATGCCATCCCGGTGTTGCTCCCTCCGGGGGGGACAGAGCGGATCGAGACCTTCCTGGGACAGAGCGGTCCCACGGATCCGCTGCACACGGTCCTCGACCTGTCCGACGTCCTCGACGGCGAGAAGTTCGAGGTGGGCGACATCACCTTGCGGTTCGCCTACGCCAACCACTCGGTGCCGACGATCGCCTCCCGTTTCGAGCACGACGGCAGGGTCCTGGTGTTCTCGGGCGACACCGGGCCGGGGGGCGGCTTCCCCGCCCTCGCCGACGGGGCCGACGTGGTGCTGTGCGAGGCGGGCCTCGCCGGGCCAAGGGAGACCGCCATCTACCCCTTCCACCTGTCTGCCACCGAAGCAGGTGCGCTCGCTGCCGCCGCCGGGGCGAGCACGCTGGTGCTGACCCATCTGTGCCCCGGGCTGGAGCCCGAGCAGGCGGTGGCGGTCGCCGCAAAGTCGTTCCCAGGAGAGATCCTGGCCGCCCAGCCGGATCTGGTGGTCGATGTGGGGAGACCGTGATGCCGGGTGGTCTCGGCGCCCGCCGGGTGAGAGGTTCGGTGACCCGAACACGAGCTGGCGAGGGCAGCCGCCATGACCAGGGAAGGTAGGGGACCGGCCGAGCTCCGGCCGGTGGCCATCCAGCGCGGCTACACCGAGATGACCCCGGGCTCGGTGCTCGTGGAGATGGGCGGCACCAGGGTGTTGTGCACGGTCTCGGTCGACGACTCGGTCCCGTCCTGGCTGCGGGGCTCCGAACAGGGCTGGCTCACCGCCGAGTACTCGATGCTGCCGGGGTCGGGCCGGCAGAGGGTTCCCCGCGGCTCGATCTCAGGCGGGCGGGTCAAGGAGATCCAGCGGCTCATCGGCCGCTCGCTGCGGGCTGCCGTCGATCTCGGGGCCATGGCAGGGGTGAGCCTCCACGTCGACTGCGACGTGCTCCAGGCCGACGGCGGGACGCGAACCGCGTCGATCACCGGGGCGTGGGTGGCGCTGGCCGACGCCGGCGACGCGCTGGTCGCCTCCGGACGGCTGACCGGGAGCCCGGTGGTCCGCCACGTCGCCGCCGTCTCGGTGGGGATCGTCGGCGACGAGGTGTTGCTCGACCTCGCCTACGCCGAGGACGTGACCGCCGAGGTGGACTGCAATGTGGTGATGACGGGTGACGGGGCGCTGATCGAGGTGCAGGGCACCGCCGAGGGCGAGCCGTTCACCCGCGCCCAACTCGACCGGATGCTCGACGTCGCCGGCGCCGGCATCGCCGAGCTGGTCGACCTGCAGCGTCAGGCTCGCTCCGGGGCATCGGAGCCGTGAGCTCGGCCCCGGCGCGGCGGGTGAAGGTCGACCGGGTGGTCGTGGCCTCCCACAACCCGGACAAGGTGGCCGAGATCGAATCGATCCTCGCCGAGCTCTCGCCTCCGATACCGGTGGTCACCGGTCTCGACTGGCCCGACATCCCCGAGACGGAGCCGACGTTGGAGGGGAACGCCCTGCTCAAGGCGCGCCAGGTCGCCCGGGTCACCGGGGTCGCCGCCCTCGCCGACGACACCGGGCTCGAGGTCGCCGCCCTCGACGGCGCCCCCGGCGTCACCACCGCCCGGTTCGCCGGCCCCGACGCCAGCTACGCGGCCAACGTCGCCAAGCTGCTCGAGGTGATGCGCGGCGTCACCGACCGGGCCGCCCGCTTCCGCACCGTGGTCGCCTTGGTCACCCCCGACGGAGACGAGGTCACCGCCGAGGGTGTGGTCGACGGCTGGATCACCGACGAGCGGAGGGGTGACGGAGGCTTCGGCTACGACCCGGTGTTCCTCGCCGGCGAGCGGACCCTGGCCGAGATGGGCCCGGTCGAGAAGAACCGGATATCGCACCGGGGACGGGCGGTCAGGGCGTTGCGGGAAGTCCTCGAGAGCTGACGGTGGCGTCGATCACCGTCACCGGGCTGACCGTCGTCAGGGGCGGTCGCCCGGTACTCGACGCCGTCGACCTGCACGTCGACGACGGCGAGTTGCTGGCGGTGATCGGTCCCTCGGGATCGGGTAAGACCTCCCTGCTGCGCGCCATCGCCGGGCTCGACCGCCCCGACTCCGGCGAGGTGATGCTCGGGGACGAGGTGGTGACCCGGCTGGAGCCGCAGGAGCGGCGGGTGGCCATGGTCTTCCAGGATTCGGTCCTGTACCCGTTCCTCACCGCCCGGGAGAACGTCGCCTTCCCGCTGCGGGTCCGGCACCGACCACCCGAGGAGGTCGAGCTGCGGGTCACCGCCGAAGGGAGGGCGATGGGGATCGAGGCGCTGTTCGACGCCAAGCCATCGCAGCTCTCCGCCGGCCAGCACCAGCTGGTCCAGATCGCCAAGGCGATGGTCCGGGCCCCCCGCGCCCTCCTGTTCGACGAGCCGCTGGCGATGGTCGACGCCAAGGCCCGCGTCGCCATGCGCACCGAGCTGCGCACCGTCCAGCACGGGTACGGGGTCACCGCCGTCTACGTCACCAACGACCCGGTCGAGGCGATGGCGATGGGCGACCGGGTGGCGGTGATGGCAGCCGGTCGCGTGATCCAGGTCGGCACCCCGGACGACGTGTACGCCGCCCCGGCCACCGTCGAGATCGCCGAGGTCACCGGAGACATCGGTCTGGTGACCGCCCGGGTAGAGGTCGATCCCCCCGGCTTCGTCCTGGTCGCAGGTTCGCTTCGCCTGCGGGCGTGGGGCGAGGCCCTGGGCGGCCGCACCGGCCACACGGTGGTCGTCGGTGTACGACCCGAGGACATCCTCGTGGGACCGGACGTCGCCGGGGGAGAACGCCTCCCGGCCGCGGTCACCGTGGTCGAGCCCCTGGGCCACCACGACATGGTCATGCTGGACTTCGGTGGCGCCCAGCTACGCGCCAGGCTCCGCCCCGGAGCCATCCGTCGCCGCGATCAGGTCACCGCCACGATCCGCCACCACAGCCTCTTCGACCCCGAGACCGGGGAGCGAATCGGCTGATCCGCACCGCGCCGAAGTCGGCCCGGGTAACAGCACGGCCCACGATGGGGTTGGGGCCCCATCTGTGGGAGGAGGCGAGCGCAGCTCGCCGGGAATGTCCAGTCCAGTCGGGCTGGCCGGATTCGAACCGGCGACCCCCTGCTCCCAAAGCAGGTGCGCTACCAAGCTGCGCCACAGCCCGTTTCCCCGGCCGGCGCCAGGCGCCACGGTATCCTGACCGGTACCGGCGGATGTAGCTCAATGGTAGAGCCCCAGCCTTCCAAGCTGGTGGTGCGGGTTCGATCCCCGTCATCCGCTCCGACGAGCGACCCTGGCCGGGTCGAGGTCGCCGTCCCGCCCCCGTAGCTCAGTGGACAGAGCAGGAGCCTTCTAAGCTCTTGGTCGAGGGTTCGAATCCTTCCGGGGGCGCGGTGTCGATCCCGGGAGGGCGCGACACCTTCACCCATGGTGGCCGTAGCTCAGCTCGGTTAGAGCGCCTGGTTGTGGTCCAGGAGGTCGCGGGTTCGAATCCCGTCGGTCACCCCCATCAGCGCCGATCCCCCATGCCGAGGCGGGAGGCTTCGACGCCCACGCCGGGCTCTCGGTGCCCGCACCGGGTCCGCTACCCTCCCGGGGTCCCCAGCGTCGTCGCCGTCGCCGGGATCCCGCACCACCCGCCGAGGAGTTCGCAACGTGCACAGCGAGGTGACCGAGGCCGGCCCGTTCGAGCGGCTGCTGACCCTGCACATCGAGGACGCAGAGTTGGAGGACGCCAAGGACGCCGCCGCCCGCAAGCTGTCGCAGCGGCTCAAGATCAAGGGCTTCCGGCCGGGCAAGGCGCCCCGATCGATCGTGGAGCGGATGGTCGGCGCCGACTCCCTCCGCGCCGAGGCGGTCGACGAGGCGCTGCCCGACCTGGTCGGGACGGCGATCGGCGAGGTCGATCTCGAGCCGGCGGTCACCCCTTCGGTACGGGACGTCCGCGACCGTGACGACGGCGGCTTGGAGGTCGACGTGATGATCACCCTGTGGCCGACGCTGGCAGAGGCGCCGTCCACCACCCGGACCGTCCAGGTCGACATCCCGGACGTCGAGGCCGACGAGGTCGACGCCCAGATCGATCGGGTCCGGGCGCAGTACGCCGAGCTCGACGACGTCTCCCGCCCTGCCGGCGAGGGCGACTTCGTGCTGGTCGACCTGTCGGCCACCTCCTCGTTGGGCGCCGCCATCGAAGACGTCGCCGCCACCGACCTCCTCTACGAGGTCGGGTCGCGTTCCTACATCCCCGGGCTCGATGAACTGCTCGGCGGGGCATCGGCCGGGGACATCACCCAGGGACCGGTCGTGCTGCCCGAGGCGTTCGGCGAGCGCGCCGGGCTCCGAGGTCACGTTGCGCGCCCTGGTCAAGGGCGTCAAGGCCCGCAGGCTCCCCGACCTCACCGACGAGTGGGTGTCCGACGTCTCCGAGTTCGAAGGCGTCGACGAGCTGCGCGAGCAGCTGCGGTCGAGCCTCGAGCAGGCGGGCCTGAGGCTCGCCCGGGAGCGGTTCCGGGACGAACTGCTCGACCAGATGCTGGCCGAGGTCGAGCTCGAGATCCCGCCTGCGCTGATCGGCGCCGAAGCGGAGAACACCCTCCACAACCTGGCCCACTCGCTCCAGTCCCGTGGGCTCGACCTCCCCACCTACCTCTCGGTGACCGGCCAGGACCAGCAGCAGTTCGCCGACCAGATCCGCGCCGACGCCGAGCGCTCGCTCCGGGTTCGGGTGCTCCTCGAAGCGGTGGCCGCCGCCGAGGGGATCGAGGTCGACGACGACGAGGTTGCCGCCGCCATCGGCGAGATGGCGGCCTCGGCGCGGCGCGATCCGGAGGAGTTCACCCGCTTCATGGCGGAGAGTGGTCAAGATCGGGTGCTGGCTGGTGATATCCTGCGACGGAGGGCGCTCGATCTGATGATGGAGGCATCGACCGCGGTCGATGCGGAAGGTGAGCAGATCGACCTTCGAGCGCCGGCCGGCGAAGACGCCGACCCGGACGAGGTCGGCCTGGACGACGACAGCGGCCCGGGCGACGACAGCCCGGAGACCGCCAGGGACGACAGCGTCGAATCATCGGGGGACCGGTCTCCCGAGGACGGATCGCCTGGAAACGAGTTGCTTGGCAACGGATCTGACGACATGACACCGGACGAGGAAGCATGATGAGCCGCAGCGAGATGACACCGATGAACTACCTCGTCCCCACCGTCGTCGAGCAGACGCCGCGCGGGGAGCGCGCCTTCGACATCTACAGCCGGCTCCTGAAGGACCGGATCGTGTTCCTGGGCACGCCGATCGACGACACCGTCGGCAACCTGATCATGGCCCAGCTGATCCACCTCGAGGGCGAGGACCCCGACAAGGACATCGCCCTCTACATCAACTCACCGGGCGGGTCCACCACGGCGTTGATGGCCATCTACGACACGATGCAGTTCATCAAGCCGGACATCTCCACCTACTGCATGGGGCTGGCCGCCTCGGCCGCCGCCGTCCTCCTCGCCGGAGGGGCCCACGGCAAGCGCTTCACCCTGCCCCACGCCAGGATCATGCTGCACCAGCCGCACATCTCGGGTCTGGGCGGACAGGCCACCGACATCGAGATCCATG
The DNA here is from genome assembly GCA_963812375.1 of uncultured Acidimicrobiia bacterium. GTDB lineage: Bacteria > Actinomycetota > Acidimicrobiia > Spongiisociales > UBA5794 > JACDBE01. The sequence continues at coordinate 89,149 of CAWEUW010000008.1, read as the reverse complement.
CCAGAGAGATCCTCAAGACCCGCGAGGACATCAACCAGATCCTCGCCGACCACACCAACCAACCGTTGGATCGGGTGCAGAACGACACCGACCGCGACTTCTGGATGGGCGCCGACGAGGCCCTCGACTACGGGATCGTCGACCGGGTCATCCAGTCCCGCGCCCTCGAAGCCGTCAAAGCCGGTTGAGGAGGTAGCGCCCGGTGGCCAAGTACGAGGGGTCCGAGCTTCTCAAGTGCAGCTTCTGCGGGAAGTCCCAGAAGCAGGTGAAGAAGCTGATCGCCGGTCCGGGCGTCTACATCTGTGACGAGTGCATCGAGCTGTGCAACGAGATCATCGAGGAGGAGCTCTCCGAGACCCCGAGCGCCACGTTCACCGAGCTGCCCAAGCCGCACGAGATCTACTCGTTCCTCGACGACTACGTGGTCGGCCAGGAGCGGGCCAAGCGCATCCTGTCGGTGGCGGTGTACAACCACTACAAGCGGGTCGGCGCCGACAACAAGAGCGACGACGACGTCGAGCTGCAGAAGTCGAACATCCTGCTGGTCGGCCCGACCGGGGTCGGCAAGACCCTGATGGCGCAGACGCTGGCCCGGCTGCTCAACGTCCCGTTCGCCATCGCCGACGCCACCGCCCTCACCGAGGCCGGGTACGTCGGCGAGGACGTCGAGAACATCCTGCTCAAGCTCATCCAGGCGGCCGACTTCGACATCAAGCGGGCCGAGACGGGGATCATCTACATCGACGAGATCGACAAGATCGCCCGCAAGGCGGAGAACCCGTCGATCACCCGTGACGTGTCCGGCGAGGGCGTCCAGCAGGCGCTGCTCAAGATCCTCGAGGGCGCGGTGGCCTCGGTGCCGCCGCAGGGAGGGCGCAAGCACCCGCATCAGGAGTTCCTCCAGATCGACACCACCAACATGCTGTTCATCTGCGGCGGGGCCTTCGCCGGGCTCGACGCCGTCATCGGGAGCCGCATCGGCGCCCACTCGGTCGGGTTCGGCGGCGAGGTCCGGTCGGCCGAGCACAGTCGCCAGAGCGACCTCATCAACAAGGTGATGCCCGAGGACCTCATCAAGTTCGGGCTCATCCCGGAGTTCATCGGCCGGCTTCCCGTGGTGGCCACCGTCGACGACCTCGACAAGGAGTCACTGGTGCGGGTGCTCACCGAGCCGCGCAACGCCCTCACCCGCCAGTACGCCCGGTTCTTCGAGATGGACGGGGTGGAGCTGAAGGTGACCGACGACGCCCTCGTGGCCATCGCCGAGCAGGCGATGCGCCGGGGGACGGGGGCTCGAGGTCTTCGGGCGATCATGGAAGAGGTGCTGCTCGACACCATGTACGAGCTGCCTTCCCGAACCGACATCGCCCAGGTGGTCATCGATGCCGAGGTGGTGCGCGACCGGGTCAACCCGACCCTCATCCCCATCCAGGACCTCGTCGCCAACGACCCGCCCCAGGAACGCTCCGCCTGACCCCGGCCCGGGCCTGCCATCCCAGAGCCATCCTCCCCCCGCCGCCGCCGCTCCCCCCCGACCCGGCTGATCGTGCCGATGCTGGTGGCGCTAGCCGCCTTCGCCCTCCTCGGCGCGGCGTGTGCGGGTGCCGACACGTTCGGGGTCGACGGGACCGGCTCCACCGGCGCCGGGGCACCCACCGGGTCGACCACGGCGGAGACCGGGTCCGGGTCGGGCGACGGGGCGTCGGGCACCACCGGGGCCAACCCCACCGAAGCGCCCGCCGGCTCGACCACGGCGGCGCCGCCGAGCGGGCCGCTGCAGGGCCTCGCCCTCGAAGCGGTGGCCACCGGGCTCCACCAACCGACGGTGGTGACGTCACCGGCCGGTGACCGACGGCTGTTCGCCGTCGAGCGGGTCGGGGTCATCCGCATCATCGACCCGCGCCGAGGGCTGCGCGACGAGCCGTTCCTCGACCTGCAGGACCGGGTCGGGTCGAACGGGATCGAGCAGGGGCTGCTCGGGCTCGACTTCCATCCCGACTATGCGGAGAACGGCCGCCTGTTCGTCTACTTCGTCACCAAGGAAGGGAACCGGCGGCTCTCCGAGTTCACCGTTGGCTCGAGTCCGCAGCGGGCCGATCCCGACTCCGAGCGGATCCTGTTCGAGTTCCCCCAGCCCCCCGGCTCCACCGACATCCGCCACTACGCCGGCATGGTCTCATTCGGGCCCGACGGGCTGCTCTACGTGTCCCTGGGCGACGGGGCCGACGCCGCGCCCAGGGCCAGAACCCGGACACCCCGTACGGGACCGTCGTCCGCATCGACGTCGACGCGGGCGACCCCTACGCCATCCCGGCGGACAACCCTTTCCCCGACGGCGGCGCTCCCGAGGTGTGGGTATACGGGCTGCGCAACCCGTGGCGGTTCACCATCGACCCGGTCGACAACCTCATGTACATCGCCGACGTCGGCCAGGGCGACTGGGAGGAGATCAACGTGGTGCCGCTCGACGGGGGCGGGACCAACTTCGGCTGGGCCGACACCGAAGGGCACACCTGCTACCTCAAGCTCGATTGCGACCTCGCCGACTACACCATGCCGGTCTTCGAGTACGACCACGAGGTGGGGTGCTCGGTGTCGGGCGGAGTGGTCTACCGCGGGCAGGCGATCCCCGAGCTCGACGGGCACTTCTTCTACGCCGACTGGTGCGGCATGTGGGTGCACAGCTTCCGATACGTCGACGGGGAGCTGCTCGACCAGACCGACTGGAGCGCCGACCTGCCGGAGGCGGGCCAGGTCAACGCCTTCGGCACCGACGCCGACGGCGAGATGTACCTCACCAACTTCGACGGGGCGGTCTTCAAGATCGTGCCGCGTCGTTAGCTTCCGATGTCTCCTTTCCTTTCCCCCTGAGGGGGAAGGGTGGCTGCAGAACGGGCCGAAGGCCGGCACGGCAGACGGGAAGGGGGTCGGAAGGCGGCGGGGAGGCGTGACCCCGTCCCGATCGTGACGAGCCCATGAGCCGACGGTTGGATCCGAACTATGGTCCGCGCCATGCAGCGAATCTCCACGGAGGTGCTGGTCATCGGGGGCGGCGCCACCGGCACCGGGATCCTCCGCGACCTGGCGATGCGCGGGTTCGGTGCCCTGCTGGTCGAGCAACGTGACCTGAGCCACGGCACCAGCGGTCGATACCACGGGCTGCTCCACTCCGGCGGCCGCTACGTCGTCAAGGATCCCGAAGGCGGCGGTGGAGTGCATCGAGGAGAACCAGGTGCTGCGCCGGATCATGCCGCACTGTATCGAGGACACCGGCGGGTTCTTCGTGGTGACCCCCGAGGACGACCTCGACTACGTGCCGAGGTTCGTCGAGGGCTGCCGCACCGCCGGGATCACCTGCGAGGAGATCCCGGTGGCTCAGGCGCTGGTCGAGGAGCCGTACCTCAACCCGCAGATCCTCCACTGCTTCCGGGTCCCCGACGCCTCGGCCGACTCCTTCCTGGCCGCCGAGTCCACCGTCGCCTCGGCCCGGGAGCACGGCGCCGACATGCTCACCTACCACCGGGTCGACGAGCTGGTCCGTTCCGGTGACCGGGTGGTCGGGGCCCGGTGCCACGACCTGGTGAGCGGCGAGGGGGTCGAGATCGCCGCCGACATGGTGGTCAACGCCTCCGGGGCCTGGGCGGGCCGGATCGCCGCCGGAGCCGGCATCCACTTCGAGGTGCTGGCCGGGAAAGGCACGATGGTGGCGATGAACCACCGCATGGTGAACACCGTGCTCAACCGCTGCAAGATGCCCGCCGACGGCGACATCATCGTCCCCATCCACACGGTGGCGGTGATCGGCACCACCGACGAGCGGGTGAGCGACCCCGAGCGGTTCGCCATCGAGCCGTGGGAGATCCGGCTCATGCTCGAGGAGGGGGAGAAGCTCGTGCCCGGGATCTCCGACATGAGGATCCTGCGCGCCTGGGCGGGGGTGCGGCCGCTCTACCAGGAGACCAGCACCGACGAGACCCGCGACGTCACCCGCGCCTACGCCCTGCTCGACCACGCCGCCCGCGACGGTGTGGAGGGGTTCGTCACCATGACCGGCGGGAAGTGGACCACCTTCCGGCAGATGGCCGAGGTTTGCGTCGACGAGGTGTGCCGCAAGCTGGGCGTGGACCGCCCGTGCCGCACCCACCTCGAGCCGCTCGTCGACGACGCCGGCTCTCCTCGTTACCACTGGTTGGGCCAGCGCCTCGCCCGGATCGAGGAACAGGAGACCTACGGCGACCTCATCTGCGAGTGCGAGCTCGTCACCCGCGACCAGGCGGTCCACGCCATCGTCGACGCCGAGGCGAAGACCATCGACGACGTCCGCCGTGACGTCAGGGTGGGGATGGGGCCGTGCCAGGGCGGCTGGTGCGCCGCCCGGATCACCGGCCTCATCCACGAGCTGCGGGCGCCGCCCGTGGAGGACTCCAACGTCGCGCTGCGCGACTTCCTCCAGGAGCGGTGGAAGGGGTTGCTGCCCATCCTGTGGGGCAGCCAGCTCCGCCAGGAGCGGCTCGACGAGCTGATCCACCTCAGCGTGCTCAACGTCCCCGACCTCCCCGGCCCGGAAGCTTCGGCCCTGGCGTCCGTGCCCTATGTGGCCCCGCCCGAGGAAGTCGCCGTGGGGGAGACGCCGCAGTGAGCGACTCCGTCGTGGTGATCGGCGGTGGGCCGGCTGGGTTGATGGCCGGGCTGGCCGCCCAGCGCCAGGGGGCCCGGGTCCGCGTCCTCGCCAAGGGTTGGGGGGTGTTCCACTGGCACGCCGGCTGCGTCGACGTGCTCGGGTACCACCCGGTGCCGGGGGCGATGGTCGCTTCGCCGCGCAGCGACCTGTCCCACCTCATCGCCACCAGGCCCGACCATCCGTACGCGCTCGTCGGCGTCGGCGGCGTCAGCTCCGCCCTCGACGACCTGCGGGCGCTGTGCGCCGCCGCCGGCTACCCGCTGGTCGGTTCCATCGACCGCAACCGGCTGATCCCCACCGGGGTCGGAGCCGCCCGCCCCACCTGCCTGGTGCCGGAGACGATGGCCGGCGGGGACCTCGAAGGGCAAGGCGCCATGCTGATCGTCGGGTTCGAGCGGTTCCCCGATCTCACCCCGACGCTGGTGGCCGACAACCTCGGGCGGCGGGGCGATCGCGGCGCGCGGTGTCACCCTCGACCTGGCTTCGCTGCGGGCACGACGGTTCGTCAATGGCCCGGTGCTGGCGTCGCTGTTCGAGACCGAGGAGTTCCGCGCCGAGGTCGCCGCCGCCCTCCTGCCCAGGGTGGGCCGCGCCGTGCGGGTCGGGTTCCCCGCCGTGCTCGGCCATGACGGCGCCACCAAGGTGGTCGCCGACCTCCGCTCCCGGCTCGGGGTCGACGTCTTCGAGATCCCCGTCGTCCCGCCGTCGATCCCCGGGATGCGGCTCCACCGCATCCTCGCCGCCGCCATCCGTGCCGGAGGAGGCCGGGTGCACGACGGGATGGAGGCGGTGGCGACGGAGAGCGAGGCCGAGGACGGGCATCGTCGGGTCACCGCCGTCCTCACCGAGGCCGCCGCCCGCAACCGACGCCACACCGCCGACGCCTACGTGCTCGCCACCGGGGGCATCCTCGGTGGTGGGATCGTCGGCTCCGAGGAGGACGGGCTCGCCGAGGTGGTGTTCGGCCTGCCGGTGGCCGCTCCCGCCGAACGGAGTGAATGGCTGCGCCCCGAGTTCACCGATCCCGCCGGCCATCCCGTCTATCGCAGCGGCGTCGTCGTCGATGGCGAGCTCCGGCCGCTCGACCCTGGAGGTTCGATCGTCTGCTCGAACCTGCATGCCGCCGGCGGCATCCTCGCCGGCGCCGACCCCATCGCCGAGCGATCGGTCGACGGCATCGCCCTGGCCACCGGGCGCCGGGCCGGGCTGCTCGCCGCACGCTCCGCCTCGCCACGGCTCGAGGGGGTCGACTCCTCGTGACGACCTCACCCTACGACGGGCATCCCGCCCCGTTCACCATCGGCCCGCTCGACCCGGGCGCCGGGCACCACCAGCCGGTCGAGGCGACGCTCGACCGGTGCATCAAGTGCAACATCTGTGTGACCGTTTGCCCGGTGGCGGCGGTGACCGACGCCTTCCCCGGCCCCAAGTACGAGGGGCCCCAGGGCGGTCGATTCCGGCAGGGAGGGCAACCGTCGCCGGACGCCTCCGTCGACTACTGCTCGGGGTGCAGGGTGTGCAACATGGCCTGCCCGACCGGGGTGAAGATCGCCGAGATCAACGCCCGCGCCCGGGCTCGCCTGGTCGAGGAGGGCAAGGTGGGGGGTCGGGCCCGGTTGCGCAACAACCTCATCGCTCGACCCGGAACGATGGGCAAGGTCGGCGGCCCGGTTGGCCCGCTGGCCAACTGGGGGTTCCAGAACCGGGCCACCCGGTGGCTCGCAGAGAAGGCCCTGGGGATCCACCGCTCGGCGCCGCTGCCCACGTTCGCCGGCGAGCGGTTCTCCAAGTGGCTGGCTGCCCACCGCGCCGAGCTGCGCCGGGGCGACGGCGACCACCCGGCCGGCCGGGTGGCCTACTTCACCGGGTGCACCGCCGACCGGTACGAGCCGCGGGTCGCCCGCACCGCCGTTCGGGTCCTCGAACACCTCGGGTTCGACGTCGTGGTCCCCGAGCAGCATTGCTGCGGGCTGCCGCTGCTCTCGAACGGGGAGATCGACGCCGCCCGCGCCTACCACCGGCGGAGCGTCGACGACCTGGTCGCCCTTGCCGACGAGGGGGTGCCCATCGTCGGGGCGTCGACGTCGTGCACCCTCACGCTGAAGGAGGAGGGCCCGGAGCTGCTCGACGTCTTCGACCGGGATGCCATGACGGTGGCCGCCGCCACGTACGACATCCACGAGTTCCTCGTGCTGATGGTCGAGGACGGGCGGTTCCCGACCGAGCTGCGACCCATCCCGCTGCGGCTGGTGTACCACCCACCCTGTCAGTACCGGGGGCACCGTCTCGGGCTGCCCGCGCTCGACATGATGGAGCTGGTGCCGGAGCTCGAGATCGTCGAGTCGGGGGCGGCTTGCTGCGGGGTCGCCGGGTCGTACGGCTACAAGGTGGAGAAGTACGACATCGCCATGGCGGTGGGCCGGCCGCTGTTCGACCGGGTTGCCGAGGTCGGCGGCCCGGTGACCGTGTGCGACGCCGAGACCTGCCGCTGGCAGATCGAGAAGAGCACCGGGGTGCCATCGGTCCAGCCGATCGAGCTGATCGCCTACGCCCTCGGCGTCGACGAGCCAGGGCCGCTCGCCGACGCCGTCGCCGGGGCCACCGCCACGCAACTTTGAGCGAGTGACGCCACGTGGTGTGTTCAATCGCTCAAAGTTGCTGAGTGTCAGCCCTCGATCAAGCCTTCTTCACGGAACCAGGCGACGAGGCGGGACACCGTCTCCTGCGCCGGGGTGTACTCCAGGCCAAGCTCGCGGGTGGCTCTCGACCCGTCGTAGGCGTGGCCGTGGAGCATGGTGCGCACCATCTCCCGGCACACCTTCGGCTTCCCGCCCTTGAGCCGGGCGACCGCCTCCATGACGGCGGCGCCGGCCATCGCCACCGCACCCGGTGCATAGCGGACGCCGATAGGGCGGCCGAGGGCGTCGCCGAGCAGCTCGACCGCCTCCTCCATCCCCACGGTGAACCCGTTGAGCACGTAACGCTCGCCCGGAGCCCCCCGCTCCTCGGCGAGGAGGTGGCCCCGGGCGCAGTCCTCGATGTCGACGATCGAGAACCTGGTGTGGACCACGGCGGGGAGCTTGCCGTTGACGAGGTCGAGGATCACCTTGCCGGTGCCGGTGGCCCGCCCCGGGCCTTGCACCGAGGACGGATTGACCATCACCACCTCGAGCGGCGGTCGCACCGTGGTCAACACCGCCTGCTCGGCGAGATGCTTCGACTTCTCGTAGTCGGACAGGTAGCTGCCCCGGTGCGGCGAGCGCTCGTCGCCCACCGTCCCCGCCTCCTCGCCGAGAGTGGCCGCCGACGACGTGTACACCAGGCGTTGCACCCCACGGTCGAGACAGGCGTTGACCACCTGGCGGGACCCCTCGATGTTCGCCCGGAACATCGGAGCCGGGTCGGCCGCGCAGAAGGAGTTGACGCCGGCCAGGTGGTAGACGGCTCTCGGCCCCGTCCATGGCCGCCCGGAGCGACTCCGGGTCGAGCACGTCGCCCCGCACCGGCTCGGCGCCGGACGCGGCCAGAGCCTCGTCACCCGCCTCGCCACGGGAGAGCGCCCGGACGTGGCGGCCGGCCGTCACCAGGTGGCGAACCACGGCACCGCCCACCACACCGGTGCCTCCGGTGACCAGGACGGTCACCGGGTCACGACTTGGTCGCCGACCGGGACGTCTGCACGACCTCCCAGAAGGCAACCAGGTAGCCCCAGAACGAGGCGACCGTGGCGATGACCGCGACCAGCATCGCCCACTCGTCCAGGTACCACGGGCCGATCGGCTCGCCGAACCTCAGGAAGGCCAGGAAGATGGCGAGGAACTGGGCGGCCGCCTTGATCTTCCCCCACATCGACGGCTTCACCAGGCCCCCGGTGACGGCGACGATCCCCCGCAACCCCATCACCGCGATCTCGCGGAAGATGATGATCAGCGCCGCCCACACCGATACCCGGTCGATGGTGACCAGCCCGAGGAGCGCCCCGGTGACCAGCAGCTTGTCGGCGGTGGTGTCGAGGAACGCCCCGAGCACCGACTCCTGCTTCCAGCGCCGCGCCAGGTAGCCGTCGAAGAAGTCGGTGGCGGCGGCGACGGCGAACAGGATCCCGGCGACGACCAGGTTGCTCTCGGTGCCGCCGTCCGCCACGGTGAGGGCCACGACGACCGGCACGATGAGCAAGCGTGCCACGGCCAGCGCATCGGGGACCGTCATCAGCCTCCCAGGGGGAACGGGTCACCGATGATAACGTGCCGGCGCCCGACGACCCGGGGCCGGAGCGTCCACGATGACGAGCAGGCCGGACAGACCGCGGGACGGCTCCGCGACACGAGTGGACGACCGGTGACCGCCGGAGCCGCCGTCGCCTTCGTCCTCGGCTACCTCATCGGCAGCGTCGACTTCGCCGTGCTGGTGGCCCGGGCCAGGGGCGGGGACGTCTACGAGATGGGGTCGGGGAACCCGGGCGCGGCCAACGTCCTGCGCAACCTCGGATGGCGGGCCGCCCTCCCGGTGATGCTCGGCGACATGGCCAAGGGCGCCGGCGCCGCCGCCCTCGGGCTGTGGCTCGGCGGCTCGGACGCGGCGGGATGGGCCGCCGGATTCGCCGCCGTCGTTGGGCACTGCTTCCCGGTGTGGCACCGCTTCCGGGGCGGCAAGGGAGTCGCCACCACCTTTGGCGTGGCGTTGATGATGGAGCCCTTGCTGGGACTGACCCTGGTGGCGATCTGGGCCGGGCTGCTCGCCGTCACCCGGGTGTCGTCGATCGGCTCGCTCGTCGCCATCCTCGCCCTCGTGCCGGGACTGATCCTGGTGGATGCGCCCGCCGCCGCCCTCGCCTGGGCGGGCGGGATCGTGGTGCTCGTCGTCGCCCGTCACCGGGAGAACATCCGCAGCCTGATGGCACGCCGAGAAAACCGGATTTGATCCGACACGCGGGTAGCCCGATTCGCTAGGTTGCGGCCGATGCGGCTGGAGGTCGCCGACGGCGCGTGGGGGACGGCGCCTGACCCACCTCCGCAGAGAAGGGATACGACGGAAGCGGGGAGTGTCGGCACCCCTGTGCCCGATCGCCGGGAAACCGGGGAAGGAGCGGTGCGTGGACAACATATTCGTAGCGGAGATGGTCGGGACCGCCATCCTGATCCTGCTGGGTGACGGCGTGGTCGCCAACGTCCTCCTCAAGGACTCGAAAGGAGAAGGCTCGGGGTGGATCGTGATCACCGCGGGATGGGGCTTCGCCGTGATGATGGGTGTGTTCGCCGCCAACATCTACAGCGGCGCCCACCTCAACCCGGCGGTGACCATCGGTCTCGCCGTCGGTGACCTGGCGGAATGGAGCGACGTTCCCGCGTACCTGGCAGGAGAGTTCGCCGGCGCGTTCATCGGGGCCATCCTGGTGTACCTCGCCTACTCGAACCATTGGCAGGGCACCGAGGACGCCGGGCTCAAGCTGGCCGTGTTCTCCACCGGTCCGGCCAAGCGCAACACCGGCGCCAACCTGGTCACGGAGATCATCGGCACCGCCATGCTGCTGATCGGCGTCCTCGCCATCGTGGGGACGACCACGGTGGCCGGGGAACAGGGGATGGTCGGTCTGGGCACGGGGCTGAACCCGCTGTTCATCGGCTTCCTGGTGTGGGGCATCGGCCTCTCGCTCGGTGGCCCGACCGGCTACGCCATCAACCCGGCCCGCGACCTGTCGCCGAGGATCGCCCATGCGATTCTCCCCATCCCGGGCAAGGGCGACTCCGACTGGAACTACGCCTGGATCCCGGTGGTCGGCCCGATCATCGGCGGCATCATCGGCGTCCTCCTGTTCAACTGGCTCGTTCCCGGTTGAGGCGCCGCCCACGAAGCTGAAGGAATGCCGGCCGGGAACCTGCCCGGCCGGCCGCGTGGGGATCGAACCGTTGAACGGACGACAGGCGGCGCCTGGCGACCCCGGCGGGACAACCCCGATGTCCCTATAGGGAGACCCACGAGGGAGAGCAGATGAAGAAACTGATCAACAACGTCGATGATGTCGTCACCGAGTCGCTCCAAGGCGTCGCCGCCGCGCACCCCGAGGTGCGGGTGAACTACGACCCCGCCTATGTCGTCCGTGCCGACGCCCCGGTGTCGGGCAAGGTCGGCATCGTGTCCGGCGGAGGCTCCGGTCACGAGCCGATGCACGGCGGTTTCGTCGGCATGGGCATGCTCGATGCCGCCTGTCCGGGCGAGGTGTTCACGTCGCCGACACCCGACCAGATGCTCGAGGCCACCAAGGCGGTGTCGGGCGGGGCCGGAGTGCTCCACATCGTGAAGAACTACACCGGCGACGTCCTCAACTTCGAGATGGCCGCCGACCTCGGCGGCGAGGAAGGCATCGAGGTGGCCGCCGTGGTCATCGACGACGACGTCGCCGTGCTGGACAGCCTGTGGACCGCCGGGCGTCGTGGCGTGGGCGCCACCGTGCTCGCCGAGAAGATCTGCGGCGCTGCCGCCGAGGCGGGCAAGTCGCTTGCCGAGGTGGCCGACCTGTGCCGCAAGGTGAACGCCAACGCCCGTTCGATGGGGATGGCGCTCACCTCGTGCATCGTCCCCGCCGCCGGCGAGCCGACCTTCTCGCTCGGCGACGACGAGATGGAGATCGGCATCGGCATCCACGGGGAGCCGGGTCGGGAGCGCAAGCCGATGGCCACCGCCGCCGAGATCGTCGACCTGATGGCGGGCCCGATCGTCGACGACCTCCCGTTCGGTGAGGGCGACAACGTGCTCGCCTTCGTCAACTCGATGGGGGGGACCCCGTTGATCGAGCTGTACGTGATCTACAACGACCTGGTCAAGTACCTGACCGGGCGCGGGATCACCATCACCCGCAACCTGATCGGGCCGTACATCACGTCGCTCGAGATGCAGGGCTGCTCGATCACGCTGCTCAAGCTCGACGACGAGCTCACCAGCCTCTGGGACGCCCCGGTGAACACGCCCGGGCTCCGCTGGGGCGTGTAATGGCGGAAGCCGTCGGTCTCGACGGGGTGATCGCCTGGATCACCACGTCGGCGGAGCGCATCGAGGAACAGAAGGCCTACCTGACCCGGCTCGACTCCGACATCGGCGACGCCGACCACGGGATCAACCTGAGCCGGGGTTTCAAGTTCGCCATGGAGAAGCTGGCGGCGTCACCGCCCGACGACATTGCCGGCGCCCTGAACAGCGTCGGGATGACGATGGTCTCCAAGGTCGGCGGGGCCAGCGGGCCGCTCTACGGCACGATGTTCATCGACATGGGCAAGGCGGCGGCCGGGAAGGAGACGATCTCGACGGCCGACTGGGCGGTGATGCTGGGCGCCGGCCTGGCCGGCATCCAGCGCCGCGGCAAGGCCGAGCCGGGCGAGAAGACGATGGTCGACGCCCTGCTCCCGGCGATCGAGGCCCTGGAGCGGGCGGTCAGCGCAGGCGCCCCGCTCGATGAGGCCTTGGCCGACTCGGCCGAGGCGGCCCGCCAGGGCATGGAGGCCACCATCCCGCTGGTGGCGAGAAAGGGCCGGGCGAGCTACCTCGGGGAGCGCAGCGCCGGCCATCAGGACCCCGGGGCGACCTCGTCGCACCTGCTGCTCCAAGCGGCAGCGGACACCTGGTCGGGGTGATCCGGGGACGACGGCACGACACGAGCAACCAATCACCGCCGTCGACAGACGGCGGCTGGCGGACGACAGGCAGGAGGTCTGTATGGCGAAGTATTCGGCGGCGATCGACCAGGGGACGACGAGCACCCGGTTCATGGTGTTCGACCATGGGGGGAACCCGGTCGGGATCCATCAGATGGAGCACGAGCAGATCTACCCGAAGCCGGGTTGGGTGGAGCATGACCCGGCGGAGGTGTGGGCACGCACCCAGGATGTGATCGCCGGTGGTCTGGAGAACGCCGGGATCTCGGCGTCGGACCTGGCGGCGGTGGGCATCACCAACCAGCGGGAGACCACGGTGGTGTGGGACCGCGCCACGGGTGAGGCGGTGCACAACGCCTTGGTGTGGCAGGACACCCGCACCGACAAGCTGGTCGACGAGTTCTCCGCCGACGGAGGGCAGGACCGGTTCCGCGCCAAGGTCGGCCTGCCGCTGGCCACGTACTTCTCGGGGCCGAAGATCCGCTGGATCCTCGACAACGTGGAGGGAGCGCGGGCGCGGGCCGAGGCCGGTGACCTGGCGTTCGGGAACATGGACACCTGGGTGATGTGGAACCTCACCGGTGGGACCAACGGCGGGGTGCACGTCACCGACGTGACGAACGCTTCCCGGACGATGCTGATGGACCTGGAGACGCTCGACTGGGACGACGACATCCTGTCGACCATGGGTGTCCCCCGTTCGGTACTCCCCGACATCAAGTCGTCTTCGGAGGTGTACGGCGAGGCCACCGGCGCGCTCGGCGGCGTACCGGTCGCCGGCGACCTGGGCGACCAGCAGGCGGCCACGTTCGGCCAGGTCTGCTTCGACCCCGGGATGGCGAAGAACACGTACGGCACCGGCAACTTCATGTTGTTGAACACCGGCACCGAGGCGGTCCAGTCGGCCAACGGCCTGCTCACCACCTTGTGCTACAAGATCGGCGACGCCGACGCGGTGTACGCCCTGGAGGGCTCGATCGCCATCACCGGCGCGCTGGTGCAGTGGCTGCGGGACAACCTGGGGATGATCCAGAACGCCGCCGAGGTCGAGGAGCTGGCCAAGACGGTCGAGGACAACGGCGGGATGTACATCGTGCCGGCGTTCTCGGGCCTGTTCGCCCCCTACTGGAAGTCGTCGGCCCGTGGCGTGTTCGCCGGGCTCACCCGGTACGTGAACAAGGGCCATTTCGCCCGCGCCACGCTGGAGGCGGTGTGCTGGCAGACCCGCGAGGTCCTCGACGCCATGAACCAGGACTCGGGTGTCGCCCTGGCCGAGCTCAAGGTGGACGGCGGCATGGTCGCCAACGACCTGCTCATGCAGACCCAGGCCGACACGCTCGGCGTGCCGGTGATCCGTCCTGCGGTGGCGGAGACCACGGCGCTGGGCGCCGCCTACGCCGCCGGTCTGGCGGTCGGGTTCTGGGGCGAGGTCGACGACCTGCGCGAGAACTGGGTGAAGGACGCCGACTGGCAGCCGCAGATGGATGCGGATCGCCGCGAGGCCGAGTACGCCCAGTGGAAGAAGGCGGTCACCCGCACCTTCGACTGGGTCGACTGACACACGGGGGGCCCCGCCCCCCGCGCACCCCCCGACGAGACGGGGAGCCCGGTGACCCCGGGCCCCCCGCTTCCATTTCCCGAACCTGAGGTTCTGACCTATCGGGAGCGATAGGTGATCGCCTGATGTTGAACCTGAGGTTCTGGACTGCGGGACGGCGGGAATTTCTCTGGAGTTCCCGACCTTCGCGCCCCGTGCTCGAACTTCAGGCAATTGCCTATCGGAGCGACATGCCAGGACCTCAGGTTCGGGCCTATATCTGAGTTGCCGCTCGGGGTGTATCTTCACCGCCCATGGTGGGCATCGTCCTCGTGTCGCACAGCGCCCTGATCGCCGAGGGGACGGCTCAGCTGGCCCGGCAGATGGGTGGCGACGCCCCCATCGCCGCCGCCGGGGGGATCGACGACCCCGACGACCCCATCGGCACCGATGCCACCAAGGTCCTCGCCGCCATCGATGAGGTGTGGTCCGAGGACGGCGTGGTGGTGTTGATGGACCTGGGCAGCGCCATTCTCTCCGCCGACTTCGCCCTCGAGATGCTCGACGACCACCGACGATCGCGGGTCGTGCTGTGCGAGGCGCCGCTGGTGGAGGGGGCGGTGGCGGCGGCCACCGCCGCAGGGGCCGGGCTCCCGCTCGACGGCGTGCTCGCCGAGGCCCGGGCGGCCCTGCTCCCGAAGGCATCCGGGTTGGGGATCGAGCCTGGCGGGGGCCTGAGGCGCTCGAACCTACGCCCGGGCCGGCAGGCGACGATGCTCCGAAGAGGGACCGCGGTGCTCGACCGTGGGGAACACCACCGGGCTCCACGCCCGCCCCGCAGCCCGGTTCGTGGCCACCGTCTCCCGTTTCGACGCCGACGTTTCGGTGTCCAACGTCACCACCGGCTCGGCACCGGTGCGCGGCGACAGCTTCAGCGCTGTCTGCACGCTCGGTGCCCGCCAGGGACACCGGGTGGAGGTGACCGCCGCCGGGCCCGAGGCCGACGGCAGTGCTCGCCGCCCTGGAGGAGCTCGCCGCCACCGGGTTCGGTGACGAGGCTCGACAGCGCGGTGCCGCCGCCGCCGTCGGTGCCGGCCCTCCGACAGCACGCGCCGGCACGACCGCAGGCCCCGTGGGGGCTTCGCCGGGGACCGTCTACGGCCCCGCCCGGCACCTGGCGGTCCCCGAGCTGGAAGCGGTGGATGCCGCCCCGCCGGGTACCCCCACCGAGGAGCGCAACCGGCTCGAGGCCGCCCTGGCGGAGGTGCGCACCGCCGTCGAGGAACGCGAAGGGTGGCCGGTGATCGGGCGGGGGAGGCGGAAGCGGGGATCTTCGATGCCCACCTCCTGCTGCTCGACGACGCCGAGCTGCTCGACGGGGTGACCGCCGCCATCGCCGGCGGGGCGGGCGCTGTGGCTGCGTGGCACGGCGCCATCGCCGACCTGGCAGGCCGCTTCCGGGGCCTCGAGGACGAGTACCAGCGGGGACGCGCCGCCGACGTCGAGGCGGTGGGCCGCCAGGTGCTCGCCGCCATGCTCGGTGTCGACATGGCGGTCGAGCCCTCGGGGCCGGGGATCCTGGTGGCCGTCGACCTCGACCCGGGGCAGACGGCACGACTCGATCCGGAGGTGGTCACCGGGATCCTCACCGCCGAAGGGGGCCCTACGTCCCACGCCGCCATCCTGGCCCGCTCCTTGGGCATCCCTGCCGTCGTCGCCGCCGGTCGGGGCGTCCTCGACATCCCGGAGGGCGCACTGGTGTTGATCGACGGGAGCACCGGTGAGGTCGTGGCCGAGCCCGACCCGGATCGCCTCCGGCGAGCCGATGAGGCCGCCACCGCCGACAGGGAGCGTGCCGCCGCCGCCGCCGCACTGGCCCACCAGCCGTCGGTCACCCTCGACGGCACCGTGATCGAAGTGGCCGCCAACATCGGGTCGGTACCCGAAGCCGCCGCCGCGGTCGCCGCCGGTGCCGACGGCGTCGGCCTGCTCCGCACCGAGTTCGTCTTCCTGGGCCGGGACACCGCCCCTGACGAGGCCGAGCAGGAGGCAACGTACCGCGCCATCGCCGAAGCCATGGCGGGACGTCGCCTGGTGGTGCGAACCCTCGACATCGGTGGCGACAAGCCCGTGCCGTTCGCCCCTCAGCCGCCCGAGGAGAACCCCTTCCTGGGGGTCCGCGGGCTCCGCCTCGGGCTTCGCCGCACCGACCTGTTCACCGCGCAGCTGCGTGCCATCGCCCGGGTGGCCGCCGACCACCGCATCTCCGTGATGTTCCCGATGGTGACGACCGTGGCGGAGCTGCTGGCGGCGACGGGCGATGCTCGACGCCGCCTTCAGCGACCTGGCGCTGACCGCCGACGACGGGTTCGAGGTCGGGGTGATGGTCGAGGTACCGGCGGCGGCGGTGCTCGCCGACCGGCTGGCCCCGCACGTCGACTTCTTCAGCATCGGCACCAACGACCTCACCCAGTACGTGATGGCGGCCGAACGGGGCCATCCGGAGCTGGCGGCGCTGGCCGACCCGCTCCACCCGGCGGTGCTCCGGCTTATCGGCACCGTCTGTGACGCCGCCGCCGCCCACGGGGTGTGGGTCGGGGTGTGCGGCGAGGCCGGCGGGGACGTGGCGGCGGCCCCGGTGCTGATCGGGCTCGGTGTCGGCGAGCTATCGGCGGCGGTGACCCTGGTCCCGGCGGTCAAGCAGGCGGTCCGGGCCGTCGACCTCGCCGCCGCCCGGGAGCTGGCGAGAGCCGTCCTCCACCTCGACGACGCCGCTGCCGTCCGCCGCCACGTCGCCGAGTTCGTTAGCGTGGGTTGACCGCTCCCCAGCCCGGGTAGAGGGTGGGGGCTGATGGCGCCGACCCGGGCGCCCCCGTCAGGAGGATGACCGCATGGAGAACACAGACGACCGCACGGATCTCCCGCCGGTGGGGACCCCCGAGCCCGACCCCGACTTCGCCCGTGGAGAGCGCACCACTCCGGATGACGGCGCCGAGCCGGACTTCGCCCGCGGGGAGCGGACGCTGCCCGACGACGGCACCGACCCGGACTTCGCCCGGGGGGAGCGGACGCTGCCGGAAGACGGCACCGAGCCGGACTTCGCCCGCGGGCAGCGCGAGGACGACGCCAGCTCAGACGACACCAGCTCGGACGACAGCTCGGACGACAGCCCCGACAGCCCCGACAGCTCGAGGTCGAGACGAGCTCCGACGGTAGCCCTCAGGTCGGAAACCGATAGCCCTCACGTCGGTGACGCCAGGGTCTGGCCCGAAGCGGCCGTCAGCCCTCCGGCGCCCGGTGAGCTCGACGTCCGTGATATCGGCGACGCCGAGTTCCAGCCCGGACTTCAGCCTTCCGGTGACGGTGAGCTCGGCGTCGCGGTGACGGAGAGCTTGCCGGCCCGTTCCGCCAGCTCGCCTATCTCGGCGGCGAACGCCTTGCGTCGCTCCACCACGTCAGGTCCCGGCTCGAACATGCCCCGATGCCGAGCCAGGGTCACCGCCACCTCGAACAGGATCTTGGACACCGATTGGCCGGAGGTGATCGTCCCTGCGGCGAGCTGGTCCCTCCCGGCCTTCAGTGCCCGGTTGACCAGCGTCGACTCATCGATGGTGCCCATGTAGGCGTCCTCCTCGATGAGCCCCGCCACCACCCGGTACGCCTCGAGGAACGGGCGCAGGATCGCGGGCGAGCGGAACGGACGGAACCCGTCGAGCACCGACGCCACCTCCCCGGCGGCCACCAGGTCCCGCCAATCAGCGCACCGGCGGTCGATCTCACCGGCGATCACGGCGTCGTATTCGTCGCGTCCGGCGAAGAAGAACTCGAAGAGGAGCACCCGGCGGATCCGCCTCGCCTCGGCGAACACCGCATCGACCGGCTCGCCTTCGGCGCCATCGATGCCCGCCAGGGCCAGCTCGGCCACCGCCCCGTCGACGAAGAAGTGGATGACCATGTTGCGGTAGTAGGCGGCAGCCAGCTGCGACTCCGGGGCGATCCCGTAGCGGATCACCTCGCCGTCGACCTGGCGGTTCACGATGCCGTGCACCACGAGCTCGTCGATGGCGGAGCCGACGACGGCGCGGTCGTCGAGGGGCTCGTTGGTAGTGCTCGGCAGGCCACGATCGGCCGCCTCGGCGACGTACGGGTCGACCAGGTCGTGGATCTCGTCGAAGTCGAGCGAGGGGCGGTCGTCGCCCAGCATCACCAGCGTCACCAGAGAGATCGGGGTGATCGGCATCACCTCGTTGATGCGGTTGGCGATCTCGAACGCCAGCTTGGGCACCGCCGGGCTGCGGGTGTCCTCGGCGTCCGCCGGCTCGGCGCCCAGGTCGGCGAGGAAGGCTGCGCAGTGAGATCGGCCGGCCCAGCCTCAGGTGGATGGACCCGTAGCGCCGCTGCAGACCGCGGATCACCCGGACCATCCAGGCGAACGTCTCCGGCCGCTTGGGGGCGCCGGACTGCTCGGCGGCGTAGCTCTGCACGTCCTGGATCTGGTCGTAGGCGATCGCCACCGGGATGAAGATGACATCGTCGGCGGAGCCCCGCTGGAAGCCCTCGACGACGTAGGCGAGCATCCCCAACTTCGGCGGGAGGAGCTTGCCGGTGCGGGACCGGGCACCCTCGATGTACCACTCGAGCGGGAACCGCCGCTGCAGCAGGTAGTCGATGTAGCGGCGCAGCACGAACTTGTAGGCCTCGTTGTCCTTGAACTCGCGCCGGATGAAGAACACCCCGGAGCGGCGGATCAGCGGGCCAACCGGGAAGAAGTTCATGTTGATGCCGCCGGCGGTGTGGTTGGGGGGCAGCCCGTTCTCGTACAGGGCGAACTGGAGGCTCTGGTGGTCGAAGTGCGACTTGTGGGTGGGGAGGAACACCAGCGGGTAGCGCTGGCCCATCCGGTACAGCGCCTCGAGCTCCTCGTGGTCGTAGTCGAGCTCCACGTATGCCTTGGTGATGAGCCTCCGGAACCCGCCGGTGACGACGTCGATCATCCACGGGGAGTGGGTGGCGGCGATCTCCCGTACGTACCGTGAGGTGCGGGCCGCCATCCGCTGGTAGCTGACGCCGCTGTCCCTGGCCAGCTTGGCCACACCCACCTGGAACTGGCGGTCGTCGAGCAGCGTCTCCCTGGGGAAACTTGGGCACCTTGTAGCGGCTGCCCCGCAGCGCCCGTTCGGCGCGTTCCAACGTGAGCCAGGCCCTGCGGGCGACCTCTTCGACGAGGCTCCGCCCTTCGTCGATCGCAGACGATTCGCTCCACGAGCGGCGCAGCTCGGGGAGCCGGGCGGTGGCACCCTTGATGATCCTGACCCGGTCGGGGAACCGGCGATACATGAGGTACTGCCGGATCGGCCCGGGGTCCCGCGGGTCCCCCAGCCTGAGCAGGTCGGACACCTTCACCGAGCGGCGGCCCTCGCGCTGCTGGGCGAGCCACACCACCCGGAGCGGGACCACGAGGGCGTCGGCGTCGGCGGCGATGAAGGCGGCCAGCGCCGGATCGGCCGGGAGCCGGGCACGGCGACGGGTGGCGGGGAGCCGGGCCTGCTGCACCTGCCGGGGGTCGACGTCGTCGGGCCGGTTGCGCTCGATCCATGCGTCGAGGAGCCGGCGCTCGAGTGGCCCCGACACCTCGGCGACGAAGAGGTAGGGGCCCTTCTCGTCGGGCCAGGCGGGCTCGTCGAGGACCGGTAGCCGGGCCGCCGCGGTTTGGTCCATGGCGCCGACGTTACTTGACCCGCACGCCCGCCTTCCAGATGTGGGTCACCCGGTCGGGCTCGCCCCACACGGTGAGATCGGCGAGCGGATCGGTGTCGACGGCGATGACGTCGGCGTCGTACCCCACCTCGAGGCGACCCGACTTGGGCGCCTGCGGGCCGACGGTGAGGGGCCCGGTGGCGGTGGCAGCCTCGATCGCCTGCAGCGGCGTCATCCCGGCATCGACCAGGTGGCGGATCTCGGCGCTGTTCCTGCCGTAGCCGCCCGGCAGGAAGATGTCGGTCCCCATGGCGATGGTCACCCCGGCGGCCACGGCGATCTTCATCGCCTCGGCGTGCCGGTCGGCGATCGCCAGCGCCTTGTGCCGGGCGTAGGCCGGCAAGGTGTCGGCCACCACCTGGAGCTGCTCGACCACGAACCGGGTGGCGACCAGCACCGCCCCCGTCTCGCGCATCAGGTCGGCGGCCTCCTCGTCGAGGTAGGTGCCGTGCTCGATGGTGCGCACCCCGTTGCGCAGCGCCGCCATGATCCCGGGCTTGCCGTGGCAGTGGGCGGCCACCACCCGGTCCGCCCGTTCCGCCTCGGCGACGATGGCGGCGATCTCCTCGTCGGAGAACTGCTGGTGGATCGGGTCGTCGATCTCGCTCATCACACCGCCCGACGCACAGATCTTGATGACCTTGGCCCCGCGCCGGAGCTGCATGCGCACCGCCCGCAGGCATTCCGGGACCCCGTCACACAGCTGGCCGATCCAGCGCTCGTCATCGACGACGAGGTCGACCGGCAGGGAGTGGCCGTCGCCATGGCCCCCGGTGGTGGACAGCACGGCGCCGGCACCGTAGATGGTCGGCCCGGGGAGCAGGCCGCCGTCGATCGCCGGCGCCAGGTCGACGCCGAAGCCTCCGACCTCGCGCACGCTGGTGACGCCGCCGAGCAGGGTGGCCTCGGCGTCCCGGGCGGCGAGCGCCGCCAGCCGGGCGATCGGCACCCGCACCGCCTCGGCCAGGTCGGCGGTCTGCGTGCCGAAGAAGTGGGCGTGGGTCTCCCAGAGCCCGGGGAGCACCACCGGCACCTCCACCGGGTCCCCGTCGGCGGACGGTGCGGACGCGGTCGGCCCGGTGTACGAGATGGTCGGCCCGTCGAGCACCACCGAGCCCTTCTCGATGGGCTCGCCCCGGCCGGGGATCAGCAGGTCGGCATCGATCGCGGATCGCCATGGCAGAGACTCGGCGAGGGTAGCCCCCATCCATTCGGCTCGATCCGGGCTGGGTAGTAGGTTTGCGCCCCTGATGGATCCCACCTACCGGCCCGAGCAGGTCGAGGCGCGCTGGTACCCGGTCTGGGAGGACGCCGGCGTCTTCATGCCCGAGGTCAACCCGGACGGGGAGCCGTTCTCGATCGTCATCCCGCCGCCCAACGTGACCGGGATCCTCCACATGGGCCATGCCCTGAACATGTCGCTCCAGGACGTGATCGTCCGGCGCAAGCGGATGCAGGGATACGCCGTGCTGTGGCTGCCGGGGACCGACCACGCCGGGATCGCCACGCAGAACGTGGTGGAGCGCGAGCTCGCCGCCGAGGGGCTCACCCGCCACGACATAGGCCGGGAGCGTTTCGTCGAGCGGGTGTGGGCCTGGAAGGCGGCTTCGGGCAACCGCATCACCGGCCAGATTCGCCGCCTCGGGTTCTCCACCGACTGGACCAGGGAGCGGTTCACCCTCGACGAGGGCCTGAGCAAGGCGGTGCGGGAGGTCTTCGTCAGCCTGTACGAGGCGGGGGTGATCTATCGCGGGCGGCGGATCATCAACTGGTGCCCGCGCTGCCGCACCGCCCTCTCCGACATCGAGGTCCACCACGAGGAGACCGCCGGCGAACTGGTGTCGATCCTCTACCCACCTGCCGAAGGGGGAGGGGAGGGCATCGTGGTCGTCACCACCCGAGCCGAGACCATGCTGGGCGACACCGGCGTGGCGGTGCACCCCGAAGACGACCGGTACCGCGCCCTGGTGGGCGGCACCGTCCGCCTCCCGCTGATGGGACGGCAGATCCCGATCGTGGCCGACGCCGCCGTTGACCCGGACTTCGGGACCGGGGCGGTGAAGGTGACTCCGGCCCATGACGCCATCGACTTCGAGATCGCCGCCAGGCACGGGCTGGAACCGGTGGTGGTCATCGACGTCTCGGGCGAGATCACCGACGCCGGAGGTCGCTTCGCCGGTATGGACCGGATGGAGGCTCGTCAGGCGGTGAAGCGCGCCCTCGAGGACGAGGGGGCCCTGGTCGCCACCGAGCCCCATCACCATGCCGTGGGACGCTGCTCGCGCTGCACGACCGTCGTGGAGCCGCTGCTTTCGCTGCAGTGGTTCGTGGAGGTCGCCCCGCTGGTAGGCCCCGCCATCGACGTGGTCACCGCGGGGGAGGCCAGGTTCATCCCGGACCGCTGGCGCAACGTGTACGTCCCGTGGATGGAGAACCTGCGCGACTGGTGCATCAGCCGCCAGTTGTGGTGGGGCCACCGCATCCCTGCGTGGTACTGCGACGCCTGTGACGAGACGATCGTGTCCCGCACCGACGTCACCGCCTGCCCCCGTTGCGGGGGCACGGTGCGTCCCGACGAGGACGTGCTCGACACCTGGTTCTCGTCGGCGCTGTGGCCCTTCTCCACCCTTGGCTGGCCCGAGGCGACTGCCGATCTGGACCGCTTCTACCCGACCAACGTGCTGGTCACCGGGTTCGACATCATCACGTTCTGGGTGTCACGCATGTTGATGACCGGCATGCGGTTCATGGGCGAGAAGCCGTTCACCGACATCGTCATCCACGGGCTGGTGAGGGCCGCCGACGGGAAGAAGATGTCGAAGAGCGCCGGCAACGCCCTCGACCCGCTCGACCTGGCCGACCGCTACGGAGCGGACGCCGTCCGGCTCGCCCTGGTCCAGTCGGCGGCCCCCGGCCACGATGTCCCGATCAACGAGGAGTGGATCGACGCCGCCCGGCGCTTCGGCAACAAGCTGTGGAACGCGGTTCGCTTCGCCGTGGAGCACGCCGGGGTGAAGGGGGTGCCGGTCACCGGCGGCTACCCGGAGGATCCCGGACCGGAGGGCTCATGGGTGCTGGCCCGTCTCACCGAGGTCGCCGTCGCCTACGACCGGCATCTCGACGCCCACCGCTTCTCCGATGCGGTGGCCGACGCTGCTCAACTTCGCCTGGTCGGAGGTGTTCGACTGGTACCTGGAGATGGCGAAGCCGCTGCTCGCCGGGGAGCCCGATGTCGCCACGGCGACGAGGGCCACGCTCGGGGTCGTGCTCCGCGACGTGCTGGCGTTGCTCCACCCGGTCATCCCCTTCGTCACCGAGGAACTGTGGTCGGAGCTCGGTGACGGCTCGCTGCTTGCGGCGGCACGGTGGCCGTCGCCGCCCGAGGCCGAGGCACCCGAGGGCACGACCGGGCTGTTCGACATCGTCACCGAGATCAGGAGGTTCCGCGCCGAGCACTCGCTGGGCGGTCGCCGGCTCGACGTGCGGCTCGACGTCCCGGCAGGGATCGACCGGCCATGGTGGCGACACCAGCTCGCCTCGCTGGGGAGGGTCACGGTCGCCGGCCCGGTCGACCCCGATGCCTCGGGGGCGGTCATGCTCACCGCCGGTGGTGTCTACCGTCCAGGTCCCGATGGCCGGCCTGGTCGAGGTCGAGGTGGAGCGGTCCAGGCTGGAGAAGGCGATCGCCGAGCACGAGGCGTTGCTGGAGGTCTCGGAGCGAACCCTGGCCAACCCCCGGTTCCGCGATCGGGCCCCGGCAGCGGTCGTGGAGAAGGAGCAGGCCAAGCGCGCCGAGTTCGTCGCCGCCCTGGAGCGCCTCCGTCGCCAGCTGGCCGAGATCGGGCCGGCCCGATGATCGGGACTGGTCCCCATGATCGGTTTGGCCTGATGGTCGGGCCGGTGTCGACCAGAGCGCAGGCCGTCGAATTCCTCGACCGCCGGATCGACCGCGGGCTGCGACCGGGACTCGATCGCATCGCCGGCCTGCTCGAGCTGATGGGCGACCCGCACCGCCTCATCCCCGTCATCCACGTCGCCGGGACCAACGGCAAGACGACGGTGGTGCGTCTGATATCGCAGCTCCTCGGCCACCACGGGCTCAACGCCGGATGGTTCATCTCACCCCACCTGGAGCGGATAGAGGAGCGGTTCGCCGTGCGCGGCACACCCCTCGACGAGGGCAAGTTCGTCGCCGCCGTCGCCGATGTGGCTCCCTTCGTCGAGGCCTTCGAGGCCCGGGCAGGGGCGACCGGCCCCGGCGACGGCCCCACCTACTTCGAGCTCACCGCCGCCATCGCCTTCGCCGTGTTCGTCGCCAACGCGGTCGACGTCGGAGTTGTCGAGGTGGGGCTGGGAGGGAGGTGGGACGCCACCAACGTGGTGGATGCCGATGTCTCGGTGATCACCGGGATCTCCCTCGATCACACCGGGCTGCTCGGCGAGACCGTCGCCGAGATCGCCGCCGAGAAGGCAGCCATCCTCAAGGACGAGGGGCGGCTGGTCACCGGTCCGCTGCCCGCAGGAGCCGAGGGCCCGGTCACCGCCCAGGTCGCCGCCACCGGCTCGACATGGCTCCGCTCGGGCGAGCACTATGCGGTGTCCGACGCCGATCAGGCCGTGGGGGGCTGGGTCGTCGACATCGAGGGCGTCTACGGACGCTACGAGGGCATCTTCCTGCCGCTCCACGGGAGACATCAGGTCGACAACCTCGCCACCGCGGTCGCCGCCGTCGAGGCGTTCTTCGGCAGGGCGCTCGACCACGACGCCGTGCTCGGCGCCATCGCCGAGGCCACGTCGCCGGGCAGGATCGAGGTGGTGCGTCGCAGCCCGCTGGTGATCATCGACGGCGCCCACAACGCCCAGGGGCTCGAGGGCCTGGCGTCGACCCTGGTCGACGAGTTCCCCGAGGCACGCCGGGTGCTGGTCGTCGGGTTCGGTGGGGGACGGGACCCGGAATCCCTGCTGGCACCGCTCGCCGAGTTGGCCGACGAGGTGGTGGCGACGGCGGCCGCCGACGGGAGCGCGGTGCCGGCCGACCAGGTCGCCGCCGCCGCCGGCATCGTGTTCGGCGCCGGCATCCCGGTCACCACGGCGGTCCCGGTCGCTTCGGCGGTGGCATTCGCCCTGGCGGCATCCGGGCCCGCCGACCAGGTCGTGGTGGCCGGCTCCCTCTATGTCGTCGGGGAGGCGAGGACGGTGCTTTCCGATGTCTCCTTTCCCCTCCCCTGAGGGGAGGGGTGGCAGCAGCACCGGCCGCAGGCCAGCAACGCTGACGGGGAGGGGTGCTCGCCCCAGCGCCCAACGCCGACAGTCGGCCTGGGCAGACCAGCTCCCCACCGCCGCATTAGGATTCCGGGGTTCCACGCAGCCGGCCACGGTGCCTCGCTGCATCCTCCCGCGACCAGTTTGAGGTGACGAATGGCGATCGAGCGGACCTTCGTGATGGTCAAGCCCGACGGAGTGGCCCGGGGGCTGGTCGGCGAGATCGTCTCCCGGTTCGAGCGCAAGGGGCTGACCCTCGAGGACGTGCGCATGTTGACCTTCGACGAGGAGTTGGCCCGCCGCCACTACGCCGAGCATGTCGAGAAGGGCTTCTTCCCCGAGTTGCTCTCGTTCATCATCAGCGGTCCGGTCGTCGCCATGGCCTGGTCGGGCGAGTCGGCGGTGACCGTGGGGCGCAACCTGATGGGGCCCACCAACCCGAGCGAGGCGCCTCCGGGCACCATCAGGGGCGACTTCGGGATCGTCGTCACCGAGAACCTCGTCCACGGCTCCGACTCACCCGAGGCCGCCACCCGCGAGCTCGCCATCTTCTTCCCGTGATCCCTTTCCCTCGCCGCCGGTCGTGGCCGCGCCCGATCCGGCCTCAACCGGGCTTCGCCTCCCTGAAGGGCGGTTGAATGTCGTGAACCGCTTGGTTCAGGGTGCCCAGCGGGCCGGCCAGACGCCCGTCGGCCGTTCGTACCTAGACTGCCCACCCGATGGCGGACTCCATGCTCAACTCGTTCTTCTCGGTCGCCGGCCGCGACATGGCCATCGACCTCGGCACGGCCAACACCCTCGTGTTCGTGCGCGGGCTGGGGATCGTGCTCAACGAGCCCTCGGTGGTGGCCATCAACACCCGCGACAACCGGCCGCTCGAGGTGGGCATGGAGGCCAAGCGGATGATCGGCCGGACGCCGTCCTACATCCAGGCCATCCGGCCGCTGCGCAACGGGGTCATCGCCGACTTCGACATCACCGAGAAGATGCTGCGCTACTTCATCGACAAGGTCCACAACCGAAGGCTGTCGGCCCGGCCCCGCATCGTCATCTGCGTGCCATCGGGAATCACCGCGGTCGAGCGTCGCGCCGTCGAGGAGGCCGCCTACCACGCCGGGGCCCGCCGCGCCTACACCATCGAGGAGCCGATGGCCGCCGCCATCGGTGTCGGGCTGCCGGTGCACGAGCCGGCCGGATCGATGGTGGTGGACATGGGCGGTGGCACCACCGAGGTGGCGGTCATCTCACTTGGGCGGCATCGTGGTGTCGCGCAGCATCCGCATCGGCGGCGACGAGCTGGACGAGTCGGTGATCTCCTGGGTCAAGAAGGAATACAACGTCATGCTCGGCGAGCGCACCGCCGAACAGGTGAAGATGGCCATCGGGTCGGCATGGCCGTACGCCGACGAGCCCGCCGCCGAGGTGCGGGGTCGCGACCTGATCAGCGGGCTTCCCAAGACGATCGTCCTCTCCAGCCCCGAGGTGCGGGAGGCGATCGAGGAACCGGTCCAGGCGATCGTCGACGCCGTCAAGTACACCCTCGACAAGACACCCCCCGAGCTCGCCGCCGACATCATGGACCGTGGGATCGTGCTCACCGGCGGTGGGGCTCTGCTGCGTGGCCTCGACATGCGGCTGGCCAGCGAGACCGGGATGCCGATCATCACCGCCGACCGGCCGCTGCAGTCGGTGGTATTGGGGTCGGGTGCCTGCCTCGAGGAGTTCGACGTGCTGGGTGTCGTGCTCTCCTCGAGCGGCCGCGCCTGATCCTCGGCTGACGCCGGTTGGAGGAGAGCGAGCGAGCGACATGCTTCCCTTTCGCCGAATCGAGCGTTCCACCGTCCTGCTGATCGGGTTGGTGATGCTCTCGTTCCTCATCGCCACCTTCGACGTGCGCGCCCAGGGCGAGGGCGTGGGGGCGATGCTGCGGTCGGGCGCCCAAACGCTGTTCGCCCCGGTTCAGCAGCTGGCCACCGCGGTCACCCGCCCGGTGGTCGGGTTCATCGACGGCATCTCCAACATCGCCGGGCTGAGGGACGAGCTGGAGGCCGTGCGCGCCGAGAACGACGCCTTGCGCCAGCAGGTCCTCGACGTGCAGAGCATGCAGACCCGGCTCGCCGAGCTGGAGCGGATCCTGGACCTCACCCCCCCTGTCGACGTCGCCACCGTCACCGCCCGCATCTCGTCGCTCGCCCCCAGTGAGTTCGACCAGATCCGCTGGATCGACCAGGGGAGCGACAACGGCATCGCCCTCGGCCAGGCGGTGATAGACGAGGACGGCCTCGTGGGGAGGATCGACTTCGTCACCGCCGGCTCGTCCCGGGTCAGGCTGGTCACCGATCCCCGCAGCGGCGTCGGGGTGCGCAACCTGGTCACCAACGAGACCGGCTGGGTCGAGGGGCGCGGCTCCGGCTCGTTGGAGCTCAAGATGTTCAGCACCACCAAGCCGGTGCAGGAAGGCGACCGCCTGGTGACCGACGGCACCCGCTTCCCTCCGGGCATACCCGTCGGCGTCGTCGACGAACGACGCCGAGGCGGTCGCCGGGTTCGCCCTCATCACCACGGCGAGGCCTGCGATCCAGCTGGCCGAGCTCGACTACGTGAAGGTGGTGGTGGGATGGTCGCCGCTCGACGGGATCATCGACCCTGAGACCGGCGAGGTGGTCGAGATCCCGGTCGGCCCGGTGCCGGTCGAGTGAACGCCCGACCAGTCGCCCTCTCCATCCTGCTCGTGCTCGTCGCCGTGGTCATCCAGACCACCCTGTTCGGGCCGGGCCGGATCCAGCCGTTCGGCGCCGCCCCCATGCTGGTCCTGTCGGTGGTGATCGCCTGCGTGCGCTATCTCGACAGCGAGCCGGCCCTGCTCCTCGGCTTCACCGCCGGGCTGCTGCTCGACCTGCTCGGCGGTTCGCCGTTGGGCCTGTGGGCGATGGTGTACGTGGTGATCACCTACGTGGTCCTCCGGGTTCGCCACCGGGCGGAGGGGGCGGCGCCCATGGTGGCGCTCGGCGTGTTCCTCCTGGCGCTGCTCGCCCAGGCGTTGTTCCTGGTGGCGAGTACCCTGTTCGGGCAGCCGCTCCTCTCCACCTCGGGTCTCGTGAAGCAGCTCTTCCTTCCCGCCATCTACACCGTCGTCGTGTCCGCCGCCGTCTTCCCGGTGGTGACCCGGCTGCTGCGCGGCCATTCGGTGAGGACCTGGGTGCGATGAGCACCGGCGCCCGGATCACGGTGCTCGGGATGGTCTTCCTCGGCCTCTTCAGCGTCCTCGCCCTCAAGCTGTGGACGGTCCAGGTCACCGCGGCCACCGAGTACCAGGTGCTCGCCGAGAACAACCAGGTGCGGGTGGTCGAGACCCCGGCACCCCGCGGCGAGATCCACGACCGCAACGGCCGGCTGATCGCCGGCACCCGCTCCGCCCTCGCCGCCGTCCTCGACGGGGCACTCGTCCCCGACGAGGACGACCCGGGGGAGCCGGACTTCATCCAGCGGTTGTCGACCCTGTCGGGGATCCCCGCCGGCGAGGTGAGTGAAGCCGTCGCCTCGGCGCGCAACCGGGCGGATCGCATCACCCTGGTCGAGGAGCTGACCGCCGAGCAGGCGCTGCGCCTGGTCGAGTACGCCGAGGACTACCCGGGTGTCTCGGTGTTGCCCCAACCGGTCCGGATCTACCCGGAGGGTGCGCTGGCCGGCCACATGCTCGGCTACATCGGCGATCCCAACGAGGACGACATCGCCAAGCCGGGGATCAGCCCGACCGACCGGGTGGGGAGGGCCGGTGTGGAACGCCAGTACGACGATCAGCTCCGGGGGACTCCAGGAGCGATCAAGTACCGGATCGACGCCCAGCAGAACGTGCTCGAGGTCATCGGCGAGCAGCCGCCGGCTCCCGGCGACAACCTGGTGCTCACCATCGACCTCGACGCCCAGAGGGTGCTCGAATCGTCGCTCGCCGATGGGCTGCAGGCGGCGCGTGACGTCTACGACCCCGAATGCAGCCCGACCGAGGACCCCAGGTGCCCGGTGCGGGCGGTCGGGGTGGTGCTCGACGTCACCGACGGGTCGGTGGTGGCGATGGCCTCCGTGCCCGGCTACGACCCGAACCTGTTCGTCGACGGGGTCAGCCAGTCCGAGTGGGACCGCCTGTCCGCCCTCGCCGTCTTCAACAACTTCGCCATCCAGGGGGAGTACGCCCCGGCTTCGACGTTCAAGTCGGTCGCCTACATGCTCGCCCTCGAAGAGGGGTTGTTCGCCCTCGAGGGTGATGCCCAGCAACACGACGCCAGCTACTTCTGCGACGGGCAGCTCGAGTTCCGTTTCACCGACGGCAGCCCGCAGGTGCTCAACGACTGGACCTCGAGCGGCCACGGTGGGGTCGACCTGCACACCGGGTTGCAGTCCTCCTGCGATCTCTACTTCTGGCAGATCGCCCTCAACATCTGGACGCAACCGGCAGGGGACCGAAGGTGGGACCGTCCCCGAGGACCTGCTCCAGCAGTGGGCCAGGCGCTTCGGGTTCGACGAGCCGACCGGCATCGACCTGCCCTTCGAGCAGGACGGCCTGATTCCCGACCGGGAGTGGTTCGAGCGGGCCCAGGTGGAGAGCCCCGAGTTGGTGCGCGACGGACCGTGGACCGGGGGTGACGTGCTCAACGCGGTGATCGGGCAGGGCTCGGTGCTGGTCACCCCGCTCCAGCTCGCCAACGCCTACGCCGCCATGGTCAACGGGGGCACGCTGTGGCGACCCCGGGTGGTCGATCGGGTGGTCGACCAGGACGGGCGCCTGGTCTGGGAGAACGCCCCGTCGGCGATCGACGAGCTCGACCTGGCGCCCCAGTCGGTGGCTTTCCTCCGCAACGACCTCGAGCAGGTGATCAACGGCCCGGCCGGCACCGCCCGCGGTGCCTTCGCCGACTTCGGGCCGGGGATCGAGGAGGTCGGCGGCAAGACCGGCACCGCAGAGGTCATCAAGGGCGAGACCGCCGAGGAGGATGTCGACACCGCGGTGTTCACCGGGGTGGTGCCGATCAGCGACCCGACAGTATGTGGTGGTCGTGGTGATCGAGCGCGGCGGGAGTGGCGGGCAGATCGCCGCCCCCACCGCCCGGCCGGTGCTCCAGTACCTGCTCACCGGCGAGGTCGGGCCCCAGGAGATCGAGGTCGGGGCGGAGCTCACCGACTGATGGCTGCCACCGACACCCGACCGCTCGGGCTGCTCCAGAGGGAGCGGGCGATGCGCCCCGACCTGCTCCTGGTGCTGCCTTACCTGGCGCTGTCCGCTTTCGGGCTGCTCATGGTGTACACCGCCTCGGCGTCGCGCCTCGAAGCGGCCGGATCCGACCCCGGCTTCCTGATGAAGCGGCAGGCGGTGTTCGTCGTCGTCGGGATCGTCCTCTTCATCGGTGCCTCGATGATCGAGAGTCGCCCCCTCAAGGCGAAGGTCCCTGCCATCTACCTGGGGACCCTGACCCTGCTGCTGTTGGTGCTCACCCCCCTGGGCGGCTCCCGGCTGGGCGCCAGCCGGTGGATCGAGCTGGGCCCGTTCCAGCTGCAGCCCTCCGAGTTCGCCAAGCTGGGCGTGATCCTCGCCCTGGCGGCGCTGCTGTCCGACACCGGTGACGAGCCCCTGCGCTGGCACCACCTGGCCAGGGTGGCGGCGGTGGTGGCGGCGCCCGCCGCGCTCATCTTCTTGCAGCCGGACCTGGGGACGATGTTGGTGTTCGCCTTCATCGCCGGCGTGATGCTGTTCGTCGCCGGCACCACGTGGCGCCAGTTGGTGTTCCTGGTGCTGGTCGGCGTGGTCGGGATCATCGCCGTGTTGCAGGCGGACGCCCTCGAGGACTACCAGCTCACCCGCATCACCGCCTTCATGGACGACACCTCCGACCTGTCCGCCACCGCCAACTACAACCAGGAGCAGAGCGTCACCGCCATCGGGTCCGGCGGCTTCCTCGGGAAGGGGCTGCTCGAGGGCACCCAGACCAACCTCAGCTTCGTCCCCGAACAGGAGACCGACTTCATCTTCACCGCAGTCGGCGAGCAGCTCGGCTTCGTCGGCGGGGTCACCGTGCTCGCCCTCTACCTGGTGATCATCTGGCGGCTGCTGGTCGCCGCCGTCAACGCCCGTGACCGGTTCTCCCAGCTCCTCACCGTCGGGGTGGCCGGATTCATGGTCTTCCATGTGTTCGTCAATGTCGGCATGACGCTTCGGCTGATGCCGGTCACCGGCCTGCCGCTGCCGTTCCTGTCGAGCGGCGGGACCGCCTTCCTCGCCATGAGCCTCGCCCTCGGCCTCGGTCACGGGGTGTGGATGCGCCGCTCCCCGGTCCCCGGCGAGCGACAGCTGTTGTGATATGCCCGGGCCGACCTCTTCCGTACCGACCCTGGAACGCTGCCGGTGGAGGAAGAGACCTTGGTCGGCAACCCACGCGTGGCCGTACAGGCTGGCAGGGCCAGCCTACAGATGCCCGATCGGGGCCGTGACGTGCCCGGCCGACCTCGTTCTCGGACGACGGGAAGGGTCGAACGCCACCGGCTTGCCGGTCAGGAGCTGGTCTCCTCGAGGGCGAGGGTCTCCTGGGGGAGCTCGTCGGGGTTGTAGCAGCGGCGGCACCTCGCCTCGTAGGCGCCCACCGCCCCGAGCACCACCAGCTCGTCGGACTGCACGACCCGCTGGGTGAACAGCCCGGGCCCGCCGCAGCGATGGCACACCGCCAGCGACTTGGTGACGTACTCGGCCCGGATCATCAATGACGGGATCGGCTCGAACGGCCTCCCCAGGTAGTCGAGGTCGAGACCGGCGACGATCACCCGCTTCCCCGCCCCGGCGAGCAGCGTGGCCACGTCGACCAGGTCGTCGTCGAAGAACTGGCCCTCGTCGATGCCGACGACGACGGTCCGGTCGGCCACCGACCGCAGCAGGGTGGCGGCGTCGGCGACCGGCTCGGCGGCGGTCGACAGCCGGGAGTGGGACACGACCTCGGCGACGGCGTAGCGGTCGTCGATGGCCGGTTTGAACGTCTGGGTGGGCACCCGGGCGAGGTGGTAGCGGGTGATGCGGCGGATCAGCTCCTCGCTCTTGCCCGAGAACATCGGGCCGGCGATCACCTCGATCCAGCCCTGGTCCGCCCGCTGCAGCATGCCGCCGAGCGTAGCAGTGGGCGGCGCGGCTGCCCGGGCGAGGTACCCGGGGCCGGCTCGGCGCCGTGCTACCCTGAAACCCGGCCGGGTCGCTCGCACGACCTGGCGAGTTCCGCTCCTCGGAGATTCTTCGAGACTGGTATGCCTGAACGCACATCGCATCCATCGAGGATCCCGGTGCGTTCGCCGGGCCGACCCGCCTCCATCCTCCCGGCCCTGGTCAGGGGCTTCCGTGGGGCGACCACTCGCTGCTCCGTGTCGTCGGCACCCCGTCTGGTTTCGCGCTGCCTGATGCAGCCCATGAAGGAGAGTTTGCATGGCTTTGTTCCGCAAGAAGACCGCGCAGGTCATCCGGCGCGGCGATGCGGCCGAGGACCGGAAGGTCCGCCGCGTCGGGGAAGAGGAGGTGGTCGTCCGCAAGTTCTCGGCGCCGGCCACCGGTGGCCGCCCCACCGACTCGAAGACCCGCACCGATAGCTCTCGGGGCTCGGCAGGGACGCGGGCCCAGTCGAAGCCTCGCAGCCGCACTTCGGGCAATGGTGCCCGGGCGCGGCGGGACGACCCACGGCGCGCCCTGCTCGCCGTCGTCCCCCCGCCGGAGACGGCCCGCAAGCAGATGCTGGTCCGCTCCAACCCCCATCAGACCCAGATCGTGGTGATGGAGGGGCCGGTGCTGGTCGAGCACTACGTCACCCGCTCCGACCGCCAATCGCTGGTGGGCAACGTCTACATGGGCAAGGTGCGCAACGTCCTTCCCGGCATGGAGGCGGCCTTCGTCGACTTCGGCGAGGGCAAGAACGGCGTCCTCTACGCCGGCGACGTCAACTATGACGACGCCGAGATCGAAGGCAAGCGCGCCCGGATCGAGATGGTGCTCAAGCCGGGTGACTCGGTGCTGGTGCAGGTGGTCAAGGACGCCATGGGGAAGAAGGGCGCCCGGCTCACCAGCCAGATCAGCCTGGCCGGCCGCTACCTGGTGCTGGCGCCCGATGCCGAGGTCAACGGGATCTCGCGCCGGCTGTCCGACGACGAGCGGCGACGGCTGCGTGACATCGTCGCCGACATCCGTCCCGAGGGGATGGGGATCATCGTCCGCACCGCCGCCCAGGACGCCAGCCGCGACGACCTCGCCGCCGACGTTGCCCGCCTGGAGGACGTGTGGCAGCACGTCGCCGCCAAGAAGTCGGACAGCCCGGCACCCTCCCTGATCTACGAGGAGCCGCCCCTGGTGCTCAGGGTCATCCGTGAGCACTTCACCAAGGACTTCAGGCGGTTGTTCATCGACGATCCCGAGGTCCACCGCCAGGTGCTCGGCTACCTGGAGGGCACCGAGCCCGAGCTCGACCGCCAAGGTGGAGCTCTACGAGGACGATCAACGCCCCATCTTCGAGCGGTTCCACGTCGAGGACCAGCTGCGCAAGGCGCTCGACCGCAAGGTCTGGCTGCCGTCGGGGGGCACATCGTCGTCGACCGCACCGAAGCCCTCACCGTCATCGACGTCAACACCGGCCGCTTCGTCGGCCACACCAACCTCGAGCAGACCGTGCTCCAGAACAACCTGGAGGCAGCCGAGGAGATCGCCCGCCAGCTCCGTCTGCGGGACATCGGCGGGATCATCGTCATCGACTTCATCGACATGGAGATCTCCAAGAACCGGGAGGCGGTGCTGCTCCGGCTCCGCGAGCACCTCGCCAAGGACAAGACCCGGACCCAGGTGTTCGAGGTGTCCAACCTCGGGCTGGTGGAGATGACCCGCAAGAACGTGTCCGCCGGGCTGCTCGAGTCGTTCTCGGACGTGTGCCCCTCCTGCAACGGGCGCGGCGTGGTGCTCTACGAGGATTCGGCGACGCAGGGGACCCCGTTGCCCAGGGCGGTGGCCACCGATCCCTCCTGAGACGGCCCCGGCGGAGGTCGAGGCGGACCTGCACCGCAGGATCCCGCTGTCGATGGCGATGGGGGTCCGGGTGGTCTCGGCCGCAGTCGACCGTGTCGAGCTGAGCGCCCCGCTCGCACCCAACATCAACCACCGCGACACGCTGTTCGGGGGGAGCGCGGCGGCGATCGCCACCCTGGCGGCGTGGGCGCTGGTCCAGCTCCGCCTGGCCGTCGCCGGCGTGGACGCTCGCCTGGTGATCTCCCGCAGCACCATGGCCTACGACTCGCCGGTCACCGGCGACTTCGTCGCCATCTGCGACGCCCCAGACGAGGCGCGGTGGTCCCGTTTCCTCGCCACGCTGGACCGCAGGAGCCGAGCCCGGGTCACCGTCGGCGCCCGGCTCGAACAGGACGGCCGGACGGCTGCCCGGTTCACGGGCGACTTCGTCGCCATCAGATAGCGCGACTTCGTCGCCATCAGATCGCGACTTCGTCGCCATCAGATAACCGCGACTTCGTCGCCATCAGATAGCGCGACTTTCGTCGCCATCAGATAGCGCGACTTCGTCGCCTCCACGCGATCCCGGGTCCTGGCTGACCGCAGCCCGCGGTCAGCCGAGCGCCATGAGCCCGGCGGCGACCGGCGTGAACCCGCAGGCGTCGATGTAGAACGGCCGCAGATCCTCGTCGAAGTCGACGTGCAACCACTCGCACCCGGCTGCTGCGCAGCGGTCGGCGGCGACCCGGACCAGCTCGACCCCGATGCCCCGGTGCCGTGCGGTGGCCGCCACCATCACATCCTGGATCCAGGCATGGACCAGCCCGTCCCACAGCACGTTCACGAAGCCGACCAGTTCGCCGTGGTGGCGGGCGGTGACCCAACCCAGGCTGTGGGCCGCGGTCAGCTCCTCCCAGTCCCACTCCGTGTCGTCGAACAGCCGGGTCTGGAACGCCTCGGCGTGCAAGGCGTTGACCTCCACGTTGGTGAAGTCGCCCCGCCACGAGAAGGTGGCCGGGGCCGGTGGCGGCATCAGATCTTCGCCCTCCTGGTGCCGGTGGCACGGGCACCGGCCACCATACCGGGAGGGTGGTCCGACCCCGGTCACCAGGCCCGACACCCCGCCCGAGCCGCTACACTTTGCGCCGCTCCGCTACCCGCCCAGCCCGTCCGTCCGGCGGGCGGCGACGCCGGTCGGGGCTCGAAGACCTGCGAGGAGACCATGTACGCCATCATCCGCGCCGGAGGCAAGCAATCGAAGGTCCGTGAGGGCGACGTCATCGACGTCGAGCGGATCAAGCTGGCCGGCGAGAGCGTGACCTTCACCCCCCTGCTGGTGGTGGGGGACGACGGCACCGTGATCTCCGACCGTGACGCCCTGGAGAAGGCGACCGTCACCGCCGAGGTCATCGGCGAGCATCGTGGCGACAAGATCGAGGTGTTCAAGTACAAGCCGAAGACCGGCTACCGGCGCCGCCAGGGCCACCGCCAGACGTACACCACCCTGCGGGTGACCAGCATCGGCACCGGGGCGCCCAAGAGGAAGGCCAGGGCCAAGTCGGCCAAGCCTGCCGAGCCGGCCGAGCCGGTCACCGAGGCTCCCGAGGAGCCGGCGGCGGACGCCACCGAGACCAGCGAGGAGAGCTGAGATGTCGAAGACCAAGGCAGGCGGTTCGACCAAGAACGGGCGCGACTCGGCGGCCAAGCGACTCGGACCCAAGGTGTTCGACGGGCAGAACGTCACCGCCGGGTCGATCCTGGTCCGCCAGCGGGGGACCCGCATCCACCCGGGCGCCAATGTGGGGCGGGGCAGCGACGACACCCTCTTCGCCAAGGCCGAGGGCACCGTGCGCTTCGGCACCCGCCGCGGCCGGCGGCTGGTCGACATCCTCAGCGACTGAGGCCATCCCACCGGGGATGCGCTGACGTGTTCGTCGACCGCGTCCACATCGATGTCAAGGCCGGGGACGGCGGCGCCGGCGTCGCCTCCTTCCTCCGCCAGAAGGGCAGGCCCCGGGGCAAGCCAACCGGCGGGTCCGGGGGCAGGGGCGGCGACGTCGTTCTCGTCGCCGACCCCGACACCGCCAGCCTGCTCGGGTATTCGCGCCACCCGCACTGGTCGGCCGGCTCCGGAACCCACGGCGAGGGCGACCTCCGCCACGGGCGCCGCGGCGTCGACCGCGAGCTGCCGGTCCCCCTCGGTACCGTGGTGCGCGACCCGTCGGGCACCGTGCTCGCCGACCTGGTCGACCCCGGGCAGCGGGTGATCGTCGCCCGCGGTGGGAGAGGCGGCAAGGGCAACGCCGCCTTCGTCGGCAAGGCCCACCGCGCCCCGGCGTACGCCGAGCAGGGCGAGTACGGCGAGGAGGCGACGCTGACCCTGGAGCTGAGGCTGCTGGCCGATGCCGCCCTCATCGGCTTTCCCAACGCAGGGAAGAGCACCCTCATCTCCCGGCTCTCGGCGGCCAAGCCCAAGGTGGCCGACTACCCGTTCACCACGCTCGAGCCGCACCTCGGCGTTGTCGAGGTGGGAGACCGCCAGTTCGTCCTCGCCGACATCCCGGGGTTGATCGAAGGCGCCGCCGACGGCCGCGGCCTCGGGCACGAGTTCCTCCGCCACACCGAGCGGGCCCGGGTGCTGGTCGTGCTGCTCGACCCGACGCCGCTGCAGGCCGAAGACGTCGCCACCCAGCTGGCGGTGCTCCGCAACGAGCTGGCCCGGCACTCTGCCGAGCTGGCGGTCCGGCCGCAGATCGTCGTGGTCACCAAGGCGGACATGGTCGACGGCCCCGGCCCGGCGCTCGACGGCGAGGCCTCGGTCCACCGGATCTCGGCGGTGACCGGGACCGGCCTCACCGAGCTGTCCCATGCCATCGCCGACTCCGTTGCCGAGGCGCTCCGGACGGCCCCGGAGCGGGAGGGGTACGTCCTCCACCGACCCCTGCCGCCGAGCTTCACCGTGCGGAGGGAGGCGGATGCCTGGGTGGTCGAGGGCCGGGCCGCCAGCCGGGCGGTGGGACTCGCCGACCTCACCGTCCCCGAGGCCGCCGACCTCGCCGCCTCCCGGCTACGCCGTCTCGGGGTCGACGACGCCCTCGCCGCCGCCGGCGCCGCACCCGGGGACGATGTGCGCATCGGCGACCTGGTGTTCACCTACGCTCCCGACGAGGACGGCCTGGAGGACGTCGAATGAGGCGCCCGGTCGCCGCCGGGGCGGCGGTGGTGGTGAAGGTGGGCTCGTCGAGCCTCGCCGGGCCGTCGGGCGGGCTGGACGACACCGGGGTCGATCGGACGATCACCCAGGTGCTCTCGCTCCGCCACGCCGGCTACCGACCCGTGCTGGTCAGCTCGGGGGCGGTGGCGGCGGGACTGCCGGCGCTCGGCTTGAGCGAGCGTCCCCGTGACCTCCCCGGCCTCCAGGTCGCCGCCGCCGTCGGGCAGGGGCGCCTGATGGAGCGCTACGCCGGGGGATTCGGCGCCGACGGCGTGGTGGTCGGGCAGGTGCTGCTCACCCGCGACATCCTCGCCCACCGCGCCCAGTACCTGCACGCCCGCGAGGCGCTCACCCGGATGCTGTCGGTCGGGGTGATCCCCATCGTGAACGAGAACGACACGGTGGTGGTCGACGAGCTGAAGCTGGGTGACAACGACCGGCTCGCCGCCATCGTCGGGCACCTGGTCGGGGCCGGGATGCTGGTGTTGCTCACCGACACCATCGGCCTCTTCTCCGCCGACCCGCGGCTGGGAGAGGCGGAGCTGCTCTCGGCGGTCCGGCACACCGACGCCATCCTCGACGAGCTCAACCGAGGGGCGGCGCCAGGGACGACCTTCGGTTCCGGCGGGGTGGCCACCAAGATCGCCGCCGCCCGGATGGCGGCGTGGTCGGGCATCCCCACCGTCGTCGCCGACGCCCGGCAACCCGACGTGGCCGTCAGGGCGGTTGCCGGAGAAGACGTCGGGACCTGGATCGACCCGCAGCCGGGGCGGCTGTCGGCGCGGCGGTTGTGGATCGCCTTCGGGCTCCCCTCTGAAGGGACCGTCACCGTCGACGATGGCGCGGCCCGGGCCCTGGTCGAGTGGGGCAAGTCGCTGCTCCCCGTCGGTGTGGTGGCCGTGGACGGGTCGTTCGGGGCGCAAGCCGCCGTCGAGGTCTTCGATCCCGAGGGCGTCCTCATCGCCAAGGGCCGCACCGGCATGGGGGCCGACGCCATACGATCGGCGGCGGGCCAGCACAGCCGGGATGTCGGCCTGGAGGCGGCGGGGTGGTCATCCACCGCGACGACCTGGTGGTCCTCCGCTCCTAGCCGGTCCCGCTCGGCGACCCGGCTGATACCGTGCGCCGCATGCAGTTGGAGTCGCTCACCGCCGGGATGCCCATCGTCTACGGAGGCGACCGGGTCGCCATGGTCGACGAGGCGCTCGCCGCCGCCTTCGTCCCCGGTGACCGACTGGTCGTCGTGCAGGTCACCGGCGATCTGCTCCACATACCGGCCTCCGGTGCACGAGACGGTCACCGCCGCCGTCGACGCCGCCGTCGACGCCTTCGCCGCCATGGGGGCGGTCGACGACGGCCAGATCGACTCCTTCTTCTCCCTGTTCGCCGATCGCCTCGCCGACGACGACTCGTTCGCCCCCATAGCCTCCGCCAACGAGGGCGACGTCGCCGCCGCCCGGGACCGGGGCCGCTCGGTCACCCGGCTGGTCCTGTCGGAGGCGATGCGGGCAGGGATGGTGGACGGGCTGCGGGGATGGGCGGCGGCGCCGTCGGGCCGCGGCGCCGTGGTGGAGACGGTCGAGCACCCGGGGTGGCGTGTCGAGCTGGTCAGGGGCGGCCTGGGCGTCGTCGGTTTCGTCTTCGAGGGCCGGCCCAACGTCTTCGCCGACGGCGCCGGGGTGCTGCGCTCCGGCAACACGATGGTGTTCCGCATCGGGTCCGACGCCCTCGGCACCGCCCGGGCGATCGTCGAGCACGCCCTCGACCCCGCCCTGGCCGGCTCCGGGCTGCCTCCCGGAGCGGTGTCCCTGGTGGCGTCGCCGGAACGATCGGCGGGCTGGGCGCTGTTCTCCGATCCCCGCCTGTCCCTGGCGGTGGCGCGTGGTTCGGGGCCGGCCGTCGCCCAGCTGGGGGCGGTGGCCCGCCAGGCCGGGCTCCCGGTCAGCCTGCACGGGACGGGGGGTGCGTGGATCGTCGCCTCGGCCTCCGCCGATCCCGACGTCTTCGCCTCGGTGGTCCTGCGCTCCCTCGATCGCAAGGTGTGCAACACGCTCAACACCTGCTGCGTGGTGGCCGCCGCCGCCGCCGACCTGGTCCCCCGCTTCCTCTCCGCCTTGGACGAGGCGGGGGAGCGAAGGGAAGCGGTCGCCAAGCTGCACGTCGATGGAGGGGAGCGAAGCCCTCGTCCCCGAATCGTGGTTCGCCACGGCGCCGATCACCCGAGCGGAGGGCGTCGTGGAGGAGCGACGCACCGAGCTGCTCGCCCCCGACCCGCTCGGGCTGGAATGGGAGTGGGAGGACAGCCCCGAGGTGACGCTGACGATCGTGCCCGACGTGGACACCGCGGTGCGGCTGTTCAACGACCAGAGCCCGCGCTTCATCGCCAGCCTGGTGTCGGGGGACGAGTCCGAGCAGCGACGCTTCTTCGACATGATCGACGCCCCCTTCGTCGGCGACGGCTTCACCCGCTGGGTCGACGGGCAGTACGCCCTCGATCGACCCGAGCTCGGGCTCGCCAACTGGCAGTCCGGCAGGCTGTTCGGCCGCGGCGGGATCCTCAGCGGCGACTCCGTCTTCACCCTGCGCACCCGGGTCACCCAGACCGACCCCCACCTCGCCCGCTGACCCTCGGCTCCAACTGATCCGGAGCTGCCGCGGCGACGCGAGAATGCCGCCATGTCGTTCACCGACCCCGCCGGGACCGCCACCGCCCTGCGCGGCTCGGGCTACCTCACCGACGACCGGATCGCCCAGGTGGTCTTCCTCGCCGACCGGCTGGGCAAGCCGATCCTGGCCGAAGGCCCCGCCGGGGTGGGGAAGACGTCGTTGGCGGTGGCGGTGGCCGCCGCCACCGGCCGGCGGCTGGTGCGGCTGCAGTGCTACGAGGGCCTCGACGAGGCGAAGGCGTTGTACGAGTGGAACTACCACAAGCAGCTCCTCCGCCTCCAGACGGACGAGGGGCGCCGGTGGGACGAGCTCGAAGGCGACATCTTCACCGAGCCGTTCCTCCTCACTCGACCGCTGCTCGAGGCGATCCGCAGTCCCGAGCCGGTGGTGCTGCTGGTCGACGAGGTCGACCGGGTCGAGATCGAGAGCGAGGCACTGCTCCTCGAGGTGCTCGACTCCTTCCAGGTCACCATCCCCGAGCTGGGGACGATCACCGCCACTTCGCGGCCCTTCGTGGTGCTCACCTCGAACAACACCCGCGAGCTGTCCGAGGCGCTGAAGCGAAGGTGTCTGTTCCTCCACATCGACTACCCGACGGTGGAGCGGGAGAAGGAGATCCTCCTCAGCCGGGTAGACGGGCTCTCCGAGCGGCTCGCCCTCCGCGTCGCCGAGGTGGTGAGGTCCATCCGGGCGGTGCAGCTGCGCAAGGCGCCTTCGGTCAGCGAGAGCATCGACTGGGCACGCACCCTGCTCGCCCTGGCGGTGACCGAGGTGGACGGTGCCGTCACCGAGGACACCTTGCACGTGCTGCTCAAGTACCAGTCGGACATCGACAAGGTGCGCCGCCAGCTGGCGCCGGCCTCGACGGACTGACCTTGGTGGCGCCGTGCTGAGCTCGCTGGCCGACTTCGCCGCCGAGCTGCGCACCGCGGGGGTGCCGGTCTCCATGGTCGAGGTGGTCGACGCCGCCGCCGCCATCGACCTGGTCGACCTCGGCGACCGGTCGTCGGTTCGCACCGCCCTCGCCGCCACCATGGTGAAGAGCGCCCGGCACCAGCCGGCGTTCGACACCGCCTTCGACGTGTTCTTCGGCCTGACGGCGGCGGAGCCGCCGCCGGTAATCGGGGCGCGCGCCGTCCCCGGGCGACCCGGGCATCTCGGGGGAGGCAGCGGCGGGCGCCGCCGGAGGGGAAGACATCGACCGGTTGGTGGAGGCCCTGGTCGAGGCGGTCCGCGCCGGTGACGCCGACCGGTTGCTCGAGCTGGTGCGGCAAGCCGTCGACCGCTTCGCCGGGTTCCGGCCGGGCCAGCCGAGCGGGGGCCGCTACTACGCGTACCGGGTGATGAGCCGGCTCGACGTCTCCCGGCTCCGTAGCCGGTTCGCCGAGGTCGCCGACGATGTCGATGGAGACGACGACTTCGCCCGCCGGATCGCCTCCGGTGGCGTCGACGGGCAGGTGGAGCGGATCCGCCGGGCGGTGCAGGACGAGATCGTGCGGCGACTGGTGGCCGACCGGGGCCGCCCCGCGGTTGCCCGCACCCTACGTGACCCGTTGGTCGAGGACATCGACCTGATGCACGCCACCCGGGAGGAGCTGGCGATGATCGAGGCCAGGGTGGCCCCCCTGGCACGCAAGCTGGCTTCCCGCCTGTCGGCGCGGCGCCGGCACGGACGTCGGGGCCGCCTCGACGCCCGTCGCACCATCCGCCGGTCACTCGCCCACGGTGGCGCGCTCATCGACCCGCGATGGAAGCCGCGTCGCATCACCAAGCCCGAGCTGGTGATGCTGTGCGACGTGTCCGGGTCGATGGCGACGTTCGCCCGCTTCACGATGCAGCTCACCTACGCCATCGGGCACCAGTTCTCCAACGTGCGGTCGTTCGCCTTCGTCGACGGGATCGACGAGGTGACCCGCTTCTTCGCACCCGGGGTCGACTTCGACGAGGCGATGCGCGACGTCGCCGCCGATGCCGAGGTCATCCGGCAGGACGGCCACAGTGACTACGGAGCCGCCCTGCACCACTTCGCCGAGCACTTCGGCGATGCCGTCACCGCGCGCTCGACGGTGATCGTCACCGGTGACGCCCGCAACAACTACCGCGACGCCGGTGTCGACGTGCTGGCCGCCATCGCCGAGCGGGCCAGGGCCGTGCACTGGCTGAACCCCGAGTCGCCCCGCTACTGGGACACCGGCGACTCGATCATGTCGACCTTCTCCCCGCTCTGCGACGGGGTCCACGAGGTCCGCACCCTGCGGCAGCTGGAGCGGTTCGTCGAGCGCATCGCGCTGGACCGCACCCATCCGGGCCGGCGGCCACCGGTCCGGTAGCGGCCGACGACCGGGCTTCATCCTGTCGTACCGCCCCGGTACGGTTGCAGAGGGTCGCGGTGGCGGAGGGGATGAGAGATGCGTCGGTCCGTCCCGCGCCGGGCCCTGGTGCTCGGCCTGCCGCTCGTCATCGCGGTGCTCGCCGGATCGCCGGTCGCCCCGGCGGTCGCCGACCCGGGCTGCACCGGTTTGATGGCGCCGGTGGCAGGCCCGGTGCTCCGCTCCTTCGCCCCGATCGGGAGCTACGCCGGTCACTGGGGGGTCGACCTCGGCGCCTCGCCGGGGACCCCGGTGGGCTCGGCCGGTACCGGGGTGGTCTCGTTCGCCGGCACCGTGGTCGATCTGCTCACGGTGACCGTCGACCATGGCGGCGGCCTCCGAACGTCGTACTCGTACCTGGGCTCGGTCGCCGTCGGCGTCGGCGCTCCCGTTGCCCCGCACACCCTCATCGGAACCTCGGGCGTCGACAACGGGATCGAGGCGGTGCACTTCTCGGTGCGGGTCGGCGCCGAGTACCTCGATCCCGAGCCGTGGCTCCGCTGCCTCCCCCCGGGTCCGGCCCTCTCCTTGACCACCGACGACCTCGCCACCGCCGGCGCTGCGCCGGTGCCGGCGGTCACCGCTCCCTATGCTGGCCCCGGTGCGACGCGGCATCCTCGGCGGCACGTTCGACCCTCCCCACGTCGCCCATCTCGTCGCCGCCGAGACCGCCTACCGGCAACTCGCCCTCGACGTGGTCACCCTGATGCCGGCAGGGGACCCGTGGCAGAAGGCCGACCGGCGGGTCAGCGACCCGGTCCACCGCCTCGCCATGACGGAGCTTGCCGCCGCCGGCGTGGGGTACTTCGAGGTCGACGACCGCGAGGTCCGCCGCCGGGGCCCGACCTACACCATCGAGACGATCGGGTCGTTCCCGGCGGACGACGACATCGTGCTCATTCTCGGAGCCGACGCCGCCGCCGGCCTGGCCGGCTGGCACCGGGCAGACGAGGTGCGGGGGCGCGCATCGTTCGCGCGTGATGCCCCGCCCCGGTGTCGCCGCCGACGCCGTCGAGGATGCGTTGCACCCGGCTTCGCCCGTGTGGCTCGACACCCCGGAGATCGCCATCTCGGCCACCGAGCTGCGGGCGATGGCGGCACGAGGAGGGTCGATCCGGTTCCTGGTGCCCGACGAGGTCTGGCGCTACGTCGAGGCGCACCGGCTCTACTCGGCCGGCCAGTGATGCTCGTCGACGGCAGCGGGCCGCGGCGGCGGGCCGGCGGTCGATGCGGCAACGGGCACCCGTCGAGCCGTTGGCCCTACACTCGCCTCGGCATGCCACGCGGGAAGGCCCACCATCAGCGCTGACCACTTCGCGGTGGAGGCGGCCAAAGTCGCCGCATCCGCCGTTGCCGACAAGAAGGGCACCGCCATCGCCCTCCTCGACGTCTCCCGGCTGATCGTGCTCACCGACATCTTCGTGATCGGCACCGGCACGTCCAGCCGGCATGTCAAGACGCTGGTCGACGAGGTCGAGGGCCAGATGCGGACGGCGCTCCGCCGCAAGCCGCTGCGCCGTGAAGGCGTCGAGCACGCCCGCTGGGTGCTGCTCGACTACGGCGACGTCGTGGTGCACCTCTTCGACGCCGAGACCAGGGACTACTACGACCTGGAGAGGCTGTGGGCCGACGCCCCCCGTATCGCCTTCGAACCGGTCGCGGTCGAGGCCTGATAACATCCCGGCGATCCCCGGGGCTGTAGCTCAGCTTGGCAGAGCACCTGCATGGCATGCAGGGGGTCAGGGGTTCAAATCCCCTCAGCTCCACCACCGGAATCCCTTGTGACGCAAGGGTTCCGCTGCATTCTAGGGTGACCGCGTGGGCGTCATCCGGTGCTCCGGGGGCCTATCGGGGGCCTATCTTTTGCGATCCGCTACCGTCGGCGGGGGCACCGTCCACCGTCCGGCACGTAGCCTTCACGTCTGAGATGAGCGTTGACCGGTTCACCGACCTCCTCGCCATGGCGATCCTCGGCGGCGTCCTCGTCATAGCCGGAATGTGGCTGCGGGGCGTCGACACCCCAGCGACCACCAGGGCGGACCGGGGATGGGGCCTGCTCTACCCGTCCCTCATCGCGGGCCTCGCCTTACTCAACGCCATCACCGGCGACTGGCTGATGGTGGT
Source organism: uncultured Acidimicrobiia bacterium (assembly GCA_963812375.1). Lineage (GTDB taxonomy): Bacteria > Actinomycetota > Acidimicrobiia > Spongiisociales > UBA5794 > JACDBE01. The sequence goes on along the minus strand of CAWEUW010000008.1, from coordinate 44,882 downwards.
GGCGCTCGGCCTGTGGGCGGTCCTGGAGTACGCCATGGCCCTGGTTCCCGACCTGCCCGCCCGCCTGCGGATCCGGCAAGGGTGACCGCCGGCGGCGTAGAGTCCCGAAGAGTCCGGGCGGTGCACCCCCAACGACAGAGGCACGCAGCCCCCGGTCACCGATCCAGGCGGCCGCCGGCCCCTCTCGAGAGTCTTCCCTCGGGCCCGGGTTGAGTCACCGCCTGACCGGGACACGACGAGGTTGCCCAGAGCTCGGCGTGGCGTGGCTGGGGCCGGAAGGGCACCGCCCGGACACCGCACCCACCGACAGCATCGCCTCCACGGGCCAATGCCGAGCCCGACCGACAACGCACCGACCCGCGAGCGGTGACCGCCACCGTGTAGAGTCCGAAACGTCCGGGCGGTGCGACTCACACCAGACGCGCACGATCCCCGGTGACCGGTAACCCTATAGCCGCGGTTGTCCCTTCCGAGGCTTTCCTCAACGGACCATCGGTCGCCTCACCGACTCACCGGGACACGACGGAGGTTCCCGCAGAGCTTCGGCGTGGCGTGGCATGGCGATGGCACCGCCCGGACACCTTCTCCGGTATCGGGCCCCGTCCGTGATAGCGTCGACGTTCGAGTACACCTGGGTCCCGTGGTCCGAACCAGCGGGACGATGGCTACCACCACTTATCGTCGAGGTGCCCCGTATGCCCTCGAGGATCTGCCTCGACCTCGAACCAGCGCGGCTCCAGCTACGCCTCTCGCAGCGAAGTAGGCGCTCGAGGAGTCGAGCATCCGCGCCGAGACCTGCTGCACCGCCCTCTCGTCTCTGCTCAACGATCCGCTGGTCCCGTGACTGTGCTCGAACGGGCTGGTGCACGGCGTCGTCCCGCCGCACCTCGTCCACGAGGTGCGGCTCGAAGTCGTGGAACTCACCGTATCTGGTGGTCGCCTCGCCTACGTTGTCGCCGATGCAACGGGTGAGATCGGCAGCCGGTGTCGCAACACCTGTGCATGCTCCCGTTGGCGCAGGATCCGTCGTCGTCGTCGTCGCCGACAGCTCCTCGACGCCGTACCGGTAATCCTTGACGCTGAGCACGTTCCCAGAGTTATCGACGTCCTCATCAGGGCGCAGCTGCGCTATCTGTCCGTCCTCCCCAGACGGCGTGGCGCCCGATCCGGGTGGCGACGGCGTGACTCGACCAGGTCGCCGACACTCGCCCAGTTGGACGGCCCGCCCCTCGCAAGGCGGTAAGCGCCGTCAGGTTTCGAGCCGCCGCGGCGGATCGTCGAACTAGGCAAGGATCCGCATCGCCGGCAGCCTGCCACTCGTCAGTCTTCCCAACCTCCCGCAGCGCAGCCTCCGCGGCGTGGTACGCTCGCCAAAGACCCGCATCGCCGGGCTTCCGGTCGACTGCCGAAGCCAATTCGAGGAACGCCTCGATTTGGGCCGAATCCACCCGCTCGAAGCGGCCCATCTCACGCAAGGGCTGGCCACCGTCTCCTCCGCCGCCTCCCGGAGCGCGCCCAGCTCGTCACCCTCGTCACCCTGAGGGGACCGCCACCGAACCGGCCCGGCGACCTCGCGCCCGGCACACCTCCGAGCACCAGCGGCGCTTCGGGAGCTCGATCCCCACCCCGCACGCCTCACACATCATCCGGACGACCTCTCAGCTCCCGAAAACAAAAGGACGATGGCAGTGGGTCTTATGTCAAAGCCACGTATGGTGATACGCGCGACCGACGGTGGCGCACCTGATCGCCGCGACCGCGGTGATTCTTCCGCATGACCTCGGCGAGCAGTCGTCGGCCAGGTCGCCCACGGGTGGCCCTCAGGGCCGCAGGGGTGGCGCTTGAGCGTCATCGTCGGACGGCGGCGACCTCGAGCCGTCTCCGGATCTCGTGGGCGGCGTGGACGGTCAGCGCCGCGGTCAACAGGTGGACGGCGTCGGCGCGGTCCTCGTGCGGGAAGCCCTTGACGAACCGCATGCCGGGCTGGGAGGCGACCACGGCCTCGATGGCGTTGACCAGTGGTCGCCACTGGCCGACGCCGCTGAGCTCGGTGCGGATCTTGTCGGCCAGGTCGTGGAGCCCGGTGTCGCTGTACTGGTGGCGGATGAGGAACCCGGGCGGGACCGCTCGAGCGTGCCGCGGTCACTGTCAGGCGGCGTCAGTCATCGGTCACTTCTCCGGGGTTCGGGAGAGGTTGCGGCGTGGGTGGTGAGGAGGGAAGACGTGGGCGGGCCGCTTCAACCCGCTCGTCCTACCCGCTGCGGCCCCACGCCGCTGCGACCCGCAGCAACCGTCGAATGCCGGGACGTTGGGCTATGACCAGACCCCTTCGCCCCGGTGATGCGGGGTGCGCCGCCACCGCGGTCGACGTCCCGCAAGGCGCAGGTCGCCGAGCGTCTCGCCATGGGGGAGCGGTGGCCGTCCCGGTGGGAGCCGCTGGTGTTCGTCACCGAGGCGGGGACACCGCTCGACCCGGCCAACGTGCGCCGCATCGTCACCCGCATCGCCGCCGACGCCGGGATCGACGGGGCGGTCACCCCGTACACGTTGCGCCACTCGGCGACGTCGCTCCTCTCCGCCGCCGGGGTGCCCGCCGAGCTCGTCGCCGATCTGCTCGGCCACCGCGACACCAGGATGGTGTTCGAGCACTACCGCCACCAGGTCACCCCGACCATCACGGTGGCCGCCGACCACATCGAGGCGGCGCTTGGTTCGTGACCCTCTGGCCCTGCCGGACCATGCACTCATCGACGCCGTGACCAAGGAGCAACCGTGATCTACGAAATCAGAGTCGCCTTGGTGCGCTGGTTGGACCGTATCGATCCCGCCAGGTCGAAGGGCGACCGAGTACGGGGGAGCGGTCCAAGCCTTAGCTGACTGGCTGCGACCCCAACCGAGAGGAGGCGGGTCGTGATCCCGACACTCATACTTGCCGGTCTGTTGGCTGGCGTGTTCGTCCAGAGGATCAGCGTGCTGGTCATGGTGCTGGTCGTGGCCTCGGGGTTGTGGCTGATCGTTGTCGCTCCCGCCGACGTGTCCGACATCTTCGGGGTGTTGGGTATGGCGGTCGCCAACTTGGCGGTTGGGGCTGCGGTCGGTTGGGGTGTCCATGCCGTCGTCAAGGCGGGTCGACCGGCCTAGAGGCACCAACCACCGATTCCGGTACACCGGAGGGCCTATCTGGGGGCCTATGTGCCCGCGGGGCGCCAAATCCGGACCCGTTGGGCGACAAGGGGATCGGGGCATCTTCGGCCGGGAACGGTTGAGCCGCAACGGGTACGCCGTCACCGGCGAACATGGGCGCACATGGGCGGTCAAGGGTCTAAGTCCATGGCATGCAGGGGGTCAGGGGTTCAAATCCCCTCAGCTCCACCACACGGAAACCCCATGATCCGTGCCGGACAGGTGGTTTATGGCGCCCCGGATGGGCGTGCTATGTTCCGCGTCGAATCGTCCCCTTGAAAGAGGAGTGCAATGAACTGGGACTCGATTTGGGATGTGCTCTGGTTCTTCCTGGTCATCTTCCTGTGGGTGGCCTTCTTCATGGTCCTGTTCATGGTCATCGGCGACCTGTTCCGCGACCGCACCATGGGTGGTGGCGGCAAGGCGGCATGGGCGATCGTCCTCATCTTCCTGCCCTTCCTCGGCACGTTCATCTACCTGATCGCCCGAGGCAGCGGCATGAGCGACCGGGCGGTGGCCGCGGCGCAACACGATCAGGAGCTCGCCCAGCAGTACCGCGCAGAGTGTGGTGGCCTCGTCTGGCGGGGGGAGTGCGGCCGAGCAGATCGAGAGGGCCAAGTCCCTGCTCGACTCCGGTGCCATCACCCAGGACGAGTTCAACGCCCTGAAGGCCAAGGCGCTGGGCTGAGCCGACACCCCTAGGGGACGGAGGGAGCGGGGCCGGCGAACAGCCGGCCCCGCTCCCGCGTCGAGGATGCGGTGCCGGGGTGTCCGGCACCACGACCGGCTCGCCCGGACGGTGCCCCGATTAGCCTTTCCGAGCTCCCCGAATCGCGTCCGTCCACCCACCGAGGCACCCGCCGGTGACCGACTACGACCACACCACCATCGAGTCCACCTGGCAGCGGCACTGGGAGGAATCCGGGTTGTATCGCGCCCGGGTCGACTGGTCGCGTCCCAAGCACTACGCCCTCACCATGCTGCCGTACCCGTCCGGCGATCTCCACATCGGGCACTGGTACTCGATGACCCCGCCCGACGCCCGAGCCCGCTATATGCGGATGAAGGGCTACAACGTCCTGTTCCCGATGGGCTTCGACGCCTTCGGGCTCCCCGCCGAGAACGCCGCCGTGCAGCGCAACATCCACCCGGCGACCTGGACCAAGGCCCGAGTCGAGTGCATGCGCCGCCAGATGAAGTCGATGGGCACCATGATCGACTGGGAGCGCGAGATCGTCTCCTGCGAGCCGGAGTACTACCGGTGGACGCGAATGGCTCTTCAAGCAGCTCTACGAGCACGGCCTCGCCTACCGGGGCGAGGCCCTGGTCAACTGGTCGCCGACGCTGCAGACGGTGCTGGCCAACGAGCAGGTCATCGACGGCAAGGACGAGCGCACCGGCCAGCCGGTGGTTCAGAAGCTGATGGAGCAGTGGTTCTTCCGCCATCACCAAATATGCCGACGAGCTGCTCCGCTTCGACGGCATCGACTGGCCCGAGCCGGTGCGGGCCATGCAGACCAACTGGATCGGCCGATCCGAGGGTGCCGAGGTCGGTGTTCCCCACCGCGGTCGGGCGAGGGCATCCGGATCTTCACGACCCGCCCGGACACGCTGTGGGGGGCGACCTTCATGGTGCTCGCCCCCGAGCACCCGCTGGTCGACGCCCTCACCACGCGACGACCGGCGCGGTCGAGGTCGACGCCTACCGCGACGCAGGCGGCGCGCAAGACCGAGCTGGAGCGGATGGAGGAGAGCAAGTTCAAGACCGGCGTGTTCACCGGCGGGTACGCCACCAACCCGGTCAACGGCGAGGAGATACCGGTCTGGGTGGCCGACTACGTGCTGCTGTCGTACGGCACCGGGGCGATCATGGCGGTGCCCGCCCACGACCAGCGCGACTTCGAGTTCGCCCGCCAGTTCGGGTTGCCGGTGGTCCCGCGTGATCGACCCTGCCGTTGGCGACCTGGTCCCCGGCGACGAGATGACCGAGTCCTACGTCGGGCCGGGGGTGATGGTGGGCAGCGGCCCCATCGACGGTGTCGAGACCACCACGCGCCAAAGGGCGTGCAAACCCGTCGATCGCCGCCACCATCGACTGGCTCGAAGAGCAGGGCATCGGTTCCGAGTCGATCAACTACCGGCTGCGCGACTGGCTCATTTCGCCGCCAGCGCTACTGGGGTGCCCCCATCCCGATCGTCTACCCCGACGACGGAGGCGTCGAGTCGGTGGCCGACGACGACCTGCCCGTCGTGTTGCCGGAGGACGTGGTGTTCGACGGGACCAGCCCGCTCGGGACCCTGCAGCCGTTCGTCGAGACCGTCGATGCCGAGGGGCACCCGGCCCGGCGCGAAACCGACACCCTGGACACCTTCATGTGCTCGTCGTGGTACTGGTTCCGCTACCTGTCACCGCACTTCGACGAGGGGCCGTTCGACCCCGAGGAGGCCGCCTACTGGCTCCCGGTGGACACTTACACCGGGGGCACGGAGCACGCAGTCATGCACCTGCTGTACGCACGCTTCTTCGTCAAGGCGATGCGCGACATGGGAGTCCTTCGACGCCACCGCGGCGGTGATGCAGGAGCACGGCCGCGACCCGCAGCACCTCTTCGACGAGCCGTTCCTGGCGCTCCGCAACCAGGGGCAGGTGCTCGGCGAGGAGCGCACCGGCGACCGCCTCGTCATCGACGGGGAGCGCGTCGACGGCCGGGTCGTCGCCACCTCGGTGCGCGTCGATCCAATGGCAGCGACGGGCGACGGCTTGGTGGTCGGCGAGCTGATGCGTCGCACCGAGGCGGTCCTCCAGGTGGCCACGGACGCCGGTACGACGACCGTCGAGGTGCCCGGCCACGCCACTATCGACATCCCCTCGATCCCCGGGGCCAACGACGTCAACCAGCTGCGCCACCACCTCGAGGTCCAGCGGATGTCGAAGTCCCGGGGCAACGTCATCGACCCCGACGACCTGGTGCTCCAGTACGGGGCCGACACGGTCCGTACCTACCTGATGTTCGCCTACGAGTGGCAGAAGGGTGGCCCGTGGGACAGTCGGGGGATCCTCGGGGCGCGCCGTTTCATCGAGGACGTGTGGAAGCTGGGGACCGCCGGTTACCGCGGAGGTCGCCGCCGATCCGGCGGCCTCCGAGCAGCTCGAACGTCGCGTCCACCAGACGATCGCCAAGGTGGGTGACGACATCGAGCAGGTCAAGTTCAACACCGCCATCGCCGCCCTGATGACGCTGCGCAACGAGCTGCAGCAGATCCTGCGTGCGGGAACGGTGACTTCGGAGACCTGGGACGCCGCCTTCGACACCCTGCTCTTGTTGCTGGCGCCGTTCGCCCCGCACGTCACCGAGGAGCTGTGGCACCGCCGCGGCAACGAGGAGTCGATCCACCTCCAGGCGTGGCCGGTAGCCGACGCCGCCAAGGCCCGTGACCCGGTGGTGGTGATGGTGGTCCAGGTCAACGGCAAGGTCCGGGACCGCCTCGAGGTCTCCCCGTCGATCAGCGAGGACGAAGCGGTCGCCGCCGCCCTCGCCTCCGAGCGGGTCGCTCCCTACCTCGACGGGGGAGAGCCGCGCCGGGTCGTCGCCAGGGTCCCCGACGTCGTCAACCTCGTGGTGTGAGCCGCCAGGCCCCCATCACCGCCGAGCGGGCGCTGCTCGCTGCCGGCATCGACCCGGCCGAGGTGCGCCGCGCGCTGCCCTCGATCGACCCGGCCGAGGCCCGGATCTCGCCGGCGCCGGCCTGGTACCGGAGGACCTGGTCGAAGGGCATCGTCGCCGTCACCATGCCGTGGGGCATCTCGGTCGCTCCGGATATCTACGACGCCCTCCATGATCCCAACCGGGCGGGGCGATACGGCCCGCTCGTGGTGCACGAACTGGCCCATCTCGACCAGTACCGTCGGCTGGGCGCCACCCGCCACCTGACCCGTTACCTCGGCGACTATCTCACCGGGCGATGGCACGGCCGGTCCCACTGGGACGCCTACCGCGACGTGGGGCTCGAGGTGGAGGCGCGGCGTGTCGCCGCCCGCTTCGCCGCCGGCGGCGACCCGGCGTGACCGTTTCCCCGATGGCGACGGTGCGGAGGTGAGCCGGCTCCGGCCGCTGGACACCCCGTACCTGCCGGAGAGCCGGTGGACGGTGGTCGACGTGGTGTTGGCCCTGCTCGCCGGGTTCGTCGCCGTCGCCGTGCTCGGCTCTCTGTTCTTCGTCGCCACCGGTATCGAGGACACCGGGCTCGCCGTCCTGGTGGTGAGCCTGCCGATCCAGGCGGCTGCCACCCTGGCCACGCTCGTGCTGCTCGGTCGCCGCCATGCCGGGCTCTGGTTCCCGGCTCAGGTCGGGCTGGCGTGGCGTTGGGGTGACGCCGCGTGGATCGCCGCCGGGCTCGTCCTCCAGTTCCTCGTCGCAATCGTGGTGGGCAGCCTGCTGAACCTGCTCCCCGGCGAGCCGTCGCAGCAGCAGGTCGTGGAGGTGGCTTCGGAGGTGCCCCGGGACTGGGTGCTGGTCGTCGTGTTCGCGCTCCTCGTCGTCGTCGCCCCTGTTGTGGAGGAGATCGTGTACCGGGGAGTGCTCCTGTCCCGGCTGCGCCGGTCGATGGGCCCGTGGCCCGCCATCCTGGTGGCGGCGGGGGCGTTCGCCGCCATCCACCTGGTCGACCCGGCCGCCGTCTACGCCGTCCCCGGCTTGTTCCTGATCGGGGTGGCGCTCGGCTGGCTCGCCCTCTCTACCGGCGACCTGGGGGTGCCGATCGCCGTCCACGCCGGGGTCAACCTCACCGCGGTGGTTCCTGCTGACCTTCGCCGAGGACATCGCCGGGGTCGGCGGTGGGACGGTCACCGCCGTGCTCGACATCCTGCCGGGCTGAGCCCACCGCAGGGGAGTGGGCGGGGACCATCTGGTTCGGGTCACACCGGCGTGGTAGATGTGTGCCATCGGACGGCACAACCCGACGGGCGGAGCGAGGAGGCCGCCATCGAGACATCTCCGACCGGCAGCCCGTCGAGTGGCGGGGCGCACCGGGACTCGACGCCGGCAGGCGAGCCGGCGTCCGAACTGGGCGCTCGGCTGCTCCCGTCGCCAGCCCCCGGTGCAGGCGCAGCCCTCGAATCGCAGCCCGGTCCGCTCGGGCCGGGTTCTCGGGGCCGTGGCGGTCGTCGTCGCCGTGTTCGCCGGTTGGCTGTGGTGGGGCCGGCCGTCCGTTCCCGCCACCAGCCCCAGCGACACCTGGTCGACCAGCGGGCTCGCCGCTCCCGGCACGTCGGTGCCGGCGTCGTTGGGGACGATCGTGGTCCACGTGTCGGGGGCGGTTGCGCCAACCCCGGCGTGGTGTCGTTGCCGTCCGGCGCCAGGGTGGCCGACGCGGTCGCCGCCGCCGGCGGTGTCGACCGCTCTGCCGACGTCACCGCCATCAACCTGGCGGCGCCCCTGGCCGACGGCGACCAGGTGGTGGTGCCGCAGGCCGCCGGGTCCGGGGGCGGAGGACCAGGAGCCATGGCTGGTACGCCTTCGGTGGGCGTTGGCGGGTCTTCCGCCGAGGAGACCGGTGACAAGGTGGCGCTGAACCTGGCCGGGCCGGCCGACCTGGAGACCTTGCCCGGCGTCGGCCCGGTCCTCGCGCCGGATCATCACCCATCGCGAGGCCAACGGGCCCTTCCAGTCCGTCGAGGACCTGCTCGACGTCCCCGGGATCGGCGAGGCGACCCTGGCCGGTTTCCGTGACCTCGTCGTCGTCCCGTGACCGGCGCATCGCCGCCCTGCCGCTGCGTCAACCGGTGGTGGCGGCGGCTGGGCTGGTCTGGATGGGATGTGCACTTGGGTTGGCCGCGCACACCGACCTCAGGCCGCTTCGTCGTCGTTGTCCTGGTGCTGCTGGCATCGGTGGCTGCGGCCAGGCTCGGCCGTCCGGCCGCCGGAGGGGCCCTCGCCGGGCTGGTGCTGGCGGGTGTGGCGTCGGGGATGCTCGCCGCCGGCCGCATCGAGGCCGCCGCCACCGTCCCGGTCCACGCCGGACACCAGCTGGTGGCGGCTCGTGTCCTGTCGGATCCCGCCGCCGGGTCACATGGGTCGGTCATGCTGGTGCGCGCCTCCGGACCGGGCACCGCGGGCGAGGTCACGCTCCTGGCGTCGCTCGACGACCTGGAAGGCGAGGACCCCGTCGGCGACACCATTGCCGCCGGTGACCTGGTCACCATCGACGGCACGGTCGCCGATCGGCCGGGCCACTATCGGGGGACCGCCTACGCTAGCGATAGACGTCGACTCGGTCGAGCTCGTCGCAGCCGCATCGGGGCCGTTCTTCGGGCCGGGCAACCTGCTGCGTCGGGTCGTCCTCCACCGCCTCGAACAGAACGACTCGGACGCCGCCACGCTGGTCGCCGGGTTCCTCGTGGGCGAGACCGACCGGCTCCCCGACCACCGCATGGACGAGTTGCGCCGGGCCGGATTGACCCACTTCGTCGCAGTGTCGGGGAGCAACGTCGCCCTCTTCTTGGCGGCGTGGTGGCTGATCATCGGGCCGTTCGGGCTCCGATCCGCGCCTGCGGGCGCTCTTCGGCGTGGTGGCGTTGGGGGCATTCGTGGTGGCCCCCCGACTCGGGAGCCGTCGGTGGTCAGGGCGGCGGCGATGGCGGGAGTCGTGCTCGGTGGCCGCATCGTCGGGGTACCCGTCGAGCCGTGGCGGGCACTCGGGCTGGCGGTCGCCGGTTTGTTGCTCGTCTCGGGCAGCCTCGCCGTCGACGTCGGCTTCCAGCTGTCTGTGGCGGCCACCACCGGGGTGCTGGCGGCGATCGAGCTCGTTCCCCGGCGACGGCCGCGGTGGTTGTGGACGGCGCTCACCGTCACGGTCGGTGCCCAAATCGCCGTGCTGCCGATCATCCTGGCGCACTTCGACACGGTGCCACTGCTCAGCCCGGTGGCCAACCTGCTCAGCCGCGCCGCTGGTGACGGCGGCCACCGTGCTCGGGGGGATCGGGGCGATCACCGGGATCGGTCCCGTGCTCGACCTCGCTCTCATGGCGGCCGGCGGTGTGCTCACCGTGGCATCGACGGCGGCGGGATGGCCCGACTTCGGGGCCCGGCGGCGTCGTCATCACCTGTCTGGCGGCGGTCGGTTTCGCCTTCGCCGGGCCGCTGCGGCCGTTTCTCGGTGTCGCTGCCTGTGCCAGCTTGGTGGCGTGGGGTGTGCCGGCCTCGCCGCCGTCGGAGCCGGCCGTCGTGTTCCTCGACGTCGGCCAGGGGGACGCCATCCTCATCCGCCGGCCTCCGGACGTCGTGATCCTCGTGGACGGTGGCCGCGATGTCGCCGTGCTGGAGGGCGCGTTGCGCCGCCACGGCGTCGGGGAGATCGACGTGCTCGCCGTCACCCATGGCGACGCCGACCACGCCGGAGGGCTTCAGGGCGTGGTCGAGGGCACAACGTCGGGGAGATCTGGTACCCGGAGGGCCAGGACCATGGTGAGCTCATCGAGAGCCTGCTCGTCGAAGCAGCCGCCGGCGACGTCCCGGTGGCGGCCGTCGGCGCAGGCGACGTGGTCGACTTCGGCTCGCTCCGGCTGGAACTGCTCGCCCCACGCCGGCGATATGCCGCCGAGAACGACGGATCGATCGTCACCTTGGTGACCGCCGGAGGCATCGACGTCCTGCTCACCGGTGACGTCGAAGCCATCGCCCAGGCCGATCTGCCACCGGTCCGACCTGACGTGCTCCAAGTGCCCCACCACGGCTCGGCCACCACCGATCTCGACTGGCTGGGCGAGACGGTGGGAGCGGTGGCGGTGATCAGCGTCGGCGAGAACACCTACGGCCACCCCACCCCGGGCGTGCTCGACGTCCTGGCGTCGGCGGGGTCCACGGTCCTCACCACGCTCGACGAGGGCGACGTGGTCGTCCCGCTCTGCCCGTGCCCGTCCCCTCCGTAGCCGGTACGAGGGGTGGTCGCCGGCGTGTCGCCCAACGGTACTCTCGGCTCGTGCAGCAGATCGTGGTTGTCACCGGGCCGCGAGGGAGCGGGCCCGGCGAGCGGGAGCTGATGTTCGAGGCGGCCCATGAGGCGTTCGAGCGGTGGGGCATCGGCGACATCACCCGCATCGACGTCCCGGGGAGGGCGAGCGGTGAGGAGACCGACGATTCCGGGATCCGATCGGCGGTCTCGGCGGCGATTCCCGCCTTGCAGAGTGGCTCGTTGTTCGGTGGTGCCACCGGAGTCCTCATCGTGGATGCCGACCAGCTGCAGAAGGCCGAGGCGGACGTCCTTGCCGAGGTGATCCCGGCCATCGGTGACGACGGCTCCATCGGTGTCGTCCTACTCGCCGCCGGAGTGCTTCCGAGCTCGATCGACCGGGCGTTGAAGCAGCGTGCCGGCCAGGTGGCGGTGAGGGCGCTGACCGAACGGACCGCGGTCACCTGGCTGGGCGCCGCCGCCCAGAACGAGGGGTCCGGCTCCGGTCCGCCGTACCTCGGCGGCGCTGATCCGTCGGTTCGGGTCCGACGTGGCGTCGCTTGCCCGAGCGCTCGACCAGCTGGCTGTCGACGGTGGGACCGTCACCGCGGCCACGGTCACCGAGCGGTTCCGCAACCGTCCTGACGAGCCCATGTGGCACTACACCGACGCCATCGCCGCCGGCCGCACCGGCGAGGCCTTGCGCAGGCTCTCCGACTTCCTCCTCCACGGCCACCCGCTGCAGCTGCTGGCGTATCTGCAGGGCAACCTGCGCCGTCGGGCCATCGCTTCCTCGGCTCCCGACTACGGCGCCTTCCTTGCCCTCTCGGGGAGTAACGACACCAAGGCATCGGAGCGCATCTGGCAGGCAGGCCGGCAGGCGCCCGACCCGACGACCTGAGAAAGGCGCTGGCGGCGCTGGCCCGGGCCGACCTCCAGCTGAAGACCGCCCCGGAGCCGACCCACCGGGTCACGCTGGAGCGCCTCACCGTGGCCCTGAGCTACTGGTACACGTAGACAATTTCCCCTCCCCTCTTGCAGGGGACGGGGTGGCTGCGGCACGGCCGAAGGCGGCACGGCAGACGGGGAGGGGTACCGAGTTCCGGGAGCTCACGGCCGGCGGCTCAGGCCGAAGAACCTCAGCCCTCGTATCCCCGGACGGCCTTCACCTCGTAGGTGAAGGTGCCGCCGGGTGCCTCGTAGGTGACCGTGGCGCCCGGGGTGGTGCCGAGTAGGGCGGCACCGAGCGGTGAATCGGGGGAGGCCAGCAGCAGGCCGGGCACCTTGTTCTCCGCCGGGGCGACCAGGAACTCGGTCTCGTCCCCGTCGCCGTCGACGACGGTGGCGATGGTGCCGACTTCGACCCGGCCCGAGTCCTCGATCTCGCGCACCTCGGCCTTGTCCAGGGTGGCCTGGATCTGGCGGATCCTCGCCTCGAGCATGCCCTGGTCGTTCTTGGCGGTGTCGTACTCGGCGTTCTCGCGGAGGTCACCGTGGTCCCGGGCGGCGGCGATCCGGGCCTCGATCTCGGCGCGGCCGTCGTTCTCGAGGTGCTCGAGCTCCTCGCGCAGCTTCTCGTACGCTGCGGCGGTCAACCACGTCTTCGCACTCGTCATGGGAATTCCTGTCCTGTCCTGGTCTGCCGACGCTTCGGGCGCCGGAGACGAGCGTCGAACCGGTTACTGCTGGAGGTCGTTCATGCGGCGGGCGAGACGGGACTTGCGACGCGCCGCCGTGTTCTTGTGGATCAGACCGCTCGCCGCCGCCTGGTCGATCCGCCGCTCCGCGGTGCGGGTGGCCTCCGCGGCAGCCTCGGCATCGCCGGCCTCGGTGGCGGTGACCACCGTCTTGTAGCGGGTCTTGAGCTCGGAGCGCACCGCCTTGTTGCGGTCGTGGCGCACCTTGTTCTGACGGTTGCGCTTGATCTGCGACTTGATGTTGGCCATGCGGCGACAAACCTCTGCGAGCGGGAACGGCGCAAGGTTACCACAGCGAGACCCCGGTACAATGCCCGGGGCGGCTCCGTGACGGGGCCGCGAGGCCCGTGGCGCAGACCTGTTCCGCCGCTCTCCCGTGGGGCCCATGACCGACCTGGCAGGCGTTTCGCAACTTCTGCATCATCGCCCACATCGACCACGGCAAGTCGACGCTGGCCGACCGCTTCCTCCAGCTCACCGGCACCATCACCCAGCGGGACATGCGTGAGCAGCTGCTCGACACCATGGATCTCGAACGGGAGCGGGGCATCACCATAAAGGCCAACACGGTTCGGCTCGACTCCCGCGCCGCCGACGGTGAGCAGTACGCCCTCAACCTCATCGACACCCCCGGCCACGTCGACTTCTCGTACGAGGTCTCCCGGTCGCTGGCGGCCGCCGAAGGGGCGCTCCTGGTGGTGGACGCCACCCAGGGGATCGAGGCACAGACCCTGGCCAACGCCTACCTGGCGATCGAGAGTGGGCTCGAGATCGTCCCCGTGATCAACAAGATCGACCTGCCCGCCGCCGAGCCCGACCGGGTCGCCGACCAGATCGTGGGCATCCTCGGTGGCACCGTCGACGAGGTGCTCCGGGTGTCGGCCAAGTCGGGCGAAGGGGTCGACGCCCTGCTGGAAGCCATCGTGGCAAGGCTGCCCGCCCCAACGGGCGAGGTGAGCGGCCCGCTGCGGGCGCTCGTGTTCGACTCGCACTACGACACCTACCGGGGGGTGGTGTGCCACATCAGGGTGGTCGACGGGGCGATGACGGCCGGCGACCACATCGAGTTCATGGGATCGGCGAGCCGTCCACCGCTGACGAGATCGGCACCCTCACCCGGCACCCCGGCCCGGCAAGCGGCTGGGTCCCGGTGAGGTGGGCTATCTCATCACCGGGATCAAGGAGATCGACCTGATCAGGGTCGGCGACACCGTCACCCACGACGGTCGTCCGGCGGCGGCTCCTCTCCCTGGCTACCGCGAGCCCAAGCCGATGGTCTTCTCCGGGATGTTCCCCAGCGAGGGTGACGACTTCGAGCGGTCTGCGCGAGGCGCTGGACAAGCTCCGCCTCAACGACTCTGCCCTCGTGTACCAGGCCGAGACGTCGCGGGCCTCGGGTTCGGGTTCCGCTGCGGGTTCCTCGGTCTGCTCCACATGGAGATCGTGCGGGAGCGGCTGGAACGCGAGTACGACCTCGACCTGGTGGCCACCGCCCCTTCCGTCGAGTACCTCGCCACGCTCACCGACGGGACGGTGCTGCCGATCCGCTCACCCCAGGACCTGCCGGAGCCGGCACGGCTTGCGGCGGTGGCGGAGCCGATGGTGGCGGTGATGATCCTCACGCCCACCGAGTACGTGGGGACGGTCATGGAACTGGTGCGGCAGCACCGGGGAGAGATGGGGGAGATGAACTACCTCGGCCCGGAACAGGTCGAGCTCACTACCGGCTGCCCCTCGCCGAGATCGTGTTCGACTTCTTCGACCAGCTCAAGTCACGGACCCGGGGCTACGCCTCGCTCGACTACGAGCCGAGCGGGGTCCAGGAGGCCGACCTGGTACGGGTCGAGATCCTGCTCAACGGCCTCCCGGTCGACGCCTTCTCGACCATCGTCCACCGGGAGAAGGCGTACCACTACGGGCGAGCCATGGTGGACCGGTTGCGCCAGCTGATTCCCCGGCAGCTATTCGACGTGCCCGTCCAGGCGGCGATCGGCACCCGGGTCATCGCCCGGGAGACGATCAAGGCGAAGCGAAAGGACGTGCTGGCCAAGTGCTACGGCGGGGACGTGACCCGCAAGCGCAAGCTGCTGGAGAAGCAGAAGGAGGGCAAGCGCCGGATGAAGATGGTGGGGAACGTCGAGGTGCCCCAGGAGGCGTTCATCTCGGCTCTGCGGATCAACGAGTGACCGAGCCGGCGTGGCGCCCGGTGACCCGACCTCGCCGGACAGCCCGCTGCTGGCCGACTCCGCTGCCGCCTGGCGGTCGGCCTACGTCCACGTGCCCTTCTGCCGGCGGCGGTGCCCTTACTGCGACTTCGCCGTCGTCGCCGGCGGCGAATGGTCCGGACCGGTCGACAGATACGTCGACGCCCTCGTCGCCGAGATGGCCATGGAGCCGGCGTGGGGCCCACTGGACGCGGTGAACCTGGGTGGTGGTACCCCCACCTCCCTGGACCCGGCGCAGCTGGCGAGGATCCTCACCGCCCTCGCCGACCGCTTCGGGATCGCCCCCGGCGCCGAGGTCAGCATCGAGGCCAACCCGGAGGACTGGGACCCGGGCAGATGGGCCGACCTGGTCGGCGGCGGATTCACCCGCATCTCGCTCGGCGTGCAGTCGTTCGACCCCACCGTCCTTGGAGCCTTGGGGCGGGCCCACGGCGCGGGACAAGGAGCGGCGGCGGTCGCCGGCGCCCGCCAGGTCGGGTTCCGGTCGGTGTCACTCGACCTCGTCTTCGGCGCCGCACCGGAAGACCCGGCGAGTTGGGGCGCCACCGTCGCCCGGGCCCTCGCCCTCGAGCCCGACCATCTCTCCGCCTACGCCCTCACCGTCGAGCGGGGAACCGAGCTCTCCCGCATGGTCTCCGCCGGGACCGTTCCAGCCCCCGACCCCGACGAGCAGGCCGACGCCTACGAGCTGCTGATCGAAGCCGCCACCGGCGCCGGGCTGGTCCACTACGAGGTGTCCAACTTCGCCCGTCCCGGCCACCCGTGCCGGTACAACCTGGGAACCTGGGCCCAGGGCGAGTACCTCGGTTTCGGGCTCGGGGCCCACGACCACCGGGACGGTGCCCGCAACCGCAACCTGCGCCGGCTCGACGCCTACCTGGCGGCGGTGGAACAGGGTGAAAGGCCCCGCGCCGGCTCCAAACCGAAGGGCCGTGGGGGAGCGAGCAGGAGCGGCTGATGCTCGGGCTGCGCCGGCGCGCCGGTGTGGTCGCCGGTGAGATCGGTGACCGCCTGGTCGCCTCGGACGCGGGGAGGCGCCTGGTCGCCGCCGGGGTGCTCGGCCACGGCGACGGTCGGTTGGTCGTGCTCCGCCCGCTGCTCACCGACGAGGTGACCCGCGCCGTGCTCGACCTGGCACCACCCGCCCCGGTGCCGATGCCAACTTTGAGCGATTGAACACATTGGGTGGCGCCACTCGCTCAAAGTTCGCATACGAGGGGTCGGAGTGCCAGCAGACGACTGCTAATCTCCGGGCATGTTGGACGATCGTCGTTCCCGGGTCCTCCAGGCACTCGTCGAGGAGTACATCGCCACCGGGATGCCGGTGAGCTCTCAGGCGATCGTCGAGCGCAGCGGGCTGCCCGTGTCCAGCGCCACCATCCGCAACGACGTGGCCCGGCTCGAGGCATACGGGTTCGTCGAGCAGCCGCACACGTCGGCTGGCCGGGTGCCCACCGCCGCCGGGTACCGGTTCTATGTCGACCACACCTCGCCGGCCCGGCTCCGCAGCGCCACCCGGAGCCGCATCGACTCGTTCTTCTCCGACATCCACCGTGGGCTGAGCCGGGTGCTCAAGGAGATCACCGGGCTGCTCGCCGAGGTGAGCCACTCGCCCGCCGTGGTGATCGGCCCCGTGCTCGGCCTGGAGACGGTGCGGGCGTTGCACCTCATCCCGCTGGGGCCCTCGGAGGTCCTGGTGGTCACCGTTCCGGGTCGGGCCGGGTCACCAGGGACGTGGTACGGCTGGAGCGCACCGCCGACCGGGGGGCGATGTTCGAGGCGGAGCGCTTGCTGGGGGGCGCCTTCGAGGGTCGGACGGTCGCCGACGGCATCGTCCAACTCCGCGCCATCCCGTCCGATGCCATCGCTCCCGAGGTACGGGCCGCCATCGACGCCATCGCCACTGCGCTCGGGCGCGCCGACCGCGCCACCAACGAGGTTTACGTCGGGGGAACATCGCAACTGGTCGACCTGTGGCAGGATCTCGCCCACGTCCACGCCATCCTGGCGTTGCTCGAGCAGGAGGCCACGGTGCGGCGGATCGTCGACGCCGAGGAGCCGGGCACGTCGGTACAGCTCGGGTGGAGATCGACGTGGTGGGCGTCGACTTGGCGGTGGTGTCGAGCGCCTACGACGCGGGCGAGCACGGCTCAGGGCGGCTCGCCGTGCTGGGGCCGATGCGGATGGACTACCGGGACAACATGCGGATCGTCGAAGAGGTGGGCGACAGCCTGGGCGACAGCCTGGGCGGTTGAAGATGCCGCCCCCGCTCACCTGCGGCCAGGCCGGGTAACGACAGAACTAGCCGATCGAGAGGTTCGAGACGGATGGCAGCCGACTACTACGAGGTGCTCGGGGTCTCCCGCGACGCCACCGCGGACGAGATCAAACGCCGCTTCCGGGCGTTGGCCAGGGAGACCCACCCCGACGCCAACCCGGGAGATCCAGCGGCCAAGGCCCGTTTCCGGGAAGTTGCCGAGGCCTACGAGGTGCTCTCCGACGAGGGCAAGCGGGCCGCATACGACCGGGGCGAGCGGTTCGGCACCGACCTGTTCAGCTCCGGTGCCACCCCTGGAGGAGATCCTGTCGCAGTTCTTCGGCGGCGGGTTCGGTGGCTTCGGCGGGTTCGGCGGGTTCACCGGCCGGCCGGCACGGCGTGCCGGGCGCGACCTGGCGGTGAACGTGAAGATCACCCTGGACGAGGCCGCCACCGGTGTGGCCCGCGAGGTCACCTACCGCACCGCGGTCGCCTGCTCGACCTGCTCGGGTTCCGGCGCCGCTCCCGGTCTCCAGCCCCACCCGATGCTCGACCTGCGGGGGAGCCGGGCAGGTGCGGGGTCAGCGGGCGCCGCTTCCTCGGCTCAATGATGACGGTCACCGGGACCTGCACATGCCGTGGTTGGGGTGAGACGAT
Source organism: uncultured Acidimicrobiia bacterium (assembly GCA_963812375.1). Taxonomy (GTDB): domain Bacteria; phylum Actinomycetota; class Acidimicrobiia; order Spongiisociales; family UBA5794; genus JACDBE01. The sequence goes on along the minus strand of CAWEUW010000008.1, from coordinate 26,916 downwards.
CGCCTCGCCGTGCGCCACCTGCTCGGGCCGGGGGCGGGTCGACGACACGGTCACCATCACCGTCGACATCCCCGCCGGGGTCGACGACGGGACCCGGCTGCGGCTCGGCGGCCGCGGCGAGGCGGGCGAGCGCCGCACCCCACACGGTGACCTGCACGCCACGGTGCGGATGGGTCCTGACGACCGGTTCGCCAGGGTGGGGGACGACCTCCACCACCCGGGTGGGACTCGGGTTGGCCGAGGCCACGTTCGGGGCCGATCTCAAGGTGCCGCTGATCGGCGGCGAGTTCCTCGATGTCGAGATCCCCGCCGGGACGCAGCCCGGGACCGTCTACCGCGTCGACAAGCAGGGAATGCCACGGCTACGCCGCCGAGGGTCGCGGCGACCTGCTGGTCGAGGTGCAGTTGGTGGGCATCACCGACCTCGACGACGAACAGGCCGAGGCGCTGAGGCGCTTCGCCGAGCTACACGGTGAGTCCCCGGCTGCGGCCCGCAAGAAGCGCCGCTTCTTCACCGGCTGACCGGGCGCCGGCATGCACCACATCCCCCACCTCTTCCTTCCCGCCCCATGGAGCGACGGCGCCATCCTGCTCGCCCCGGAGGCCGCCCGCCACCTGACCAAGGTGTTGCGCCTGGGCGCGGAGCGCACTACAGCTACACCGACGGCGGCTGTCGGGGACGGCGTACTCGACACCGCCGCCACCGCGGTGGTCCGCGGCGAGGAGCGCCCGGTGGACCCGCCCGGCCCCCGCATCACCCTGGCGGTCGCCCCGCCCCACGACTCGACCCGGGCCCGCTACGTGGTCGAGAAGGCGGCCGAGCTGGGCGTGGCCGAAATCCGCTGGGTGGTCACCGCGGCCACCCAGGGAAGGCCGCCAAGCCCGAAGCGGGCGCACGCGTGGGCGGCGGCGGCGTGGCAGCAGTCCCGGGGAGCCCACCTGACGGCCGTCGACGGGCCGATCCCGCTGACCGAACTGGGCTCGGGAGCGGTGGTCGCCCACCCCGGAGGAGGCGACCTCGACGCCGACTGGTGGGAAGGCGGCTCGGTGACCGTGGTGGTCGGGCCCGAAGGAGGGTTGTCCACCGAGGAGGTCGCCCGGTTCCCCCGAAAGATGGACTCGGCGACCTGGTCCTTCGCACCGAGACGGCGGCGGTGGTCGCCGCCTCGCTGGTCCTCGACGCTGCTCGCCGCCGGAGCCGCTGAGTCACCCACGCGAGGGGTGGTTCGGAGGCACCGGTATACTGCTGGAGCCTCGATGCGTTCTCTAGCGCAGCCACTTCCCCCACGTCCCTGTGAGTACCGTGATGCCCCCGTCCATCGTGGACATCCAACTCAAGGTTCCCAGCAACCATCTCGTCGTCGACCTGCTGGGCGAGCGGGATTCCACCTCAAGCACATCGAGGCGGCGTTCCCCGACGTCCGCATCGTGGCCCGGGGGAACCAGATCGACGTCCACGGGGCCGAGACCGAGGCGCAGATGGTGCGCACCATCTTCGACGAGCTGCTCATCCTCGTGCAGGAAGGCGAGCCCCTCGACGGCGACCGGGTGCTGCGGGTCATCGAGATGGTCCGCAGCGACGTGCCGGCGCCGTCCGGTGTGTTCACCGAGGCGATCAAGGTGGGGCGAGGCAAGGTGGTCCGCTCCAAGACCCTCGGCCAGAAGCAGTACGTCGATGCGGTGCGCGACAACACGCTGGTCTTCGGGGTGGGGCCGGCCGGGACCGGGAAGACCTACCTGGCGATGGCCTGTGCGGTGGAGGCGTTGATCACCGGTTCGGTGCGGCGGATCATCCTGAGCCTGCTGCCGTCGAGGCGGCGAGCGTCTCGGGTTCCTGCCGGGCGATCTCGCCGCCAAGGTCGACCCGTACCTCCGCCCCCTGTACGACGCCCTCTACGAGATGCTCGGCCCCGACGAGACCGGCCGGTTGATGGAGCGGGAACCATCGAGATCGCCCCGCTCGCTTACATGCGTGGGAGGACGCTCAACGACGCCTTCATCGTGCTCGACGAGGCGCAGAACACGTCCCCCGAGCAAATGAAGATGTTTCTCACCCGATTGGGGTTCAATTCGAAGATGGTGATCACCGGGGACATCACCCAGACCGACCTGCTCGACGGGAGGCCGTCGGGGCTGCGCGTGGTCGGCTCGGTGCTGCGTGACATCGATGGGATCGCATTCGTCGAGTTGACCCTCCGCGACGTGGTGCGCCACCGCATCGTCGCCGCCATCGTCGAGGCGTATGAGCGCTTCGACGCCCGCCGGCAACGGAGCAGGCGGGGACGGGCGCCGGTCGAGGGAACGGTCGTGACCAACCCGGATGGCCCGGAGGCCACCGTCACCACGTCGCCGCCGCGGGCGAACCTCCGGAGCATGCTCGCCGTCGTCGCCACGGTTGTTGCGGTGGCGCTGGCGTTGGTGGTGGCCGGCCGGCGGCGGAACCGGCGGTCCGGCTCGAGGTGGGCAACACCGCCACAGAGGACTTCGTCGCCACCCGCTACACCGAGCTCGTCGACGAGGTCGCCACCGAGCAGGCCCGGGCGCAGGCGGCGGAGTCGGTCGAGGCCATCTACGAGATCGACCAGGACGGCTCCAGCCGGGTGCAGCAGCTCCTCGGCAGCCTGTTCGCCGCGGTGCGCGACGCCCCGGCGCCGGTCGGGCTCACCCTCAACCACGACGTCGCCACGGTGCAGGAGACGTCGGTGAACAACGAGTTCGTCGTCGAGTACACGGTGACGGTCACCAACCCGGCGTCCAACCGCCGCAGCTACCAGCTGGCGCAGACGCCCCGGCTCTCCCGGCGGCGCGGGTGATGTCGGCGGCGGTCACCGCCGAGCTGAGCACCGGCGACTCGACCGAGCGCGACCTCGACCCGGCGACGTCCCCCTGGGAGCTCACCGCCGGCGAGCAGCAGATCCAGCCGAGCAGCACCGACACCTACACGGTCGAGGTGCGCATCGCGGTGAGCCCGGGCCAGGTCACCGACGTGAACTCGGACTGCCGGATCGGCGAAGGCGACCTGTCGACGGGATTGCGCAGCGACGCCAGGGTCACGGTCGCCCCCAACAGCGCCGACGCCGCAGCCTGTGCACCACTACCCGCCGTGGTGGTGCCGGCACCTTCCGGCGGGCAGGGCGACAGCTCGACGACATCGAGCTCGACCACGACCACCACGACCACCGCACCGGGCTCCACCACAACGACCATCCCGGTCGAGCAGCAGATCGAGGCCCTGGTCGCCGAGTTCGGAACACTGTACGAGGACGCCATCCCGGTGCTGGTCAACCTGCACGCCGACCACCTCGCCGACGTCGCCAACGGCGGCGCCGGCTTCTTCGACGCGGTGGAGCAGGAGGTGATGGACCTGGCGGCGGAGCGGATGGACCCCGGCATCCGGGCCTCCGAGCTCAACGACGCCCGGCTCGGGCTGACCTCCCGCCCGCCTCCGCTGTTCGTCGCCGGCCTCGACGCCGAGACTCGGGGCACCCTCAGCGAGGCCGGAGCCACCGTGGTCGCCCTCTCGCTGGAGGCCAACGAGATCGAGGACCGGGACGCCACCGAGCAGGCCCGTGAAGCTGCCGCCGCCTCCGTCGCCGATGTCACCAGGGTGTGGGTGGAGACCCAGCCGATCGTCCGCGCCGGGAGCACCATCGACGCCGTCCAGCTGGAGGCGATCACGCTCAACGGCCTGCTCGACCCCGAGCCGGGCACGTCCCGGGTCGCCGCCGCCGCCTTGGGCGGGCTGGCGGTGCTGCTGGCCGCACTGTTCCTGTGGCGGATCGCCCCGACACGCTGGTCGCAGCCGAAGCACATCTTCATCCTCGGCATCCTGCTGGTCATCGCCGCCCTGGTGTCGCGCATACCGCAGCTGCTCGGGGACCGAGAGCCCGCAACTGGCGTACATCATCCCCGCCGCCCTTCTCGGGTACGCCTCGGCGATCCTGTACGACCCCCGCACCGCCCTGCTCACCGCGGTGCCGATGGCGTTGTTCGTCGCCATCTCCACGCTCGACCCGGCGCTCACCGTGTTCGCCGCCGCCGCCACCATCGCCCCCGTCGCCTTCGTGTCGGCGGTGTCGACCCGCCGGGAGCTGCGGCTGGCGGTGCTGCTCGGAGCCGCCGTGCTCGCCCCGCTGGCGTACACCATCGCCTGGATGTTCGACGGCCGGTCCGCCGCCTTCCCCGCCGCAGTCGCCGGAGTGGTCGGCGGGCTCATCGGCGGCTTCGTCGGGCAGGGGCTGGTGTCGTTCCTGGAGAACATGTTCCAGCTGACCACCACGGTGACCTTGCTCGACCTGACCGACCGCAACCACCCGGCGCTCCGCCTCGTCGAGGAACAGGCCCCGGGAACCTTCAACCACTCGATCCTGGTGGGCAACCTGGCGGGCAAGGCGGCCCGGGCCATCGGCGCCGACCCCCTGTTCGCCCAGGCGGCGGCGTTCTACCACGACCTCGGCAAGACGGAGAACCCGCAGTACTTCATCGAGAACCAGTTCGGGGTGTCGAACCCGCACGACGACCTCGATCCGGTCGAGTCGGCCGAGATCGTCCGGCGCCACGTCAGCGACGGGCTGGTGCTCGCCCGCCGCTACCGGATCCCTCCCGATGTGGCCGAGGCGGTCCGGCAACACCACGGCACCGGGTTGATGCGGTACTTCTACCACAAGGCGCTGGAGTCCGACCCGACCGCCGACCCTGCCCTGTTCCGCCACACCGGGGTGAAGCCGCAGCGCAAGGAGATGGCGATCCTGATGATCTCGGATGCCGTCGAAGGCGCCGCCCGGTCGCTCGCCCAGCACGAGGACCCGACCCCGGAGAGCCTTCGCAAGGTGGTCGACTCGGTGGTCGGGGAGAAGCTCGACGACGGTCAGTTCGACGAGAGCGACCTGACCTTCGGCGATCTCACCAGGGTCAAGGACTCCCTGGTGGCGGCGCTGGTCGGCTACTACCACACCCGGATCCCGTATCCGGGCTTCCCCGGCGCCCCGGTCGGCCCGTCGTGAACATCGTCCTCTCCGACGAGCGCGACGATCCCCTCAGTACCGGCCCGACCTGGCACGACGGTCTGGTGTCCCTGGCGCGGCTCGTGCTACGCGGCGAGGCATATCCGGAAGCCACCGAGGTCGCGGTGACCCTCGTCGACCGGGGGCGGATCGCCGAGCTCAACACCGAGCACATGGGGGAGTCGCGGCCCACCGACGTGCTGTCGTTCCCGATAGAGGACCTCGCGCCCGGCGAGGCCCCGGACTGGTCCGACGACGGCCCACCACTCCTCATCGGTGACGTGGTGATCTGCCCCGACGTCGTCGCCGAGCGCGCCCCCGAGCACGGGGTGGGTGTCGACGACGAGATGGCGCTCATGGTGGTCCACGGGCTGCTCCATCTGCTGGGGTACGACCACCAGGTCGACGCCGACGCCGAGTGTATGGAGGCGAGAGAGCGCCGCTACCTCGAAGCGGTGGGGAGGGTGCGCCGATGACAACGGCCGCGCTCCTGGTGGCCGCCGCGCTGGTGGTCGCCGCCGGCTTGCTGCGCGCCGCCGGCGCCTCGCTGGTGCGCACCCCGCGCGCCGACGCCCTGCAGGACGCCGCCGAGGGTGACGAGCGGGCGGCCCGGGTTGCCCGGCTGCTCCAGGCTCGCCCGACGCTGCAGCCTGCCCTCGGCCTGGCCCACGCCGGGCTGATGGTGGTGGCCGCCACCGCCGCCACCTGGGCGTTGACCCGGACCACCACCGGGTGGGGCCTGCTCGTCTCGCTGGTCTTGCTCGGGCTGCTCCTCCTGGCGGTCGGCGACATCCTGCCCCGCGGCTACGGCCGGGGCCATCCCCGCAAGCTCGCCTACCGGTGGGTCTTCCTGCTGGAGCCGGCGGTGCGGTTCGGCCGGGCCGCCTCGGACCTGATCAGCGACGAGAACGGCGAGGACGACGAAGCAGCCGACGAGGACGACGAGGACGACGAGGCGGAGCGCGAGCTCATCTCATCGGTCATCGAGGTGGGCGACACCATCGTGCGGGAGGTCATGGTGCCCCGCCCGGACATGGTGACCCTGCCGGCGACCGCCACCGCCGACCAGGCGGTGGCCCTCTCGGTGGAGGCCGGCCGCTCCCGCATCCCCGTGCTCGGGCAGGGCATCGACGACGTCGTCGGCGTGCTCTTCATCCGCGACCTGCTGCCGCTGTTCGATGAGGAGGGTGGCGGGGACCGGCCCATCGCCGACCTGGTGCGACCCGCCTTCATCGTCCCCGAGGCGATGCCGGTGCTCGACCTGATGCGGGAGATGCAGAACGACCGCGACCATATGGCGATCGTGGTCGACGAGTTCGGCGGCACCGCCGGCCTGGTCACCATGGAAGACCTGCTCGAGGAGATCGTCGGCGAGATCACCGACGAGTCCGACGAGGAGACTCCGCTGATCACCGCGGTAGGGGAGGGCGAGTACCTCATCGACGGTCGGGTCGGTGTCGACGAGTTGGAGGACCTCATCGGCATCGAGGTGCCCGACGAGGACTGGGACACGGTGGGCGGGCTGCTGCTCGGGCTGGCGGGGAGGGTCCCCGAGGCGGGCGAGTCCTTCGAGTTCGAAGGCAACGTCCTCACCGCCGAACAGGTGCTCGGGCGGCGGATCGCCCAGGTTCGCGTCCGCACCAGATGACCGCGGGCCCAGGAACCGACGACGCCTCGGTGACACCACTGCGATCCGGGTTCGTCGCCGTGGTGGGCCGGCCCAACGTCGGCAAGTCGACGCTGGTCAACGCCTTGGTCGGCTCGAAGGTGTCGATCACCTCGTCGCGGCCCCAGACCACCCGCAACAGCGTCCGGGGAGTGGCCAACCTCGCCGAGCCGCCGGCGCAGATCGTGCTGGTGGACACCCCCGGGCTGCACCGTCCCCGCACCGCTCTCGGCACCCGCCTGAACCGGTTGGTGGAGGACTCACTGGCGGACACCGACCTGGTTGCCTTCCTCCTCGACGCCACCCAGAAGATCGGGCCGGGAGACCGGATGCTGGCCGACCGGCTCGCCGCCGCCGCCGATCGCACCATCCTCGTGGTGGCCAAGACGGACCTGGCCAAGCCGGAGCGGGTGGCCGAACAGCTGATCGAGGCGTCGTCGTGGGACTTCGCCGCCTACGTCCCGCTGTCGTCGGTCACCGGGGAAGGCCTCGATGCACTGCGCGGCGAGATCGTCGCCAGGCTGCCCGAGGGTCCCGCCTTCTTCCCTCCGGAGATGGTCACAGACCAGCCCGACGAGCTGCTCGCCGCCGAGATGGTGCGTGAGCAGTACCTGGAGCGGCTCCACCAAGAGCTGCCCCACTCGCTGGCGGTTGTCGTCGACGAGATGACCGAGCGGCCCAACGGCACCCTCTACGTGGCCGCCACCGTGGTAGTGGAGCGAGCGTCGCAGAAGGGGATCGTCATCGGCAAGGGCGGCGCCCTGCTCAAGGCGGTGGGCGAAGCCGCCCGCATGGAGGTGGAACGACGCTTCGCCACCCCGGTCTACCTCGACCTCCGGGTCAGGGTCGAGCCCGACTGGCAACGGCGCGACCTCCTCCTCGACCGCCTCGGGTTCTGACCCGGCAGACCCCGCCGGATCCCCGCAACGGTACTTCACCCGCCGGTCGTAGTGCGATCGACCCGTTTCCGTGCGATTGCGGTACTTAGGTGTAAGGACAAGGCCAATGTGGTGTCTCACTTGTGAAGCTCGTCGCAAGACGGACCGAGGACACGATCGCAACGGCGGGCCAACGGTAGGGATCCGTGGGCATCCGGTAGGTGATCGGTAGGGGGTTGCAGTAGGGGGAACCTCTCTCCCCGGTGGGGGGCTGCACCACGAAACGGGGGGTCGGTTATCCGACCCCCCGTTCGCACGTTCCGGGGCGCCAGGCGGCTGGCAGACGGTGGAAACGCGGGGTGAGCGGTAGTCTGGATCTCGCCCCATGACGGTGGTGGGAATCACATGGTCTCGCCGGAGCGGCAATCAGACGGAGACCTGGTCCAGGCCCATCTGGCCGGCGACCCCGACGCCTACAGCGTGCTCTATGAGCGCTATTTTCCCGGGGTCCACGACTTCCTGAGCCGCCTCCTCCGCGACCGGAACGACGGAGCGGACGTCACCCAGGACACCTTCGTCAAGGCAATCGAGCAGCTGCCCACGCTCGAGGACCCGGACAAGTTCAAGAGCTGGCTGTTCGCCATCGCCCACCGCACCGCGCTCGAACCGGATCCGCAAGTCGAAGCGGGCCCGGCTCGACCCGGCCTCGGTCGACGACGCCGAGCGGGCCACCATGGCCATCGCCGACCCCGACCCGACCATCGACCCCGAGCAGATGGCGGCCGCGCAGGAGGCGGCCGACATCGTGTGGGAGGCGGCCGCCGGGCTCGACGAGCGCACCTACACCGTGATGGACCTGCACGTCCGCCACGGCCTCGAATCCGCCGAGATCGCCGAGGTGCTCGGGGTGACCACCGGCAACGCCTACACGATGGTCAGCCGGATGAAGCAGCGGTTCACCGACGCCTTGGGCACCTACCTGCTGGTCCGCACGGCGCGCCGGGGTTGCCCGGTGCTCGCCGGCATCGTCGGCGAAGACGTGCGACGAGCTCACCCCGGAGATCCGCCGCGTCGCCGACCGCCACATCGCCGCCTGCGACGACTGCACGGCCAACCGGATCGCCTACCTCGACCCGGTGAAGATCTTCGCCGGGCTGCTGGCGGTGCCCATCCCCCTCGCGCTGAAGCCGGCGATCTGGGGGACCGTGATCGTTGGCGCCGGAGGGGCCGCTGCCGCCGCCGGCGTCGCCGCCGGCGTTGGCGGTGGTTCGCTGGCCGGGGCGGGCGCCGCCGGGGGAGCTGCCGGTTCGGCCGGTGCCGCCGCCGGTGGTTTCCTCGCCGCGGTGGCCGCGGTGGGACCGATAGGGATGATCGTGGCCGCCGCGGCGCTGGTCGCCGTGGTGGGTGTCGGCGGGTTCCTGGCGATCACTGGCGGCGACGACACCGCCCCGCCGGACGACTCCGGCGATTCCCCGGCGGTCGCGGGGGCACCGGGCACGACCGCGCCGGCCGAACCGTTCAGCTCGACCGAGGTCCCGGCGACGACCGCCCCGGACGAGCCCATCTCGTCGACGACGCTCCCGGAGACAGTGACGACGACCACGGCGCCGGTGACGACGACCACGTCGCCACCCGCGGTCACCACGACGACCGAAGCCGTGGTGCCGCCGCCCCCGACGACAACAGTCGCCCCGCCGGCGCCGCCGGTGGCCAACGACGACACGGCCACTGTCGACGAGGACGGCTCGGTGACCATCGACGTGCTGGCCAATGACACCGGCGACGGGCTCGACCCCGCCTCGGTAACTGTCGCCTCCGGGCCGTCCTCGGGGACCGCGGTGGCGAACCCCGCCGGCACGGTCACCTACACGCCCGATACCGCCTTCTCCGGAGCAGACGACTTCACCTACTCGGTGACCGGGGAGTCGGGAGACACGTCGGCGGCGACCGTCGCCGTCACGGTGACCGCGGTCAACGACGCCCCGGAGGTGGATCCGCTGGCGCTCACCGTCCCGGAAGACACTCCGGAGGGAGACGTGGTGGGCACGGTCTCCGCCACCGACGCCGACGGCGACCCGCTCACCTTCTCGGGGTCCGGCGACGGGTTCGAGGTGCAGCCGACGGCGACGTGGTCGTCACCGGCCCGCTCGACTCCGCTGCCTCGCCGGTCGTGTTCACCGCCACCGCCGACGACGGCAACGGAGGGACGGGGGAAGCCGAGGTGACGGTCACGGTGACCGCGGTGAATGAGCCGCCGACGATCGAGCCGGCGACGTTCTCGGGCGTGCTTCCCTTCCCCGGCGCCATCGTCGGCACCGTCACCGCCTCCGACCCCGACGGCGACCTGCTCACCTACGCCATCACCGCCGGCAACGACAACGGGCGCTTCGCCATCGACGACCAGGGCGAGCTCTCCATCGCCGCCCTGGTACTACCCCTCTCCAGGACCGTCGTCCTGACCGTCGAGGTGACCGACCCCGACGGCCTCGCCGCCTCTGCCACCGTCACGGTGAACTTCATCCTCGGTGACACCGGCGTCGGCGGTCCGGCACGACGTCACGAGTAGCTGTGCCCATGGCTCTTCGCCTGGCGCCTCATCGCTGTGCGATGGGGGACCCCCAGCCCCCATCGCCGAGTCTCCGCCTGGCGGCGTAGCCTCTGCCCGTGACCCGGGCAACGGCAGCCGTCATGTGGACGCTGATCTTCCTGCTCATCGCCATCGTCCTCGTGTTCGCCACGATGCGGGTGGCCACCGATGGCCCGCTCATCGCAGCCGGGGAGCCGGCCGAGCCCGGCAGTTTCGAGGCCCGGTACGTCGCCAATCCGTGGCTGGCGTACCTGCACATCGTGCCGGGCGTCCTCTACCTGCTCGGGGCTCCGCTCCAGCTGTGGCGGCGCTTCCGTGAACGGCACTTCGCCTTCCACCGGCGGCTCGGTCGGGTGATCCTCACTCTCGGGCTGGTGAGCGGCGTCTTCGCCCTCGCCTTCGGGGTGCCGTTCTCGTTCGGCGGTGCGTGGCAGGCGTTGGCGGCCGCCGTGTTCGGCTCGTGGTTCCTCGTCGCCCTCTTGCTCGCCTTCAGGGCGATCCGCGGTGGGAACGTGCGAATGCACCGCCGGTGGATGATCCGGGCGTTCGCCGTCGGCCTCGGGGTCGGCACCATCCGGTTGTGGGTGGGGCTGTTCGAGGGCACGGGAATGTTGGACGCCGTGGAGAGCTTCGCCCCGGCGTTCTGGCTGGGGTTCTCGATGCACGTCGCCGCCGCCGAGCTCTGGCTGTGGTGGCGTCCGAACGAGGACGGGTTGCCCCGGCGGCGCAGCGATCCGGGGGGCGAGCGGCGCAACGGCCTCCTAGGTGAGGTCGTCGATCGCCCCGGCCAGGTCGAGGTCCTTGCCGGTCAACGCACCCTCGGAGTGAGTCGACAGGGCGATGGTCACCTTCCGGTAACGGATGTCGATGTCGGGGTGGTGGTCGGCCACCTCGGCCGCCATCGCCACCCGCACCACGAACGCCGACCGCCCCGGAGAACCCGTCGCACTCGAAGGTGCGGGAAACGGTCTCGCCTTCGATCGACCAGCCGGGATGGCCGGCGAGGAAAGCGGCGCGGGCGTCGTCGTCGGCTCGCATCACCCCTGAGGATACGCCCGTTCTCGCCATGGTGCCCGGTAGCCTTGCCCGGTGGGTCTCCGGCGTGACCAGGGAATCGTGCTGCGCGGCTACCCGTTCGGGGAGGCCGACCGCATCGTGGTCCTGCTCAGCCCCAACAACGGCAAGCTGCGCACCGTGGCCAAGGGCGTCCGGCGCACCAAGAGCCGGTTCGGGGGCCGGCTCGAGCCGTTCTGCCACGTCGACCTGCTGCTCTACGAGGGGCGCAACCTGGACACGATCACCCAGGTGACGCTGGTCGAGCCGTTCCACGCCCTCCGCAACGACCTCGACGCGGTGCTCATCGCCGGGTCGATGGTCGAGGTGGTCGACATCGTCGCCCAGGAGAGCGAGTCGTCCGTGCGGCTCTTCCTGCTGCTGCAGCGCGGGCTGCGGGCGCTCGACGGCGGGAACGTGAGCCGCGACCTCGCCACCGCCTTCCTGCTCAAGGCGGCGGCGGTGGTCGGGGTGGCGCCTGCCCTGGAGACCTGCGCCGGGTGCGGCCGTCCCGACGGGCTCACCCGGTTCAGCTTCGCCGCCGGTGGGGCGCTGTGCGAGGGGTGTCGCACGGCGGGCGCCTACGCCCTCCGCCCTGGGGTCACCGCCCACCTGTCGCTGCTGGCCGGCGCCGACCTCGGCGACCTCCCCGACACCGATCCGGGCATGCAGGGCGAGGGGCTCGGTGTCGCCCGGCGTTTCCTCGAGTACCACCTCGAACGCGGGCTGGGGGCGCTCGCCGTGCTCGATGGCTGACCAGCGGACCGGCGACGGCCCCGGTCGGCCGCTGGACCGCACCGGGATCGATCCCGACCGGGTGCCGGTGCACGTCGGGCTGATCCTCGATGGCAACGGCCGCTGGGCGAACGCCCGAGGACTGCCTCGGACCGCCGGGCACGCCGCCGGGGAGGCGGCGCTGTTCGACGTGGTCGAGGGGGCGGTCGAATTGGGGATCCGGTGGCTGACGGCGTACACGTTCTCCACCGAGAACTGGTCGCGCTCCGCCGAGGAGGTCGACTTCCTGATGTGGTTCAACGAGGACCTCCTGGTGCGCCGCCGCGACGAGTTCGACGCCATGGGGGTGCGGATGTGGTTCGCCGGCGATCTGGACGATCCCCGCATCCCCGACCGCAACCGCACCATCATGCGCCGAGGCGGAGGACAAGACCGCCGCCAACACGGTCCTCGACCTGGTGTTCGCCTTCAACTACGGCAGCCGGGCCGAGATCGCCGCCGCCGCCCGCCGCATCGCCGCCGCCGTAGCCGCCGGCGAGATCGACGCCGGCGACGTCGGTCCGGAGACCGTCGCCCAGCACCTCTACGTGCCGGGGATGCCCGATCTCGATCTGGTGATCCGGTCGTCGGGGGAGCATCGGCTGTCCAACTTCCTGCTGTGGCAGGCGGCCTACGCCGAGCTGTGGTTTCCCGGCATCCTGTGGCCCGACTTCGACCGCCACCATCTCGCCGACGCCGTCCGCCACTACCAGCAACGCCACCGCCGCTTCGGCGGAGCGGTCGACGCCGTGGGGAACTGAGGCTACGCCGTTAGGCGGAGACTCGGCGATGGGGGCTGGGGGGTCCCCCATCGCACAGCGATGAGCCGTCAGGCGAAGAGCCATGAGGCTGATTCGGATCTGCCCGGCCCTATCATCCGACGCTCCGCCCCCCAGCTGAGGCCCAGGCATGCCCGCCGACTTCGACACCATCGTCAACCTCGCCAAGAAGCGCGGCTTCGTGTTCCAGTCGTCCGAGATCTACGGCGGGCTGCGGTCCGCCTACGACTACGGGCCGCTCGGGGTGGCGGTGCTGCGCAACGTCAAGGAGCAGTGGTGGCGGTCGATGGTGCGCTGCGCGACGACATCGTCGGGCTCGATTCGGCCATCATCCAATCTCCGCGGGTCTGGGAGGCCTCCGGCCATGTGGCCTCGTTCACCGACCCCCTGGTCGAGTGCACCAACTGCCACAACCGCCACCGGCTCGACAAGCTCGACGACCAGGACCAGTGCCCGTCGTGCGGCATGCGGGGCACGTTCACCGACCCCAAGCAGTTCAACCTCATGTTCCGCACCCACATGGGCCCGGTGGAGAGCGAGGGCAACCTGGTGTACCTGCGGCCGGAAACGGCGCAGGGCATCTTCATCAACTACGAGAACGTGCGGCGCACCTCGCGGCTGCGACTGCCCTTCGGCATCGCCCAGATCGGCAAGGCGTTCCGCAACGAGATCACCCCGGGCCAGTTCGTGTTCCGCACCCGCGAGTTCGAGCAGATGGAGATGGAGTACTTCTGCCGGCCGGAGGAGTCACAGAAGTGGTTCGAGTACTGGCAGCAGGAGCGGATGCGCTGGTACACCGACCTCGGGCTGACGCCCGACCGGCTGCGGTTGCGGCCCCACGACGCTCGACGAGCTCTCCCACTACTCGTCGGGCACCGCTGACATCGAGTACCGGTTCCCTTGGGATTGGGACGAGCTCGAAGGGCATCGCCAGCCGCACCGACTTCGACCTGAAGGCGCATGCCGGCGCCAGTGGAGAGGACCTCACCTACTTCGACGACGCCACCGGCGAGCGCTTCTTCCCCTACGTGGTGGAGCCCGCCGCCGGCGCCACCCGCACCACGTTCGCCTTCCTCATCGACGCCTACACCGAGGACGAGGTCGGTGGGGAGAAGCGCACCGTGCTCCGCCTCGACCGCCGCCTCGCCCCGGTCAAGGTGGCGGTGCTCCCGCTGTCGAAGAAGGACGAGCTGATCGCGAGTGGCGGAGAAGGTCGCCGATTCGCTGCGCCCCCGATGGGACATCGAGGTGGACGTGACCCAGGCGATCGGCCGCCGCTACCGCCGCCAGGACGAGATCGGCACCCCGTTCTGCGTCACCGTCGACTTCGACTCGCTCGACGACGACCAGGTCACCGTGCGTGACCGCGACTCGATGGCCCAGGATCGGATCCCGATGCCGTCGCTGGTGGAGTACCTGTCGGAACGACTCGATCCGTAGCCCTTCAGCCGTCCGATACGGGGTTGGTCGGGACCATGTCCACCGGGGCGCTGCGGTCGAAGTAGGGGCTGAGGACGAGCACGGTCTGGGTGGCCCCCTTCGACGCCTTGCGGATGTCGTCGATGATCTCGCCGAGGTGAGCCGGGCTCGCCGCACGGACGTGGACGAGCAGGTCGAACTGGCCGCTGACCGCGGCGCACCCGACCACCCAGGGGATGTCCCGCAGGTAGTCGGCCACGGAGGAGAGGGGCCGGCGCGAAGTGACGCTGATCGACACCAGCGCCGCCACCGGCAGGTCGAGTTTCGACCAGTCGAGCCTGGCGGTGTAGCCGGTGATCACCCCCTTTTCACGGAGGCGCCTCACCCGCTGGTGGACGGTGGCGGTGGCCAGACCCAAGTCCTCGGCGATCCGGGCGTACGGGGTGCGGGCATCGGCGAGTAGAGCGGCGATGATCTTACGGTCTAGAGCGTCCATTCCTGAGAATCTATCAGCTAGGGTGACAAATTGGAATAGATAGTTCAGATTCGTGTTAACATCCTCGGACGCCAGGATTTCAGGAAAGGAGTAGGGATGATGCTTAACCCAGTCACGATGGCTCAGATTGCCGCCCTCCAGCGACGCGAGGCCGAGGCCATCGCTAACGCCCGTCGCACTCGCTGAGCCATGAACCGATGAGCGGCGCCCGCCGGGCGCCGCTCCGAGACCCGGTCCGGGGGCCCCCTCGCCCCCGCACCGATCCGAAACGGGGAGCCCGGAGTTTCCTCCCTTCCGCCGGGCTCCCCGTTTCCGCGCCCGCATCGGGATCCGATGGATGAGGTGCGACGCCCCTGAGGTCCGCTGGCGTCCGCTGGCGCTTCGGGTGCCTCGCCCGGGCGCCCGATCGGGATCGAAGCCGGCCGGTACAATCGCCGCGGTGGCCTACTCCTCCGACGACAAGGAACGCGTCAGGGAGCGGACCGATCTGGCGGAGCTGGCCGCCGAGGTGACCAGGGTCAAGCGGTCCGGCCGCAACGCCACCGCCATCTGCCCGTTCCATGACGAGAAGACCCCCTCGCTGTCGATCGATCCGGGGCGCGGGCTGTACCACTGTTTCGGCTGCGGCAAGAGTGGCGACGTCTTCACCTGGGTCCAGGAGACCCAGGGCGTCGACTTCCCGACGGCGCTGGAGATCCTGGCGCGCCGGGTCGGCATCACCCTCACCGAGAGCCCTGGAGAGCAACGGCGGCGAGGCCGGCGCGAGCTCCTCGTCGCCGCCGTCGGCGACGCCGTCGCCTTCTACCACGAGCGCCTGAAGACCGGCGACGACGCCGGGTCGGCACGGAGCTACCTGAGGGGCCGGGGCTATGACGGCGCCGTCGTCGACCAGTTCTCCCTCGGGTATTCCCCACCGGCCTGGGACACCCTGGTCACCCACCTCGCCGCCAAGGGACACGAGCCGGTGACGATCCAGCAGGCCGGGCTCGGCTCCCGGTCCACACACGGTCGCCTGATCGACCGCTTCCGGGGACGTTTGATGTTCCCCATCACCGATCTGCGGGGAGACCCGGTGGGGTTCGGGGCCCGCGACCTCGAGGGCGACGGGCCCAAGTATCTCAACACCCAGGAGACACCGATCTACCACAAGTCGCGGCTGCTCTATGGGCTCGACCGGGCGAAGTCGGAGATCGTCCGCGGTGACCGGGCGGTGGTGGTGGAGGGCTACACGGATGTCATCGCCTTCCACCTCGCCGGATATCCGATGGCGGTGGCCACCTGCGGTACCGCCCTCGGTGAGGAGCACCTCGACCTGCTGCGCCGGTTCAGCAGCCGGGTCGTGCTCGCCTTCGACAGCGACGCCGCCGGCACCGGCGCCGCGCTGCGCGGCTTCGATCGCTCGGTGCCCGGCGACCTCGACCTGCGCATGGCACGGTTCCCCGACGGGCGTGACCCCGCCGACCTGCTCCAGGAGGGCCTGGGGGACTCGCTGATCACCGCCGTCGAGGAATCGGTGCCATTGCTGCAGTTCCGCATCGACCGTGAGCTGGACGGCTACGACATGGCGGAGCCCGAGGCCAAGGTGAAGGCGGCCACGGCGGCGGCCCGGCTCATCAGGCTCCACCCCGATCCGGCGGTTCGCTCCGGCTACGTCGACCGGGTGGCTCGACGCACCGGCGTCGACCGAGCCGTCATCACCCGCGCCGCCCAGCCGGAAGGGGCGGTGCCGGTGTCGGCGATCCCCGCCCCGGCCGCCGACGACCGCGCAGGAGCGGGCCGAGCGCGAGCTGCTGCGCCTGGTGCTGGCCAACGACCCGGGGGTGCGCCGGCACGACGTCGACGCCGAGCTGTTCGCCGCCCCCCGCCATCGCGCCGGGTTCGAACTGGTGGGCCCGGCCATCTCGGCGCTGCCGGCCGGCGAGGACCCGAACCTGGGCAGGCTCCTCGACGGGGCCGACGACGACCTCGCCTCGTTCCTGCGTCGCACCGCGCTCGACGAGGCGCCGCTCGGTGACGCCGACGACGTCATCCGCAAGCTGCGGCTGGAACGGGTGGAAGCGGAGACATTCCGGATCCATCGCGCCATCGAGGCGGCCGAGGCGGCGGGTGACACGCCGTCGGACCTGGTCGGCGAGCTGATCGTGTTGCAGCGCGAGCGAGACCGCATCCGCAGCGCCACCGTGCTCGATTGACCCTGACCGACGAACCCGTTCCCGCGGGCGGTGGGAGCCGGTACCGTGTCGAGGGACGGAGCGGTGCCGAGGCAGGTGAGGGCGTGACGGTCAGCAGATCATCGGCGACCTCCTCCAACGGGGACGTCAGCGCGGGTTCCTGGTGGTCACCGAGATCCACCAGGACCTCGAGGAGAACGAGGCCCCCGCCGAGGCGCTCGACGAGGTGCTGGTGGCGCTGGCGGCGGCAAACATCGAGATTCGCGAGGACTCCAACGACGCCCTGGCCGCCACCGACCTGCCCCACGACGACATGGTGCTCATCTCCGATCCAGTTCGGATGTACCTGCAGCAGATCGGGCGCTACCCGTTACTGACCTCGCAGCAGGAGGTGGAGCTGTCGATGCAGATGGAGGCGGGGATCCGCGCCGAGGAGAAGCTGGCCGCCGGCGGCGACCTGTCGATCGACGAGAAGGTGTTCATCGAGCGGGCGGTGCGCCAGGCGGACAAGGCGAGGAAACGGCTGGTCGAGGCCAACCTGCGGTTGGTGGTGTCGATAGCCAAGCGGTACGTCGGCAAGGGGCTGTCGCTTCTCGACCTCATCCAGGAGGGCAACCTCGGGTTGATCCGGGCCGTGGAGAAGTTCGACTATCGCAAGGGGTTCAAGTTCTCCACCTACGCCACCTGGTGGATCCGTCAGGCAGTGACCCGGGCGCTGGCCGACCAGGCGCGCACCATCAGGGTGCCGGTGCACATGATCGAGACGATCAACAAGCTGTCCCAGACGCAGCGGGCGCTGATGCAGGAGCTGGGGCGGGAGCCGACCATCCAGGAAGTCGCCGTCGAGATGGAGATGGAGCCGGACCGGATCACCGAGCTGCGCCGCATCGCCCTCGACCCGGTGTCGCTGGAGACCAAGCTGGGGGATAGCGACGACTCGACGCTGGCCGACTTCGTCAAGGACAACGACGCCAACGTCCCCATCGAGGCGGCGTCATTCCGTCTCTTGCAGGAGTACCTCGGGTTGGCGCTCGAGGGGTTGAGCGACCGGGAGCGCCAGGTGTTGATCATGCGCTACGGGCTGGCCGACGGGAAGGTGCGTACCCTCGAAGAGGTCGGCGCCCACTTCAACGTCACCCGGGAGCGGGTCCGCCAGATCGAGACCAAGGCCCTGGCCAAGCTGCGCCAGCCGGCCCGGTCGAGGCGGCTGGAGGGCTACCTCGAAGGAGCGTGAAGGCTCGGAGGCCTACGAGGTCGCCGTGTCGGGATCGGCGTCGACCGCGGTATCCGGATCGACGGCGTCGATGACCGAGTCGACTGCGTCGCTGACCGAGCGCAGACCGTCACCGATCATCTCGCGCACCTGTTCGCTCGGTGCCGCCATGATGCCGGCCGCCTTGTCGACCACGGCGCCGACCCGCTCGTCGCCGCGGACGTTGGTCCACGCCTCCATGATCTGCAGGTAGCGCTCCCGCCCCGCACGGGCTCCGAACACGTACCCGACGCCCAACCCGATGATT
The DNA here is from genome assembly GCA_963812375.1 of uncultured Acidimicrobiia bacterium. Lineage (GTDB taxonomy): Bacteria > Actinomycetota > Acidimicrobiia > Spongiisociales > UBA5794 > JACDBE01. The sequence goes on along the minus strand of CAWEUW010000008.1, from coordinate 8,570 downwards.
ACGCCTGATTTGAATCCAATCATGGGCTCATTATCCCCGATCAGGCCCGGGCGTAAACATCGACGGCAGATCGGAGGTGACTGAACAGCCGGTTCCCAGCATCCGGACCGTATCGTCCTCCCAGCTATCGCTCGTCCAAGAGTCCGAGCAGCTTGGTCGTCGTGCTCCAACTCCGGATCGTCATCATCTGGTACTCCGGCGTACCGACGATGCTGCTCATCTTGCTCTGGGTACGACGTGCGCTCAGGCGGGCGAAGTAGAGAACTCCGGTTCCCGGCCACACCTGGTCGACACCTTCCCGGACGGCGACGACCCGCAACGCCCGACTCGGGGAGAGTGGGGACTTGAGGAAGATCACGTCAGAGTGATGGAGGTCGGGCTCGTCGCCAAACCCTTTCGGCGACCTGTCGACGAGGTTGCGCATCTGGCGGTGGGATCGAACGACCACAACCAAGTCAACGCCGAGCCGGCGTTCGAGCATCGCCTCGAGCTCTTCCTCGAGTGAGCCACGCGCCGTGTCCGACTCGAACAGGACGTTGCCGGACGAGATGTACGTTCTGGGATCCCGGTAGCCCTCGGCTTCGAAAGCGTCCCTCAGGTCCGGCATCGAGATCGGGTTGCGGCCGCCGACGTTGATGCCGCGAAGCAACGCCACGAAGCGGTTGACGCTCATCGCGGTCAACCGTACTACCGCCTTCTCGGTCACACGGGTTGGCGTGCCGTCGCCTGATGGCGTGACGGTGAGCTATACAACCGTTGACGACGGCCGTGCCGTCCGCCGGGTCGTCGACCCAAAGGAGATTCGATGCAGGAACTGATCGTCGACTTCATCACCTCACTGGACGGCTACGCATCCGCAGAAGGCTGGCCGGGGTGGTGGGGACTCCAGGGCCCCGAGTATCTCGCCTGGCTCGACGAGCGGCCCGAACGCGACTACACGATCTTGATGGGGGCGAACACGTACCGGCTGATGTCGGGATTCGCCGCCGAGTCCGCGGCATCGGAAGCGGACGAGACAGCCGAAGAGGACGCGGCCATGGCCGAGCTCACCAGATCGCCGAAGGTGGTGTTCTCCTCGACGTTGGAGGCCCCGTTGTCGTGGGCCAATACCCGGCTGGTCAGCGGGGATGCGGTCGAGGCTGTGGGAGCGATGAAGCGTGACGGCACCAGCATGAGCACCCTTGGCAGCCTCACCCTGTGCCGGTCGCTGCTGGAGGCGGGCCTGGTGGACCGTTTCCGGGTGGTCGTCTTCCCGGTGATCACCGGGAGCACCGGCCGCGAGCGGATCTACGACGGCTATCCCGATGTCGCCCTCGACATGGTCGCCAGCCGTACCTTCGACGGCAGAATCCAGTTGCTCGAGTACGTCCCCACGGTCCTCACCGGTCCGCCCGGCCCGACTGGTTGAGGGGGCCCGAGTAACCGTTCCAGGCCCTCGGCGACGAGGTTCCTCAGCCGGTGGACGGGACGTTGAGCGCTATCCTTGGGCTCACGCGAACTCTCCCACGGGTGGGTCCGCGCGGCTTCGATCCGGGGTAGCTCAATTGGCAGAGCGTCGGACTGTTAATCCGAAAGTTGAGGGTTCGAGTCCCTCCCCCGGAGCCTGTGGACAGCCGGAAACCCTTGCGGACAAGGGTTTCCGGCTTCATGACTCTCTCGGCCAGTCGGGCGATTCGGCCCGATTCCTACCTCGTGCTCGACGCGGAGGGGCACAGGGCCGGCACAAGACTGAAGCAGAGATTTCGCGACGTTGAACTCAGGAGGGTCGGACTGAATGTCCGCAGCTCCTGTCTTGAGTTCTTCGGCTCCAGCACCACTGGGCGTGTGGCGACGAGGAGGCCGCCTCCCCGATGCCTCGCAGCCTAGGAGGGAAAGTGTCTCCAGTGCCCTTCTGAGACGACCTCGAGGTCGCCGTCGCCCACCTTGATGGCCGTCTCGTCATCCATCGCGTAAGCCGGACCCGCGATGCTGGCCGCCCATCGTTCCGCGTCGGTCAGCGTGTTCTCCGGCATCATCTCGTGGTCGAGGTGCGGGAAGATCGAGAAGTCGACGACCCCCAGGGTCCGGTCGCCCTCGGGCGACGTCCAGCTGACGAAGTGGTCACCGATGCGGGGCGTCATCACCATGCTCCCCGCCTCACCCCGACCCAGACGGTGTCCGGCAGCGACGGGAGCAGGTCCGCCAGCCCTGACTTCCGCATCCAGTGAGCCAGGTACGCCGCGTCGCCGCCGTCCACGAGCAGGACGTCGGCCTCCCGGACCCACGGCACCCAGCGCTCCTCGCCGATGCTGGACAGCGCGGCGAGCTCCAGCACGCCCACCGACCCCCACCCCAGGCTGGACATGAGCGACGGCGGCTGGCCGACAACGAAGTTCCGCACCGAGACGGGCCCGCACATGGGGTGACCCCACTGCGCGGTCGGGATGCACAGGGCGTTGGCGTCGGCGATCGGCTTTCCCAGCAGACCGACCAACGAGTCTCGGATGCTGGCGTTCGTCACGCCCCCGGACGTGAGAAGAAGCCTCACCATGCCTCCCGATCCGAGTTGTGGGGCATCCACGCGCCGTAAGAGGCGGTCAAGTACTCGATCACGTCTCCTCCTTTGCCGGGGGATGACCGCCGCGGTCACCCCACCTTCTCCACGAACCACGCCTGGCGGATCCGACAGGCAGATCCGAGGCTACGAAGCACCGCACGCACATCGGCAACCTGGGTCGTCCAACAGACTGGCGATGTCGGGTCTGTGCCCCTGAGTGCAGCGATCAGCGTGGCAGGAGAACCTGGACCTGGTCTCTGATCTCCCGCAGGATGTCCTCGACGGTCCGGACGTTTCGCTGAGTGACCCACCTGCCTCGATCGACGTGGACGTTAGGGACAACCTGCGGCTTCGCATCCAAGCGGAGCCCAACACGACCGAAGACTTCTCGGGCAACATCGCGTGGGGAGACATTCGAATGGTCACAGCCGATTCATGTGGCTGAACGCGGGCTCCGTTCCAGAGACCTCTGGTGCCCGAAGGAGACTGCCGCCTTCCGCGACCGCCGGCGAGTCGGTTCTTCGCGGCGTCGCTGACGACGGCTCCAGAGCTGGTATCGCGCAGTGAGCGCTGCTGGACATAACCCGGATCGGTGTCCTTCTCAACAAGGATCTGAGGGTTCCGCTCAGAGGTGTGGGGTCTAACGTCTAGCCGCTGACTGGCTTGGAAGGTGGGAATTAGGCCCGGGCGTGTCTTCAAGTCGGCGGCTTCGCCTAACTGGGCTAGCGCATCCAACTCAGCAACGTGTGCAGAGGGATAGCGGCGACAGCCGTGGCCCTCTGCCTTGGCGACCAGGATCGCGGGGCTGATGCCGTCGATCAAGCTGCGGACAACGACCACAGCACGATGTGCAGGCGGGCCGCCATCATGGCAAGGGCACCTACCTGTGCGAAGGAACCGTGTCCTAGCTGGGGGGCTCGGGCTGGGGGTTGAGCCCTGCCAGGTCGGCGGGGTGGACCAGTACGCTGGTTCGACCGTTGGAGTCGTAGACCTGCAGGGTGGCCACCACGTCGGCGCAGGGGTTGGGTGGCAACTGGACCGCTGGCAGGATCTCGGCCCGCAGCTCGCCCTCTCCCAGCACCTGATCGGCGGGCAGTTCCAGGGAGGCGGTGACGTTGGGTTCCTCCAGGGTGACCACCGCCGTGGCCGGTTCCTCCCGGGTACCGAGGAGGGCACCGGAGCTGTCGTAGAAGCTGAGGGTGACCTGGCAGGGGCTCGGAGGGAGGGCCACCAGCGCCACGTTGAGCACCGCTGTCTGGCCCCGGGCGACTCCCACCGGCCCGAAGCCGAGGCGCACCTCCTCCTCGTCTTGTGCCCCCACCGGACCCGCCACCACCATCGCCAGCCCCAGCGCCGCCACGGTCAGACCCAAAGCGCCAACGACCCAAACTGGTTTCGCTCTCGCCGTCATTCTCCTCTCCCTTCTCTTCGTCGCAGGACGATCTCCAGGCTCTCGCCGGGTCCACGAGCCGCCGGAGGTCCACGGCCAGCGCCAGCCGAGGGCGCCTTCCTTTCCCTGGTGACGGTCATGGTGTTCTCCCCTCTAACGGCGCCGGTTGGACTTCGGCTCGATTGAGATCCCGGTCGTTGGCCCATCGGCTTGGTGGGGTCGCGAGGATGATCAGCCCGGTGAGTGCCACTGGAAAGGGCACGACGAGTGGGAGGATCGTGCCGACCGGAACGAAGAGCACCGCTACCACTGTCGGCTAAGCGGTAAGCACGCCGGCGCTGCGGAAGCGGACCAGGCCTGTGATACCGAGGACGATCGCGCCGAGGTAATACCAGAACGGCAGGGCCCCGATGGCGGGCAGAAGCCCGCATAGTATCAGGACGATCCCAAGCCATGTCGGCATCGGGCCACGGATTATCAGTATGCCGAAGGTGACGAAGGCGATGGTCCAGCCGAGCATGCCGGTCAGGAAGATGATGCCCAGCACATCGAAGCTGACGTCTCCCGTGTTGGCAAAGTCCTCAACGCTCTGGAACCAGGCGGGGACGGGACGGGCAACCAGTCCGGCGATGCCGCCCCACAGCCCGACCCAGGCGGCCATCGTGGCAGCGGTTGCCTCTCCGCCCGAGACGGTTCTGCGCACTCGGCTGCCCCAGAGCCACAAGGATGCGCCAAGCAGCAGGTCAACGAGTCCCAGCCCGGTGAACGCCCACCGCAGGGCTGTCAGATTGTCCCGCACGTAGGCAACCGCCTCGTCTCGAGTCGTTGACATGTCGAAGTAACCGAAGATGGGCGGGTTGAAGATCAATGCCAGGAAGACGACTCCGACGATGAGGAACAGCAGCGAGACCAACCTCAGCTGCGGACTCAGATCCTGCTCCGTTAGTTCAGTTGGGCGGTCCATGATGGCTCCGCTCATCCATCGGCAATAGGTGGTCAGTACAGACAGAGCATCTCGATCTCACAGACCTCGATGTCTCCTCTGCCGACTCTGTCTCAGGCGCCGAGGGCACTGCTCGAGGTAGATGCCTATGTTCGTGAGCCCTTGACACGCTGGGCCTGCAAACTCCGCGGCCAGCGGTACTTCACCGTCGGGTCCGACGCCGATCCAGGTGCTCAGGTCGGCGACACCATCGCCGTCGGTATCGAAGGCGACAAGGCCGTGGAACTCCTCCTCGAACGTCTCGGCGTCGATGACGCCCTGCTCGAGACGTTTCTGGAGTCCCTGGCTGATGTAGATCGGTGTTTGGAAGTCGGGACCAAGAACCAGCTGCGCGCCCGCCGCCTGATTCTTGCTCGCGTTCGATGCACTCGGAGGCGATCGCCGTCCCCGAGAGCATGCCCACGAGGACGATGGTCACGGTGGCCACTAGCAACGTCCTACGCACACGTCCTCCTGACTTGCCCGAGTCTGATGGCTGTTCTTCTCAGGCGACCTCATCGTCCCCTTCTCCTCGTATCGGTCCTTCGTATCTGAGGCGGCAACCGGTGACTGCCTACGCGCCCCGTCCACTGACCGTACGAGGGCACACGGTCGACTCCCATCCCGCTTACCACCGAACACGTTCTGGCTGGCCCTACCCACGGTCTCTGGTTGCCCCCGTCACATGAGGACAACAAGCACGCGATGATTGGTAGCTGATGTCTTCCCCATCGAGCCAGTTGCCGGCCGGGCGTGGGCAGCCTGCCCCCGCATCCGCCCGGACTGGCTTCCCAACCCCCTCCTCATGTCCGGACTCATCGCCGGTCCGGCCGCAGTCATCTATGTGTTGGTAGCTGAGATCCCCGATGCGCTGCCGTGGTTCCTGTCAGCGACGGTGATGGTCTCGGTGGCAGCGTTCGTCCGATGGCGGCTCCCCCGGCACCCCCTCTCGGGCTGGTTCGCGGTTGGGGCCAGTGTCTCCGTCTTCGCCCAACTCCTAGGTGAGGCTATGGGGACCACGGCGTCAGCAGGGGCAGACACCCTGGCTCTGTTGAATTTCTTCGCTCAGCTGCTCGGCTTGATCTCCACAATCTGCTTCACCTATGTGATCGGACTCTTCCCAGACGGCCAGATCTACCGTCGGTTCGAACATCGCACCCTCAAGACCACCTGGTGGTTGCTGATCGTCCCCGTTGTTCTGTTGGTGGCTACTCCCGTCATACCCCTCCCCGACTACTTCGTGACCGACCCCATCGACAACCCGTTCCATCTCGTCGGTATCGGCTTCGACCTCGGTCTGGCACAGGCCCTGAACAACCTGGCGCCCTCGGTGATCGTGCTCGGAGGAGTGGTGATGCTGGTGCTCCGTTATCGACGCCTCGCATCGGCCGAACGAAAGCAGATTCGGTGGCTCCTGCTTCCTTCCTTCACCGCCTCCTTCGCCCTGTTGACCTATGTCCTGTTCGACTTGCCCGATTGGTTTGTATCCGTTCTCTTCATCGGAACGACGGTGTCACTGGCGGTTTCGCTGGCTTTCGCTTTCTTGGCCCCTGAGGAAGTGGATGTCGACCGGATCCTGCGCCGGTCTGTGGTATATGGCACCCTGTGGCTGGCCATCGCCGCTTTGTACGTGGGAGTCTCTGCCCGGCTCGGGCTGGCCTTTGGGCAGCGTCTATCGGTCGGCTGGGCGATCACGTTGACCGTGATGGCGACCCTGGCCCTGCAGCCTCTCCGTGCCTGGCTCGAACGCATCGCCGACCGATGGGTGTTCGGCGCCAAGCCGGACCCCACAAGGGTGATCGCACGGCTTGGCGCCACGCTGGAAGACACATACGAGTTGGAGTCCTTGCTGCCATTGATGGCGACAGCACTCGAAGACGGACTGGGGTTGGAGTGGGCCCGCGTCGTTCTGGAGCCATCCAACCCCGTGGACCAGCGCACGCCTGTTTTGACGGTGCCGATCATCCTCGGCGTAGACCGGCTTGGAATCGTCGAATGCGGACCGAAGACGAGTGGCGAGATGACCGATGAGGACCAGGCGGTTGTGGCTACCCTGGCTCGTCAGGCAGCTCTCGCGGTACGCAATGTCCGCTTGACCACCCAACTTTCCGAGCAGGCCACTGAGCTGGCTGCGTCGAGGGCTCGGCTGGTCCGGGCCGAGGAGACGGAACGACGCCGGATGGAGCGCAACATCCACGACGGCGTGCAACAGGATCTTGTCGCACTGATCGGCCAGGCTCGGGCGCGTACGAACGCAGCTGAGTAGGGAACCTGATGCGGTCGTCGAGGAATTGGCTTCGCTGCAAGCCGGATTGGAGAGAGTGCTGGGAGACCTCCGTGAGCTCGCCAGCGGGATTCACCCAAGCCTGCTCAGAGACCGCGGGCTGCTGGCCGCTGTGGAAGCGCTCGCCGCCCGCAACCCGGTACCCGTGCTGGTACGGGCTGACCTGTCACTCAGGAGCCTCCGCCTGGCGGAGGAGATCGAGGGTGCCGGTTACTACACCGTGGCCGAATCTCTTGCCAACAGCCTCAAGCACGCCGACGCGAGTCAGGTCGAGATAACACTGTCCCGTTCAAACGGATCTCTCCACATCAGCATCCGCGACGACGGATCAGGCTTCGATGAGGCAGCATCGCACGGGCATGGGCTGACGAACCTCTCCGAGCGGCTGGCGGCCCTCGGAGGTCGTCTCGATGTGAGTGCCAGCCCGAGCATTGGGACCACCGTGTCCGCCACGCTTGCCCTCACCGCAGCGGAAGGGAAGTGATGTCCTCATCGCTGCGGGTCGTTATCGCCGAGGACCACTATTTGGTGCGTGAAGGGACCCGCCGCACACTCGACGACGCGGACGATATCGAGGTCGTCGCCGTCGTGGGGACCGCCACCGAGCTGGAAGACATCGTTCCAGCCCTAAGGCCCGATGTGATTGTCACCGACATCCGGATGCCGCCAGGTCATCAAACCGAAGGCATTGACGCCGCGCTGCGCATAAGGGCCTCGAACCGAGACGTAGGAGTCGTCGTCTTGTCCCAGTACGCTGATGCCACCTACGCACTCGAGTTGCTCAGCGACGGGACCCAGGGTCTGGCATACCTGCTCAAAGAACGAGTCGGGAACCCAGCTCAGTTGGTCGAGGCCGTGAGACAGGTCGCCAATGGTGGTTCTGTCATCGACCCGGACGTCGTAGCCGCCCTCGTCGAGCAGAACACCCACCGCTCGTCCTCACGTCTACAACACCTCACAGGGCGCGAACTCGAGGTACTCGAACAAATGGCGCAAGGTAGAACCACGCGGGAATCGCCGAGCAGCTTCACCTGTCCGAGTCATCGATCGAGAAATACACCACGTCCATATTCCTCAAACTCGGCTTGACCGACGAACCCCAGGTACACCGAAGGGTCGCCGCAGTGCTCACACTCCTTCACGACGAAGGACGAGCACAACCGCTGTAAGCGGTTCTACGAGGTGGCGTGGGATGGGGAGGTCGTTGAACTGTGTGTGCCTTCACCGGTCGACCCCCAAGCTCGCTCACGGTTGACGACCTCGACGAACCTTGGCGAGGCGATCGACACCACCCCAAGACTGACCGAGGCGATGCGCCGCCACCGACGCGGCGACTGTTCCGCCTCCGTCGTTTGCTGTTCGAAGCCGGGATGGTCGA